>DAIMFR010000024.1:0-65601 GCA_036724445.1 Rubrivivax sp. | reverse complement strand
CCTGCACCTGCACCTGCACCTGCACCTGCACCTGCACCTGCACCTGCACCTGCACTGGCACTTGCACTTGCAGTGGCACTTGCGCTCCTGGCGAGCCTCGGCCTGCATGCCGCCGCCTGGGCCGGGCCGGTGCCGGCGGCGCACGCCGATGCCGAAACCACCGGGCCGGTGGAAGTGGCGCCGGTCGGCTTGTCCGAGCCGGCACTGGACGGCGTGGCCGCACGGTCCGCGGCATCGGGCCCTTCGGGCAGCGCCCTGGCGGCAGAGCTGATCAAGGAATCCGGCGCGGGCGTGCACGCCGCGGACGCGGCGGCGCCGGCCCGCCGCGCCAACGGCGCCGCCACGCCGGCAAGCGCCAAGCTCAGCGCGGACGGCAGCGCCGCGCGCCGATCCTCCGGCCACGACGACTGGGGGCTGCGCGAGTGGGGCAAGGCCACGCTGCGCTGGCTGAAGCAGGCCGTACCGGGGCTGCGCGACGACACCGACAAGCACAGCGGCCGGACGGTGGCGCCGGACGCCGCCGATTGGTCCGCGTCGCCGCTGGATCGCGACCTCCGGCATGCGCCGCAGCGCCAAGCCGATGCCGCTGCCGACGCGGCGCTGCGGGCCACCCCCGACCATCCGGCGCAGTCCGTCTTCTTCGACCCCGAACAGAACCTGGTGCGCAGGGTGGCCAGCGTCGCGCGCGAAGTGCTCGAACATCCGATGACCTGGCTGGTGCTGCTGCTGTTCGCCGTCGGCGCCATCGTCGTCAAGAAGATCGACCGGCGGCCGACGAAGTGACGCCAGCACGGCCAGGCGAGGTTCAGACCAGCACTTCGACGCAGGGCGGGTGCCCCAGGAAGGCCTGCGGGCTGGCGCTGGCGCCATAGGCGCCCGACTGGAAGATCGCCACCAGGTCGCCGGCCTGCGCCACCGGCAGCTCCATGCGGTCGGCCAGCAGATCCAGCGGCGTGCACAGCGGCCCCACCACCGAGGCGATCTCGCGTTCGGCCGAACCGGCACGGTTGCCGATGGTCACCGGGTAGTTCTTGCGGATCACCTGGCCGAAGTTGCCCGAGGCCGACAGGTGGTGGTTGAGCCCGCCGTCGGTGACCAGGAACACCTGCCCGCGCGAGACCTTGCGGTCGACGATGCGGGTCACGTAGATGCCGGCTTCGCCGACCAGGTAGCGGCCGAGCTCGATGACCAGCGCGGCCTCGGGCATCTCTGCCTTGGCGCGCGCGCTCAGGCGCTCGAGGTTGTCGGCGATCGGCCGCAGGTCGAGCCGCTGCTCGCCCGGGAAGTACGGGATGCCGAAACCGCCGCCCAGGTTGAGGAAGCGCACCGGGCCCGGCGCCGCGGCGGCCAGGCGCAGCGCCAGTTCGTAGGACTTCAGCTGCGCCTCGCAGATCGACTCGGCGCGCAGGTTCTGCGAGCCGGCGAAGAGGTGGAAGCCCTCGAAGGCCAGCCCCGCGGCAGCGATGGCCGCGAGCAGCTCGGGCACCTGCTCCACGTCGACGCCGAACTGCTTCGGGCCGCCGCCCATCTTCATGCCCGAACCCTTGAGCTCGAAGTCCGGGTTCACTCGCAGCGCCACGCGCGCCGGCAGGCCGAGCGCGCTGGAGATGTCGGCCAGCAGCCGCAGCTCGCGCGCCGACTCCACGTTGAGCAGCACGCCCGACGCGACCGCCTGGCGCAGTTCGATCTCGCGCTTGCCCGGGCCGGCAAAGCTGATCTCGCGCGGGTCGGCGCCGGCATCCAGCGCCACCTTCAGCTCGCCGGCTGAAGCGACGTCGATGCCGTCGACCAGGCCGGCCATGAAACCGACCAGCGCCGGCATCGGGTTGGCCTTCATCGCGTAGTGCAGCTTCACCGCGCGCGGCAGCGCCTGGCGCAGCTCGAGCACGCGCGAACGCAGCAGGGCGCGCGAGTAGGCGTAGAACGGGGTCTGGCCCACCCTTGCGGCAAGCCGGGACACGGGGCCGCCGCCCCAGTGGAGTTCCCCGCCCTTCAGTTCGAAATGCGGCAGCGGGGCGTGCGTGACCGCGGATCGCGGCTTGGAAGATGCGGATTCGCTCATCGCCGAGATTGTGTAGTGGGACAGCTGTCGAAGTCAGCGCTGGTACGCGCCGGGAGACCAATCGCGACGAACGTCGAAATGAGCACCGTGCCGAGCGGCCACCACGCCGCGGTATTCGCCGGGTAGGCAAGGCGCGGCGCCAAGCGCACGAGCGAGGCCTATTCAGCCGGCCTGGCGCTCGAGCCAGGCGGTGGACAGCCGCTTGCGGTCGATCTTGCCGTTCGGGTTGCGCGGCAGCGGCCCGGCGGCCGGCTCGATGCCGGCCGGCACCATGTAGGCCGGCATGTGGCGCTTGCATTCGGCCCGCAGTGCTTCCAGGTCCAGCGCGCCGGCGCCGGCCGGCGGCGTGGCGATCACCTGGATCGCCTGGCCCAGCTGCGGATGGTCCACGCCGAAAGCCACGCACTCGCCGACCAGCTTGGTGGCGTACAGGATCTCCTCGACTTCGTTCGGGCTGACGCGGTAGCCCGAGGTCTTGATCATCTCGTCGCGCCGGCCGACGAAGTACAGGAAGCCCTCGGCGTCCTTGCGCACGGTGTCGCCGCTGAACACCGCGTACTCCGGCAGCTGCAGCCCGGCCACGCGGCCGCCGTGGCCGGGGGCCAGCAGCTTGTAGCGCTCGGCCGTCTTGTCCGGGTCGTTCCAATAGCCCTGGCCGACCAGCGCGCCGCGGTGCACCAGCTCGCCCGGCTCGTCGGGGCCGCATTCGCTGCCGTCGGCACGCAGCACCAGGATCTCGGCATTGGGGATGGCCTTGCCTATCGAGTCCGGCCGGCGGTCCACCTCCTCGGGCGGCAGGTAGGTGCTGCGGAAGGCCTCGGTCAGGCCGTACATCAGGAAGGGCCTGGCCTTGGGCACGCGCGCGCGCAGCGCGTCCAGCGTCTCGCGCGGCATGCGTCCGCCGGTGTTGGCGAAGTAGCGCAGGTGCTCGCCGATCTGCGCCGGCCACTCCAGCTGCGTCAACTGGATGTACAGCGGCGGCACCGCCGTCAGGCCGGTGACCTTCTCCTTGGCCATCGCCTTCAGAACGTCGCGCGGCAACAGGTAGTTGAGCAGCACCACGCGCGCGCCGGCGTGGAAGGCGGTGGTCAGCTGGCTGAAGCCGGCGTCGAAGCTCAGCGGCAGCGCGGCCAGCAGCGTGTCCTGCGGGCAGTTGCCCAGGTAGCCGGCCACGCTCTTGGCGCCGGCCACCATGTTGCGGTGGCTGAGCACCACGCCCTTGGGCTGGCCGGTGGAGCCGCTGGTGTAGAGGATCGCGCACAGGTCGGTGTCGATCACGCGGTGGCCGGGGCGCGGCGGCGCGTCCAGCAGTTCGGCCCAGGTATGCAAGGCGATGCCGGGCGGCAACGCGGGCGCCTCGGCGGGCGGCTCGGTCAGCACCAGGTGGCGCAGATCGGAGCATTCGCCGAGCACCGGCAGCAGCAGCGCCAGCCGCTCAGGCGAGGTCACGAGCACGCGCACGCTGCAGTCGCGCGCGATATAGACCACCTGCTCCGGCTTGAGCAGCGGGTTCATCGGCACCATCACGCCGCCGGCCGCCGGGGCGGCGAAGCTGGCGACGACGGTTTCCAGGCGCTTGTCGAGCCAGATGCCGACGCGGTCGGTGCGCTCGGCCCCAAGGGCCAGAAGTCCGCCGCCGAACTGGGCAATCCGCTGCGCAAGCTCGGTGTAACACAGGCGCGTGTTCCCGTGGACCAGCGCTTCGTGGGCCCCCCGCCGGTCCACGGATCGGGCAGGAAGTTCGAACAACAACGACGCTTCGGACATATTCTGAGGACAGCGGCAGGTACGGACTCCGGTCGGCGCGCGATCTTAAACGGCGTCGTGCCCAGGACATCGTGAGCAGTGCCTCGGGACGCGGTTCGGCCCGCCGATGCACGCGAAATGCTCCACGCCTTTCGGGGTAAGCCGTGGGATTGCACGCAACTACAATGCCGCTTGTTCCGAACTGCGAGTCCGATTCCTTCCATGGATGTCTCCCGCGAAGTGCTTCGCCTGCTCGACGATGTGCTGGCCCTGAACGGCCGCACGGCATCGATGACCGCCGAGACGCCGCTGCTGGGCGCTATACCCGAACTCGATTCGATGGCCGTGGTCGCGCTGATCACCGGCATCGAGGAGCGTTTCGGCCTGGACGTGGACGATGACGAGATCGACGGGGCGGCTTTCGCGACGGTCGGCAGCTTCTGCGAGTTCGTCGCGGCCAAACTGGGCTGAGGCGTTCTCCCGCAGCGATGGCCGATTCCGCGGAGCCGAGCACGCACTCCCGGTCAGATGTGGATCACCGATGCAACCTACTGAAGACTATCGCGCGAGCCACCTTACGGCGGGAGATCACTACGACGATCGTCTGGCCGCAGAGCCATTCGATGCATACATGGCCCACTGGGAGCAGGTGCACCTGGATGCGCTCGTGCGCGAGTGCTTCCCGTCCGGCGTGTCGCGCTATTTGGACTTTGCCTGTGGCACCGGCCGCGCCATCTCGACGCTGGCGCCCCTGTCCAAGGATGCGGTAGGCGTCGACGTTTCTCCGTCAATGCTCAAGGTCGCGCAGGCCAAGGTTCCGGGTGCGACCTTCCACCTCGCCGATCTGACGAAAGATGATCCCGACCTGGGAACCTTCGACCTGATCACCTCGTTCCGCTTCTTCGGCAACGCGCAGGACGCGTTGCGGGAAGGCGTGCTGCGCGCGCTGGTCAAGCGCCTCGCGCCGGAAGGTTTTCTGGTGATCAACAGCCACCGTAACCCGCGCGCACTGTATTCGCTGTTCGGTCGCGTGACGGGGGGTAATGCCGGCGGCATGGACCTGCATCTCGGCAAGCTTCGGCGCTTGCTTCAGGCGCACGGCCTGAAGATCCGTCACCAGCGGCCGATCGGCGCATGGATGTTCCGTTCGCGCATGCTCGGCAGCGTTCGTCCGGATGCTCCCGCGGCAGCGGCCAAGGAGCGCCGCTTCTCAAGCCCGCTGCTGGCAGGCATTGCGCCGGATGCCATCATCGTCGCTCAGCGGAGCTGAGCCGACTCCAGCCCCGTCGAGCGCCAGCGACGACCGGCTTCCGCTGGCGCGCGGCGCAGATCGGCTGCGCCTGCTCTACACGCTGCCGCTGCGGCGGGAGCCGTCGACGACGCTGCTGGTGGGAAGTGCCGGCGATGCGGCGTGCCGGGAGCTGCGGAGCGGATGGCCCGGTACGGTGGCGGTTTCCGAGTCTTGGCAACTCATGCGGGCGGCCACGGCTCTGGGCAGACCCCGCTACGACGCCGTACTGCTGCCCGGTGTCCTGGGCGTTGCGGGCCACGCGCCGGCAGGTCAAGTCTCGATCGCCGCGCTGGCGTTGCTGCGACCCGGCGGCACGGTCGTCGGACATATGCCGCACCTGATGTCGGTGCACGGGCTTCGCCGTGGCCGCGTCTGGCGGCCTGGGTCGGACTGGGCGACGCCAGGCCGGGTCGCCCGCAGCCTGCTGTGCGCCGGCTTCATTGACGCGGAGTGCTTCTTGATCGAGCCGCATGCGGCTTCGCCGATGGCCTTGGTCCCATCGGCACGAAAGGCGGCCGGCCGTCACTTCGTGCTTGCGGTGCGCCGCACGCGCAACCAGCATGGCCGGCTGGGCTACGGGTTGCGCCTGCTCGCGGCGCGCTGCGGGCTGGGCGGTCTGCTCCAGCCGGACCTCTTCTTCTGGGCCCATGCCCCATGCTGAACGAGGTATTGCACGTCGTCCAGCAACAAGGCTGGTTCGACACACGGCAACCCTACGAGAAAGCGATCTACCTTTCGCAAGGCGCCTCGCTGTGGATGATCCTTACGCGCAGAGGCCAGCCGCAGCTTTTTGTCAAGTTCAGCCGGCTGGTGAGCCTGGAAACCGAGGCCCAGCGTTTCGCGCGCGCCAGCTTGGCACACCCGGAACATGCACCTCGCTTCGTGGGCTACATCAGGCACGGCGAGCTGCACGTGATGGCGACCGGTGCCGTCGACTTTCGCGCCGTCACCATCGACATGGTGGCCCGGCCCGCCGCGGCCGAGCGACTCAGGCAGGCACTGGCTGCATATTTCACCGGTGCCGCGGAGCCGGTGGCCTCGCATGCCTGGGCTCAGGAAGTCGAGCGCTACTTCCAGGCCCAAGCCACGCAGCCGCCGGTCGCCACCGGGTTGTGCCGACTGCGCGCAGCGCTGCCCTCGCTGCCTGCCCGGCCGCAGCATGGCGATCTGGTACTGAACAACCTGGGGCTGCGCCCCGACGGTCGCCTGATCGTGTTCGACTGGGAGGACTACGGCGAGGTCGCGCTGCCCGGCCTGGACCTGTTTACGCTGGAGATGTCGCTGCAGGAAGCTGCGCAGCAGCAAGGCACCCGCGGCCGCGTGGACACGGCGCCCGCGCTCGACATCGACGGTTGGTGTGCCTCACAGGGCATTTCGCCCGCGCAGCACCGCGAACTGCGCCTCTGTCACGCGCTGGTGTTCCGCTACCTGAAGCGCAAGTACGGACCCGAAATCCAGGCCCGCCTGGACGCACTGATTGCAGCTCTGTGATTCAGCCACGCGGCTCGGCCGCGTGTACCGGATGCGTCTTCATCCAGTCGACGATGGCCTCGACCATCGCCGTCTTCCAGACCTGTTTCGAGAACGTGTGGTCAGCGCCATCGATGTCGACACGGCGCACCTGCCCCGAGTCCAGCAATCCGGACCAAGCCGGCGTGATGCGCGTGATCTCGTCGAACTCGCGCGCGATGTAGTCGTGGCCGCTCATCAGCACCAGCGCCGGGCCGCCGAATCGGCGTAAACCTTCAGCGGTGCGCAACGGCAACGGCAGAGTGTCGAAGGCGTCCTGCGGCGCCGAGCCGCTGCGTGACAGCATGCGGCGGCCGCGCCAGTAGTCGCGCAGCACCTCCGCCAGCGATCGCAGAGAGCGCCTCAACTCGAACTTGCCGCTGAACACCAGCGCCCAGAACTCGCGCGAGCGCAGCCGGTCAAGGTAGTATGTCTTGACGATGACCTGAGCCTGCCCCTCCGGCGTGCGCACCCAGGGGTTGGTCAGTGCGACCTCGGTCACGCGCCGGTCGCGCCATGCGTAGAACAGGATGTCGCTCGCGGAATTGCACTCGCCCACCAGCAGCAGCCGCTGCATCTCCGGGCACGCGGATCGCAAAGCGTCGATCGCGGCCGCTATATCGTCGCCGATGTGTTCGAAGCCCTGGTAGGTGCCGGTGCTGTCGCCCATACCGCGCTGATCGAAGCGCAATACCGCACAGCCCTCGGCGGCCAGCCGCCGCGCCAGCTGCACGAACTGCCGGTGGGCGCCGGCGCGGTACTGCGGGCCGCCGGCGATGACGATGATCGCACCGCGGCGCGCCGGCACTGGCGCACGGTGCAGCACACCGACCAGCTGTTCGCCACGGCAGTCGAAGGTCAAAGGCTGCTCGGTGGCAGCGTCCGCCCTTCCGGCCTCACCTTTGTCCGGCACGTGCGTGCCCGACGGTGCGGCGTCGACCGCCGGCCACTCCGGCAGAGCAAAGCGGCGCGCCATGGCCTCCAGCAGCGCCGGCGCCACCTCGCGCTCGTGCACCTGCCAGAACGGTGGCCCAACCAGCGACTCGACCCTCAGGTCGACGCCTGCCTGTCGCAGCGCTTCCTGTGTCTTCTTCGACGCGAGCGGCGCCGCCGTCTCTTCGTCGGCCAGCACTTCGAACCAGTCCACCTGCCGGCCCGCCAGCGCGAGCGCGTCGAGTTCCGCGCAGTCGATGGTCTGCGCAAGCGCCGGTCCGACCTCGTAACCCGAGACCTCGACAGCATGGCCATCGGCGAAGCGGGCGCGCAGCTCGTTCGTCGTCTTGACGCGGTCCGGCAGATGCAGGTCGGCTGCGATCCGGATGCGCAGGAACTGCGTGAAGAACGTCTTGCCGCTGCTCACTGGCTGCCACAGCAGCAGGCGCCGCAGGCCGGCGTCCTCGCGTGCCAGCTCCGAGGCCATCACAGCGCCGAGGCGCAAGCCCCAGACCGTCTCGCAGCCCTGGCCGCGGTGACGCAGCCACGCAAGACCACGTCGCAGGTCGTCGCGCCAGCCGTCCCAGGTCGCGTCGATGAACTCACCTGCGCTGTCGCCAGTACCAAAGGGGTCCAGGACCAGCGTGCCGACGCCCAGCGGCGCCAGAGCCCGCGCCTGTAGCGCGATCATCTGCCGGCAGCGGTTCATCTCCTCGCCGAAGGGGGGGACGACGAGCAGGTCGCCTCCCGGATGCCGCGGCGCCGCCGGCGGATGGTAGACCGCGACCAGCGGCCCGCGGGCGCCGTCGATGATCAGTGGCTGCGGCAACGGTCCGCCGGCCGCGATGAACGCGCCGTGCTGCATGCTGCCTGTCAGCTTGCGCCGTTGTTCTGCAGGTAGCCCAGGATCGCGGGCACCGACTTCAGCTCGCCGAAGTCGTCGACTTCGATGTACAGGTCGAAGGCCTGCTCGATCGCCATGATGAGCTTGACGTGTCCGAGCGAGTCCCATGCGGGCACGTCCTCGTCGCGGGTTTCTGGGGTGATCGACGCGGGCGGGATCTTCAGCGTTTCGGCGATCGTGGTTTGCAGGCGCGGAAAGTGACTCATGGCTCAAGCGTTCGACGGGTAGAGGTGCGCCGCGGTGCTCGGGCGGCGGCGCGTTGGGTCTTCAGTGAGCCGGTGCCGGCGCTGCTACCGTCACCGATATGGGGAACTCCGACTCGGCGCGAGGCGGGCGGTGGCTGAGGTCCATCTCGAAGCGGCCCGAAGCGTCGGCCTCGAAGCCTTGCACGGGGAGGAAATCCTTGGCCAAGCCATTCTTGGCGGTCTGCAGGTAGTTGGCCACGATGTGCCGCACGCCTTGCGCCTGGAGGTGGCGCAGCTGTGCATGCAGGAAGGCAGACTCCGCCTCGCGGCCGATCACGCGGCAGGACATCAGGAAGGTGTCCAGCTCGACTGCATCGGCTGCGGTGCGCCGCCAGATGGCGAGCCCGACGACACCGCTGTCCCCGAAGGTGTCGGCAAGCGAGAAGTCAGCGACGAGCGTGTCCCCGGAATCGATGAACCCGCGCATTTGGTGTTCGCTGTAGCGGCGCGTCGTCAGGTTGAACTGGTTCGTTTTGCCGCTGAGCTGACTCAGCCGCGCGACATGCTCCGACGGATCGAAGCGCAGCGTCATCCGCATGCCGAGTCGGGCCAGGTACTCCGGCGCACCGCCGCTGCCCGCCAAGTCTTCGCCGAGCGCGCGGCGCTGGCGCTCCTGCTCGTACATTCGCGATTTCGCCAGATCCTCGCTGGTCAGCGACAGGATCTCGAGACGCGCGACGCAGTCCAGGCAGAGCGGCACGTCCAACGCCCGCTTGGGTACCTGGATCACCTCGACCTGCGGCAGGTGATGCCGCACCGCGGCGCACTCATGATCGCTGTCGTCAACGAAGACGAAGGATTCGAGACCCAGGTTCAGCTCGAGCGCCAGCGACTCGATGTTGTCCGGCTTGGGCTCCCAGTTGACGCGTCGCGCCGCGAAGTGTGACTCGCGCAGCACCTGGTGCGGGTGGTCGCGCAGCACCTCCAGCACGTCGGCCTCGTTGTTCTTGCTGCACATCGCGAGCAGGAAGCCGCGCTGGCGGAAATCCAGCAGGCGACGCTGGAAGTCCACGTAGACCTTGCCCGGGTACTCTGGACCGAGCGCGATCCCGTGCGGCCCGTCCTCCCCGACGATGCCTCCCCACAGCGTGTTGTCGGCGTCGAGCACGATTACCTTCGCCTTTGGCGCGCGCAGCGAAACGCCGATGGTGACGACTCGGCGCGTGATCTCGCGCGCCGCGGGTGCGGCAAAGGGGAAGGTCGCGCTGTACCAGTAGCGGCGATCGAAGAATCCGTCGCGGCCCACCTGTGCCTGCACCTCGTCGAGGTCCAGGTACAGCGACGAGGGCACGTGCTCGCGCATCCAGCCAGCTGCCTCGGTCTTGAAGGCGGCCCACCAGGCGGCCTCGCCGCGTTCGAACTGCACGTCGTACAGGCCCAGCGCCGGCCCGGCCAAACCCGGCAGCAGTGACACCACCAGGTGCCCGACCGGTTGCGCGCGGAACATCGCGACGATGTCCTGCAGTCGGCGCAACGCGCTGTCCCGCAGCGCCGCCTGCGCCTGCGGGTCATCGCCGACGAAGGGCGACTCGAGCGCCGGAACCAGATCCGCGCGGCGCAGCAGCAGCAGCGTGATGTCCGGCCGATGCGCGACCAGCGCAGAGTTCGGCGCCGCCTCCTGCAGCGCCAGCCCGTAGGGCGCGTGATAGAGATCGATCCGCAGTTGCTGAAGCGCGGCCGCGAGCTCGAACCAGGGGTCGAGCAGGTCGCTGGTGTAGGTGTGCACGATGCCGATGCGCAGCGTAGCGGCCGCCGGCGCCAGCTCGCGCGCGCGCGACAGCAGCGGGTTCAGCTGCAACGGCCCGACCGCGAGGGAAGTCTGCGCGAGCTCGCGGTTCAGCGCACCCAGCGAATCGATCTGCAACAGGGCGTCGAAGGGATCTTTGGCCATGCGAAGAGGATGCAACGATATGGACGGCCGGTGCCCCGGGACCGGGCGGCGCGGGGCCGGGCGTGCGTAGCCTGCCATCCTGAAAGCCGGCGAGCCTAGCATAGGCCCGCGGTGGCCTTGCGGGCACGACGTGGCGGATGTCACATCACCGGCGGCGCGCACGGCGGCAGTCCCGCGGCTGCGGGAGGCGCGAGCTAGCATGCGCGCTTTGCGGCCCGACCCAGCCTCGCCATGCCTTCCGGAACGTCCGTCGACCTCGGCAGCCGCCGCTTTTCGCTGGACGACCAGATCGCGTTCGGAGCCGCCTCCCACGACGTCAACCCGATGCACGTCGACCCGGTCGCGGCGCGGCGCACGCTGACCGGTCTGCCGATAGTGCACGGCGTGCACACGCTACTTCAGGCGCTGGAGCGCTGGCGGCCAGCCGCCGAGCCCGAGGGACCACTGCGACTGGACTGCGAGTTCAAGCAGCCGATTGACGTCGATGACGCCGTGGACTTCCACCAGACCGTCGACGAGCAGGGGGTAACGCTCCTCGACGCCGTCGTAGACCGCGTCGTATGCACCCGCGTTCGCATCGCCGGACCGGCCGTCGCGACGGCCGCCGCGCCCCCACCCGCGGCGGTTGGTGAAGCGATCGTCCTGGCACCAGCCACCGTGCCATGCGAGGCTGCCGCCGCGACACACGTCGGGCGCAGCTACCTGCTGGCGCAGTGGGCGCCGTCACTGGCCGCCGCGTTCCCGCACGTCGAGCGGCGTCTCGGCCGCGGAGCCGTCGGCGCGCTCGCCGCCCTGTCCTACACGGTAGGAATGGTCTGCCCCGGTTTGCATTCGGTGTTTTCATCCCTGACGCTGATCGCGAACGGCGCGACGCCGGGCGCGGCGCTAAGGGTGCGGGTGCTCGCGCACGAGGCCCGCTTCGGCATGATCACGATGGCCTTCGACGGCCCGCTGCGGGGAGAGCTGATCGCTTTCGAGCGCGCTCCGCCGCAGAGGCAGCCGCGCGCCGATGAACTCGCAGACCGCGTGCCGCCCGAAGCCTTCGCCAGAACGCGCGCGATAGTGGTGGGCGGCTCGCGCGGTCTCGGCGAACTGACCGCGAAGCTGCTCGCAGCCGGCGGCGCCGACGTGGTGCTGACCTACGCCAGCGGACGCGACGATGCGCAACGCGTCGCCGACGAGATCAACGCCTGTGGCCGCGGGCGCGCACGGCCGCGCCGCTGCGACCTGTCGGAGGAAACCGACTGGCTCGCGTTGTTCGGGCCGCAGGCGCCAGACGCGGTCTTCTACTTCGCCACGCCGCGGATCTACCGCAAGTCCGCCGAGCTGTTCGACCGGCGGGCCTTTGGGCAATTCACCGACACCTACCTCGACCGTTTCGCGTCGCTGTGCCTCGCGCTGGAGCAGGCCGCCAGCGAGCGTAAGGTCACGGTCTACCTGCCGTCGACGGTGTTCATTGACCAGCGGCCCAAGGGGCTGACCGCCTACGCGATGGCCAAGGCCGCAGCCGAGATCCTCGCCGACGACCTGAGCCGCTCTCTGCGCCGCGTGCGCGTCGTGCACACCCGCCTGCCGCGGCTGGCGACCGACCAGACAGCGGGCGTGCGCGGCCTCGACCACTGGACCAATACCGAGGTGCTGCTCGGCACGATACGCAGTGTGCTGGAGCCCTGAACAGGACGCGCTACAGGTCCAGCGCCACCAGTTCACTGTAGATGTCGCGCGCCTGGCCGTCAGTCAGCGTGCGCGACGAGATCAGCTTGGGCTGGGTGCGGCGGCTGAGGATCGCCCCGCGAGGCACAGACGACAGCAAGCGCGCTTCGACACGGGTGACCATCAGCCCGGCCCGCAGCAGCAGATGTTGCCGCAGCAGCGCGCCATGACGCTCGAGCGCCGACGGGTCGCTAAGGTGAAGCAGGTGCGCGCCGGGCATGCGCTTCCAACGCATCGGCTTGTAGACCGCCAGGCAGACGTCGCCGGGCCCGCCGAAGGCGATGAAGCGCAGCCAAGGGATGCCGCGGTGCGCCTCGTACTCGGCGCGTGCGACGCCGTCGAGCCTGGCGGCGATGCGCTCCGGCGCGTCTTCCGCGAAGCGGCCGCCGCGGCGCGACCCGGGCGCCGGCAGGTGCGGCAGGTACAGCAGCCGGTCGTCGAGCAGCCTGAACCGGAGTCCGAGAAAGACCTCGGCCACCTTCGGATTCGGCGTGTACATCGTGAAGTGGTAGCCACGCTGACGGATGACGTCGAGCACCAACTGCAGGCTGCCGCTGCGGTAGCCGTCCAGCACGCACCAGCTGTGCGGGTTGCAGAAACGCTCGATGCCGCCGCCGATGGTCTGATCGGAATACACCGCCAGCAGCACGCCGACCAGACGGCCGCCGTCACGCAGCTGCATGCCGTGGTTCGGCACCTCTGCGGCCCAGTGGTGCGTGAGGGAACGGACCCAGGCCTCTGCAGAGATGCGCCGACCCATCTGCTCATGAAGAAAACGGCCGACCTGTTCCAGATGCTCGGCGCGGATCGGCGTGACCTGCAATGCCATCGTCAGCGGGCCTTCATCTTGGCGCCTGACGGCGCAGCTTGCTCCCGAGCAGGTCGAGCACCGCCGCTTCGAAGCCCGGTGCCCGGCCCGAAAGCGCCCACAGCAGCATGACGATGCCGATGAACACCAGCCCCAGCACGGCTCCTTTGGTTACCAGCTCGAACAGCGGCGGCCCCGCCCACGCGGCCGGCAACGCCAGCACCGCTGCGGCCACGCCCGCGGCAGCCGCCACCGGCCGCCACACGGCCGACAGCAGCGCGCCCCATCCGACGTTGCCGGCGCGCACCGCGAAAGCCATCATTAGCGGCACCATTGCCACCGACAGGGCGGCGCGTGCGGTAGCCGCGCCCTCGACACCTCCGACCTGCACTGCCCAGACCGTGAGTGGTGCCAGCAGGGCCAGTTCGCACCATGCCTGCGCCGCCGACAGGCTGGTCCGACCCGCGACCCAGAGCGGAACTTCGAGCACCAGGATCAGCGACGACGCGGCCCCATAGACCGCCATCGCCGCGACCACCGGCACCGCCGCGTCCCACTGGCTGCCGAGCAGCACGCGCACGAACTGCGGCGCCAGCGCCCACAGGATCACGCTGACACCAAGGCAGATCACGGCCACCGCCGAGAAGCTGTCGGCGGCGGCACGCCTGAACGCCTCGCGATCGTCGGCGATGCGGGCCAGGTTCGGGAACAGAGCACGGCGGATCGGCATCACGAGTTCGTTGCTCGGCAGCGTCGCAAGTTCGGTCGCGACGTGGTAGGTGCCCATCGACGAGGTGCCGACGGCACCGCCGACGATGAAGGTGTCGCACTTGCGGTTCAGGTAGCTGCCGATGCGCGACAGCAGCAGCCACTGCGAGAAACCCCAGAGATCGCGGGCCTTCGCCAGCGACAGGCGCGGTCGGTACGGGTGCATCGTATAGCTGAGCACGACGGTGACGAAGGACGCCGCCAACGAGCCGACGACGAGCGCCCAGTAATTGCGCCACCAGAGTGCGGCGGCGATCACGATCACGAAGCTGCCGAGCTTGGCGTACAGGTTGAAGCGAAACTCGCGCGCGAAGTCGAGTTCCTTGCGAAACCACACGACGCCGATGTTCTGCATGCCGTCGACCACGGCTTTGGCTGCGACGACGAGCATCACCGCGTCGAGCCGCGGCTCGCCGAAGTAGCGGGCCACCAGGGGCGCCGCAATCACGACGCCGAGCGAGACGAACAGGCCCTGCAGCAGTTGGATGGTCCATGCGGTGTCGAAGTGCTCGCGGCTTTCGGTCTCGGCGCGCATCAGCGCGAGGTCAACGCCGGCATAGGCGATGGTCTCGAACAGCCCATAGGCAATCATCACCATCGCCACCAAGCCGAAATCCTCCGGCGCCAGCAAGCGCGCGAGGATCATCGTGCTGACCAGCCCGACCAGCCGCATGGCCCACCGCGCGCCGATCATCCACAGCGATCCGCGGAGCAGGCGTCGAGACGATGAACCCTGGTCCGGGGCAATCATCGAGGGGCGTCCGGGGACCGAGGTGTGCTCATGCAGTCCATCAGCATAGCGGCCGCAGCCATGACCAATGGGCACGGCCGCGCCGACCAGTGGATTTTTACCGCACCCCCGATGACCTGCCGGTCGCGGGAGGCGCATATCATTCCCGGCCGGCCGGTATAGCGACCCTGTGCCTGCGCCCCTCATTGGCTGCGTGTACTGTGGCGCCCGACCCGGTCGATGCGACACGCCAACCTTGCCTTCCACCACCCACCCATGACGCCGCTGACCTCCATCCTGATCGCGCTCCTGCTCGTGATGAGCGCAGACGCCCGGGCAGACCGGCCGCTGGACTGGACCGAGGGCGAGCTCGCCGTGCTGCCGGACTACTGCCGCGACACGCAGGGTTTCAACCACACGCGCACCGGGCCCCAGAAGTCGCCCCGTGCCGACTACTGGGTCAGCCTGATGGGGGAGACCTTCTGGTCGGTTCATCACTACTGCTGGGGACTGATGAACCAGCGCCGGGCCCAGATGGCGGGCGTGTCGCGACAGCAGCGAGAGCACCTGATCGACAGTGCGATCCGCGACTACCAGTTCGTCGTGCGCAACATGCAGGGGAGGTTTGTGCTGTTGCCAGAGATCCTGACGCGGATCGGCGAAGCCCACCTGCTGCTCAAGCAGTACGCGGCGGCCAACGATGCCTTCTTGCGCGCGCGTGAAGTAAAGCCGGACTACTGGCCGCCCTATGCGAGCTGGGCCGAGGCGCAGCTGCAGTTAGGCCTCAAAGCGGGAGCCCGACAGACAGTCGAGGCCGCGCTGCAGTATCTGCCCGAAGAGCCGCGAATCCTGGCGCTTGCCAAGCGCGCAGACGTTCCCGCCGAGACGATCGCCGCTGCTCAGACCGCAGCCCGCAGACGCGACCAGGCCGCCTCCGCCCCTCCTCCGGCACCGGCCTCATCGGGGGCACCGACGCCATGAGCGCCCTTCTCACCATTCCCGAGACCCGACCACTGCCCTGCACGGGCGACGCGCGCTGGCCGGAAATGACTCATCGCGGCGCCGCCAGCGCGGCCGACTGGCGCGACGCCGTGCTGCGGCATGGCCCGGCCGCGGCCGCCGAGCGCGCTGATGGCGGTTTCGCGGTCGCTGTGGATCTGGGCGACGACCGGATCTTCCTGGCGGTTGATCGGTTTGCGGAACAGACGCTGTGCTATCGCGTCGACGGCGGCAGACTCCAAGTCGCGACCCGCGCCGACCTGCTGGCCGGGCCGGGCGATGCGCTTGACCACCAGGCGCTGTTCGACTACCTCTACTTTCACTCCATCCCCGCGCCGCGTACCGTGTTCGTCGCGGTGCGCCGCCTGCCAGCCGGACATTGCGCCGTGTTCCAGCAAGGCAAGCTGACGGTCTCGCGCTACTGGACGCCGGCCTTCCGCCCGCTGGCGCAGCCTTCGTTCGACGCGCTGCGCGACGAGTTCCTGCAGCTGCTGCGCGAGGCCGTGAGGCGCCGGCTCGGCGGCGAGGGGCAGGTCGCGTGCTTCCTGAGCGGCGGCACCGACAGCTCGACGGTCGCCGGCCTGATCGGCGAAGTCACGGGGCAGCCGGCCTCGACCTACTCGATCGGCTTCGAGGCGCAGGGCTACGACGAGATGGCGTATGCGCGCATCGCCGCCCGGCGCTTCGGCACCGACCATCATGAGTACTACGTGACGCCAGACGACCTGTTGCGCCACATGCCCGAAGTGGCCGCGTGGCAGGACCAGCCGTTCGGCAACTCCTCCGTGCTGCCGTCCTACTGCTGCGCGCGCGTCGCGCATGCCGAGGGCGTACGTCACCTGGTCGCCGGCGACGGCGGTGACGAACTGTTCGGCGGCAATGCGCGCTATGCCACGCAGCGTATGTTCGGCGTGTACGAGCAGGTGCCGTCGTTCCTGCGCCGCGGTGTGCTGGAGCCGGTCTTCGGCAGTGCCGTCGTCGGGCGCACGCCGCTGTTGAAGTTCGGCAGCGGCTACATCCGCCATGCCCGCACGCCGATGCCCGACCGCATTCAGGGCCACAACCTGCTGCTGCGCCTAGGCGCGCGGCAGGTGCTGACGCCCGGCTTCCTGGCCGGCATCGATGCCGAGGGTCCGCTGAAGCTGCAGCGCGAGGTCTGGCGCTATGCGGACGCCGACGGTGAACTCGACCGCACACTCGCCTACGACTGGCGCTTCACGCTCGCCGAGAGCGATCTGCCGAAGGTCCGCGACGCGACGCGCATGGCCGGCATCGACGTCGCGTTTCCGCTCATCGACCGCCAGCTGCTCGAGTTCTCGCTGAAGCTGCCGGCGTCGTACAAGCTGCGCGGCATGAAGCTTCGTTGGTTCTTCAAGGAAGCGCTGCGCGGCTTCCTGCCCGACGAGATCCTATCGAAGAAGAAGCACGGATTCGGTCTGCCGTTCGGCGTTTGGGCCGTCAAGCACGCCGGCCTGCGGGCGCTGGCCGAAGACGCGCTGCGTTCGATCGCGACGCGCGGCCTCGTGAGGCGCGACTTCGTCGATCCGCTGTTGAGCACGCATCTACCGGCGCATCCCGGCTACTACGGCGAGATGGTCTGGATCCTGACCATGCTCGAGCTGTGGCTGCGCCGGCATCAGCCAGAGTTCCGTGTTCCCGCGTAGCCGGCCCTGGCTGTACGATCCCAAGCCACGATCTCGACGAGGTCGCATGCAGCGGGCGCGCTGCGGCTACAGGCGGATAGGCCCGATGCGTTCTCGTGCCCAGGCGAGCCCCGTCACGAACATCGTGCGCTGCGCGGTGTTCTGCGTCGTGCCCCCATGGAACCAGTTCCACCAAAGTTCCTTCACGCCGAGTTCACGACAGGGGCGCAAGTGGTTGGGTGAATACGGCGGCGCATGAAGCGGCAGGGTGCGAAACACCATGCCGACACGCTCGAACGCCAGTCGTCCGTCGATCCAGGCTCGCAACTCGCCGTCCGGCACGAAGGTAGTTGCGGATGTATCCACGGTGTTGAGTTTGACTTCCGTTTCGATGCAGTACCAGCGTCCTGCGTACAGCACACCTCCCAGCCCGCCCTGTTGGCCCCAGTTGTTGCGATTCTGGCTCTCCGTGCCGTATCGATGGCCTTCCGGATTGGCCCGCTGGAAGTCGTAGAGGTGCCAGCCGCAGACGACGCCTCCCTCGTCCGGCCCTCCCTGTGCCGCGTCGCAGTCGACCCATGCGTGGCGCATTTGCCAGCCGAATCCGCCTCCGGAAGATCCGCTGACGCCGCCATAGGTCGTTGCGTGTGCCGCCGATATGCCGATCTTGCCCCCCAGCTCGGACCAGCGCGCCGCGCTTCCTTGTCTAACCTCACGCCGATCGGCGGGCGTGCGCACATAGGGTGTGCCCAAACGCATGTAGTAGCGCACGAAGATCCGGCTCAGCCGACCGAACTCCTCGAAGGGCATGAACAGCTTCATGTTGCTGGCCAGCGTACCGCGATAGCCAACGTCGCCGCCAACCGGCACACCGCTGTCGGGCATCTCGAGCCGCAGCGCGCCGAGCCCCTTCGACAGCGGCAGAAAACCGTCTTCGCGGAAGCTGCTCGAGACCAGCGACAACCCCGTTGCTGGAGGATTGACCCACTTGCCCGCCGCGGCATGAGGCCATTTGCGCATGTCCGGGCGGCCGCCCCAGAGTGCCGGATCGTAGAGGGCCTCGCTGTCGTGATTGGCTGCACCCGCGACCACGAAATCCGACAGACGTGCGCCGTCCACATAACGCTGCACACCGATCACACCCGGCAGCGCATGCATACCCTCGTCGAGTTTGCCGGCACGCTCGGCCAGGCCCGTCGTCAAGGGCTGGGTATTGATCGGCGGGTCGCAGAGAAAGATGTCCAATCGGGCCGGACCGTCCACCAGTTTGACCACTGTCAGCGCGAGCGAGGCCGACGCTACTGCCTTGGCCGGGCGTTCGAATTCAACGAAGCAAGGCAACACCGACTGTCTGGCTGCCGATACTGGAAGCGCGCTGCTAGGCGTCGAGGCCGCAACGATCCGACAGCGCAATACTGCATGCGACCCGTCGACGTAGGTCACATTCAGCGCGGGCATCGTCGCCGCGCTGTCAAACGGACCGCGAACTGCCAGCGCTGCGCCCGTATTGCTTATGAGCAGCGCGAGCCAGCGCGACCGCTGCTGGCAGTAGCGGACGAGCGCCGTCAGATCGAGTGCGTCAACGGTCTGCGGCAATGCCGATGCCGCGGCGTTGGACCGCCAATCGGCCCAGGCTGCGATCCCCTGCGACTGCAACTTGGCGTCGAGCCAATCCCCACCCCGATGCCGCCACGACCAGCCAACCATGGCGTCAACATCGAGGTTTGTCGGCCCCCAGATGTCGGCGTTGTAGTCACCCCCGCCCAGCTTGGACTTGTAGGTCGGCGCGCCAATGGACTGAAACAGGTAGGGATGGTCGGGACGGTAGGCACCCCCGCCACCGACGGGGACGTCGCTGCGCGCGCCCCGCGCAGCAGGCGGGGCTTCGGCTCCGGCGACAGGGGTGACACCGAAGCTGCCAATCCAGGGCAGGCGCAGCGCCCCGGCACAGGCGATCGTTCGAAGCGCCCCGCGGCGCCCCGCGGTCACGGCCGCGCCCCTTGCTCGCTGGGGTCAGTCGGCATAGAGCGCGCTTTCACAGACCCGGGTACCCAATCGCGGCGGCGGCGCGGCAGCTACTGGTAACGCAGCACGAGCTTGGGTCTGAGGGCCGGATTGGCGGCGTACTCGCTGCTGTAGAAGCGCTTGACGTTGCCATTGCCGCTGAGCGTGTCCAGCACCCAGCCCAGATTGCTGCGACTGCCCGCCGCGATCGCCTGCACGCCCCCGGTGATGTCGAACACCACCCAGCCCGGATCCCAGCCTGCATCGGCCTGCGCGTCCGCAGCCGCGGCCGCGTCGCTGCCCTGCCCCAGCGCACCCGCCACCGCCCAGGGCGCACCCGCCGTGCGCTGGTTCCACGTCGCTGCGGTCTCGCTCCACTCCACCAGCATCGGCTTGAGCTGGTACTTGGTGTCGTAGTAGCCGTACTTGTACAGATTCAGGCTCGCCGACACGATCGCCGCCCCGTCGGGCACCGGCCCACCCTCGGACTGGAAGATCGCAAACCTCACCAGACTACGGATACGGGTTCCCGTGGCCTTGTCCTGCAGGTACTGATCAGTGCCGAAGTTGTTGTTCGCGTGATATTCGTAGACATAGGTCTCCGTCGTCCCGGCATAGCCGGCCACGCCGTCCTGCAACGTGACCATCGTCTCGTTGCCCGAGCCACCAGCCACCACGTTGATGCCCACCGCCGCCGAAGTCTTGCTCGCCCCGCCGTTGTCCACCGCCACCGCCGTCAGCGTGTGGCTGCCCAGCCCCGCCGCGCCCCAGCTGTAGGTGTACGGCGCGTTCAGGTCCTCGCCGAGCTTGACCCCGTTGGCGTAGAACTCCACCCGCGCCACCGTGCCGTCGCTGTCCGCGGCCGTGGCCTGCAAGGTGACCACCGCACCTTGCGCGTAGCTCTGCCCCGCCGCCGGCGCCGTCAGCGCCACCGTCGGCGGCTGGTTCGCCGCACCGGAGGTCACCGTGATACCCACTGCCGCCGAGGTCTTGCTCGCCCCGCCGTCGTCCACGGCCACCGCCGTCAGCGTGTGGCTGCCCACCGCCGCCCCGCTCCAGGCAAGGCTGTACGGCGCCGTCGTGTCCTCGCCCAGCTTCACACCATTGGCGTAGAACTCCACCCGCGCCACAGCCCCGTCGCTGTCCGCAGCCGTGGCCTGCACCCCGATCACCCCGCCCTGCGCGAAGCTCTGCCCCGCCCCCGGCGCCGTCAGCGTCACCGTCGGTGCGATGTTGCTGCTGCCATTGGCCACGTAACGCAGCACGAGCTTGGGTCTGAGGGCCGGATTGGCGGCGTACTCGCTGCTGTAGAAGCGCTTGACGTTGCCATTGCCGCTGAGCGTGTCCAGCACCCAGCCCAGATTGCTGCGACTGCCCGCCGCGATCGCCTGCACGCCCCCGGTGATGTCGAACACCACCCAGCCCGGATCCCAGCCTGCATCGGCCTGCGCGTCCGCAGCCGCGGCCGCGTCGCTGCCCTGCCCCAGCGCACCCGCCACCGCCCAGGGCGCACCCGCCGTGCGCTGGTTCCACGTCGCTGCGGTCTCGCTCCACTCCACCAGCATCGGCTTGAGCTGGTACTTGGTGTCGTAGTAGCCGTACTTGTACAGATTCAGGCTCGCCGACACGATCGCCGCCCCGTCGGGCACCGGCCCACCCTCGGACTGGAAGATCGCAAACCTCACCAGACTACGGATACGGGTTCCCGTGGCCTTGTCCTGCAGGTACTGATCAGTGCCGAAGTTGTTGTTCGCGTGATATTCGTAGACATAGGTCTCCGTCGTCCCGGCATAGCCGGCCACGCCGTCCTGCAACGTGACCATCGTCTCGTTGCCCGAGCCACCAGCCACCACGTTGATGCCCACCGCCGCCGAAGTCTTGCTCGCCCCGCCGTTGTCCACCGCCACCGCCGTCAGCGTGTGGCTGCCCAGCCCCGCCGCGCCCCAGCTGTAGGTGTACGGCGCGTTCAGGTCCTCGCCGAGCTTGACCCCGTTGGCGTAGAACTCCACCCGCGCCACCGTGCCGTCGCTGTCCGCGGCCGTGGCCTGCAAGGTGACCACCGCACCTTGCGCGTAGCTCTGCCCCGCCGCCGGCGCCGTCAGCGCCACCGTCGGCGGCTGGTTCGCCGCACCGGAGGTCACCGTGATACCCACTGCCGCCGAGGTCTTGCTCGCCCCGCCGTCGTCCACGGCCACCGCCGTCAGCGTGTGGCTGCCCACCGCCGCCCCGCTCCAGGCAAGGCTGTACGGCGCCGTCGTGTCCTCGCCCAGCTTCACACCATTGGCGTAGAACTCCACCCGCGCCACAGCCCCGTCGCTGTCCGCAGCCGTGGCCTGCACCCCGATCACCCCGCCCTGCGCGAAGCTCTGCCCCGCCCCCGGCGCCGTCAGCGTCACCGTCGGTGCGATGTTGCCCGCAGCGCCGACACTGATGTTGACCGGCGGCGACACGCGCTCGACGCCATCGGTACCGACGGTGCGTACGGTGAGCGTGTGGTTGCCATTCGCGGCCCCGTTCCAGACGAAGGCGTATGGCACCGCCGTGGCCGTACCGATCGCGCTACCGTTGGCGTAGACGGCGACGTAGGTCACCGTCTTGTCGACCGAGTCGACGCGCACCGGAATGCCGCTGCCAGCTGCATGCACCGAGCCCGTCGCAGGCGTGACGACGTAGGGCAGCGCCTCATGCACCTTGGGCCGCCAGTTCGCGGGCTTGTAGGCCCAGACCTCGCCCTTGTTCTTGTCGATGATGCCGAGAAACACGTCGAGCGCGGCAACGTACTTCCACTTCCCGAGGATGCCGGTCTTCGTGCCGACCGCCGCGGCCAGGTTGGGCGCCGCCGTCGACGCAGGATTCAGCGGCGCCAAGGTCCACTGGCCGCCCGCCAGGTTGGCCGGCGCCGTCAGCTGCCAGACCTCGCGCTGCCCGCCCCAAAGCAGGAAGGACTTGCGCATCGGGTCGAAGTCCAGGCCGTGGTTCTTCAGGTCGGAGAGCGGAAAGCTGCCCGAGCTCACCATCGGCGAGAAGATCGTGTTCTGGTTGTTGGAGCCCGGGTTTTGCAGCGTCCAGTAGGTAAAGGTCGTGTTGGCCGTGCGGAGGTAGATCTTCCGTTCCGGGTCGAGCGCCCCCGCCCCCTGCCCGCTGAACGGATACTGGCTGTAGCGCCCCACACGCTCGTAGGTGTCCAGCGCTGGGTTGGCGACGTCGTGCACGGTATAGCGGTACAGCTCCGAACTGGCCTGGAGGTAGAGCACGTCCTTGCCGTTTTCCTCGGTATAGGCAGTGTTGCCGTAGATCCAGTAGGTACCGCCCCAGCCGGGCTTCAACTCGCCCGGATAGCTTGGATGCAGGTTGCTCCGGTTCTGCCACATGCGGCCACCGCTGACCAAGGGATAGAGGTCCGGCTTGACCTGAGAACCCTGCGTGCCGCCCACCGAATTGGCATTGGCGCGCGACGGATCCCAGAAGTACGGCCCGCTGCGGCGCCCGTCGGAAAGCTCGAAGTAGTGTCCCGTATTAAAGGCCGCGCCGCCGAAGGTCACGAATCGGTCGCTGATCGGCAGGAACTCCGAGCTGTCGTAGGTGTGCGCCGCGATCGGGGCATTAAAAGGCCCGTCGATTGCCTCGAACAAAGCGCCTCCAGGACTCGTGAGCACGACCTGCGAAGGCAGCGATGCACGCTCCCAGAGCAACTGGTCGGCGTTCCAGCGATAGATTTCGTTTCCTGGGTAGTTGGCATGTCCGCCACCCCAGATGATCAGACTTCCGCGGTTGCTGTCCCAGGCCATAGAGCTCCACGCGTCGAGGATGCTGTAAGGCCCGCCGCTGGATGGCGCCTCTGGCGGCCGGGGTCGCTGGTCCAGCGGCGTCCACACGTCCTGGAACTCGTTCAGGTTCAGCCGGACCCAGCTGTTCTCGGGCAGGTTCGACAGCCGCCGCCCCAGCTCGGAACCGATGGCGAGCCGGTACGGCTCCGCACTGGCCGCCGCCGGCAGCAGCGCGAGCATGGCGACGACCAACGCCCCGGAGGCGAAGCGCGGTTGCCTCATGCGCCACGCACGCACCAGCTGCCTGCCCGCAGTTGCCCAAAGCATAGACCTGTCCCTTCAACGTCGAAATCAGCTTCCGCTTGCAAGAAGTGCGCCATCGACAACACCCCCGCGTCCCACATGAGCGGCGCTGCGACCTGGCCCTCCCGTGGCGACTTGACCGTAAGATTCTTCGACAATCCTGCGGCGGATGCAGTCCTGCGGCTGAGTGGCGGACACGGGCCGGGCCTGGGGCTCATTGAGGCAGCTTGAGGAAATGCACGTTCTGGTCGGCAGCCGAGACCACAACGAACCCGTCGTAGACCGCGCTGTAGGCGAAGCGGCCGTACATGCCGTTCGCGGTGAAGGGCGGCGCAGGCGCAGACGTCCTTCGCTCTGAAACCGAGAATGTCTCAGGGTCGATGTAGTACAGCGTCGAACCGCCCATCCACACGACGAAGCAGTCGAGGCGCGGGACATAGCTCAGACCAAGCCCAACGACAGAAGCGAATGGAGCATGGTCCAGGTCGACGAAGTCGATGCGCCCCGACTTCAAGTCGAAGACGAAGGGTCTCGACTCGATGGAGCGCGGATTCAGGTGGCCCAAGACGAGCAGGCGATGGCGTTTGGAGTCGATGGCGGCCACCTGACCCCAAGTGCCATTCGTGCCGCGTTTCGTGCGCACCGTCTTGAGATTGCGCACAGGATCAAACTCCGTGACATTCCCTGCCAGAGTCAGGAAGATGTGGCTTGAGGCCGGATCGTAGGTGGCAAACAGGCCCAGACCCGTCCAGCCGCCATCCCCTCCGAGGTACTTGTATTTGCCGTCGGGAGTCACGGACCACCATCTGTCGTCGGCGGTACCCGCGCCTGAACACAATGAGCCGCCGAACATGAATGAAACACCCAACTCGGGGTGATAGACCTGCCCTCCGTAGGTGTGGCGCGAGATCGGGCGGCCATCCGGCGCGAAGCCCATTCTGTTGCGCTTGCGTGCTTCGACGGGCACGCCGTGCAGATCGATCGACTCGTCGACGATGCCGGTACGCAGGTCGAAACCGTCCAAGCGGCTCGGCCCCTGCATCAGTTCCCAGCGCAGCTTCTGCATGTCGAAGCTCAGGTATTCGTTGCCGCAGTAGTCGCCATGCCCGCCGCTGGCGAAGATGTCCAGCCGCTGCAGCCGCGTATTGAAGACCGCTCCGTTCCAGGCGCTGACGATCGCCTTCGGGCCGACGATGTACCGCACCGGGGGCCGCGACGACTCCGGCGGAAGCACATCCAGCAAACGGCTGTTGGGGATCTCGAACCAGGTTCCTGGAGACACGCCGGCCAGCATCGACAGCTTGCTTCCTGCGAGCGGCGTTCCCACACCAGCCGCCGCCGCGGCGCGCTCTGTCACCTGGGTCGCTCCGGCCGCAGCCGGAGCGGGCGCACACAGGGACGTTAGAGGCCAGACGGCACCAAGACCCAGCAGCACCACGATGTATCGAACAGGTTCTCGAAGCATTGCAGCAAGGATATGCGGCTCGCGGAGCCACAACGCGTATGAACTGGATTTTTGGGTTGACCCGAGTCTACGCGGCGGCGGCGGCTACACGCTGGGCGTGCAGCAGGCGCATCGACCAGCGCCAGAAGGAACGATCCCAGGGCGTGAAGCGCGGCAGCTGCAGCGGGTCGTCGCCAGGGGCCGCGATGCCGTGCGCCGTCGAAACCGCGCATCGAAAACCTTGGTCGCGCAGCACCTGGACATGCTCGCGGCGATAGTCCTTGCCGGGTCGACCGTTCGGGAACGCAAAAACGTCGACCGATTGCCCCGTCAGTGCCTGCAGCTCCCGCCGGCTCTCGGCGACCTCGGCTTGCACGGTCGCGAGCATCTCGCAGGCCAGGATCGGATGGTTGACCGTATGCGCACCGATTTCCATGCCGGCAGCTGCCAGCTCGCGCACCTGCGTCGAGGTCATCATCAGCGTGCGCGGCAGTTCGGGGTCGCCGCACAGTGCCTGCAGCCGCGCCAGCATCTCGCGCCGCACGGCCAGCGTCTGGTACTTGATCACCGGCAGCAGCGCGTCTATCGCCGCCCGCCGATCATCCATCGAACCCAGTCGCGCCTCGCGCAGCCCGAAGGAACTGAGGTCGACGCTTGGACGCGTGCTGCGCCGCAGGCACTCGATGACGGAATCGTTCCACATCAGGCCACCATCGAGGAAGCCGGTGGCAACGAAGAAGGTGGCGGCCACCCCACGCCGACGCAGCACCGGCAGCGCCAGCGTCGCGTTGTCGGCGTAACCATCGTCGAAGGTGATCACGAGGGCACGCGGCGGCAGGCGGCCGCTGCGCAGCGCCTCGAAGCCGTCGCCAAGTCGCATCACACTGTAGTTGCCGGCCAGGTGCGCGACCAG
Organism: Rubrivivax sp.; assembly: GCA_036724445.1. Taxonomy (GTDB): domain Bacteria; phylum Pseudomonadota; class Gammaproteobacteria; order Burkholderiales; family Burkholderiaceae_C; genus Rubrivivax. The sequence goes on along the minus strand of DAIMFR010000024.1, from coordinate 39,928 downwards.
GCGGTCGAATGCCGCCACGTCGAGCTCCGCGGGAAACAGCGGGTCGGGCGCCTTGCGGATGCTGTGCAGCGCGATGACGCTCAGTCGATCACGGCCGCCCAGGACACGGCCGGCCGCGCGGACGAGCACGGCGTTCAACGCCCGGCTCACTGAAGGCCCCGCGCCGCGCGCTCCGGGACCAGCGCCTGGGAACGCGGCACGTTCATGTCGTCGGGCTCTTTTCGCTCTGCATCGACACGGTATTGGCGGCGCTGGCCGCTGCAGCCCTGGGCGCCGGCACCCCCTCGCGCATGGTCGCTTCGACAAGCACGACGAAGCACACGATGTAATAAGGCAGGTCGAAGTACGCCAACGACAGGAAGGCGCCACCGACCGCGTACCCGATCAGGCTCACCTGGATCATCGGCATCAGCTTGGGTACCCAGTCGGAGAAGCCGGGCATCTTCCGGGCACGTCGCGCCAATTGCCCGGCCCGCAACCACACCACGCCGAAGAAGACGAGGAACAGCGCGAGCCCCACGAAGCCATGCTCGCCGAGCATCTGGAAGTAGATGCTGTGCGCCACCCAGGACTTCTTGGCGAAGATGTCGAACTCGGGCCCGGTGGGGGCGTAGCGCTCGTAGATCGCGTCGTCGTCCGCTCGGAAGCCGACACCGGTCACCGGGTTGTCGCGCGCCGCGTTCCAGTACGTGGTCCAGCTGTATACGCGCGACATCGCCGAGCTTTCGGCCTCGTAGCTCTGAATCGTCTCCATGCGCTCGAACCACGACTCGGGCATGAACGGGATCGCCACCGCAAGCAGCAGCACCAGCGCAAGCGTCGTGCGCACTGGGTGCGTTCCCTTCAGACCCATGAACAATGCCATCGCCAGCAGCGCGAGCAGCGCCCCACGCGACTGCGAGCCGAGGATCGCAAAGGCGATGAACACGATCGCGAGCGCCAGCGCGCCGCGCACCCAGCGCCGGAGCTGCACCTGGTACAGGTAGGCGAACAACGGCACCAACATCACCAGCGAGGCCGCGAGTGCGTTGTTGTCCTGGATCATCCCGCCCGGCGGGCCCCAGACTCGGCCACCGCCGCCGGTGGCGATCGTCCAGAGCCCTCCCTTGATGCCGTAGAAACCCACCGACAGCGCGACGATCCAGATCAGCAGTTCGACCTGCAGGCGGCCGCGCAACAGCATCCAGGTCACGAACAGCATGACCTGAATCTTCGCGACGAACACCCAGCGCTCTAGGACGACCTCAGGCAGGTTCCAGGCGAAAAAGCAAGTCAGCGTCATCCACCCGAACAGCGCCAGTTGCAGCACCGTTACCGGCGTCAACGGGAAGGGGTGCCGCTTCTTCGTGAGCGCAAGGGTCAGCAGCGTGACCAAGGCGCTTGCCTGCGCAAAGGGCATCGAGTACGCGAAACCCCAGGTCAGCTTGTGCGGATTCATCAGCGACAGCCAGGCCCAGAGGTAGGCGCCGACGGCCGGCTGCCTGAAAGTCCACAGCAGCAGCGGAAGGATGACCAGGGTCAGTGCGATATCGCGCATCTTCAGGGAGTCGAGGCCGTTGCGCCACCGATCGCGTGGCTGACGATGTAACGATACTTGCCCGACTTCTCGGGCGGGATCGACGGCACGAGCTCGACCCGGACCGCCACATCCGAACCCAGTCGCGCCTTGAAGCCGTGCACGATGTGCTCCGCGACACCGGGGTCGAAGCCATCGCCGGCGACGATCTCGACGCGCGTAGCCTGGCGCGACTCCTGGGTCACCTTGAAGGCCTGGATGCCCTGCAGATCGCGCACCACGTAGATCAGCGCCAGCCCGTGCATCACGGTGCCGTCGGCGGCAACGACGAAGTCGGTGCTGCGACCCTGGATCTCACGCAGCATCGGCAGCCCGCGGCCGCAGGCGCAACGCCGCTCGTCCAGCACCGCGATGTCCCCGGTGCGATAGCGCACGAACGGGAACTCGGCGGTGGCCATGTGCGTGACGACGATCTCGCCTGCGCTGCCTGCCGGCACCGCGCGGCCATGCTCGTCGAGCAGCTCGACCACGATGTCCTCGGCGCTCAGGTGCATGCCGCCGCGCGGGCACTCGTGCGCAATGAAGCCGGCATCGCGGCCGCCGTAGCCGTTGGCCACGCGGCAGCCGTAGCCACGCGCGATGGCCTCGCGCTGGTCGTCGTACAGCCGCTCCGAGGTGACGAAGGCGACACGGATTCCGAGGTCGTCGAGCCGGATGCCGCGCTGCATCGCATGCCGGGCGATGTGCGACAGAGCCGACGGGTAGCCGAACAGAATGCGCGGCCGGTGCTGACGGATCCACGCGACGAACCGATCCAGCTTCTGCGGGCTCATCTCGAAAGCCGGCAGCAGCGTGCTGCGGAACAGTCGGTCGCGCAGCGTCTTCAGGCGGTCCTGCGCACCGTGTTCGATGGGCGAGCCCCAGATCACCGCCTCGGCGTCGCCGATGTCGACATCCCACCAGCGCGTCGCGCGCCACTTGGCCGCGACGTCGTGGCTCTTGCGCGCCTTGCCGATGTAGAAGACCAACGGTTGGCCCGACGAGCCGCCGGTGTTGTAGCGCGTCAGCGGACCATGCGGCTGCGCCTTCAACGCCTCGACGTTGGCGCGGATCAACGCCTTGTCCAGGCGCGGAAGCGACTGCAGTGCGGCCACCGAGTCGAGTGCGCACGGGTCGAAACGCAGCTCGTCGAACATGCGTGCGTAGTACGGCACGGTGCGTCCGATCTCGACCAGAAAGGCGCGCAGCCGCTCCACCTGGGCCCGAGCGATCTGCTCCGGTGTGTCCCATTGGCTGGCCTCGAGCGCGCGGCGGCGCGCGACGCTATCGTGGCCCTTCAGCCGCTCGTGCAGCGGGAACAGCGCGCCGGCGCAGATCGACGTGTACAGGCCCGGCATCACGCGGCTCCGCCAATGGCACGCCGGTAGGCGCGCAGCCACATCGTGCGCACCACCGGCCAGGCAAAGGTCTGCACGCGCAACTCGCCTGCCTCGACCAGGCGGCGCGCAAGCTCGCGGTCCGACAGTACGCGCCGCAGCGCCTGCGCCATCGCCGGCGCATCGCCCACCGGGACCAGCAGCCCGCTGCGGCCGTCGTCGACGATGTCCGGCACACCGCCGGCGTCGGTGCTGACCAGCGGCAGGTGGCTCGCGTAGGCCTCTAGCACCGAGTTCGGCATGTTGTCGACGGTGCTGGGGTTCAGGGCAACGTCGGCGCTGGCGTACAGCGCCGGCATCTCGCGGTGCGGGACGCTGCCGGGGAAGTGCACGGCATCGGCCAGGCCGAGCGCGGCGGCGCGGGCCTGCAGCTCGGCCTGCTGCGGCCCCGCGCCGGCGATCGTCAGCCTGGCAAGCGGATAGTCGCGGCGCAGCCGCGCAAACGCGTCGATCGCTGTCCCCAGCCCGTAGATCGGCTCGAGGTTGCGCGCGACGACGATGTGCGGTGCATCGCCGAAGTCGCGCGGCACGCGAACCTGGAAGCGGTCGAGGTCGACGATGTTCGGAATCACCTCGGCATCCAGCCCGTGGCCCGCGAAGACGCGCCGCAGGAAGTCCGACGGCGTGACACGCACCGCGGCGCCGCGCAGACTGCGGTGCACGTGGCGCGGCGCGCGCGACAGGAACTCGTCGGCCAGCCCGCCCCGATAGTTGACGACGATCGGCGTGCCGCGCAGGCGTCCGATCCACAACGCCGGCGCCGCGATCAGGTGCCAGGCCCAGCCGGAATTGGCCAGCACGTGCAGCACCTGATTGCGCCCCGCAGCCCGCCACAGCCGCCACAGGAACGGCAGCAACCGGAACACCGCGCGCACGAACGGCACCCGGCCGACGATCGCGGGCCGGTACGGCGCGTTGGTACGCACGATCTCGACCCGCGCGCCGTCGTTGCGCAGCAGCCGGACCAGCTGCTCGCACTGGTTGGCCATGCCGCCCGGCGGAGGCGGCAAGGGGCCGACGACGCCGACCGCAGGCCACCCCCCGTCTGCAGCGGCACCGTGGGTTGCATCCCGGCGGCGCGCCGGCCAGAGCAGGATGGACAGTGCGGCGAGACCGAGGCCTGCCGACCAGACCAGCCGCTGGCGCACGCCACGCAGCGCCTCCCGCGGCGCGGCGTTGTCCCGCGCGGCGAGCAGCCTCACTTCGGGCTGCACACCGGCAGCCAATGCCGCCACGCCTTCGAGGGCGCGTGACAAGCCAGCCGCAGCACGCACCGCGGGGGCCTGGTCGATCGTGTGCACGTCGTTGCCCCACGGGACGTACCACTCGGGCAGGCCGCGCGCGAGGTAGTCGCGAGCTTTGGCTTCGACCGCCCAGCCGGGAGGCACGCGGTCATCGAGCCGGTGCAGTTGCAGCCGGGCATCCTTTGTCGATAGCGCGGCACGCAGTTCCAACGCCGACAAGGGCACCGGCGTGTCGAGCGTGTAGTAGTAGTTTTGGAAGACGTCGACCAGCACCCAGGCGGCCCGTTCGCGGTCCCAGATCTCGACCCAGACGTGACCGTGCCCGCCATAGCCGTCGAACGAAAAGGCCCAGGGCCTGACGCTCATGCCCGCGGCATTTGCGATCGCAGTGAAGACACGGACGAAATCGCCGCAGTAGCCGTCACCATGAAGCGTGATGCGTTCGTGGGTATGGCGCAAGTCTGACTGGATGGCGCCGCCGTTGAGCCTGGAGGCCGAACCCAGCAGATGGTGGCTGATCGCCAGCGCCCGTGCCCAGTCACTGCCCGCCTCGTCGAGATGCAGTTGGCGGACCAGGTCGATGAAGTAGGCTGCCGGCGCGACGCGTTCGCCCAAATAGTCTGCCGGACGTGCGTCCGGCGCCCAGGCCAAGTCTGCCTCGCTCACGTCGGGGCCCAGCGACAGCGCATTGCGCGCGCGTACCATCTCGGTGGCGCTGCGCAGTTGCGGCGCAGCCAGGCCCAGGGAGACCAGCAGCAGCAGCAGGCCGAGCCAGATGGCGGGCGAACCCCTACCGCGAATCAGCTGCATGGTGTGTGGGTCAAGCCGGCTTGACGAGGGTCACCAGAATCCAGCCCCGCAGGAAGCGCAGCGCGTCGAATCTGCTGATCAGCTTTTCGTAAACCGTGCCGACGGCAAACAACAGGCCGTTGAACAGCAGATAGTTCGGATACTGGCTCAGATAGTCGAACGACTCGATATGCAGGCCGCTGGCCTGCGCCAGGCGTTGCACGTCACGGCGCGTGTTCGTCTTGTAGGCGGTAGGAAACGTGTCTTCCTCGGCTCGCCCTTCAACCGCCTTGACCACGCTGCCGTGGAAGCGGTTCGGAACCAGACGCGCGGCGAAGGTGCCGTAGTCCCACAGGTTCGCAGTCAGAAAAACGATGCGGCCGCCGGGACGCAACACCCGCGCCAGTTCCAGATAGACACTCTGCGGGTCCGTCAGATGCTCGAAGACGCTGCGCGACATGATCAGGTCCACGCTGGCATCCGCCAACGGCAGATGGGCCAGGTCCGTCTTGTGCGTGTCGATCCCGCTGGGGACGTCGGTGAAATCGACCAGTTCCACCCCGATCAGCCTAGGCACGCGGCCAAGAAACTTGCGCAGCACGGGCGCCGTCCGACCACACCCTGCGTCCAGCAGGACCTCAACCCGAGGCCCGATCAGTTCCTCGACGCGGCGCTCGAAGATCCGGTACGGGTGCGGCAGGTGGCCGTACCAGCGGCCCAGCAAGCGGTGAGCAAGAGCACTCATGCGTCTTCCTTCGAATGACTGCTCACCAGCACAGGCCGACGACACGGGCCTTGTGCAGCGGATGGTCTGGCTTGAGGCCGACCATGTCGATCACGACCTGGGACCCCAGCCTGCTGTCCAAAGCCTCCAGCACTGCCGGGCTCGAGCTGCCCAGCACGATCACCTCGCTGCCGTCGATCACCGAAGCCAGGTCGGGCAGCAGCATCTGCCCGATATGCGGCAGATGCTTCTCGATGAAGCTCTTGTTCGCGCCCAGCAGCCGCGCCAGATGCACCTCGGGGTCGTAGATGCGCAGCTCGTAGCCCTTGCCGATCAGGCGCTCGGCCAGCGTGACCAGCGGGCTCTCGCGCAGATCGTCGGTGCCGGTCTTGAAGCTCAGGCCGACGAAGCCGACCTTGCGCTGGGCCGCCGCCGCCACCTTGTCGAAGGCCGCATCAAGGTGGTTCTGGTTGCTGGCCAGGATCGCCGAAAGCATCGGCACCTCGACGTCGCGCGTCTTTGCCAGGTACTGCGTGGCGCGCAGGTCCTTCGGCAGGCAGCTGCCGCCGAAGGCGAAGCCGGGCCGCAGGTAGGCCTTGGAGATGTTCAGCTGCGTGTCCTGGCACACCAGGTCCATGACCTCGAAGGGGTCCACACCCAGCGCCGCGCACAGCCGCGCGGTCTCGTTGGCGAAGGTGATCTTCAGCGCATGGAAGTTGTTGCAGCAGTACTTCATCATCTCGGCGGCGCGTACCGAGGTGCGCAGGAACCTGCACGGCAGGTGGCCGAAGAGCTGCTCCAGCCGCGCATACGCCGCCTCGGCATTGGCGCCGACTACCGTGAACGGCGGCTTGTCGTAGTCGCGGATCGAGCTGCCTTCGCGCAGGAACTCGGGCTGGAAGCACAGGTGGAAGTCCACGCCGTCCTTCTTGCCGGACTCGCGCTCGACGATCGGGCGCAGCACCTCCTCCACCGTGCCCGGCACCAGCGTGCTGCGGAATACCACCACGTGCGGCTCGCTCTTGCGCGCCAGCGCGCGGCCCATCTGCTCGGCCAGGCGCAGCACCGCGCCCTGGTCCTGGCTGCCGTTGGGCGCACTGGGCGTGCCGACGCAGACCAGGCTGATCTCGCTGCCCAGCACCGCTTCCTGCGCGTCGGTGGTGACCTGCACACGCCCGCCGGCCGCCACCTGCCGCATCAGCTCGACCATGCCCTCCTCGACCACCGGCGTCTTGCCGGCGGCGATCAGGTCGAGCTTGCTGCGGTCGATGTCGACGCCGATGACCTCGTGGCCGTCGCGCGCCAGACAGGCCAGCGACACCGCGCCGACGTAACCGAGTCCGAAAATGCTGATCTTCATGCAAGGGTCCTGGATGCCGGCAGCTGCGCCGCGGCGAAGCTGTCGACACAACGTTCGATGATGGCATCCAGCCGGCGCATCGAGCTCGGCCAGGCGTGGTGGCTCAGCATGCGTGCGCGCCCGGCCTGGGCCAGACGCGCCCGCTCGGCCGGCTGTTCGACGATGCGCAGCACCGCGTCGGCGGTGGCCTGGGCGCCGTCGGCCACCAGGAAGTGGGTTTCAGCCTCGGCATCGACGCCGCCGGCCGCGGCGCGGCTGGTGACCACCGGCACGCCCATGGCCATCGCCTCGAGGATCTTGTTCTGCGTGCCGCGCGCGATGGCCAGCGGCGCGACCATCAGCGCCGAGCCGCGAATGTACGGCCGCACGTCGGGCACGCTGCCGGTCACGGTGACGCCGGGCAGCTGCCCCAGCGCGCGCATCTCGGGCGAGGGGTCGGCGCCGACGATCAGCAGCTTCATGCCGGCGCGGCGCGCCTTGAGCAGCGGCCACACCTCCTTGCAGAAGCGCGCCATGCACTCCTGGTTGGGGTAGTAGTCCATGCGGCCGATGAAGCTGATGGTGTCGGCGTCATAGGCGCCGTCGGTGGGGCTGAAGAAGCCGGCGTCGACGCCGTTGGGGAACCAGTCGGTGGCCGCGCCGGTGCCGTAGTCCTGCAGCGTCTGCCATTCGGCGCGCGTGGTCGCGGTGCACAGGTCGAAGCGCCGCGCCAGGCGCTTTTCGGCCCACAGCATCTTGTTGCCTTCGAGCGTGTAGCCCAGCGACAGCGGGAAGGGCTTGTAGTGCGCGTATTCCAGCCACTTCTGCGAGTCCATGTCGCCGAAGTCCAGGATCTTGGGCACGTCGCGCACGTGCTGCACGTAGGGCGCCACCGACGAGCAGTGCACGAAGATCAGGTCCCAGCGCTGCGCGGCCAGCAGGGCGCGTACCTTGCGCGCCAGGTCGGCACTGTAGAAGTAGCCCATCGACGAGGGCGTCAGCAGCGGCAGGCGCACGATCATGCGCGCCCACTGCAGCGGCTCGCGCACCAGCCCGATCTCGAAGGCCTCGCAGTGCGGCGCGATGCCGCGGCCTTCCTCGGCCTCGGCCTCGGAGCGCGCCAGCGAGCACACGCTCACGCGGTGGCCGCTGGCCTGCAGGTGGCGGATCATGTTGAAGGGCCGGATCTTGCCGCCGCGCTTGGGCGGGTACGGGAAGCGGTGGCACAGGTACAGGATGTTCATGCGGGTTCGGTCACCGTCGGCGCTGGTGCGGGTGCCGGTGTCGGCCGGCGCTCGGCCCGGCCGCCGGCCAGGTGCTGCAGTTCGTCAGCCAGCGCGTCGGGCGCCTGGCCGTCCAGGTAGATGCGGCTCCAGACCTCGAGGTTCAGCAGCGCCAGCAGCGCGTCGGTGGCGTCGCTGCGCTGCGCCTCGTGCTCGGCCAGCAATGCGCCCACGGCGGCCGGGTCGAACAGGCCGCGGCGGCGCACCGTCTCGGCCGACAGCAGCGCGTGCACCATGGGCAGCAGCTCCTTCTTCAGCCAGGCGCCCATCGGCGTGCCGAAGCCGCGCTTGGCGCGGTGCAGGATGTCGTCGGGCAGCGTCGGCGTCAAAGCCGCCTTCATCAGGTGCTTCAGGCGCCCGCGCTCGAGCTTGTGCTGCGCCGGGATGCGCGCCGCCATCTCCACCAGTTCGTGGTCGAGCAGCGGCACGCGGCATTCCAGCGAAACCGCCATGCTCATCTTGTCGGTCAGCAGCAGCAGGTCGTCGGGCAGTTGCGTGCGCGCGTCCACGGCCAGCATGCGGTTCAGCTCGTCGGCCTGGCCGGCTTCGGCGAAGGCGGCGGCGAGCGCGTCCTCGCCGCGCGGCGGCGCGGCCAGCATCAGCGTGGCCACGCGCTCGCGCGCCAGCACCTGCAGGTAGCTGCGGTAGCGCGCGTCCGGCGCCATCTCGGCGCTGGCGATGAAGCCCTTGGCCAGGCGCGCGAGGTTCATCCACTTGTGATGCCGGTCGGCGGGCAGACGCGCGGCGGCGGCGCCGGCCACGCGCCGCGCCCAGCCCGGCAGCGCGTGGTAGCGGGCGGCGTAGTGCCCGCCGAGGTAGCGGCGGTAGCCGCCGAAGAGCTCGTCGCCGCCGACGCCGGAGAGGATCACCTTGACGTCGCGGCGCGCGAACTCGCTGACCAGGTAGGTGGTGATGAAGGCCGAGTCGGCGATCGGCTCGTCCATGTGCCACACCAGCCGCGGCAGCAGGCCGACGACGTCGGGCTTGACGACGATCTCGTGGTGCTCGGTGCCGAACAGCCGGGCGACGCGTCGCGCATAGGGCAGCTCGTTGTACAGCTGCTCGGCGGCGCCGCCCTCGAAGCCGATCGCGTAGCTGCGGATCGGCTGCGTGCTGTGCCGCGCCATCGCCGCGACTACCGCGCTGGAATCGACGCCGCCGGACAGGAAGGCGCCGATCGGCACGTCGCTGACCATCTGCATGCGCACCGAGCGCTCGATGCCGTCGCGCACGCGCTCCACCCATTCGGCTTCGGAGACGGTGGTGTCCACCTCGGCGGGCAGGCGCCACCAGCACCACTCGCGCACGCGGCCGTCCTCCACCGCCAGCAGCGTGGCCGGCGGCAGCTTGCGGATGCCGCGGAACATGCTGCGCGGCGCCGGCACGTAGCCCAGGTGCAGGTAGTCGGCCAGACAGTCCTGGTCGATCTCGGCGCGCACGCCCGGCAGCTGCAGCAGCGCCTTGGCCTCGGTGGCGAAGGCCAGGCGCCGCCCGTCCTGCAGCACGTACAGCGGCTTGACGCCCAGGCGGTCGCGGCCGATCAGCAGCCGGCGGCGGCGCGCGTCCCACAGCGCAAAGTCGAACATGCCGTTCAGGCGCTGCACGACCTCGTCGCCCCAGGCGGCATAGCCGTGCAGCAGCACTTCGCTGTCCGAGCCGGTGCGGAAGGCGAAGCCGGCGGACTGCAGCTCGGCGCGCAGCTCGCGGAAGTTGTAGATCTCGCCGTTGCAGACGATGACCAGCGAGCCGTCGGCATTGGCCATCGGCTGGTGCCCGCCCTCGAGGTCGATGATCGACAGCCGGCGCATGGCGATGCCGCAGTGGCCGTCGATGTGTTGGCCTTCGTCGTCCGGCCCGCGGTGGGCAGTGACGTGGCCCATCGCGCTGAGCCAGCGCGGCTGCACCGGCGTGCCGTCGAGTTGGATCAGTCCGTGGATGCCGCACATGCCCTGGTGCCTTAGCCTTCTTCAGGCGCCCAGCGCCAGCGGCACGTCGCGGCCGCGGCGCTGCAGCGCACGGCGGTACACCGCGGCATAGCGGCCGACGCTGCCCTGCCAGCTGCGCTCCTGCTCGACGAAGCGCCGCGCGCGCGCGCGCATCGCCGGCCATTCGTCGCGGCGCGCCAGCGCATCGGCTAGGCCGGCCGCCAGCGCCGCGGCATCGCCCGCAGGGCACAGGTAGCCGGTCTCGCCGGGGCGGATCAGCTCGCGGTGGCCGCCGACGTCGCTGGCCACGAAGATGCGCCCCTGCGCCATCGCCTCCAGCGGCTTCAGCGGCGTGACCAGCTCGGTCAGGCGGATCGGCAGCCGCGGGTAGGCGAGCACGTCGATCAGCTCGTAGTAGCGCTGCACCTCGTCGTGCGGCACGCGGCCGGTGAAGATCACGCGCCCGCCCAGGCCGGCCTGCGCCACCTGGGCGCGCAGCGCGGCGTCCTGCGGGCCGCCGCCGACCAGCAGCAGGCGCAGCGCCGGGTCGGCGGCCTGCAGCCGGCCGAAGGCCTGCACCAGCAGGTGCAGACCCTCGTAGCCGTAGAACGAGCCGGCGAAGCCGATGACCGTGCAGCCCTGCAGGCCCAGCCGCTGCTGCAGCGCCGGGTCGGCCGGCACGCCGAAGCGGAAGTTCGCGGCGTCGACCGCGTTCGGAATCACCGTGATGCCCTCGGGCGCGATGCCGCGCGCCGCGATGTCGCCGCGCAGGCCTTCGCAGATGGTCGTGACCTGGTCGGCGCGGCGCAGGCCGAAGGATTCGAGCGCGCGCGACAGCCGGTAGCGCAGGCTGCCTTCGGTGGTGCTGCCGTGGTCGACCGCGGCGTCCTCCCACGAGGCGCGCATCTCGTAGACCACCGGCACGCGCGAGCCCAGCCGCACCCACAGCGCCGGCAGCACGTTCAGCACCGGCGAATGGGCGTGGATCAGGTCCGGCTGCTCGGCGCGCACCACCTCGGCGATGCGCGCCGCGGTCAGGCGCATCTGCTGCAGCAGCCCGGCGCCTTCGGCGCTGGGGGTACGCAGCAGGCGCAGGCCGTCGATGCTTTCCTCGCGCGCCGTGCCATGCCCCTGTTTGGGCGTGGTCAGCTGCAGCGTCTGCCAGCCGAGGCGGCGCTGCTCGCGCAGGATCGCCAGCGTGCGGAAGGTGTAGCCGCTGTGCAGCGGGATCGAGTGATCGAGGACGTGCAGGATGCGCATCACCGTGGGCTGCCTCTCACCTGAGCACCCGCCCTACAAGTTCGTCGTAGGCGCCAAAGGTTGTATCCACCGAAGCCAGTGCCTCCACCAATGGACGTGAAAGGCGTGCGTGTTCGCCGCTCACCCACCAGAACCAGATGTGCGAATCAAGGACGATCACTTGGTCTCTGCCCAGTCCGACGGATCGACCACCGGGCCGACGATGTCACCGAGGGTGCGTCCCTTGCCGGCGATCAGCGGGCTGGGCCGGCGAACCGATCGCGGCTCGGGCGACACGGTGTCGTCGTCGACGGTGAGGGCGATGACCTCGACCCGGCGATTGACGAAGGACGCAGGCAGTTCAAGCACCACCCGGGTGCCGCTGACATCGATGATGCGTCGCTGGACTTCCACGATGTGCCCCCTTTCGATGCTCGCGTTCATGCGCAGGCCGGTGCGGGCGAGCGCATCGCTGAGTCCTGCACCGAGCTTTCGCCATGCACCACATGGCGCAGGAACGCCTCGAACATCAGCAGCGTCCACAGCGGCGCGCTGTAGTCGCGCGTGCCCGCCTGGTGGGCCTCGACCAGGTGCTGCAGGTAGGCGCGGTCGAACCAGCCGGTGTCCATCAGCCGCTCGCCCAGCACCGCGTCGCGCACGCGCTGCTTCAACGGCCCGCGGAACCAGCGCGCCAGCGGCACCGCGAAGCCCATCTTCGGCCGGTACAGCACTTCGTGCGGCAGCTTCGGCTCCATGGCCTTCTTCAGCAGGTACTTGCCCTCCTGCCCGCGGATCTTCAGCTCCGACGGCAGCGTGGCCAGCCACTCGACCAGCGGATGGTCCATCAGCGGCTCGCGCACCTCCAGGCTGTGCGCCATGCTGGCGCGGTCGACCTTGGTGTTGATGTCGCCGACGAGGTAGGTCTTCAGGTCCAGGTACTGGATCAGCGCCAGCGGGTCGTCGGTGCGGGAGAGCTCGGCATGGCGGGCCGCATGGCGCTCGAAGACCGCGCGCGCGTCGTAGCCGGCCAGCTCGCGCTTGAACGCCGCGCTGTACAGCTGCGCGCGCATCGGCCCGCGCAGGATGCTGACGCTGTGGAAGTAGGCCTCCACCGAGCTGCGCGCCATGCCCTCGAAGGTGGTCTTGGCGCGGAAGATGCGCGGCGCCCAGTCGGCCTTGGGGTAGACGCGGCCCAGCATGCCGAACAGCGGCTGGCGGATGCCGGCCGGCAGCGCGCTGCGCATGCGCTCTTCCATCAGGTGCATGCGATAGCGGCGGTAGCCGCCGAAGCTTTCGTCGCCGCCGTCGCCCGACAGCGCCACGGTCACCCGCTTGCGTGCCAGCTGGCAGACGCGGTAGGTGGGGATGGCGCTGCTGTCGGCGTAGGGCTCGTCGTACAGCCGCGCCAGCGTGTCGATCAGGTCGAAGTCGTCGCTCTGCACGGTCTCGACATAGTGGTCGGTCCGGTAGCGCTCGGCCACCCTCTGCGCGAAAGCGCTTTCATTGAAGGCCGGGTCGTCGAAGGCGATGCTGCAGGTCTGCACCGGCGTGTCCGACAGGCCGGCCATCGTCGCGACGACGGCGCTGCTGTCCACGCCGCCGGACAGGAAGGCGCCCAGCGGCACCTCGGAGATCATGCGCAGCTTCACCGATTCGGCCAGGCGCGCGCGCAGTTCCTCGAGCGCGTCGCCGGCGCTGACCGGGTTGTCCAGCGTGAAGCGCAGGTCCCAGTAGCTGCGCGGCGCCGGGATCGGCGCGCCGCGGCGGATGCACAGCGAATGCCCCGGCTCCAGCTTGCGCGCCTGGCGGAACACGGTGCGCGGCTCGGCCACGTAGCCGAGCGCGAAGTATTCCTCCAGCGCCTGCGGGTCGAGCTCGCGTCTCAGCCCGCCGCGGCCGTCCTGGTAGGCCAGCAGCGACTTCAGCTCGCTGCCGAACAGCAGCATGCCGTCGTCGAGCAGCGCGTAGTACATCGGCTTGACGCCCAGCCGGTCGCGCGCCATGAAGAAGCTCTGGCGCTTGCGGTCCCACAGCGCGAAGGCGAACATGCCGCGCAGGCGCTGCACGCAGTCCTCGCCCCAGGCTTCCCAGGCGTGCACGATGACCTCGGTGTCGCTGCGGGTGTGGAAGCGGCAGCCCAGCGCCTGCAGCTCGGGCATCAGCTGCTGGAAGTTGTAGATCTCGCCGTTGAAGACGATGACCACCGAGCGGTCCGCGTTGAACAGCGGCTGCTGGCCGGTGGCGACGTCGATGATCGACAGCCGGCGGTGGCCGAGGCCCAGGCCCGGCTCCACATGCAGGCTGCCCTCGTCGGGCCCGCGGTGGGCCTGCGATTCGTTCATCCGGTGCAGCACCGGTGGCGCGATCGGGCGCTCGGAGCGGGTGTCGAAGATGCCGGTGATGCCGCACATGGAATGGTTACTGGGCTGGGGCCGCGCAGCGGCGCGCGCCGGCCGGACCGGCGAACGCGCGTGCGCGGGCTGCGATGGTAGTGGACGCGCGGGGCGATATCCCTGCCGCACCGGCAACACCCGCGGCGGGCGCATGACATCCGCCACGCGGGATGCTGTCAGGCACAGGCCGCGCTGCCGTGCCCGGTCGGTCAGTGGAGGGCCGGCGCGACGGGCTCATGACGGCCGGTTTGCGTCCCGATTCGCGGATCGCGGATCGCGGCCCACCCGCGCGTCAGAGGTGCGCAGCTTCAATTGCTGCCGGGCAGCAGGCGCCGCAAATGGCGCGGCTGCGCACCTCTGACCGCGTCAAGTGCAATGCGTGCGTCGAAGGACAGGAAGCAGCCGCCGCGATGCACCGCCAGCGCCGGCAGGCAGCAGTCGCTCAGCTGCCGGTGACCGTGCAGATGGTCGATGCGCAGCCGGCCCGGGTCGAGCAAGCCGATCTCGTCGGGCCAGAACTGGTGTGACGGACTTGTCGACGAGGATCCCAGCGCCTCGGCAAGCTCTTGCATCGTGAAGGCGTCGAACAGGCCGACCGGCACATGATGCGCAGGCAGCCGTTCTGCGTGACCGGGCAACTGGCCCAGCCCGACTCCAGCCCTTCCAGCGCATCCACCGCCAGCCCGTGGTGCACGTGCTGCGGATCGTGCAAGGCGATCAGCACGTTGACGCCGAGCAGCGCACGCATGCGTGGGGGGTATCAAATGCCCTCTTCGCCGCGTAGGCGGTCGATCAAGGCCTTCGTCACGATGCCGCCGCGATGCGGCAACACACGGATGCGCAACCGGGCCAACCGATCGGCGGCCGGCACCGGCGCACGGCTCTGGGCCGGCGCCGCGCGGGAGCTCGAGGACTGGCGCGCCAGGCGACTGATGACGGCGCCCGTGGAAGATCGTTCGCGACGCGCCAGTTCCTTGGCGGCCCAGGAGAACGTCTTCGGCGATGTCCAACGTGGTACGCATTTGCTTGATGCTGCCGCATCACGCATCACGCATCACGCATCACGAAGTCCCGCTCGATCTGACAGAGTCTGCTCGTACAGCCCCTGATACGCCTGGACCATCGCCTGCAAGCTGAAACGGCGCTCCACCTCGGCCCTGCCCGCGCGCCCCATGGCGCGCGCACGAGCGGGGTCGCGCGCCAGCGTCACCAGCGCGCCGGCGAGCGCCTCGACCTCGTCCGACGGCACCAGGATGCCGCTGCTGTTGCCGACCAGTTCCGGGTTGCCGCCCACTGCCGTGGCCACCACCGGCAGGCCGCTGGCCATCGCCTCCAGGATGGTGTTGGAAATGCCCTCGGCCAGCGACGGCAGCACGAAGGCATCGAAGCGGCGCATCAGCTCGGCCACGTCAGCGCGCTCGCCGGGCAGCCAGGCATGGTCGGCCGCGCCCGCGGCATCCAGAAGTTGTTGGCAGGCCGCGCGCAGCGGCCCTTCGCCGACCAGCGCCAGGCTGATGCGGCCGCGCAGATCGGGCGCGAGTGCCAGCGCCCGCACGAAGGCTTGCGCGAGCAGCGTCTGATGCTTGACGGCCTGCATGCGGCCCACGGTCCCGAACACGAAACGATCCGGTCCGAAGGGCCAGCCGGCCGGCGGACCGTCGCCATCGGCCAGCGGGCCGCCGCCATCGGCCCGCGGACGAAACCGCTCGGCGTCAACCCCGTTGTAGATCTGCTCGATGCGTTGCGGCGCAATGCCGACCCGCGCCTGCAGGTAGCCGGTGAGGTCCTGCGACAGCGCCACGTAGCGCTGCACGAAGGGCGAATACAGCCGGCGCAGGCGCTGGTAGTGCCGGCTGGAGCCGTCCAGATCGCCCACGTCGCGCCCGTGCTCGCCATGGATGCGTACCGGCACGCGCGCGGCCCATGCAACGGGCTGCATCTCCAGCGCCGCCAGGTTGCGCGTGTGCACGATGGCCGGGCGCAGCCGGCGCAACAGCCGCCAGACCTGCGGATAGATCCGGGCCCCCTGCCCCGGCGGCTTGTGCAAGGCGATGCATTCCACGCCGGCTCGCTGCAGCCGCAGGCGGAAATCGCTGACCTCGGTCAGCGCGATCACCGCGTGCCGGAACGCCGCTTCCGGCATGCGGTTGATCAGGTTGACGACGCCGTTCTCGAGCCCGCCGGTATCGAAGCGGTGCAGGACGTGGGCAACCAGCGGCGGCCGGCCCGGCATCGGCGTCACGGCCGCAGGGGCTGCGAGCGGCCGTCGCGCACCTCCTGCAGCGCGGCGCCGATGGCGCCGAGCCTGGCCTGCGCGAACTTCTGCAGCAAGGCATCGGCATGGCCATCCGCCGCGGTGGCCAGCAGCACCACGGCGCCGTCGTCGCCGCGGCCGAGCAGGCGATCCATCGCCTGCCACAGCTTGACGCGCACCCCGCTGGTCGTCCAGCGGCCGCCGATCCAGTACTGCTGCCACACTTCCAGACGCGAGCTGGAGACCGTTTCCAGGCCCTGCCCGCGCCGCAACTCGAAGCGTTGCCATGCCGGCAACCCGTCGGCTGCAGGCCTGAGGCCGGAGCCGGCCTGCGCCCAGCCCTTGTCTTCCGCGGCGATGCGGTTGATGGAGCTGACCAGCTTGCGTTCTTCGTTCTGCTGCCGGTAGTAGCCGACCCACAGCCAGACGCGGCGGCCCTCCAGATCCTGTGCGCTGAAGGCGGTGGCCGACGGGTTCACGAAACCCGGCGGCCACGGCATCGCCGCGTCCGCAGCGCTCCAGCCGGGCGGCGCGGACGGCAGGCTCAGAGCCGGCGGCGGCAGCGCCTCGGGGTGATCCAGCCGCCACCACCAGGCCTGGGCTCCCGCCATCAACAGCACGATGCCGGCCACCATCGGCCAGGCGCTGCGCTGGGCGGCCGCGCCGGCCGCGGGCGCCGCCGGCAGCGCTGCGGCCTGCCGCTCGGGCTCGGACCAGCGCG
The DNA here is from genome assembly GCA_036724445.1 of Rubrivivax sp. GTDB lineage: Bacteria > Pseudomonadota > Gammaproteobacteria > Burkholderiales > Burkholderiaceae_C > Rubrivivax. Next base: position 23,065 of record DAIMFR010000024.1, on the reverse strand, counting down.
CGCCGATCCAGAACATCAGCCCGATCACGATGCCGAAGAACACCCAGCCGTAGATCAGGTGGTCGACGCCCACGGCGAGCTTGTTGCCCGAGAGGTGGCCGATCATCACGATCATGTAGGCGCGCAGCCAGTTGGCGATGATCGGCACGACGATCGAAACCGCCATGAACGCCAGCCTGCGCTTCCACGACGCGTAGTTCAGGTAGGCGAACAGCGTGCCGACCATGAACGACGCGATCAGGTAGCGCACGCCGCTGCAGGCCTCGACCACCGACCAGTTGCCCGAGGGGATGACGAACTCGTTGCCCTCGCGGTACACGGGGATGCCGGACAGGCGCAGCGCGGCCACGGTGAAGTCCGCGGTGTGGTCGATCAGCGTGGGCACCAGGAACTCGCCCAGCGGCACGCTGAAGTACAGGAAGGCCAGCGGGAACAGCAGCTCGCGCGTGATCGCCCAGCCGTACACGGCGGGCACCGAGAGCACGATCAGCGTGACCAGCGCGAGCTGCGAGGCCGCACCGACGGTGGCCAGTTCGCCCAGCAGCCACAGCAGGCAGGCCGCAGCCAGCGGCAGCAGCAGCCACGGCATCGGCTGCGGCCTCAGCGCCGCGAGCCGCGCGCGCCTGCGCCACACCAGCCACAGGCTGATCGGCGGCACCAGCATGCAATGCGCGAAGGTGTCCGAGCGCAGCCAGATCGCCGCCATCGCCGCCGCCGTGTCGCGGAACAGCAGCAGCGTCGCGGCCAGCAACAACAGCAGCGGCAGCAGGCGCTGCCAGGCGGCGGCGTCCTTCTTGTCGGCGAGAACGGCGCTCACCGGATTCACCCCAGGTTTCGCACCACGTGCGGCCCCAGCCAGTTGGCCACGCCCAGCGGCAGGCGGCGCCAGGTTTCGATCATCAGCTTGTACTTGGCATTGGCCGGGTTGTTCTGCGGCACGGCGTCGCGCTTGTAGAGCCGGTATTCGTAGTGCAGCTGCGTGGGCTCGAAGCCCCAGTTCTTCTTGAACGCGTACGGGCCGGTGCCGTGCTTGCTGCGGCCGTAGTCGAAGACCTTGATGCCGCGCGCGCAGGCGCGGCGCATCAGCTCCCAGTACTTGAAGTCGTTGGCCGCCAGCTCGCGCGCCGCCAGGTCGTCGCCCGCGTAATACGGCAGCACCTCGTCGCGGAAATAGAAGCTCAGCACGCTGGACAGCGGCCTGCCGTCGGGGCTGCTGACGGTGAGCACCTCGCAGTCGCCGCCGAACTCGTCGCGCAAGGCCTGGAAGTAGCGCTTGGGCAAGGCCGGCGTGCCGTGGCGGTGCACGTTGTCGGCATACAGCGCGAAGAAGCGCTCGACGCCGGCATCGAGCTCGGCGCGCAACTCGTTCTTGATGCCCTTGCGCACCATCGCGCGCTGCTTGCGCGGGATGGCCAGCATGTTGGCTTCTTCGTCAGCCAGGATCGGCTTGCGGAAGGTGACGTACAGCTCCTGTCGCGGCCAGTCGGCGTGGCGCGGCTGCACGTGGCGCAGTTCCAGATGCGCGACGCCGAGCTGCTGCGCCAGGCGCTGCGCTTCGGCTTCGAGCGCCTGCGCGGCTGCGTCATTGGCCGCGGCGACGCCGCCGTAGACCGCAAAGGGCAGGCTGACCAGCGCGTTGCCGAAGAGCAGGCTGTTGACGTGCGCCAGCGGCAGCACGCCTTCGATGCCGCCTTCGCGCTGCGCGTACAGGTAGTAGGTGGCGTGCCTGAAGACGCGGTTCAGGATGCGCTGCCAGCCGGCGCGGTGGAAGAAGGTGGCCTGCGCGCAGCCCAGGACGAAGGCGTCCCAGCGCGCGTTGGCGGCAGCGTCGGCGGGGTCCAGGCGAGCGATGTCCATGGCGCTCAGTGCCTCGCCGGGCCGACGGGCCGGTTCAGGAACAGCCGGTCCATGCGTCCCCATTTGAAGTCGCGCAGCAGGCTCTGCAGCCGCCGCTCCATGCGGTGGATGTTCACGTAGTGTCTAAAGCGCGTCCTGGCGTCGATGCCGTCGATGCGCGGCTGGCCGGTGTCGATCTCCCAGGGGTGGCAATAGAACACCGCCGCTTCGCCGTCGACACGGTTCACCTGGCGCAGCATCCAGCGCGACAGCGCATAGGGCAGCAGGCGGAAGTAGCCGCCGCCGCTGGACGGCAGGTTGCGGTTGAACAGGCGCAGCGTGGTGATCGGGATTTCGATCAAGCCGTCGGCCGCGTGGTGCACGAAGCGCGGCGCATCGGGCATGCCGTAGTGGTCGTGGCGGATCGGGTAGATGCTGGAGCTGTAGCGATGGCCGGCGCGCGCCAGCGTGTCGAGCGCCCACAGGTTGCCCGGGCCGATGGAAAAGCTGGGCGCGCGGTAGCCCGCCGCCGCGTGGCCGCTCAGGTCCTCGAGCACGCCCTTGGCGCGTTCGATGTCCGCGCGGAAGGCCGCGCGGTCCAGATCGCTGGCGCGTTGGTGGCCGTAGCCGTGGCTGGCCACTTCATGGCCCTGGTCGGCGATGCGCCGCACCAGCTGCGGGTAGCGTTCGGCGATCCAGCCCAGCGTGAAGAAGGTGGCCTCGGTGTCGTGCTCGTCCAGCAGCGCCAGGATGCGGTCGACGTTGGCTTCGACGCGGCATTCGCGCCGCTCCCAGTCGGCACGGGCGATGTACGGCGCGAAGGCCGAGACCTGGAAGTAGTCCTCGACGTCGATGGTCAAGGCGTTGGTGATCAGGGTGCTGGACATGGCTGCCGTGCCGTGCGCATCACTTGGCGGCTTCGCCGGAGCTCTTCTTCACGGCGCTGACCAGCTTCTTCAGCATGCCCAGGGTCTGCACGTTCATGCGCTCCAGGCGCAGCACGCTGCGCTCCAGGCGCTGCAGCTGGTCCATGAACTGGCCGGCACCCAGGGCATCGATCTGCCGGTTGATGCCCTTGGCCACGCCCGGATCCAGGCTCAGGCTCGTCAAGTCCACCTGCGCGCCATCGTCGGCCAGCGCCGCATGCCCGTTCATGGCCTCGCCGCCGCCGCCTTCGCCGCCGTCGTCCGCGGCCACGGGCTTCCTGGGCACCACGGATTCGTTGGCGAATTCACGCACCACCTCGTCCACGTCGGCCACGGTCAGGTGCGTGCGCTCGCACAGGAAGCCCAGCAGCAGCAGGCGGTCGCAGACGGTGTTGATGCGCCGCGGGATGCCGTGGCTGGCCTGGTAGATGGCGTCGAAGGCCTCGGGATCGAAGGTGGGCTTGCCGGTGGAGCCGGCGCATTTCAGCCGGTGTTCGATGTAGGCCTTGGTCTCGCCGGCATCCAGCGGGCCGATGTGGCAGGTGGCCGCCACGCGCTGGCGGAACTGCTCCATCTCCGGGCGCTGCAGGATCTCGCGGAACTCGGGCTGACCGACCAGGAAGGTCTGCAGCAGCGCCTGGTTGCCGTACTGGAAGTTCGACAGCATGCGCAGTTCCTCGACCGCGCGCATGGTCAGGTTTTGCGCCTCGTCGACGATCAGCAGGCAGCGCTTGCCCTGGCTGGTCTGGCTGAGCAGGAAGGCTTCCAGCGTGACCAGCAGCTCGGACTTGGGCACGTCCTTGACCTTGAAGCCGAAGGCCGCACCCACCATGCGCAGCGTGTCCTCGGCGTCGAGCTGCGTGGTCACCAGATGGCCGATGACCACGTCGCTGCCGTGCAGCCCCTCGATCAGCGCGCGCAGCGTCATCGTCTTGCCGGCGCCGATCTCGCCGGTGATGACGACGAAGCCTTCGTGCCGCGACACGCCGTATTCCAGATAGGCCTTGGCGCGGCTGTGCTGCTTGCTGCCGAAGTAGAAGTTGGGGTCGGGGTTGAGCTGGAAGGGCTTGCTGGCGAGCCCGTAGAAAGCCTCGTACATGGGTCTAGAAGCTCATGTTCAGCATGGCAAGCAACGCGGCTTCGTCGTACGAGGAACTTCCGCTTTGCGTCGTGTAGCGTGCGCTCAGCGACAGCTTGGTACGCGCCCCGAGCTGCGTGGACCACGTCGCCAGGGCTGCCCAGAGGGTGGTCTCCTGGCCTCCGAAGGTCTCGGTGGTGCGCTGCCAGCGGGCATTCGCGCTCAGGTTGTCGAGCGGCGTCAGGCGGTGCGACCAGCTGGCCTGTGCTCCGCGCCAGCGAAGCGTGTTGCCCCCGGCGAACGGGTTGTCCGGGTTGAGCAGCCCGGGCTGCAGCGCTTCCGATTGCGTCTGATAGACGTTGAAGATGACGGTGTCGCGCACGCCCAGCCACGACACCGAGCCCTCTTGCCTTCGCTCCAGCACGACCTGGTTCGGCAGGTAGCCGTTGTTCAGCGACGCACTGGAGTTGATGCCGTTGGCACGCATGAAGTTGTTGACCAGTTGCGCGCGCGCCACCGGGTCGGGCTCGACCTGCGCAAACTGCGCGAACAGCAGGTCGAAGGGCGAGGCGGAATTGCCGCGCCCGTTGTTGAACTGGCCCGTGGACAGGCCCTGGCGGTTGCTCAGCGCCCAGACGGTGCGCGGCGTGCGGTAGTCGAGGCTGATCAGGTGCGAATTGCCGAAGGCCCGCTTGTCGTACTCGGCGACGAATCGCGTGCGCGGGCTCGGGTTCCAGCGCACGCCGCCACCCCAGCCGGTGGTGGTTTCGTCATCGACGGTGACCAGGTTGCTGGCCTCGACGTTGCCGCGCCCGGAGACGCTCAGCTCGGGCGTGATCGCATAGTTCAGCGACAGCACGTTCAACTGGTCGAACTCGTTCCTGCGATCGTCGAACCGGGCCTGGCGGTAGCTGAAATCCAGACCCCAGCTGAGCCTGGACCAGCGCGTGGTGGAATCAAAGCCGAGCAGCCCGCCCCATACCGTGGAGTTGGAGGCCTGAGAGGTGCCGCTGTCGGTATGGGTAAAGAAGGCGCGGCCGACGTAGTTGACCTGCCCGGCGATCTGGCCCTGCGTATAGGGCGCGACGCTGACCGTCGTGACTTCGGTGCGGTTGTTGTTGTTCAGGCTCGAATCGGGCGTCTGCGTGCCGAAGGGCGAGATGAACTGCTGCGAGACGCTGGCACTGGCGTCGACGAACAACCGGCTCGGCACCAGTTCGGCATTCGCGCCGGCGTTGAGATAGTTGCGCAGGTTGCCCGACTCCTGATGGCGCGCATGGAGCGAGGCATTCAGCGTGTAGTCGAGGAAGCCGCGCACGCGCCCCGACTGCCCACCCAGGTGGACACCGGGCATGACTTCCAGGATCAGATCCGATTGCTTGTTGGTGGCGCTCAAATTGACGTTGTCCGTCAGCGTCGTGCCCACGGCCAACTGCGGCACGATGTAGAAGGCGCGGCCACCGCTTTCGGGCGTGCTGCCGGCGCGGCTGCCCCCCACGGCGCCCTGATGCAGGTTGCCGCCGGCATTGCCGTAGCCGAGGCCCAGGTCGCTGCCCATGCCCAGTCCGCCGCTGCCCAGGCCGACTCCGCCGCCGCCCAAGCCCTGCGCCGCCGCGCCGGCCGCCGCCAGGGCAAGCAGGCCGCACAACGGCCGGCGCGCGGCCGAAGCCCGAGGGCGCATCTTCATCGCGGGGGGGTGACAAGCCGCCGAGCCGACGATCATGCCGCCTGCTGCTTTGCGCCGTAGCCGTAGCCGTAGCCGTACTTCCCCTTGGCTTCGACGCGCACCTTGTTCAGCAGCATCATCTTCACCGGGCACGATTCGATCGTCGCCAGCGCCTGCTGCACGTCCGCCTGCAGCGTCTTGTCGGCCTGGACGACCATGACCACCTGGCCCATCTGCGCGGCAAGCACGCGCGCCTCGGTGGTCAGCAGCAAGGGCGGCGAATCGAAGATGACGATGCGATCCGGATAGCGCTTGGAGATGTCGTCGAGCAGCAGCCGCATCGCCTCGCTGGCCAGCAGCTCGGTGGCGCGCGCATGCGGCGTGCCGCTGGGCAGAAGAGTGAGCTTGTCGACGTTGGTCTTCAGCATCACGTTGGCCATCTCGGCCTTGCCCTCGAGCAGGTCGAGCAGGCCGGGCCCCTCGGGCAGGCCGAGCATGCGCAACACCGAAGGCCGCGCCACGTCGGCATCGACGAGCATCACCGTGTGGTCCAGTTCTGCGGCAATGCTGACGGCCAGATTCACCGACGTGAAGCTCTTGCCTTCGCCCGACACCGCACTCGTGATCATGATCAGGTTGCCGTGCGGCAGCGCCGCGGCGCCGCGCCCCATCGCGTTGCTGATCAGCGGGCGCTTGATGACGCGGAACTCATCGGCGATCTGCGACCGCGGTGCATTCGGAGTGACGATGCCGCTGGCATCGAGCAGCGCCAAGTCCAGCTCCACGCGCCTGGAGCTCGCGGCGGGTTGCTCAGGATGGTCCGCCCGGTTGCGGGGTGCGGCCGGGGATGCAACTTGCGCGGCCGCCGGCTGCGGGAGTGAAGTCTTGGTTTCCGGTACGTCGACACCGGCGCGGCGCAGCTGTTCCAAGCGCTGTGCGGCTTGTTCGATCAGGCTGCTCATAGACCACCCGCCCGGCGCGCAGCCATGATCGACATGGCGATCATCACCACGACGAACACACCGAGAAGACCGCCCGAGCCCGCCGCGAATCTGGCCAGACCCACCCGCTCCCGGCGCAGGTCGGCGGCACTGGCGACCGCCGAGACCATGCCGAGCAGCGGAATGGCCACCTTCTCGCGAAGTTCGCTGCCGCTGTGGAACACCGGCCGCAACTGGCTGCCTGCAAAAGCGACGAACAGGCCGGCCGCCAATGCCACGGCGAAGGCCAGCGGCACCAGCAGCATGCGGTTCGGCGACACCGGGTTGGGCGAGACCCGCGGCGGATCGATGAGCCGGAAGTCGACGACGCCCGAAGCTCCCTCGAGCTCGCCCGACATCGAGGCCGACTCGCGTCGCGCCACCAGGTCTTCGTAGTTCTTCTTGTGGATGGCGTAGTCGCGATTGAGCTGTGCGGCCTCGGCTTCGATTTGGGGCGCGGTCTTCAGCATTTCCCGCGCGTGGTCGTAGCGCGCCGCATACTCGGCCACGCGGGCACGCAACGCCGCCACCTGCACCTCGGACGAAGCCAGCAGGCGGCTCATCTCCTGGTGCGCGAGGCTGCTTGCCCCCCCCAGGGCACCGCCGGGGCTGGCAGCAACCGTCTTGCGCAGCTCCTGCGTTTCCTTGCGCTTTTGTTCCTCGAGCTCCTTGATCAGGCGGCGCGTGCTGACGACATCCGGATGCTGCTCGGTGAAGCGCTGCAGCAGCGAGTCGAGGCTCCTCTTCTGCGTGTCCAGCCGCGCATCGATCTCGGGCGTGGACAGAACGGTGGCCGACTCCTGCAACAGGCTCTGCGTCACCAGATCCGAGCCATTGGCCTTCTGCGACTGCGCGAGCTGCTGCTTGGCCGCGTCACGAGCTTGTTCGGCCTCGCGCAGTGCCAGGCGGGCCTGGTTCAACTGCTCGCTCAACTCGCCCAGGCGGGAGGCCGAATCCTTGCCGTCGGCCGCATGAAGCTGGATGTTGCGCAGCCGGAACTCCTTGAGCCTGGTTTCGGCCTCTTCGAGCTTGGCTTCGTAGCTCTTGATCTGCTCGTCGAGAAAGGCCTTGGCAGTCGTCGTGTCCTTGCGCGTCGCGCCCAGGCTGGACTCGACGAAGATCGACACCAGCGACTGGATCACCTTCTGCGCCTTGGCCGGCTCCGGATGGCGGTACGACAACGCGTACAGGTTGTCCCGTCCGACGTTCCTGATCTGCACATCGCGCATCAGCGCACTGATCAACCCCTCTTGCTCCGATTTCGAATCGCTCTTCAGGTCGAGATCGGCCATGCGCACCAGCTTTTCCATGTTCGGCCGGCTGATCAGCGTGCGGCTGAGCATGGCGACTTGCTGATCGACGTTGGGCTGCACGGCCAGACCGGCCATCAGCGGCTTGAGGATCGATTGCGTATCCACATAGACCCGCGCCGTGGCCTCGAAGTTGTCGGGCACCCGGAAGACGATGATCATGCCGATCACGGCAACCAGCCATGCCGCCGCCAGCGAGGGCCAGCGAAAGCGCCACATGCCCTTGGCAACGGTGACGATCTGGGCAATCAGTTGTTCCATATCACGAACGCCAGCAGGAGCGCTTTCGCGGGCCGCCAAAGGCTCAGAAGAAGCTCTGCGGAATGATCAGGATGTCGCCCGGCTTCATCTCCACGTTCGCCGACACGTCGCCGCGGCGGATCAGGTCGCGCAGCCGCACCGAGTACTGCTTGCCGCCGTCGCCGGTGCGCAGGATCGTGGCCCCGTTGCCATCGGCGAAGTCGGTGAGCCCGCCGACGGCGATCATGACGTCGAGCAGCGTCATGTACTGCTTGTAGGCCAGTGATTGCGGTTTGGCGGCCTCGCCAACGACGCGAATCTGCTGGTCGTAGGGGCCGACGAAGCTCGTCACGATGACCGTGACCACCGGGTCGCGCACGTACTTCGAGAGGTTCTTTTCAATGTCGCGCGCGACCTCGGTCGAATTCTTGCCCTGCCCGACCAGTTCATCGATCAGCGGCGTGGAGAACTTGCCGTCCGGCCGCACCGGCACCGACATCGACAACTCCGGATTGCGCCAGACGATGATGTTGAGGGTGTCGCCGGGGCCGATCAGGTAGTTGTAGTCCTGCGTCGACGCCGAGACCGGTGCCGGCGGGAAGCTGTCCGTGGCACAGGCGGCGAGCATGACGATGCCGGCGCACGCAGCCGCCCACCGCATCCAGCGGCCCCACAGGCGAGCGAAAACTTTCATGCAGGTTGCCTTCCTCGATCCGATGTTGTTTGAAGCGTCCGGGCGCATTGCCTCATGGTCGACACGGGCCAGCCGGCGCCTTCTATGGGTGCCATGATGGCACAGCCGAGTTGCGCGCCGCAACGCACGGACAAGGGGGGCGCGAGAACAGCCAAATACTGCACGGCGCCATGCCCCGCCCGGAGATTCACAGGTAGACCCGCAGCATCAACTGCAGCGTCTGCTGTTGAGGCGCGGCATGGTACACGGTCCCCGCCGACCCGGAAAACAGCTGCCATTGCAGCGCCAGCTCGGCACGCTCCCAGGCGTAGCGGCCTTCCAGCCAGAAGGCGCGGCTGCTGGTCTGCATGTCCTGCCGCAGGAACGCAGACAGGTCGAAGCGCTGCACCAGCGCGTCCTGCCAGTTGGCGTAGAGGAACCACTGGCTGCGCGTCGGCAGGTCCTGCAGCGCCTGCGCGGTGGCCAGTACCTGCTGCTGCGCGGCGGGCGGCAGCCGATGCCACTGGTCTCCCGGGGGCGCGGCGCTGTTGTATTCGGCCTCGGCGGTGAGGCTCAGGTTGAAGCCGGTGGTGTAGGTCAGGCCGGCGGCGGCGCGCTGCTGGCTGCTGTTGGATGCGGGCTGGTTCAGCGCCTGCGCGGCCAGCGGCTTGCCCCTGCCGGCCGTGAACTCGCCGAAGGCCACCACCGCGTCGCCGAGCAGGCCGGACAGGTTCAACCCGGCCTGCACCGGATCGTCATCACCGCCGAAGACCAGCAGCTGCGGCGTGAACTTCTCGCCGAGCTTCCAGCTGCCCGCCAGCAGGTAGCGGTTGCTGGGGTTGGTGGCGCCGGCGTTGAGCGCGAAGGTGGCCGTGTCGGGCGAACGCGCCAGCTTGGGCGAGACGGTGGCCGTGAGCGAGCCTTGGCTCCACAGCTGCTGCGCCTGCAGCACGACGCTGCCCTGGCGGTTTTCGCGCAGCACGGCGGGATCGGGATCGACGATCGAGCGCAAGGCATTGGCCTTGAACCAGTCGGTCGGGTTGAAGCCCATCGCGGCGCCGTTGCGCACGTTGACGCGGCCGAGGTCGAAGATCTGATCCTCGGCACGCGACCAGCTGAGGTAGGCCTCGCGCAGCGTGTTGAAGTTGTCGCCGGGCGGCACGCCGTCGCTGTCGACGCCGTCGAAGCGGTCGGAGAACACCAGCCGCCATTGCGGCGCGATGTGGTCGTCCCAGCGGAAGTCGATCGAGCCGCGGTAGATGCTGAAATCCGAGCCGGGGCCGCGCGGCTTGCCGCGCCCCACGGCACCTTCCAGAAACAGGCGCCAGGGCCGGGCGGCCTGCGGGCCTGCGTCCGGCGCCTTGTCGGCCAGATCGAGGGCATCGAGATCGTCGGGCGGCCCCGCCGCCGCGCCGGCGGCCGCGGCCGGCAAGCAGGATCCCAGCGCCGTCGCCAGCGCAATCAGGGTTCGTCGCATGTCTCAGTTCGGTTTGAAACGCGGCAGATAGTCGCGCTGCAGCCACGCGTCGGGAATGTCGCGCCACGCATAGCCGCTGTAGCGCAGCACGGTCACCCAGGACGGATCGAGCCCGTCGATGATGACCACCTCGGTCGGCCGCTCGCGCCCCAGCTGCGGCTGGTACTTGCGGTAGTAGGCGGTCTTCAGCAGGTGGCCGCTTTCGGAGAAGAAGCGCGCCTTGATCGGCCGCGACGAGGCAGTGTCGACCCACATCTCGACGCGGTGGTAGGCGACGTCGGGCGACACGGCGGACAGGTCCAGCTTGTAGGCGCGGCGCGTGGCCTTTTCACCGTCGACGGTGTCTTCTTCAGCCAGCAGTTCGGCCTTGTAGTCCTTGGCCAGGTTGACGGTGACCACGTCGCCGCTCGAGGCCTGGCCGAGCAGACGCTGCTGCGGCGACAGCCGCACGCTGGCCTGGCTGGACGGGTCGTAGAACCACATGTCGTTGCCGCTTTTCAGCATCAGCTTGTTGAGGTCGCGTTCGGGGGAGATCATGCGAATGAGCGTGCGGTACTGGCCGCTGCCTTCGTCGGCCTTGGACAGCACGTTGAGCACGCTGGCATCGGTCTGCTTTCCCTGGCGGAACTCCAGCAGCGTCACGGTGCTGGCAAAAGGACGCGCGGGATTGCGCACCGCATCGCTGGCCGCCAGGATGGCCTGGGCATCGGTGGCGGCGCTTGCCGCCGGCAGCAACGCGCAGCACAGCAGCGACGCGAGGCGGAACCAGCCGAGCCTTGTCATCCTCGAAGATCCCTTAGACGTGACGCAAGGCGTCGACGATGTTCATCTTCGACGCCCTGGCCGCAGGCACGAAGGCGGAGGCCACGGCAACCAGGACCAGCGCCGCAGCGCTCGACAGCATCATCAAGTACTCGCCGCCCAAGCCGATCGACAGCGGCACCGGTTCGATCCGGGTCGGCGGAGTCCATTCGAGGTTCATCCGGTTCACCATCCAGGCCAGCAGCAGCGAGCTCAGGATGCCGGCTGCCGCAGCCGCCAGGCCCAGGACCACGGCCTCCAGCACGAACATGCGCCTCACCCCCGTGCGCCGCAGGCCGATCGCACGCAGCGTGCCGATCTCCACGGTGCGCTCGACCACCATCATGCTCATGGTGTTGGTGACGGTGAAGAGCACGATGCCGCCGATGAGCGCCGAGATGAAGCCGAAGATGCTGTCGAACATGCGGATCGTCTGGCCGTAGAAGGGATTCAGAGTGCCGAAGTCGACCACGGCCAGCGGTTTGGCCGGGAAGCGCTCGGCAAACAGGCGCGCCAACCGCTCCTGCGCCGCCACGAGATCCGCGGTGTGATGCAGCTGAACTGCAATGGCCGTCACCTGCTTGGCGGTCGAGCCGTAGACCAGCCGCTGAGCCAGCGCCAGGTGCGAGACGACCGCGATCTCGTCGAGCTCCTTGATGCCCTGGAACTCCGCACCGATCGGCGTCACGCTGGCCACGTTGGGCGCCCCCTTGGGCCCGCTGGCCAGGAGTTCCATGCGCACTCCTCGTTCCGGGCGGGCGCCGGCCGCCTGGGTGCTCGATGCCAGATCGGCGATGTCGGCAGGCAGCGTGCCGCTTCCGTCTTTGGCCGCTGCCGCGCCGCTTGCCGCATCCTTCGCCGCAGCGGCGGGCAAACAGTCGGGCACCTTCAGTTCCCCGCAAAGATCGAGCACGCGCGCCAGGCCCACGCCCAGCACCACGCTGTCCGGCGCCGACCCTTGAAGCGTCAAGGGGCGAACCTGGACGCGCTGGCCGTAGTCATTCCACTGGCGCATGCGGTTCTGCTCGTCGGGAACGATGCCGGTGATCATCGCAGTGCGCGACGCACCCGACGAGAAGTTGCCGGCGATGCCGCCGAACTGCAGCACCGGCGCCACTTCCTTGACCAGCGGACCCAGCACCGGATCGTCGCGGATCGCCCCGACGATGGCTTCATAGCCTTCGATCCCATAGGCCGCCGGATTGCCGCTGCCCAGCAGGAAGAAGTCCTTGTGCTGCACCTGCAGGTGCCCCGTGCGGCGGACGAAATCCGTCTGCATCGCGTACTTGATGTCGCGCACGTAGCCGCCGAACAGCAGCACCGTCGTCAGCCCCAGCGCCATCGCGAACAGAGTCACGGTCGACCTGCGCCGGTTGCGGATCAGGTTGCGGCAGGCGAGCACGACCGGGCTCATAAGGCAACCTTCGCGCTCGAGCGCTCCGGTGTGAGCGCTTTGGGGCGGCCATGCGCGCTCATAAGGCAACCTCCGCGCTGATCGCGCTGCGGTGTGAGCGCTTTGGAGCGGCCAGGCGCGCTCACGCTCACTCCCCTCGGCGCTCGACGGAGACGATCCGCCCATCGTGGATGCGGATCACGTCGTCCGCGGCCTCGAGCACCATCGCGTCATGCGACGAGAAGACGAACGACATCTGCCGTTCGCGCTGCATGCGGCGCATCAGCTCGATGATCTCCGAGCCGGTCTTGCTGTCGAGGTTGGCCGTAGGCTCGTCGGCGAGCACCAAGGCGGGCCCGCGCGCCAAGGCCCTGGCGATCGCCACGCGCTGACGCTGCCCTCCGGACATCTGGCCCGGGCGCTTGTGCGCATGCGCTGCCAGGCCCACGGCCTGCAGCAACTGCTCCACGTGGCTTCGGCGCCTGCCCGGCGGTGTGCGCGCCATCACCAGCGGATACTCGACGTTCTCGTAGGCCGTCAGCACGGGCAGCAGGTTGAAGTTCTGGAACACGAAGCCCAGCCGTTGCGCGCGGAAGTCCGACAGATCGTCGTCGTTCATCGCCTGCACCGACCGCCCGGCGACCATCAGCGTGCCGGAATCCGCCCGGTCGATGCAGCCGATCAGGTTCAGCAAGGTGGTCTTGCCGCTGCCCGATGGCCCGGAGATCACCGTGAAGCGGTTCGGGAGAATCACCGCGTGGATGTCCTGCAGCGCGGGCACGTCCACGTCGTCGAGCCGGTAGTGCTTGTTGATGCCCTTGAGAATCACCGGATGGACCGCCGCGCGCCGGCTGTCCGCCGCCGGCTCCGCAGCCTCGCCTTCGGCCTGCGTCCCATGGCGCGACACGCGGGCAGGCGCCGCGCCGCCCTTCCGGGCGTTGCTCGAGGATCGTGGCCAGCCGAACCGCATCCGGCGATGGTAGCCGGGCGAGCTTGACGCTCGCGCGCGAAAACCGGGGCGCTCCACGGCCATCTCTGTGCGCATTCGAGGCGCGCTCGCCGCGCGAGCGGGGCGCGTCGACAGCGGCGCGGGACCGGACGCGGCTAAAGCGCGGGCGGGCGATGCCGAAGTGAAGGGGCTGGGCCCGGCCGCAACGCCGGGCCGCACCAAGGAAGACGCGATGTCCAGTGCCGCACCAGACCGCAAGACCACCGCCCATCTCCATCGGCTGGCACGCAGCGCGCTCGGCCATCTGCCTAAAGAGGCCCGCTTCGCCCTGCTGCGCCGCATGGTCGACTGCGATCCGGCGCCGGACCCTCGCCTGCAACTCGGCATCGCTTCCACCGAGGCAGAGCTGGAAGCCTGTTTCGGCCTGCTGCACGATGCCTACGTGGGCAGCGGCTTCATGACCCCCGACCCTTCCGGGCTGAGGGTCACGCCCTATCACGCGCTGCCGACGACGACGACGCTGTGCGCGCGCTTCGACGGCGAGGTGGTGGGCACGCTGTCGATCATCCGCGAAGGCGTGCTCGGCTTCCCGATGCAGTCGGTGTTCGACCTCAGCGAGGTGCGCACGCTGCCCGGGCGCATCGCAGAGATCTCGGCGCTGGCGGTACGGCCGGACTTCCGCAGCACCGGCGGCAAGATCCTGTTTCCGCTGATGAAGTTCATGTACGAGTACTGCACCCGCTACTTCGACACGCGGCATCTGGTGATCGCCGTCAATCCGAAGCACATCGAGATGTACGAAGCGTTGCTCTTGTTTCGCCGTCTGGCCGTGCATGAAATAGACCGTTACGATTTCGTCAACGGCGCGCCCGCCATCGGCGCCACGCTCGACCTGCAGGCGGCTCCGGCCGCATTCGAGGCCAGCTATGGACCGCGCCCGCCACGCAAGAACCTGCATCACTATTTCACGCAGGTGTCGATGCCCAACATCCGCTTCCCGGCCCGCCGCTATCACACGACCAACGATCCGGTGATGAGCCCGCAACTGCTGCAGCACTTCTTCAGCCACCGCACCCGCGTCTTCGACCGGCTCGACGACCGGCAGCGCGCCCTGCTGCGCGCCGTCTACCCGCACGAGGCCTACCGCAGCGTGCTGCCTGTCCCGCGCCAGGCTGCGCTGCGGCACAAGATGCGCAGCTTCAGGCGCTATTCGGTCAAGTGCCCGGCCCAGTTCCAGACGGAGGCCGCACCGGCCATCGCCATCGACATCCTGGACGGCTCGCGGCACGGCTTCCTGGCGCGCACGGACCGTGAGTTGACGCCGCTGGGCGCCGGCGCGGCACGGATCCAGCTCGGTGCCGATGTCGTGACCACCGAACGGGTGCGCGTGGTCCGCAGGGTGGCCAACGCCTCGGGGCACTACTACGGCTTCGAGATCGCCTCGCCGAGCGCCGACTGGACGCGCTTTGTTCAAAGCCTGGAGTCCGGCGACGAATCCTCCTTGCCCGGGGCCGCGCAGTTGCCCGCCGATCGGCTGCTCGAGCCGGTCATGGCTTAGGGCGGCGGGAGGCCGGCGCTGCGTGATGAGCGCAAGCGCAAGCGCGAAGCGATGCCAGAATCGGCGCCGGCGCGGAACAGGCCGGCGCCATCAGCGAGGACTCCATATGCGCGCATGCACGAACTGCCTGCTGCCCGAAGCGGTGCCCGGCGCCGACCTGCGCGGCGAGGATCCGCGCATCAACCGGCCGAGGCCGCCCGAGTGGCCGGACGACCTGCGCGAGGACCGGCAGGCGGCCGCGCCGGGCGCCAAGGCGGCGCCGGGGTGCAGGCCCGAGCCGGCGTCCGCGCGGCTCGCCGCGCCATGAACAGCGCAGTGCCGCCGCAGGTGCTGGGCCTCGAACACGAGCTCAGGGACATCCTCGGCAACGACGGGCTGGTGGCCGACCCGCTCACCCTCGAATCGCGCAGCCGCAGCTGTCTGCCGTACGCGGCCACGCCGTCCTTCATCGTCTACCCCGCATCGCTCGATCAGCTGCGCGCGGTGCTGGAGATCGCGCGGCGCGCCGACGTCCCGGTCTGGCCCGTCAGCACCGGCAAGAACTTCGGCTACGGCGAAAAGGCGGCCGCCTACGAAGCCGGCATCACCATGGTGCTGGAGCGCATGAACCGCATCCTGCACGTGGACGAGGAACTGGGCTACGCGGTCATCGAGCCGGGCGTCAGCTACCGGCAGCTCAACGACCACCTGAAGGCCAGCGGCTCGCGCCTGTGGGCCGACACCGCCGGCACCACGCGCGAGGCCAGCGTGCTCGGCAACGCCCTCGACAAGGGCCGCGGCCTGACGCCGATGGCCGACCACTTCGGCGCGCTGTGCGGGCTGGACGTGGTGCTGCCCGACGGCAGCCTGCTCGAGACAGGCGGCGGCCCGGTGGGCAACAACCAGGTGCGCCACACCTACAAGTGGGGCGTCGGCCCGTACCTGGACGGGCTCTTCGTGCAGTCCAACCTCGGCATCGTGGTGCGCGCCGGCATCTGGCTGATGCCGGCGCCTGAGGTCTTCGACTTTGCGGCCTTCGAATACAAGGCCTCGCCCGAGCGGCTGGGCGCATTCATCGACGACCTGCGCGAGCTGGTAATGGCACGCGCGCTGCGCTCGTTTCCGCACCTGGCCAACGACTTCGCGATGATGTGCATCCTGGCGCAGTACCCGCACGAGATGCTCGGCGGCCGGCGGCACCTCAGCGGCGAGGCGGCTGCAAGCTGGCGCAAGACGCACGGTGTCGCGCAATGGACCTTCGGCTGCGGCGTGTACGGCAGCCGCGAGGAAGTACGCTACCAGCGCCGCATGCTGCGCAAGGTGCTGCGCCGCTACGGCATGATCCAGTTCATCGGCGCGGCGGTACGCGACGACTGGTACGGCCGCGTGGTGCGCAAGGCCGCGCCGCTGGTCAACCGGCTGCTGGGCAAATCCCCGGAATTCACGAACGTGATGATTCCGGCCATCAACCTGTACCGCGGCATCCCCACCGACGACTTCGTGCGCCAGGCGTACTTCAAGTCGCACACCAAGAAGCCCGACACCGACATCGACCCGGCACGCGACCGCTGCGGCATGATCTGGATCGGCCCGGTCGTGCCCTTCACGTCCACGCACGTGATGAAGGCGCTGGCGCTGACCAAGGGCATCTTCGACCGGCACGAGTTCGACTTCTTCGTCGAGGTCATCGTCGAGAGCGCGCGCTCGGTGATCGTGCTCGTGGGCGTGTTCTACGAACGCGAAGACGCGGCCGACGCAGCGCGCGCGCGGGCCTGGTACGACGAGGCGCGCGCCGCCTACACCGAGCACGGCTATCCGCCGTACCGCGCCACGACGCTGAGCACCGCGCACGCGCTGGACGCCAACCCGCGCGCGCGCGAGCTGCTGGCGAGCATCAAGCGGGCGGTCGACCCGCAAAACCTGCTGGCGCCCGGCCGCTACGGCACGCCGCTGCGCGGACCGGCCGCGTAAGCGCACCCCACCCGTGCGGCGCATCTTCCTGACCGGCAGCACCGGCACCATCGGCAGCGCCATCGTGCCGAGGCTGCTCGAAGACCCGAACGACCGGGTGACGCTGCTCATCCGCGCGCGTGACGACGCGCAGCTGCAATCGCGCCTGCAGTCGATGCGCGACTACTGGGGCATCGCCGAGCACGACGCGCGCCGGCAGCGCCTCGAAGCCTTGCGCGGCGACATCGAACTGCCGGACTTCGGCCTGGGTGCGGCCGAGTTCGACAAGCTGGCCGCATCGACAACCCACCTGATCCACGCCGCCGCCAGCGTCAAGCTGAACATGACGATCGAGCAGGCGCGGGCCACCGCGTTGCGGCCCACGCGCACGGTGCTGGACCTGGCGCGGCGCGCGGCAGCGGCCGGCGTGCTGCGCAAGGTGGATCTGGTGAGCACCGTCGGCGTCTGGGGCCGCACGCCAGGTGTCATGCCCGAGCGGCCGCTGCCCGAAGTGCGGCAGTTCCACAACACCTACGAGGAAGCCAAGGCCGAGGCCGAAGGGCTGATCTGGCAGGAAGGTGCGGAGCTGCCGATCACCGTGCACCGTCCGAGCATGGTGGTGGGCGACTCCGCAACCGGCCGGGTCATCCACTTCCAGGTCTTCTATCACCTGTGCGAATTCCTCAGCGGCGCACGCACCTACGGCGTGATGCCGGACCTCGGCGTCACACGGCTCGACACCGTGCCCGTGGACTGGGTGGCCGCGGCCATCTGCTGGTCGAGCCTGCAGGAGCAGCGCACCGAACGCATCCTGCATCTGTGCTCGGGGCCCGCCGAAGCCATCGCTCTGCCGCGGCTGCAGCAGGCGGTGCGCGAACTCTGGCGGCGTGCCGGGCGGCCGCTGCCGCGGCTGAAGCCGGTGAGCCGCCGCTTGCTGGAACGGCTGGTGCCGGCGGTCGGCTGGCTGGGCGGCCCCAGCGCACGGCGTGCCTTGCGCGGGCTGCCGCCGGTGCTGGCCTACCTGGGCGAGAACCAGGGTTTTGCCAACGGGCGCAGCGCCGAAGTGCTCGCTCACGTCGGCTTGCCGGTGCCGGCGATCGGCAGCTATCTGGAGCCGGTGCTGGGCTACTACCTCGCCGATGCCGCGCGGCGCTGAGCTTGATGACTGATCCGAGGCTGCCGCGCACCAGCGTGCCCGCGATGTTGCGCGAGCGCGCCGCGGCTTCGCCCGAGGCCACGGCCTTCTGCAGCGAACGGGCCGACGGCAGCTGGATACCGATGGCCTGGCGCGAGTTCGAGGCCGAGACACGGCGGCTGGCGGCCGGACTGCTGCGCCACGGGCTGGCCAAGGGTGACCGGCTGGCGCTGATCGCGCCGGTGTCGCTGGAGTGGGAGTTGCTGCACCATGCGGCGCTGAGCATCGGCGCCGTCGTCGTCGGACTGGATGCCCACGACCTGCCGGCGCGGGTGGCCGCGATGTGCGAGACGGCCGACATCACGGCCGTGGCCACCACGCATGCCGGCATCTTGTCGGCGCTGAAACCCGAGCGGCAGCGGCGCTTGGGCTTCGTCGTCTTGCTGCCCGTCAGCGGCGGCAGCAGCGGCAGCAGCGGCTTGGCCGCACCAGCCTTCCCGGCTTTGACGCTCGGGCAATTGAAGCAGATGGACGGCGGCGCGCCGACCGACCGCGCGGCGCCGCCGCCTGCCCCCGACGACACCGCCACCATCATCTTCACCTCGGGCACCACCGGCGACCCCAAAGGTATTGCCTACACCCATGCCCAGGTCTGCCTGGCGATCGATGCGATCAGCGACGCCTTCCCCTTCGTCGGCCCCGGCAGCCACCTGCTGTGCTGGCTGCCGCTGTCGAACCTGTTCCAGCGCATGGTCAACCTCGCGGGCATGCGCCGCGGCGCCACGTCCTACCTGCTGGCTGACCCGCGCCGCGTGATGGACGTGGTGGCGCAGGTATCGCCAGACGTGTTCATCGGCGTACCGCGCTTCTACGAAAAGCTGTACCAGGGCATCCAGGCGCGCATAGGCAGTCTTGCGGCGCCGCAGCGCGCGCTCACACGGCTGGCGTGCACGGTGGCGCGTCGCGCCACCACCAGTCAACCGTCAACAAAGCCGACATCTCCTGGGATGGTGCTCGCGCTGGCGCATCGCATCCTCGACCGCACGGTGCTGCGCCGCGTTCGCGCAACGATGGGTACGCGGCTGCGCTGCATGGTAACGGGCTCCGCCCCGACGCCGGAATACCTGCTGCACGAATTTCGAGCCATCGGTTGGCTATTACTCGAATCCTACGGGTTGAGCGAAAACGTACTGCCGATGGCGATGAACCGAGTGGACGATTTCTGCTTCGGAACAGTCGGGAAGCCGCTGACTGCAAACACGATCTCGATCGGCGCCGGTGGCGAGATCATGGTGCGTGGGCCGGGTGTTTTCTCCGGCTATCTTGGCGCCGACGGCCAACCAGCGCAGCGTACTCCCGGGGATCACCTCACAGGTGATCTCGGTTCGATCGACGAGAGCGGCAATCTGCGGCTGATCGGTCGCGGCGACGATATCGTAAAAACCTCGACGGGCCAGAAAATATCGCTACCGGCGGTCGAAGCGATACTGCGCAGCGTCGAAGAAATTGACGAGGCAGTTGTGCTCGCTGCCGGCCGCAAATACCCAATAGCAATTTGCACAATCAAAGAAGGCGTGTCTTTCGCCGAAAGACGAAGTGATCTCGATACTCGAATGAATGAAGTATTAAAAGATATTCATGAGAATGTTCGCCCACGCCTGGTTCTCCTCAGCTCAGATCCATTCTCCATATCTTCAGGTCAAATAACTACAAATCTGAAGCTCAGACGACAGAAGATCGAGTCCGACTTCTTGGACACGATTGATCATTTGTCATCAATATCCACCAAAGCAGACATCGCACAATCCACCGCTCGGATCTTCTGGGTGGCTCAATCAGATCAATCACAGAGGCAAGTCTGACTTCCGGTGCACACAAGCTTCGCCTAAAGAAGAACGCCAACTGGAGCCCCATCGGGACTCGCAGTTGGCGTAACTCGGAGAAGATGAACGCAAGCAGCCTTGCCCTTCAACCCGCCGGCAATGCCGGCGCATGGAAGCGGCGGGCGCGATTACTGCTGATTGCGTCTGCGGCGCGAAGCCCCAAACAGTGCGAGCAGCGCCACACCCGTCAGGGCCACCGAAGCAGGCTCAGGAATCACTGCCGTGCCGCGGGTGTTGGCAGTACCTTGAACACACCAATCTCCGGCTTGGCCGATGAATTGTCCACCACGCTGGGGATTTCCAGTCCAGCATGCCCCCCGGTCCACCGCGGGAATGCCGGCGTAGCTATTGCTGCCAGAGGTCGTGATCGTCAAATCTGCCCCGTTGCCTACGGTGTTGAGTTCCGAGTTTCCGTCCAGAAAGGCTTCAACCGACGCAAGGCCCCAGCCATGATTGACTTCCAGTAGACCCTGACCGGTGAACGAGAGTGCGCTTCCAAGCAAGGTGCCGTCAGCCACCAGTGTGGGAGTTCCAGCGGCCCCCAGCTCAAACCCTGTCAACTGGGCCCAGTTCGTCCAACCTGCACCGACGCCAATATTGGCATAGTTGGTTGCGGATGCGGTGCTGGTGAGATTGATCGGGGTACCATCCCAGCGATAAATATTCAGCACACCTCCGGTGAAATCAACGTGGGTGCCCGTAAAGTTGCTGCTGAGGAAGTTGGTAAACGTGAAGTACAGTTGGCACGGACCAGAGGCACAGTAGTTTCCGACGCCGTTTACGGTAGTGACCAAACCGTAGCCGCTGAGCGTCTGACCGTTACCGAGAATCAAGGTTTCGGCCAAGGTGGTGGTTTCCAGATGACCGGGCAGCAGCGAGGCATCAAAATTGATGCCGCCAACCGTCACTCCCGCATTGGCATATCCCGCCGCAAGAGCGGCAGCACCCACCGCCAGCTTCGTAATCACGCGTTTCATGCTAGTTCTCCAAAGGATGTCTGTTACACATCACGACAACGCACTGCCGCTTGCCCATCTTGTTAGCAATGTCCGGGCCAATCTGAGACGACAAAAAAACATCATAAAAAACAACGACTTATGTCGTGTCGGAGCGCACAACAGCCCATACGCGACAGCAAGTGCAAAGAATTCCGACACTGCTCGCGTCTTCGACCGCAGACTGCTTCAGTGCACGGCAGCCCCGGAGGGAGAGGCCAGTCTCGGCTTGCCGCGCAGCGGGGGCTGGGACGCATTCTGGGATCGCTGGTTCGGAGGTAAGCCAAAGCAACCCAGCGCACCGACAAACGGGCGGGGACTCCAGTCACCTTTGCGCTGGGGTGCCGCATGTCAATTCAAGCTGCGGCACTGTAGTGCCGGACCGAGCCGCGGAGCGCCGCCTACTGCCGCAGAGACTCCGGGGGTCGAGCGCCACCTCTGAGCCGTGCCGCGATGCCCAGCTCCTCGATCGGCGAAAAGCCGAGCGGGTACAGCGAGCGCTCGGTTTCCATCAGTTCGGGCCGACCGCCCAACTGCCGGATCTGCTCGTGCGCCTGCCACAGGTCGAGCGCCATCAGCACCGCAGGCGCATTGACGCGGCGGTTGTGCCGCAGCGGGCCGGCAACGCGGAAACCGAGCTTGATCTCGTAGTAGCGCACGTGCCGCGGGTTGACCTCGATCAGCAGCTGGTCGCAGCCGCGGATGCAATGCGCGTGGATGAAGGCCACATGAAACAGCGCGGCCAGCACACGCTGCGACCGCAGCACGCCTTCCATCGCCAGCTTGGTGAACTCGCACAGGCTTTGGCCGGCGCCGCGCAGGACATCGGCTTCGGCGCGAAACAGATCGTCGGCGAGCAGGCCTTCGCCGCCATCGAAACCGACGCTCAACGTGCCCACGACTTCGGCATGGTCGCTGGCGACCAGCGTCAAGCGCTGCTCGGCGTGGTCGGCCGCCATCGGGCTGACCTGATAGCCGCGGCTGGCATAGCGGCGCTTGACCAGGATCTGCGCCGAACTGCGCACGCCATGCGAATCGGCGGCACGGATCTTGAAGCCGTCGGGTCCGCCAGCACTGGCCAGCACGTCGCTGGCGTCGATGGGGAAGGCCAGCAGGGACCGCATGTGTGTGAGTTCTTCGAGCAGAGGGACAGATTTCACGCTCTCTCCGGATCGGGGACTCGGGCCATTGTCGCCGCGGAACCACCACCCCCCGACCGGCCGGCGCAAATCAATGTAACAGTGTGCTTGTACCTGCCTGCCGGCAGTTGCGCGATTCTTGGCTGCGCATGCCGCAGGCGCCAGCCCCGACTTCACTGCCATGCGGAGCAAGCGGGCCGCAGCCGCCTTTGCACGATCTGTCTCGGTGTGCGGCAACCAGGGGCAGCGATGCCGCGCACACAGTGCGGCTCACGCCCGGCGCGGCGCAATCGCGCCGGTTGCCCCAGGCCCCCGGCAGTGCGAAGCCGGACTGAACTCTAGACTGAAGTTCCTCCACCTCCCGCCCGAATTCCCCCGTTCCATCAATCACTTGCGATGGATTTCGGGTTTCGGTTTCTGACTACGGCTGGATGGAGCGGATCAGCGCCAAGGCGCGCTGCTGGTGTGCGCTGGGGGTGGTGAGCAGCTCGAAGGTGGGCGTATCCGCCCCGGCGCCGGGCGTGCGGCAGGTATTGCGCACGATGGTGGCCATCTGCGTCATCAGCGTGGCAAAGCTGTGCGCGACCTCGCCGTCGTCGAGCCGCTTCGACGCCGCCTTGGCGCTTGCCGAGGCCGATCGCTGCGCGGGTGCCACCGGATCGCGCGTGGCCTTGGCTTGGCTGTCGGTGTCGGCGAACATCAGCGGCGCCCAAGCCTCGCGCATATGCCACTCGACGTAGAACGCCAGCATGCACAGCAGGATGTGCGCACGCACCCGGTCGGCCAGGCGGTGGTGGATGGGCCGCACCTTCAAGTCCACCGTCTTCAGTGAACGGAACGCCCGCTCCACATTCGACAGCGCCTTGTAGCTGCGCACGCAATCGGGTGCCGCCATGCGCTGCGCGCTCAGCGAGGTCCGGATGACGTACAGCCCGTCCAGCGCCGCCTCGGCATCGATGGCATCTTGCCTGCGCGACCAGCTCAAGCTCGCCTGGCCGATGCTCAGCTCGAAGTGCTTGGCCACCTTGTGGCGGTTGATGACCTTGCCCACCTGCACGCCGATCTTGTCCTGGCCCTTCAGCCGGCCCGCCTCCACG
>DAIMFR010000023.1:0-66785 GCA_036724445.1 Rubrivivax sp. | reverse complement strand
GCTGCGCATTGAAGTCTTCGCAGAATCTGTCAAAACTGATCCGTCTAGAGACTAAAATGCGTGCTCTGGGGCCGACCTGGCTTCGACGCGGGTTCGGAATCGACGTAGGGCATGCCGAGCACCAGTCAGCTCGTAAATCCACTGGAAACAAAGTAACTGCGAACGACGAACGTTTCGCCCTCGCCGCTTAAAACCGGTGAGCCTCGCAACAGTTGGCCCATGGGCTGGGCCTGAAGTCGCAAGACCGAAGGCTGCGAGGTCATCCACATGGGCTGCGCTCGGCGCCGGGTCACTCGGCGCAGGGCAAGATCAAGTGACTGGCGTTTCGGGTAGCGTGCTGCTGCGCGACCCGGGACGCGAGATGCAAATCAGCCAGCTACGCATGTAGAACTGCCCGGTGATGGCTTGCGGACGCGGGTTCGATTCCCGCCGGCTCCACCAGATCAGGGTCCGCATAGGACCGCAAACGACCAAGGCGCTAAGCAAATCAACGGCTTAGCGCCTTTTTCGTATCCACATAGGGCCGGGCAACTGTGCATCCATCCAGAACTCTCGCGGGTAACTTTGCGGGTAACGAATAGCGTTTATCTGACGCGCTGCGACGGCATCGAGGCGTGCGGCGCGTCCCGCGTCAGATAAACCCCGTTGGACTGAACCGCCGCGCCGGCTTGTGGGATGGGCAGCAGCGCAAGTTTCAGCCGCCGCAGCGGGCAATGCCCGGCCGCGGCGGACCGCAGCGGCCTTAGCATCGTCGCCGTTCCATCCGGAGGTTTCCCATGGCAAGGATCGAAGGCGTCTGCCGTGAAGTCTG
The DNA here is from genome assembly GCA_036724445.1 of Rubrivivax sp. Lineage (GTDB taxonomy): Bacteria > Pseudomonadota > Gammaproteobacteria > Burkholderiales > Burkholderiaceae_C > Rubrivivax. Next base: position 65,974 of record DAIMFR010000023.1, on the reverse strand, counting down.
CGACGCGACCGAGTACGTGACCATCGTCACCGAGGGCCCCGACGGCCCGCACCTGGCGGGGCACTGGGGCAACTACATGCGCATCGTCGATCCGGGCGAGACGGTGGTGTTCCCGGTCGGCCGCTTCCAGCGCACCGAGCAGAACCTGAAGGCGAACGGCCGCATCCAGCTGATGGCGGCATCGCACAAGGTCCCGGGCACGCGCAGCCCGGGCCAGGGCTGCGTGATCACCGGCACCGCAGAGCTCGTCACCGCGGGCGAGTTCGTCGACCTGGTGCGCGAGAGGTTCCCGTGGGCGCGCGGCGCCCTCGTGGTGCGCGTCGCGTCGGTCGCGACGCAACTCTGAGTTGCGCTGGCGGCTCAGCGCACGCGCAACCCCGGTACCGCGCCGGGCCAGGGCTCGAGCACGTACAGCCCCGGATGCGCCTTCTCGTCGGCGTGGCTGGCGGCCAGCACCATGCCCTCGCTGACGCCGAACTTCATCTTGCGCGGCGCCAGGTTGGCCGCCAGCACGGTGAGCCTGCCGGCCAGCTGCTCGGGCGCGTAGGCGCTGGCGATGCCGCTGAAGACTTGGCGCATCCGGCCTTCGCCCGCATCCAGCGTCAGCTTCAACAGCTTTGTGCTGCCTTCGACGCGCTCGGCGGCGACGATCTTCGCGATGCGCAGGTCCACCTTGGCGAAATCGTCGATGCCGATCTCGGCGGCCAGCGGCTCGCCGCCCGGCGCCGGCGGCGCAGCTGCGGCCGGCGGCTCGAACAGGGCATCGAGCAGCTTCGTGTCCACGCGCTGCATCAGGTGCTGGTAGCTGCCGATGGCGTGGCCGCCGATCGAGCGCGCCGCGTCGCGCCATTGCAGCGGCTCGATCTTCAGGAAGGCCTCGACGCGCGCCGCCAGCGCCGGCAGCACCGGCTTCAGGTAGACGGTGAGCACGCGGAAGGCCTCGATGCACACGCTGCACACGTCGTGCAGCACCGCATCCTGCCCCGCCTGTTTCGCCAGCTCCCAGGGCTTGTGCCGATCGACGTATTCGTTGACGCGGTCGGCCAGCGCCATGACTTCGCGCAGCGCCTTGCCGTATTCGCGCGCTTCGTACAGCTCGGCCAGGTCTGAAGCCTGCGCGCGCAGGCCGTCGAGCAGCGTGCGGCCTTCGACGCCCAGGTCGGCCGACAGCCGCCCGCCGAAGCGCCTGGCGATGAAGCCGGCCGCGCGGCTGGCGATGTTGATGTACTTGCCGACCAGGTCGGCGTTGACGCGGGCGACGAAGTCCTCGGTGTTGAAGTCGATGTCCTCGACGCGCGCGTTCAGCTTGGCGGCGATGTAGTAGCGCAGCCACTCGGCGTCCATGCCGAGCTCCAGATAGCGCAGCGGGCTGATGCCGGTGCCGCGGCTCTTGCTCATCTTCTCGCCGCTGACGGTGATGAAGCCGTGCACGAAGACGTGGTTCGGCACCTTGCGCCCGCTGAACTTCAGCATCGCCGGCCAGAACAGCGTGTGGAAGGTGACGATGTCCTTGCCGATGAAGTGGATCTGCTCCACCGCCGGGTCCGCCACGTAGGCGTCGAAGTCCAGCCCCTTGCGGTCGAACAGGTTCTTCAGCGACGCCAGGTAGCCCACCGGCGCGTCGAGCCAGACGTAGAAGTACTTCCCCGGTGCGTCGGGGATCTCGATGCCGAAGTAGGGCGCGTCGCGGCTGATGTCCCAGTCGCCGAGGCCGGTGCCGGTTTCGCCGTCGCTGCTGAACCACTCGCGCACCTTGTTGGCGACTTCGGGCTGCAGCTTGCCGTCCTGCGTCCAGGCCTGCAGGAAGTCCACGCAGCGCGGGTCGGACAGCTTGAAGAAGAAGTGCTCGCTGCTGCGCAATTCGGGCGCCGCGCCGGACAGCGCCGAATACGGGTTCTTCAGGTCGGTGGGCGCGTAGACGGCGCCGCAGACCTCGCAGTTGTCGCCGTACTGGTCCTTGGCGCCGCACTTCGGGCATTCGCCCAGGATGTACCGGTCGGCCAGGAACATGCCCTTGACCGGGTCGAAGAACTGCTCGACGGTGCGCGTGGCGATCAGCTCGTTGCGGCGCAGCGCCAGGTAGATGTCCTTGGCCAGCGCGTGGTTCTCCGGCCCGTCGGTCGAATGCCAGTTGTCGAAGCCGATGTGGAAGCCGTCCAGATACTGCCTGCGCCCGCCGGCGATGCGGCCGACGAATTCCTGCGGCGTCAGCCCGGCCTTGTCGGCGGCGATCATGATCGGCGCGCCGTGCGCGTCGTCGGCGCAGACGAAGTGCACCTCGTGCCCGAGCATGCGCTGCAGCCGCACCCAGATGTCGGCCTGGATGTACTCCATCATGTGCCCGATGTGGAACGGCGCGTTGGCGTAGGGCAGGGCGGTGGTGACGAAGAGCTTGCGCATGGTGGCGGCATTGTAGGTAGCCGCCCTGCGCCGGCTTCGGGCCGGCTGCGGCGGCGGCGTTTGGCCGCACAATGCCGCCGCCATGAGCCAAGCACTCGACTATCTGGTCAAGGCCCGCCCCGAGGCGATGGGCCACTACTTCGCCTTCCTGAAGCTCAGCGGCCAGGGGCTGGACCCGAAGACGCGCGCGCTGATCAGCCTGATCACCAAGGTGCATGCGCAGACCGAGCGCGGCCTGCGCCAGTACCTGAAGCGCGCGCTGCGCGACGGCTGCACGCCGGCCGAAGTGCTGGACGCGCTGCTGATGGCCTTTCCGGCGCTGGGGCTGGCGAAGATCCTGTGGGCGGTGGACCTGATCCTGGCGATGGATCTGCCGGGTTTCCAGCTTGCACCCGCTGCGCCTGCCGAGCCCGCCTGGCACGACCTGATGGCCACGCGCACGCTGCGCGCCGGCGCGACGCGGCGCGTCGATTGCGCAGGCCGCGGCGTCTTCGTGCACCGCGGCGCCGACGGCTTCAAGGCCTACGACAGCCGCTGCCCGCACCAGGCCACCGACATGCAGCAGACCGCCGTCGACGGCTGCATGCTCAGCTGCCCGCAACACGGCTGGCGCTTCGACCTGCGCAGCGGCGCCTGCACCGCGGTCGGCGACCGGCCGCTGCGGCAGCTGCCCAGCCGCGTCGAAGGCGGCCGCCTGCTCGTGCAGTGCTGAACGCGACCCTGCTGCCGGCGCAGGGCGAGGGCTCGGCTAGACTGCCTCTGTCCCGCCGCGCGCCGGTTCCCCACTTCCTGCAGCCTGCCATGCCCGTCACCGAATCCGCCCTGCTCGATGCCCTGAAGACCGTCGTCGACCCCAACACCGGCCAGGACCTGGTCTCCACCAAGCTGCTGAAGAACCTGCGCATCAACGGCGACGAGGTGTCCTTCGACGTCGAACTCGGCTACCCGGCGAAGAGCCAGATCCCGGCGCTGCGCAGCGCGCTGGTCGCGGCGGCGCGGCGCGTGCCCGGCGTAGGCAACGTCAGCGCCACCCTGAGCAGCCGCATCACCGCGCACGAGGTGCAGCGCGGCGTGCAGCTGCTGCCCAAGGTGAAGAACATCGTCGCCATCGCCTCGGGCAAGGGCGGCGTCGGCAAGAGCACGACCACCGTCAATCTGGCGCTGGCGTTGGCCGCCGAAGGCGCGGCGGTGGGCATTCTCGACGCCGACATCTACGGCCCGAGCCAGCCGATGATGATGGGCATCTCCGGCAGCCCCGAAAGCAGCGACGGCAAGACCATGCAGCCGATGCGCAACTACGGCGTCGAAGTCATGTCCATCGGCCTGCTGATCGACGCCGACAACCCGATGATCTGGCGCGGCCCGATGGTCACGCAGGCGCTGGAGCAGCTGCTGCGCCAGACCAACTGGGGCGATCTGGACTACCTGCTCGTCGACATGCCGCCGGGCACCGGCGACATCGCGCTGACGCTGAGCCAGCGCGTGCCGCTGACCGGCGCGGTGATCGTCACCACGCCGCAGGACATCGCGCTGCTCGACGCGAAGAAGGGGCTGCGCATGTTCGAGAAGGTCGGCGTGCCGATCCTCGGGCTGGTCGAGAACATGGCGGTCTACGTGTGCCCCAACTGCGGCCATCGCGAGCATGTGTTCGGCGCCGATGGCGGACGCAAGATGGCGGCCGAGTATGGCGTCGACTACCTGGGTGCGCTGCCGCTGAACCTGTCGATCCGCGAGCAGGCCGATTCGGGCCGCGCCAGCGTGGTCGCCGAGCCCGACGGCGAGATCGCCGGCATCTACAAGGCCATGGCGCGGCGCGTGGCGGTGAAGATCGCACAGCGCGCGAAGGACTATTCGTCCAAGTTCCCGACGATCACGGTGTCGAAGAACACCTGAGAGCGCCCCAGGCCAGCCTTGCCGGCCGCCCCCGCGGGGATATGAGCAAAGTGGCGGAGCCGCATTTGCTCAGGAGCCTGGCCGCCGGCGCCGGCCCGCCACTTGGGCGTCGTCATTGCAGGTCGGCCGGCGTGTTGGCGTTGAAGAAGGCCGCGGCATCTTCGAAGTCGACGAGCACGCAGCGATGCGTGGCGGTCCAGCGGTCGACCTTGCGCTGGCCGCTGCGCAGGAACTGAAGCAGGCTGTCCAGCAGGCCGGCGCGCAGCAGGCAGAACACCGGCTGCGCGCGCGCTTCGCCGTCTTCGACGGCACGCGCCATCGCGATCTCGGCATCGCGTTCGGCCAGTGCCGCGCCGAGCCGCGCCACCAGGTCGGCCGGGAAATGCGGGCTGTCGCAGGGCACGCTCGCCAGGTACGGGGTGTCGCAGTGCGCGAGCCCGGTCGCCAGCCCGGCCAGCGGCCCGGGGTAGTCGGGCAGCGCATCGGGCCATACCGGCACGCCGAAGGCCGCGTAGGCATCCAGATTGCGGTTGGCGTTGATCATCAGCGTGCCCACCTGCGGCGCCAGCCGCTGCAGCGCGTGCTGCACCAGCGGCTGGCCGCGGTAGGGCTGCAGGCCCTTGTCGACGCCGCCCATGCGGCTGCCGCGGCCGCCGGCCAGCACCACGCCGGTGATCTGTTCCTCGAGCGGCGGGCTCACGGTTCGTGGTGCGCCAGAGACGACGGCGTTCAGCCTATCGGATGCGCCAGGTCGCGCAGCACGGTCGGGCCGGCGCGGCGCTCGATCTCCTGCAGCAGCGGCCGCGCCAGGCCGAGCGCGAACAGAACCTCGGCGACGACGAACATCGGCCCGACCAGCAGGCCGACCAGGTCGTCGGCGAAAGCCGGCTTCTTGCCTTCGTAGTAGTGGCCGATGAACTGGATGATCCAGCCGACGACGAAGAATCCCAGCCCCCAGCTCAGCCACTGCGCCACGGTGCCGGCCGAGGCCAGATGCGCCAGGCCGAAGAGCAGCGCGCTGGCCAGGCTGACTGCGGCACCCAGCAGCAGGTGGCCGCGGCTGCAGTACCACAGCGTCGCCAGTGTCCACACCAGCCAGGCCAGCGTCGGCCCCGGCCCGCCGGGCGGCAGCTGCGCACGTGCCAGCAGCACGCCGAGGCCGAAGACGATCATCGGCACGCCGACCATGTGCGTGGCGATGTTGCGCTGGTCGCGGTGGCAGCGCGCGTAGCGCACCATCAGTTCGTCGGCGGGAAGCAGCAGGCTGTGGGACATCTGGGGATCGGGAGGGATGCGGTTTCAAGCATAGCCGCTGCGCGCCGCGGCCGGGCGGAAGCCGGCAGCGTACGTGCCAGAATTGGCGCCACGGCCCGGCACCGGCCGCGGCACGGCGGGGCTGGGAGGGCATCGATTGAGCATCAAGAGCGACAAGTGGATTCGCCGCATGGCTGAAGCCCACGGCATGATCGAGCCTTTCGAGCCCGGCCAGGTGCGGCAGGCGGCGGACGGCAGCCGCATCGTCAGCTACGGCACGAGCAGCTACGGTTATGACATCCGCTGCGCGCGCGAGTTCAAGGTCTTCACCAACATCTACAGCACGGTGGTCGACCCGAAGCACTTCGACGAGCGCAGCTTCGTCGACATCGAGGCCGACGTCTGCACTATTCCGCCGAACAGCTTCGCGCTGGCGCGCACGGTCGAATACTTCCGCATCCCGCGCAACGTGCTGACCATCTGCCTGGGCAAGAGCACCTATGCGCGCTGCGGCATCATCGTCAACGTGACTCCGTTCGAGCCCGAATGGGAAGGCTACGTGACGCTGGAGTTCAGCAACACCACACCGCTGCCGGCGCGCATCTATGCCGGCGAGGGCTGCGCGCAGGTCTTGTTCTTCGAGAGTGACGAGCCCTGCGAAACCAGCTACAAGGACCGGGGCGGCAAGTACCAAGGGCAGCGCGGCGTGACCTTGCCCAAGGCCTGAGCCGCCGCCCGACAGGGAGGAGACACCATGAAGTGGGAAGGTGAACGCCAGAGCAGCAACGTCGAGGACCGGCGCGGCGCCGCGGGCGGCGGTTTCGGCGGCGGCATGCCGCGCATCGGCGGGCGCGGCATCGGCATCGGCACCATCGTCATCGCGCTGGTCGGCGGCTGGATCCTCGGCATCAACCCGTTGACGCTGCTCGGCGCCTTGAGCGGCGGCGGTGCGGTGGTCCAGGCAACCGCGCCGCAGGCACCGGGTCAGAAGCCGCCGGCCAACGACAAGGTCGCGGCCTTCGTGTCGACGGTGCTGGCCAGCACCGAAGACGTGTGGACCGCGCAGTTCCGCGCCGCCGGCGGCGAATACCGGCCGCCGGGGCTGGTGCTGTTCCGCGGCGCGACGCGCACCGCCTGCGGCACCGGCCAGTCGGCGATGGGGCCGTTCTACTGCCCGGCCGACCAGAAGGTCTACATCGACCTGGGCTTCTTCGACACGCTGGACCAGCGGCTGGGCGCGCCCGGGGATTTTGCGCAGGCCTACGTGGTCGCGCACGAGGTCGGCCACCACGTGCAGCGGCTGCTCGGCATCACCGAGAAGGTCGACGGCATGCGCGGGCGCGTGCCCGAGGAGCAGATGAACGCGCTGTCGGTGCGGCTCGAACTGCAGGCAGATTGCCTGGCCGGCGTGTGGGCCAACCATTCGCAGAAAACCAAGGCCTGGCTCGAGCCCGGCGACATCGAAGAGGGGCTGAACGCCGCGTCGAAGATCGGCGACGACACCTTGCAGCGCCGGTCGCAGGGCGTGGTCGTGCCCGAGTCCTTCACCCACGGCAGCAGCGCGCAGCGCGTGACCTGGTTCAAGCGCGGCTTCAGCACCGGCAGCATGGCGCAGTGCAATACCTTCGAGGCGCGGCAGGTCTAGACCGAACTTTGACTACCGCCTGAACGCAAGTCCGCGTCGCGACTGACATTTCGCCGCGCGCCGGGCGGGTCTACTGGGTACAGACGGGATTCAGGCCCAGCAGCGCGAAGGCCTTTTGCTGCAGCGGCGTGGGCCGCGTGGTGATGATGATCTTGGCCTGCGGGTTCAGGGAAGTGTGGGTGACGTTGTAGGCCAGGGTGGCCAAGTCGCGCAGCAGGGTTTGGAAACTGTGCACCGCGGTGCCGTCCTCGGCGGTCTTGGCGGCATCCTTGAGCTTGGCCTGCGCGGAGCGCCGCGCCTTGAGCACCGGCGAGGCGCGGCTGGCGTTGGCCTCGTCGAGGTACTCGTCGTCGAACAGCATGGGCTTCAGACGCTGGCGCATGTGCCATTGCACGTAGTAGGCCAGCATGCACAGGAACACGTGTGCGCGCACGCGCGGGGCGCTGTAATGGAAGATCGGGCGCACCTGCAGGTCCACCGTCTTCATCGAGCGAAACGCGCGCTCCACGTGCGACAGGCTCTTGTAGGCGGCCACCGCCGCGGCGCCATCCAGCTTCTCGGCGGCCAGGCTGGTGCGGATCACGTACAGCCCGTCCAGCGCCGCCTCCTGGGCGATGGCGTCCTCGCGGCGCTGCCAGCTCAGGCTCGACTCGGTGATCGACAGCTGCAGGTGCTTGGCCATGTGGTGGCGCCCGATGACGCGGCCATCGCGCAGCGGCTTGCGCGTGCGCTGCGTGGCCGCGGCGATTCTTGCCAGGTCAGCCTCGGTGGCCGCCAGCAGCTCGAGCCGCTTGCGCGCGCGCTCCTCGGCCAAGGCCGGGTTGCGGCACACCACCAGCCGCTCGCCGGGGAAGTGCTCGCTGGTGATCTCGAGCAAGTTGCGCTCATCGAACAAGCCCGGCTGGAACGGCCCGTGCTCGGCAGCCAGCTGCGCGATCTGCGGCGCACGCAGGCTGCTGATCCAGTCCATGCCCTGGGGCTTGAGCACCTGCTCGATGCGCGCCGAGGTGAGCATGCCGCGGTCGCCCGCCCAGGCGATGTGCCGAATGCCGAAGCGCTCGCGCAGCTTGGCCACCTGCGCGGCCACGGTGGCCGGGTCGGCCGTGTTGCCGGCGAACACCTCCACCGCGATCGGGCAGCCCTGGGCGGTGCAGATCAAGCCGAAGACGATCTGCGGATCGTCGCGCTTGCCGTCGCGCGAATGCCCGCGCGCGGCCAGCTCGCAGCAGCGCCCGGTCAGCCAGGTGGATGTCAGGTCGTACAGCACCAGCGTGCCCCCGCTCAGGTGCTGGCGCGCCAGGCGCTGCTCGATGGCCGGTTGCGCCTCGTGCAGCCAGTCCAGCGCCCGGTACAGCTCGTCGGCCGAGCACTGCCCCACACCCAGCACACGCCCCAGCGAGGAGCTGGCCGTCTCGTCGTGCAGCAGCCGATGCGTGGCCAGCTTGGAGGACGGCTCTATCACGCGCGCGACCAGCATCGCCAGCAGAGGCGGCTGCAGCTCCCGGGGTGCCGAGGCGAACCACACGGCCGCACCGCAACCGCGCGCGCTGCCCAGCACAGCGGCCACATGGCCGTGGGGCAGCGAGCGCTCCACGATGTAGACCTCCTCGGCACTGGGCACGGCCACGCCGCCGCGCAGCAGCACCTTCAGACCCTCGAGGACTTCGCTGGACAGGCAAGACAGGTTGGCCAGCGTGCGCTTCTTGACCTTGCCGTCCTCGCGGTAGGACTCGCGCAGCAGCACCGCGGGGGGCGAGTCGCGGTTGGGGACGGACTCGATGTACATGGCCGCGAACGGTACATTCATCCGCAGGCAAAGTCAATCGATATAGCGCAATTTACATGGCTACAAATAGAACCCAGAAAAAGGCCGAAACCCGCATGAATGCTGGGCTTCGGCCTGATCAGGGGGTTAAAGTTCGGTCTAGAAGCGCGCGGCTAACAATTCTCCATGCGAGCGGCTGTGCAACAGCCCTCACTCCCGCGCCACCACGGTGTCGTACAGCCCGACGTGCGTCAACCCCTGGTGGCTTTCGATGCCCGTGTAGCGCAGCGACGCATCTTCGTAGCGCCGGAACGCAAACACGGCCTGGTTCATCTGCTCGGTGTTGAACACCTTGAGACGCACGAGCAGGTGGAAGTCCTTCACCGTCAGGCCGGTGACGGCCAGGAACAGGTCCGGCTCCAGCTTGGTGATCACGTCCTGCAGCGTGTTCTCGCGAAAGTCGGTCAGGTACATGAACGCCGGGATGCGCGTCGCGAACTTGATCAGCTTCTCCTGGACCAGCTTGCGCTTGGACTTGTATTCCTTCTCCTCCGCGCTAAGTTCCTTCTTCTCCTTGGCCGACAGGTTTTTTTCCTTGGCCTTGTTCTTCAGCGCCTTGACCTTCTCGCTCTTGTTGATGATGGTCTCGATGATGTTGTCGCCGAGTGCGCGCCAGCCCTCGATGCGCTCGACGGCGGCCATGGCCTCCGGGGTGTCCATGATGCGGCGCAGGGTGTCGTTGTCCACGTTCACCAGCAGCGCGCTTTCCCACTTGCGCGCCAGCAAGGTCGCACTGGTGCCGGCCATCGCGATATCGAGGATGCCGCCCGCGTCGATCTGCGTCATGTTGGCGCCGTCGTAGGCCAGCACCGGCAGGAACGAGACCAGCTCCTTGACCGCGTTCTCCGGGTTCGGCTCATTGGGTGACAGGCCGATACCGTACTCCGAAAGCTGTCGCAGCGCCCGTGTCGGCGCGAAGTCGAACACGAAACACACCGGCTTGAGGATCTCCTCCTCGTTCGGGTCGTCGCCGTTCGGATTCTTGATCGACCACGGCGACTGCACCCGGAACGCCGCCTGAAAGTAGGTCTCCGGCGACTTCAGGTTGCGCAACATCAGGATCGACGACCACTGCGGCACCGTCACGCCGGTCGTGAGCTTGCCGCACGACAGCGTGATGGTCTTGGTGTCGAAGCCGCTGCCGATGGCTTGCCGCACGGGCGGCAGCGCGTCGAGCCCGATGCCCGCCGACGCGCCCGCCGCCACGACCACCGTGTAGCCGCGCCAGAAGACGTTGTGCTTGTCGGCCAGCAGGTTCGCCATCGCGTGGCACGCCGCCACGTCCGGCAGGAACCAGAACGAGTGCTGCAGGTAGGGAAGCAGCCGCACGTCCGAATACGGGAACGGCGGCCTCGTGCCGGTCTTCAGGTAGTCGGCGGCCTTGGGCGCATACGAGCCGCGGATGATGTCCAGCCACTTCTGCACGTCGCCCTTGTGCTTGAACGCCGCTTTGTTGCCTGTTCCCGTGGCCTCGAAGAAGGCATTGAGATCGAACTCGTCGAACTCCCCGGCGCTGGCAATAGCCACCAACTCGTCCGGCATCTGGTACGTGAGCAAGCGCATCTGCGGCAGCGCGCCATACGGGTTCCATTGGCCGGGGTTCTGCGCCGCGAAGGCCTCCTTCGCGCGCTGCTCGTCGGTGTAGGTCCAGTTGAAGATCTGTTCTTCGATGAACTCGCCCGTGGCCAGCGCCTTGAAGGGCGTGCCGGAAAGGTACAGGTAGGCCTTGGTCGTGATGGGCAGGAAGTCGGTCTCCTGCTCCGACAGCACCGCGAGGTCTTCGTTCATCGCCTCCAGGACCTGGGCGTATTCGAGCTTGGCCTCCTTCTTGGCAACCGCATCTTCCTCGCCCTCGAACAATTCCTTCGCGGTGTCGCGCCAGGCACCGAAGTGGTATTCGTCGAACACCACCAGGTCCCAGTTCGATGTGTGCAGCCACTCGTTGTTGGCCTTGATGTTGCCCGCCGCGTCGCGGCCCAGCAGGTCTTGGAATGAGCCGAAGTAGACCGCCGGTGTGCTGCGATCGATCTGCGTGGGGTCGCTGCCGGACGATTTCGACAGGTACTGCCAGCCATCGAAATCCACGTGGCTCTCCAGGTCGGTCTGCCACGCGTCCTCGACTGCCGGCTTGAAGGTGACGACGAGCACGCGCTTGGCGCCCAGCTTCTTCGCCAGCTGGTAGGTGGTGAAGGTCTTGCCGAAGCGCATCTTCGCGTTCCACAGGAAGTGCGGAACGGCGTGCTTGTCTTCCGCCCAGCGTGACTGGAAGTAGGCGTGTGTGACATCCACCGCTTCGGCCTGTTCGCGGCGCATCGGGAACGTTTGGTGGTGGGTGCCCGTGAACTGCTCGCCCGTGCGCAGTTCGGTGAGCACGGTCTTCACGTCATCCACCGAGCAGCGCATCCACTCCAGCAGGGCGTTGTCGAAGCCCTTCTTGGCAAGCGCCGCGCGCACGAGGTGATCGCTGAAGATACTGCCGTCTTCGCGCTCGGCGGGTTCATCCAACACGATCGTGTAGTTCTCAATCGCGGCGGTCCTGACTTGCTCGGCCACGCGCTGCTTCACATCGCGTGTCGTTTGGCCGACCTTGAGCAGACCCTGGTGCGCGGCGTCGTCGATCGAGTAGGCGTAGATGCGCGGGCGGGCTTTGGGCTTTGGCGCGAGGATGTCCTCGATGGACTTACTCATCGTCGCCTTCGTGCGCTACCTCATCGAACAAGTCGCCATTGATGTCCAGTGGCCGGACGATCTTCTCTATGAACTCGACCTCGTCGGAAGAAAGCCCGTACTTTGCGTAGAGGTCAGCGTCGGTCCACTGTTTGGACCACTCTTGCGTCGGAACGAAGGTATAGACCTTGCGCGTGACGTGTTGGGAAGGTTTGTGCAGAAGAATCAGGAGGCGCGTGAGCCGACAAGAGAGGTAGGACAAGGCGCTCTCTGCCTCTCTCTTCGAGTCGAACGGGCCGATGCAAAGATAGGTCTCCGAAGAGATGCTGCCCGGCTCCCCGACGAACGGCGTGCTGATGATTCTGTGTGGATAGGTATCTTTGTTGCCTGTTCCCGGCGCGGCGTAACCTGCGAACAACTTCCATTTGTCGATAAGCTCAGTGCCGGTCGTGATGGAACGTCTTGGTGTGTAGCCTGCACCGCCGTTCTGATAGACCAGCAGGTCGCCGGCACGCTTTGTGGGTTTTCCCTTGAACTTCGTCTCCAAACCGAACGGCTTGCGTGAACTTACCAACACGTCGAAGCGTTTGCTTTCGGGTAGCGAGAGCGAGGACATCTGCTTGGCGTCGATCTGCTCTGCCTCAACCACTTTCTTGAGAATCGACAACCCTTCGTTGAAGCGAATGAAGACATCCGCGCCCGGTTCAAGAAGCGGGCGAACTCCCGTTGAGGGAGTCCAATCCTTGAAGTTCGTGGTGACTCGGCAGAGACCGGGGTTGTCCCTGTCCCACAGGAAGCTGCACACGCCTCCCTTCAGGCCCACGCCCGGGAAAACATCGGCCGCGCTGAGATAGTCGTCAATGGAACGCAGGCGATTGTCTGTCAGCATCGCCTCCCTAAACTCATCGAGCCCTTTGCCGCCGGCGAACCAGCGAGCAGGAATGACCAGCGACAGATAGCGCGGTTCGAGCTTCTTGGCCTGGCCCACAAAGCGGTGGTAGATCGGGGCGGCGCTCGTCCCATAGCCGCCGTCGCCCAGTTGGTATGGCGGATTGCCGATGATCACATCGAACTGCATGTCGCCTCCAAACAGCTCGAACATGCGAGCCTTGATGTCGTCGGTGTGGATGAACGCATAGGCGTGGGTTTCGAGTTCTTCGCCTCGATCCAGAGTCTTCTGGCTGGCACCGCAGTACCGGCACTTGCCGTCCACCCAAATGTGCTGCACCCGCTCGAACCAGATGTTCCCCGCGTCGCTGGCAAAGCCCTTCGCGATGGAATGCTGCCCATTGGCGTGCTTCGAGCAATACACGCTGCGCCGCGCCAGCAGGCTGGTGAGATGCGTGATGCCGATGCCGAATACCTGCCGGGTCAGGATGTGATCCACGCGCTCCTGCAGGTCCGGAATCTCGACCGCCAGGCCCTGGGTGAGACGGCTTGCGATCTCGCGCAGGAACACGCCCGACTTCGTGCATGGGTCCAGGAATTTCACCGACTTGTCGGCCCAGAGGTTCGCGCCGCCGTGGTCCTTCGCCCAGGCCTCGGCCAGGGTGTCGAGCATCCGGTTGGCAAACTCCGGCGGCGTGAAGACCTCGTCGTTGGACAGATTGGCGATGCAGGTCAGCACGTCCGGGTTGCGACTACGCAGCGTGAAGGCGGCCTGGCCGTTCATGCGTGTGCGCCCAGCACGAAGCGCGCACGTTCGATGCGCAGCATCTGGAACGGCGTCATGAAGCGCACGCCCAGGCCCACGCAGGCGTTCGGAATCTTGATCCGCCCCGGCGAGTTGGCTGGCACCTCGTGGGTCACGACGACATGCTCGCCAGCCAGCGCATGGGCGATCAGGTAGAAGTCGGCGGCCTGCAAGAAGGCGTTGATCGCGGCCGGCGTGTACTGCTGCCCCGTGGCCCACATGCTGACCTGGGTGAACTGCGGCGCCAGGGTCGGCGGTGTGCGCCGAAAGAGCGCGTCACCGTGGTTCCGAGCCCAGTCCGACAACTCGTCCTGACCGGCCTCGATCTCATCGGCCACCTTGTCGATGCTGAACACCGCGCCCGTATGGCCCTGGTGCACCAGCCAGTCCCAGAAGGCCGGACAGAAATCGAGACCGTAGTGCAGGTTCTTCGCGGACATGAAGACATTGGCATCCAGCAGATAGCTCACGCCGAGACCCCTAGCTCACGCGCGGCTTCGTAGAACGTGGCCGTCTTGCGCACGCCCAGCATGCGGAAGGCATCCGTAAAGGAGGTCAGGCCTTCCAGCGTGCTGGACACGATGGCGCGGGCAAAGCGCTTGCTCGTGCGTGCGCCCAAGCTGCGGTAGAAGTCGCCGCCTGGGGTGCTGCGTTCCTTCAGCGTGCGCAGGCGTTCTTGTTCCTCCCGGTATTGCTGCCACAGCTCGGTCTGGCTGAGGTAACCCGCATCGCACAGCCGGCGCAAGGCGACCAAGGTACTGACCTTGAACTCGCGCGCGAGCCGCTGGATCTCGTCCGGGATCGCTGCTTCCCGCTGGTGCGCTGCTCGCAGTTCCGCCAAGGGCATCAGCAGTTCGGCAGCGACCTGGTTGCACCAGGCTTCAGTTTGCTGTTCGGGCACCCGGCCTGCCTGCGTGTCGGACACCCCTGTCGCGCCCAGCCACACATGGGCCAACTCGTGCGCCAGCGTGAACATCTGTGCGGCCTTGCTGTCGGCGCCGTTCAAGAACACCAGCGGCGCAACGGCGTCGGCCAGCGCGAAGCCGCGAAACTCGCCCACGTCGAGCTTGCGGTGGCTGTTGCTGCCGACCACGGAACTCACCATGACCATGACCCCGGCGTCTTCGGCCTTGGCGATCAACTGCCGCAGTGCATCCGTCCAGGTGGGCAACTGTCGACGCGCTTCGGCGGACAGGCCCAAGGTCTCGCGCAGGTGCCTCGCCACCGGCTCCGGCGCCTGACGCAAACTGGCGCTGCCGACGAAGGGCAAGGCCGGCAAGCCGTGCATGCGGGCGTGGTCGCGGTACCAGTCCTGCCGCTGCTGGCACAGGTAGAGCGTGTCCAGAAGGTCGCTGCTGGGCTCGGCCAGCGCCTCGTCGCGCAGCGTTCGGAAGTCCGGTACCGGCAGGGCCAGCACGGGCGGCTGAGGCAGGAAGAAGTAACCGACGGACGTGTGCGTGAGGCGTGCAAAGTCCTCCAATTGCTTGAGCGTCGGCTGCGCCTCGCAGCTGAGCCACAAGGGCCACTTGGCGAAACGCGCCGTCAGGGCCTCGTCGTTCAAGCGGGCGCGTTGCGCTGCCCAGCGAAGCACGGGGACGGAGGCGGGCACGCCTGTCATGCCTCCTCCTCCTCCTTCAGCGAAGGCACAACTGCCCCTTGAACATGCGCGCGCGCCAGATCGCTCACGGTCATCGGCGGCCAAGTTTTGGCCGGCGTGAAGATCTCGTGCTGGGCGAACAGGGAACCCGCCGCGCTGTGCGCCGACGAACCGGTAAGGACGTCTAGGCGGAAGTCGCGCCGCTGGAACTTGCCCTTGCCCAGGTAGCCCCATTCGGCAAAGGTGATGGGCGCTCCGTCGCTGTCCTTCATGGTCAGCGCATCGCCATGTACGAGGTTGAGCGCCAGTACATGGCTGGCGGCGCGGTACAACTCGCCTGCCTCATCGAGGTTCAGGTACTCGGAGAAGATGTCGAGCAGGTTGGCGCGGCATTCGGCGATGTTGTCCGGCAGCAGTTCGATGCCATAGATGCACATCAGCGCCAGCAGCGCGTAGTGCCGCCGCTCGAAGTCGGACTTGGCGTACTTGAGTTCCACGGCGGCAAGCTTGCGCCGAAGCACCTGTACGAGGAAGTTGCCGCTGCCGCAGGCGGGCTCCAGGAAGCGCGAGTCGATGCGCTGGGTCTCGTCTTTCACCAGGTCGAGCATGGCCTCGACCATCCACGCGGGAGTAAAGACTTCCCCGTGGTCGGCAACGCGCTTCTTGGACTTGACTAGGTTCATCGTGTCACTCGGCTTGGGCGGTGCGCAGGCAAGCAGGGCGCAGGCGCGATTGCAGATTCTCGCGCCGTTTCCAGCGGTAGCCGCCCGTGTTGCCTACCCCGGGCCGGACTCCTTGGCGCGGTGCGTGGTAGCGCGCTTGCCGCTTCGAGCCGCGGCGCGCGCCGGCTTCCCCGTCGTCTTGCCCGCGGCTCGTGCCTGCCTCGCCCGCGCCGCCAGCGCCAGCCGGCGCACGCGCGCGATGTCCTCGTCGCTGAACTCGCCGTGCACGCCGGAGATCGCCGCCAGCTGCATGCCGTGCTTCAGGCCCAGCTTGTAGATCTCGTGCACCTTCGGCCACTCGATCTGCCGGCCGACGGTGTAGTTCTCGAAGCGGCCTTCCAGCGCCAGCACGATGGTCTCGGCCAGGCACGCATAGGCCACGCCGCGCGGCAGGCCGATGTTCTTCATGCGCACCTCGCCGGGCAGGCGGATCTCGCCGGATTCGATGACCAGCACGTCGGGGCGCTTGGCCACCTCTTCGGGCGGCAGGTCCAGCGGGCGCGCCACGTCGGTGATGACGCAGCCGGGCTTGACCTTCATGATGTCCAGCACCTTCTTGCCCGCGCCCGAGGTGGCCGTGACCACCATGTCCATCTGCGGCAGGTAGGGGTCGGCGCGCGCCGCCAGCACCACCTTCGCGCCCGGGCTCTCCTGCTCGATCGCCGCCTTCAGCGCCAGCAGCTTGGCGGTCTCGGGCGAGACCAGCGTCACCTCCTCGGCCGCGCGCACCAGCAGCCGCGCACAGGCAGCGCCGATGGCGCCGGTGGCGCCGACGACCATAGCCTTGAACTTCACGCGCGCGCTGCCGCGCGGGCGCGGCAGCAGCTGCATGCGCAGCAGCGCGTCGCGCGCCGCCCACAGCGCGCCGCTGGCGCTGTAGCTGTTGCCGGTGGTGATCGGCAGCGGCGCCTGGCGCGCGACGGTCACGCCGGCATCGCCGACCACCTTGGTAAAGGCGCCCAGCCCCATGATCTGCGCGCCCAGCTTGCGCGCCATGTCGGCGGCGGCCAGCAGCCGGCGGTAGGTGAACTCGGGGCTGTGCGCCATGATCTCCTTCGGCGTGCCGCCGACGGTGATGAGCCAGCCTTCGGCCTCGACGCCGGTGGGCGAGCGGATGCCCTCGACGCGCGAATAAACGAAGGGCGGGGCGAAGGCCATGACCTTCTCCAGCGAGTCCATCAGCAGCGGCGGCGACACGCGCGACATCACCTCCACCGGCTTGATCTTCTTGAAGTACTCCTGCGACAGCGGGTGGATGACGAAGGCGAAGCGGTTGACGCGCTTGAAGCCGTTCGGATACAGCAGCCTGGGTTCCATGCCTTCGCTGCCCAGGATCTCCAGGTAGTCGTCGTCGAGCAGTTCGCCGCCGCGGCGCCCGCTGGCGGCGAGCAGCATGGCGTCGAGCAGCGACGGGTCGATGGCATGGCCCTGCAGCAGCGGCGCGCCGTCGATCACCAGGTGCACGCCCTTGTCGCGGAAGGCGGCCAGCCGCGCGTCGTTGACGGTGTGCGTGACGATGGTCTTGCCGGCCAGCTCCTCCAGCCCCATGTCGTCGAGCTGGTGCACCGGCGCGACCACCACGCTGGCATGGCGCACCGCGCGCCGCAGCACGTACTGCGCCCATTGTGCGAGCAGCGGGCCGCCGACCAGGCGCCGCGGCACCCAGCCCGAGACGTAGTGCATGCCGGCGGCATACAGGCCGAGCGCGTCCAGCGAGGTCAGCAGCTTCGGCGAGCCGAGTTGCAGCACCGGGTCGGCGAAGTGCAGGTTCGGCGTGTACTCGCCCATCGTCTGCGCCAGCTTCTGGTGCGCCACGCCGCTGAAGAACAGCGCGCGGCAATTGTCGAAGTAGTGGCCGAGCGTGGCCTGCGCATGGCGCACCGCGCGTTCCAGGAAGATGTCGGCCAGCCGCCCGCCGTCGCTGAACGGCGCATGCCTGAGCTTGGCGCGCAGCTTCAGCGCGAGCTGCGCGTCGTGCCCGCCGGCGGCGAGGTGGCCGCGGTCCTTTGCCAGCCCGAGCCCGATGGCGTCGGCTTGGCCGTCCCAGTGGCGCAGCAGCCGGCCGGCTTCGGCCGCGTCGCCGTCGGTGCCCAGGCGCCGGACCTGCAGCGTCTGGCCGAGCAGCTGCGTGCGCAGCGTGAAGTCCTGATCCCGAGCGCCCAGGCTGATGCCGATCACCTGCTTCATCCGTACCTCGTTCGATGGTGCCACGCGCAATTTTCGCCACAGCCGCCGGCGCCGCCATTGACCGGCGACAGGGCAGGGGCGCGGGCATCCGGTGTCGCGCAGGTGACGTCCGCACGTCGTCCGGGATTGGCCGGCGTGGTGCGGTGCGTCGATTTGTAGACGCAGCGCCACGTCGTGCGGCGCGCTCGGCGCCGTTTGTGCCATGCTTGACGGCGTATGAACGATGCGACCAATCCCATGCGACAACTCAGCGCCCGCGACGCCGGTTTCCTGTATTCGGATACCAGCCACTCCAACGCCAACGTCACGCTGATCCAGATCTACGACCAGAGCACCGCGCCGGGCGGCAAGGTGCGCTTCAAGAGCATCCTGGCGCACATCGAAAGCCGCCTCGCGGGGCTGCCGATCTTCCGCAGCAAGCTGCAGCGCGTGCCGCTCGACCTGGACCATCCGTACTGGGTCGACGACCCCAACTTCGACCTCGAATACCACGTGCGCCACATCGCGCTGCCCAAGCCCGGCGACTGGCGCCAGTTCTGCATCCAGGCCTCGCGCATCCACGCGCGCCCGCTGGACCAGAACCGGCCGCTGTGGGAGATCTACGTGGTCGAGGGCCTGGACAGCCTGCTCGAGCTGCCGGTGGGCAGCTTCGCGCTGCTGACCAAGATCCACCATGCGGCGGTGGATGCAGAAGGCGGCCACCGCATCGCCATGCTGCTGCACGACCTGACGCCGCACGCGCCGAAGCCGCCGCCGCCGAAGCCGTGGTTCCCGCAGCCGGCGCCGGGGCCGTTGCAGCTGCTGCTTCGCGGCTACGTGAACTCGCTGCTGTCGCCGCTGCAGTTGCGCACCCCGTGGGCGCGGCGCATCGCGCAGAGCACCGAAGCCGCTTTCACGTTCGCCGGCGACCTGCTGATGCGGCCCGAGCAGCTGATGGCCACGCGCTTCAATTCGGTGGTCTCGGCGCACCGCGTGTTCGACACGCGCCGCTTCATGGTCGAGGAGTTCGACGCGATCCGCCAGTTGGTGCCCGGCGCGAGCATCAACGACGCGGTGCTGGCGGTGTGCGGCGGCGCGCTGCGCGGCCATCTGCAGGCCATCGGCGAGTTGCCGCAGGCGAGCCTGAGCGCGGTCACGCCGCTGCGCCTGCCCGGGCGCGACGCGGGCCGCGACGCGTCGTCGATGACCTGGCTGCGCGTGCAACTGGCCACCGACGAGGCCGACCCGGTGCAGCGCTTGCAGCGCGTACACGAACAGACCGCGGCGGCGCTCGGTGCGGACGCGGCAGGCGCCGAGGCCGAGCAGGTCGACGGCAGCCACCAGGCGTCGGCTGCGCTGGCCATCAGCAGCCGCATGCAGAGCCTGCTCGGCATGGGCAGCGGCCGCAATGCGCCTACCGCCAGCTGCACCGTCACCAACGTGGCCGGGCCGTCGGCGCCGCTGTATCTGAACGGCGCGCGCATGACCTACTTCTCGGCCATCATGCCGATCTCCGACGGCATGGGGCTGGTGTTCGCGGTGACCAGCTACGACGGTCGCATCATCATCTCGCCGACCTCGTGCCGCGAGCTGCTGCCTGACCCCGAGGCCTTCACGCAGCAGTTGCGCGACAGCTTCCAGGAGTATCTGGCGCTGGCGCGTGCGCCGCGGCCGGTGCTGTCCGCGCCTAGATCGGCACGGCCGCGTGCGTCAGCGCGCGGTGCATCGCCCCGAGCACGCCCGAAGGCTCGTAAGGCTTCCACTGGCCTTCGGGCTGCGCCAGCCGGTCGGCCACGATCTGCAGCACCAGGGAGTTGAAGCCCAGGCCGACGTGGCTGCCCCAGACGCGGATGTTCTCGTGCAGCGCGGGGTCGCCGTCCATCGTCGCCTCCTGCGGAGGCACGACGCCGTCGCTCAGCGAATACAGGCAGCTCATCGGCACCGGCAGGCGGCGGCCTTCGCGCAGCGTCTTGGCGCGCGGCTGCATCGAATGCGCGGCCGAGCCCATCGGGTGCGCGACCAGCCGGTACAGCGCACGCAGCAACGGCGGCACCGAGGTGCCCGTGGCGTCCACCGTCAGCGGGCTGCCCAGCGTGATCACGCTGCGCACGCATTCGCTGGCTTGGTGGGCGCCGAAGAGCGCGAACACGCCGCCCAGGCTCCAGCCGACCAGACTGACCTTGCGCCCGCTCTCGTGGTGCAGGTAGCGGATCTTCTGCTCCAGCGCCGAGGCATGGCCCGGGCGGAAGCCGACGTTGCGCCCCAATCCCCAGGTCTGCACATCGTAGCCGCGGCTGCGCAGGAACAGCTCGAGTGCGATCAGCGAGCCTTCGCTGCCCATGAACCCCGGCAGCAGCAGCACCGGATGGCCGTCGCCGCGCGGCGCCTGCATCAGCGCGGGCACGAAATAAGGCAGCGAAGCCATCTCGAACAGCCCGCGCACCTCGAGCAGCGAGCTCAGGGCACTGGGCTGGCCAGCGTGGGGATATCTGGTTGCCATCGGGTGCCCTCGAATAAAACAAAGCAACTGCTTCGCGATATTCAAACGATAGCACGCCGGCAAACGCCGTGCCCGGCAGCGTTCGTGCGCTCTTGCTGAGCCGCGTCAGACCGGATAGGTGCCTGGCCGCAGGATCGAGCGGTCGACGTCGGTCAGCCGGGTGTGGCCGCAGAAGGCCATCGTCACGTCCAATTCCTTGTGGATGATCTGCAGCGCCTTGAGCACGCCGGCCTCGCCCATCGCGCCCAGGCCGTAGACCATGGCGCGGCCGATCATCGTGCCGCGCGCGCCCAGCGCCCAGGCCTTGAGCACGTCCTGGCCCGAGCGGATGCCGCCGTCCATCCAGACCTCGAGCTTGTTGCCCACCGCCTCGACGATGGCCGGCAGCGCCTCGATGCTCGACGGCGCGCCGTCGAGCTGGCGCCCGCCGTGGTTGCTGACGACGATGGCGTCGGCGCCGCTGTCGGCCGCCAGCCGCGCGTCCTCGACCTCCATGATGCCCTTGAGGATCAGCTTGCCGCCCCACTGGCGCTTGACCCATTCGACGTCGGGCCACGACAGCCGCGGGTCGAACTGCTCGTTGGTCCACGCGGCCAGCGAGCTCATGTCGCTGACGCCTTTCACATGCCCGACCAAATTGCCGAACGAGCGGCGCTTGGTGCCGGCCATGCCCAGGCACCAGCGCGGCTTGGTCAGCAGGTTCAGGATGTTGCGCAGCGTCGGTTTCGGCGGCGCGGTCAGGCCGTTCTTCAGGTCCTTGTGGCGCTGGCCGATGACCTGCAGGTCCAGCGTCAGCACCAGCGCGCTGCAGCGCGCGGCCTTGCAGCGCTCGATCATGTTCGCCATCGCCTCGCGGTCGCGCATCATGTACAGCTGGTACCAGAACGGCGCCTGGGTGGCCGCGGCGATGTCCTCGATCGAGCAGATGCTCATCGTCGACAGCGTGAACGGGATGCCGAAGGCCCGCGCCGCCTTGGCCGCCAGGATCTCGCCGTCGGCGTGCTGCATGCCGGTCAGCCCCACCGGCGCGATGGCCACCGGCATCTTCGCGTCGCAGCCCACCATCTGCACCGCCGTGCTGCGGTTCTCCATGTTCACCGCCACGCGCTGGCGCAGCTTGATTCTCTGGAAATCGGCCTCGTTGGCGCGGTAGGTGCCTTCGGTCCACGAGCCCGAATCGGCGTAGTCGTAGAACATGCGCGGCACGCGCTTCTCGGCCAGCACGCGCAGGTCTTCGATGTGGGTGATCACGGGCATGCGGGTCTCCGGGTCTGCTTAAGGGGGCGGGCGCCGCATGGCAAGATCGGCGCCATGCCACCGGACAGCCCCATTGTGCCCAGCCAGCGGCCGCGCTGGCAGCGCGTGCTGTGGCTGCTGGCGGGCGCCTGCAGCCTCGCGACCGGCATCGTCGGCATCTTCCTGCCGGTGCTGCCGACCACGCCCTTCGTGCTGCTGGCGGCGTTCTGCTTCTCGCGCGGCAGCCAGCGCTGGGAAGACTGGCTGCTGCAGCACCGGCGCTTCGGGCCCATGGTGCGCGACTGGCGCGAGCGCCGCGCCGTGCCGCTGCGCGCCAAGCAGCTGGCCTGGGCGACGATGGTGCTCGGTTCGGCCTGGGCCTGGTGGGTGCTGCCGCCGCAGATCTGCTGGCTGCCCGCGTTGATCTGCACGGTGATGGGCACCTGGATGTGGCGGCTGCCGACGGCGCCGGCCCGCCCGCCGCAGCGCACGTCGGCGCGCGAGTGAGCCGCTCCGTGCAGCTCAAGCCGCATCAATGCCGAAGGGCAGCTCCTCGCTGTGGTGTCCGGATTCGGCCGCACCGGCGCTGCGCCGCGTTGGGCGCAGCGGTGCCTCGGGCTGGCCGGGGCGGCCGAGCGAGCCCACGCGCACGCCGAGCAGGCGCAGGCGGCGCTTCAGGTCTACGCGCTTCAGGCAGCTGCCGGCGGCGCGGCGTATGGCCGCTGCATCGGCCACCGGCGCATCCAGCGTCAGGTCGCGCGTGACGGTGCGGAAGTCGTCGAAGCGCAGCTTGATGCCGACGGTGCGGCCGGCGTAACCCTTGCGCTGCAGGTCGGCGGCCACCTGCTCGCACAGCCGCGTGAACACCGCCGACAGCTCGGCCCGGTCGGCCTTGGCGTGCAGGTCGCGCTCGAAGGTGGTTTCGCGGCTCATCGACACCGGCTCGCTGTGCGTGAGCACCGGCCGCTCGTCGCGGCCGTGCGCGGCGTCGTGCAGCCAGGCGCCCCAGCTGCGGCCGAAGCGCGCGATCAGCGCGCCGCGCGGCTGCGCCGCCAGCTCGCCGATGGTGCTGATGCCCAGAGCCGCCAGCTTCGCGCCGGCCTTCGGCCCGATGCCGTTGATGCGCCGCACCGGCAGCGGCCAGATGCGCGCCGGAAGGTCCTGCAGCGTGAGGATCGTCAGCCCGTCGGGCTTGTCCAGCTCGGAGGCGATCTTCGACAGCAGCTTGTTCGGCGTCACGCCGATCGAGCAGCTCAGGCCGGTGGCGCGCTGCACGCTGTTGCGGATCTCCTGCGCCACCGCGCGCACGCCGCCGAGCGGGTCGTGGCCCAGCGGCTCGTGCACGCCGGGCACCGCGCTCAGATCGATGTAGATCTCGTCGATGCCGCGGTCCTCGATCTGCGGCGTGACCTCGGCCACCGCGGCCTTGAACAACCGCGAACAGCGCCGGTACTCGTCGAAGTCCACCGGCAGCAGCACCGCGTCGGGCGCGCGTTGCGCCGCCTTCATCAAGCCCATTGCCGAGAACACGCCCAGGTCGCGCGCCGCATAGGTGGCGGTGGTGGCGACGCCGCGGCCGCTGTAGTCGCGCAGGCGCGCGAATCGCCGCGTGCCGTCGCTGTGCAGCTGCGGCTGGTGGCGCCGGCCGCCGCCGATGACCACCGGCAGGCCCTGCAGCTCGGGGTAGCGCAGCAGCTCCACCGACGCATAGAACGCGTCCATGTCCAGGTGCGCGATCCAGCGCCGCGGCGGGGCTTGCATGCGGCGATTCTGCGCCGCGGCTGCAGACGATGGCGGGGGCATCATGCGCCTGCGTGCGAAATCGCGGCGACAACGGCGCCGCCGCCGCGCGCCGAGGGCGATGCGACAATCCATGCAGGAGTCCCCTGCCGATGCCCGCACCGCTGCCGCCGACGCCCCCGCGCGACCTGACGCGCACCACGCTCGGCGTGCTCTTCATCGGCCTGCTGATCGTCGCCTCGCTGTGGATCCTGAGGCCCTTCATCGCGCCGACCATCTGGGCGATGATGATCGTCGTCTCCACCTGGCCGCTGATGCGCCGGCTGCAGGGCTGGCTGTGGGGGCGGCGCAGCCTGGCGGTGCTGGTCATGTCGCTGGCGATCCTGATGCTGCTGGTGGTGCCGCTGATGCTGGCCATCGGCACCATCGTGCGCCATGCCGACGACATCGTCGCGCAGGCGGCGATCCTGTCGGGCTACGTGCTGTCGCCGCCGCCGCCGTGGGTGGAGCAGCTGCCGTTGATCGGCGACAACCTCGCGCGGCTGTGGGAGCAGGCCGCGGAAGCCGGCTCCAGCGGGCTGGTGACGCGCATCGTTCCCTATGCCGACGACATCGCCAAATGGTTCGTCGCGCAGGCCGGCAGCCTGGGGCTGGTGTTCGTGCAGTTCCTGATCATGGTCGCGCTGGCCGCGGTCATGTACGCCGGCGGCGAAAGCGCGGCGCTGGCGCTGCGCCGCTTCGGCCGGCGCCTGGCCGGTGCGCCGGGCGAGGACGTGGTCACGCTGGCCGGCCTGGCGATCCGCGGCGTGGCGCTCGGCGTCGGCGTCACCGCGGTGCTGCAGGCCAGCGCCGGCGGCCTCGGTCTGGCCATCGCCGGCGTGCCCTTCGCCGGGCTGCTGACCGCGGTGATGCTGCTGCTGTGCATCGCGCAGCTGGGGCCGTCGCTGGTGCTGTTTCCCGCCGTGGCCTGGGTCTACTGGAACGGCGACACCGGCTGGGGCACCTTCCTGCTGGTGTGGACGCTGGTGGTGACGACCATGGACAACATCGTGCGCCCGGCCTTGATCAAGATCGGCGCGGACCTGCCGCTGCTGTTGATCTTCGGCGGCGTGATCGGCGGGCTGCTGGCCTTCGGCCTGATCGGCATCTTTGTCGGCCCGGTGATCCTGGCCGTGGCCTACACGCTGCTCGGGGCGTGGATCGGCGCCGGCGACGCCGTCGCGCCGCCGCACTCTGACACGCCCTAGTGCAGTGTTCCACGCTATGCAGCACATAAAACCGCGTCTTTGCCGCCCTGGCGTCGTTGCAAATCCTCGTGATACCTACGGGTATCACTGCGGTTTGCGCCTAGCCAGGACGACAAATCCATCGGTTTTCTCGAGTGCCGCACAGCGTGGAACACTGCACTAGCCGAAGCCGGGTTCGACCCCAGAGCACTTGCCTCTGCCCTGTATAAATCACCAGTATCTGGTGTTAAGATCGTGCGGCGACGAGCCCGCAGCGCTGCCCCATGTCCACTGTTGCCGACCTGTTCGAGACCAGCCAGCCGGCCGAGGCACCGAAGCGCCGCTCGGCGGCGCTTCGATACCCTGGCAGCAAGTGGTCGCTGGCCCAGGACATCGTGGGCCAGTTCGGTGCGCACTATCACTACGTCGAACCGTACTTCGGCTCCGGCGCCGTCTTCTTTTCCAAGCCGGTCAGCCCGCACGAACTGATCAATGACATGAACAGCCTCGTGGTCAACTTCTTCAGGGTTCTGCGCGATCAGACCGACGAGCTGCTGTTTGCCTTGGAGGCCACGCCTTGGAGCCGTGACGAGTACGACGCAAGCCACGTTCGTACCGGCGACGCCTTGGAGGACGCGCGCCGCTTCGTCACGCGCATCTGGCAAGCACACGCATCGGACCTGGCCAAGAAGACGGGCTGGAAGAGCCGTGGCTCCAAGCAATCGGCACGGGGCATGTCGGTACGGTGGCAGCGGGTTCCCGCCGAGCTGGCCGAACTGGCGATTCGCCTGAAAGACGCCGAGATCGAAAACCGGCCGGCCATCGAGGTCATGCGCCGGTTCGCCACGAATGACACGCTGATCTATGCGGATCCGCCGTATCTCATGGAAACGCGCACTCAGAAGATGTACGCGCATGAAATGAGCGTCGACGACCATCTGGAGATGCTTGACGTCCTGTCCAGTCACCCCGGGCCCGTCGTGATCTCGGGCTACGAAAATTCGGTCTACGGCAAGCAGCTGCGTCGCGGATGGAAGACCGTCAAGGTCAAGCCGCCGAAGGTGGAGAAGCAGGCGGCACGCATGGAAGTGCTCTGGGTCAAGAACTGATTCCTGCGGCGGCTTCAATCGCCGAACAAGCGCGCGGCCTTGGCGCGAAGTGTCTCGACGGTAGGCTTCGGCACCTCGAAGAGCTCGGTGCCGTTCAGCCGTGAACTCAGCTTCGGGTAGTACTTGAACTGGCTGCCCGAGAGGGCATACCACTCGTAGAGTTTCGCCCTGTCGGCGTCCCTGCCGACGAGCGCCTGGCCCTCGAAGACCCACGCGCCCGGCTTCGGCAACCGGACGGGAAAGGTCGAGACGAGCCAGCTGCGTTCGCCTTTCACCGCAGGCGAGTACAGCACGGAGATGAAGACGCAGTCCCTGGACACGAAGCTCTTGTTGGGCTGGCCGGCGATGTACGCCTGTTCGCTGGCTTGTCGTTCCTGCTGCTGGCGCATGAGGATGACTTCACCGAACTTCTCGGGATGCTTGTCTGCTTCGAAGTCCGCCACGGTCAGCCCATGGTCCCTGCACAGCGACCAGTCCTTCGCGTAGGAGTTGGAGATTTCCAGGTAGGAGCGGATGCTCGCCTTCTGCTTCGTGTAGTCGCGCAGCTTCGCCAGCTGCTTCGACTTGATCGACGCACCGCGGACGGCGATTCCGCCGCTCTCGTTGGACTCCACCACGAAGTCGTAGAACGCCTTGCTCTCGGTCGTTCGCCCGTGCAACAACTCTGCGAAGCAGCGTTCGATTTGCCTGGAGTCGGCGCGTGAACTGCCGTCACTCTCGCGGTTGCCGCCAGTTCCATCGCGGTACGTCGCCAGGAACTTCTTCAGCAGCGTCAACTCCCCCGCCGACGGCGGATGAGTCAGGAAAGCCCTCTCCATGCAAATCATTCTGACATGCGGGCACAGCCGCGACGGCCGACGCTGGCCTACACGCGGCTCGGCGCGCGGGTCGGCGCCGGCGACGCCGACCACCGCAGCCGCGGCCGCGGCCGGGTTCAGCCCAGGCGCGCGCGGTGCGCGTCGATCTGCGCTTGCACCTGCAGCGGCGCGGTGCCGCCCAGGCTCTGGCGCGAATCGAGCGAGCCGCGCAGCGACAGCCGCTCGAAGACCTCGGGCCCGATCTTCGGATGGAAGCCCTGCAGCGTGGCCAGCGGCAGCTCGGCCAGGTCCTTGCCCTGCTGCATGGCCACCTTCACCGCATGCGCGACCACTTCGTGCGCATCGCGGAAGGGCAGGCCCTGCTGCACCAGGTAGTCGGCCAGGTCGGTGGCGGTGGCGTAGCCCTTCAGCGCCGCACGTTCCATGGCCTCGGGCTTGACGCGCAATCCGCCCGACCACGACTCGGTGGCGGGGTCGTGGGTGCCGCCGACCATCTCCGCCATGATGCGCAGCGTGTCGCGCAGCGTGTCCACGCTGTCGAACAGCGGCTCCTTGTCTTCCTGGTTGTCCTTGTTGTAGGCCAGCGGCTGGCCCTTCATCAGCGTCAGCAGCCCCATCAGGTGGCCGACCACGCGCCCGGTCTTGCCGCGCGCCAGTTCGGCCACGTCGGGGTTGCGCTTCTGCGGCATGATCGACGAGCCGGTGCAGTAGCGGTCGGCCAGGTCGATGAAGCCGAAGTTCTGGCTCATCCACAGCACGATCTCCTCGGCCAGGCGCGACACGTGCACCATGCAGATCGAGGCGAAGGCCGCGAACTCGAGCGCGAAGTCGCGGTCGCTGACGGCGTCCAGGCTGTTGGCGCACACGCCGTCGAAGCCCAGCGTGCGCGCCACGCGCTCGCGGTCGATCGGGTAGCTGGTGCCGGCCAGCGCTGCGGCGCCCAGCGGCAGCCGGTTGACGCGCCGGCGCAGGTCGGCCAGCCGTTCGGCGTCGCGCGCGACCATCTCCACGTAGGCCAGCAGATGGTGCGCAAAGCTCACCGGCTGCGCCACCTGCAGGTGCGTGAAGCCGGGCATCACCGTTTCGGTGTGCTGCGCGGCCAGCTCGACCAGCGCGCGCTGCATGTCCCGCAGCCCGGCGGCGATGCCGTCGATCTCGCCGCGCAGCCACAGCCGCACGTCGGTGGCCACCTGGTCGTTGCGGCTGCGGCCGGTGTGCAGCCTCTTGCCCGCATCGCCGACCAGGGCGGTGAGCCGCGCCTCGATGTTCAGGTGCACGTCTTCGAGCTCGAGCTTCCACTCGAAGCGGCCGCTTTCGATCTCCTCGGTGATCTGCGCCATGCCGCGGCGGATGTCGGCCAGGTCCGGCGCACCGATGATGCCCTGCGCCTGCAGCATCTCGGCGTGCGCCAGGCTGCCTTCGATATCGGCGCGCCACAGCCGCTGGTCGAAGCCGACGCTGGCGGTGTAACGCTTGACCAGCTCGCTCATCGGCTCGCTGAACAGCGCCGACCAAGCCTGGTTCTTGTTGTCTAGCGGGTTCGCGGACATCGATGGTCACATGAGTGAAACGACGCGTGCGTCGGGAGTCCTTATTATCGGCGGGCCATGTCACGCACCCCGGTCAGGAGGGCGCCGGGCCGCCCGAGGTTCTCCGATGCCGCCTTGCGCCTGCACGGCGCGGCGGCCGACGCGGCGCCGTCCGACGGCGGGCAGGCCGAAGCCGGCGGCGAGACGCGCCCGGCCAGCGTCTGGCCGGCGAGCACGCGGCCCGCCGAGCTGGATTCGGCGTCCTTTGTGCCCACGCATTTCGACCCGCTGCCCGAGCAGAAGGCACGCGACGCGCGCCACGCCGGCGCGGCGCTGGACCTGTGCCATCCGATGCTCGCGCTGCGCGTGGTGCTGGGCGTGCAGGCGGTGCTGGCCATCGGCGCGCTGGTTGGCGCCGCCGGTGGCGGCGACTGGGTGGCGCGGCAGTCGGCGGCGATGTTCGCCGGGCTGGCGGGCACGCTGCTGTGGCTGGTGACGGTGTGTGCGGCCAAGGGGCTGCTGGTGCGCAGTGCGCCCGCGCTGCGCGCCGGCGGGCTGCTGGTGCTGGGCGCGGGCGCGGCGCTGCTCGGCTGGTGGCCGATGCGCTGGGCCGGGCTGGCCGACGGCGGGAGCGGGCTGTCGCTGCTCGGCGTGGCGCTGGCCGGCGCTGCGCTGGCGGGTGCCGCCTGGGCCTGGCTCGCCTTGCGCGCCAAGGCCTGGCAGCCGGTGGACGCCAGCGTGCGCCTGGCCGAGCTGCAGTCGCGCATCCGGCCGCACTTCCTGTTCAACGCGCTGAACACCGCGCTGGCGCTGGTGCGCGTCGACCCGGCGCGCGCCGAGCGCGTGCTCGAGGATCTGGCGCAGCTGTTCCGCGTGGCGCTGGCCGATGCCGGCGAGTCGGTGTCGCTGGACGAGGAGATCCACCTGGCGCAGCGCTACCTGGCGATCGAGCAGATCCGCTACGGCGAACGGCTGCAAGTCGGCTGGGACATCGACCCGCGCGTCGGCCGCGCGCGCGTGCCGCCGCTGGTGCTGCAGCCGCTGGTCGAAAACGCCGTGCGCCACGGCGTCGAGCCGGCGCTGCAGGGTGCGCGCATCTGGGTGCAGGCCGAAGCCCGGCGCGGCCAGGCGGTGGTGCTGGTCAGCAACACCATGCCTGACGCGCCGTCGCTGCCCGGCCACGGCATCGCGCTGCACAACGTGCGCGAGCGGCTGCGCCTGCTGCACGACGTCGCCGGGCAGTGCGAGGTGTGGCGCGAAGGCGGGCTGTTCCGCGCACGCATCACCGTACCTTTATGACCCCCCCCGTACGCGCTTCGCGCGCCCCCCCAGAGCGGCACCGCTGGCGGCCCGGCGGAGCCGGATCCGCGGCGGTCGCTTGGCTCCATTGTTCGTGCTCATGCTGTTGGGCTGTTCGGAGCGGGGCGTGCCGATGAGGCCTCTGCGGGTCATGCTGGTCGACGACGAGCCGCTGGCGCGCGCGAGGCTGCGCGCGCTGCTGCAGGAGGGTGGCGACCCGGCCAGCGAAGTGATCGGCGAGGCCGGCGATGCCGATGCGGCGCAGGCGCTGCTGCGCGAGCGCGGCTGCGACCTGCTGCTGCTGGACATCGGCCTGCCCGGGCGCGACGGCATGCGCCTGGCCGCGGCGCTGCGCGGGCTGAGTGCGCCACCCAGCGTGGTCTTCGTCACCGCGCATGCCGAACACGCGCTGCATGCCTTCGAGCTGGACGCGGTCGACTACCTGACCAAGCCGGTGTCGCGCGAGCGGCTGCGCTCGGCGCTGCAGCGCGTGGCGCAGCGCCGGCGCGCGGCCGCGGCGCCGCCGCCGAGTCCCGATGCGCGCGTGCTGGTGGTGCACGACCGCGGCCGCGTGCTGCGGCTGCCGCTGGCCGATGTGCTGTACCTGAAGGCCGAGCTGAAGTACGTGACGCTGCGCACCGCGGCGCACAGCTACGTGCTCGACGATGCGCTCGCCGATCTGGAGCAGCGCCTGGGCGGCGGCTTCCTGCGCGTGCACCGCAATGCGCTGGTCGCGCGTGCGGCGGTGCGTGCATTGCAGCGCCGCCGCGGCGACCTTGGTGGCGCGACCGGCGCCGGCGGCGACGAAGGCCATGCCGAACACTGGGCGGTGCAGGTGGTGCCTACCGGCGAATGGCTGGCGGTGTCGCGCCGCCAGCTGGCGGCGGTGCGCGAGGCGCTGGGCGGCTGAAGGCGCCGGGCTTCGGCCCGGGGTGCAGGCGCGTGCGGGCCGGATCTTCAGCCCGTGTTGCGCAGCCCGGCGGCGATGCCGTTGATCGAGATGTGGATGCCGTTGCGCAGCCGCTCCAGGCCCGGTTCGGCGCCCGGGCGGCGGTGGCGGCGCATCAGTTCCACCTGCAGGTGGTTCAGCGGGTCGACGTAGGGGAAGCGGTGCTCGATCGAGCGCGCCAGCGACGGGTTCGACTGCAGCCGCCGCGTCTCGCCGGTGATCAGCGACAGCGCGCGGTTCGTACGCTCCCATTCGGCGCGGATCGCGCCGAAGATGCGCCGGCCCTGCTTCTTGTCCTCGGCCAGCTCGACGTAGCGCTCGGCGATATGCAGGTCGCTCTTGGCCAACACCATGTCCAGGTTGGACAGCAGACTGCGGAAGAACGGCCACTGCCGGTGCATGCGCTGCAGCAGCGCGAGCCGCTTCGCGCGCGCGGGCGCGTCGGCCAGGAAGGTCTCGATGGCCGAGCCGAAGCCGGCCCAGCCGGGCAGCGTCACGCGGCACTGGCCCCAGCTGAAGCCCCACGGAATCGCGCGCAGGTCCTCGATCGCATGGCCCGGCTTGCGCGAGGCCGGACGCGAGCCGATGTTCAGCTCGGCGATCTCGCGGATCGGCGTGGTGGCGAAGAAGTAGTCCGCGAAACCCGGCGTCTCATAGACCAGCTTGCGGTAGGCGGCGAAGCTGGCGCGGCTGATTTCGCCGGCGGCGTCCAGGAAGGCGCGTGGAGCGCTCTTCGTCGGATGCAGCAGCGTGGCTTCGAGCGTGGCCGCGACCAGCGTCTCCAGGTTGCGCCGGCCGATCTCGGGGTTGGCGTATTTCGAGCCGATGACCTCGCCCTGCTCGGTGAGCCGGATCTGGCCCTGCACGGTGCCCGGCGGCTGCGCCAGGATCGCCTGGTAGCTGGGGCCGCCGCCGCGGCCGACGGTGCCGCCGCGGCCATGGAACAGGCGCAGCCGCAGGCCGTGCTCGCGCTGCAGCGGCTCGAACAGATCGACCAGCGCGATCTCGCTGCAGTACAGCTCCCAGTTGCTGGTGAAGGTGCCGCCGTCCTTGTTGCTGTCGCTGTAGCCGAGCATGATCTCCTGCTCGCTGAATTCGCCGGTTCGGCTGCGCAGCACCATCGCCAGCACGCCGGGCAGGGCGTAGAACTCGCGCATGATGCGCGCGGCGTGGCGCAGGTCTTCGATGGTCTCGAACAGCGGCACGACGATCAGCTCGTGGCGCGCGGCATCGTCCAGCGTGCCGTGCAGCAGCCCGCATTCCTTCTGCAGCAGCAGCACCTCGAGCAGGTCGCTCGCGTCCTCGGTGTGGCTGATGATGTAGTGGCGCAGCGCCTGGTGGCCGTAGCGCCGGCGCATCTCGGCGGCGGTCTCGAAGACCTCCAGTTCGCTGCGCAGCCGCGGCGAATAGTCGGCATCGCGCACGCGCAGCGGGCGTGCGTCGTTCAGCAGCCGCAGCAGCAGTTCGCGGCGCTGCGGCTCGGCCAGCGCGCGGTAGTCGGCTTCGATGCGCGCCGTGCGCAGCAGCTCGGCCAGCACCGCCTCGTGCTGGTCGGAACTCTGGCGCAGGTCGACCGTCGCCAGGTGGAAGCCGAAGACCTGCACCGCGCGCATCAGCGGCGCCAGCCGCGGGGCGATCAGCGCCTGTGCGTGCTGCGCCTTCAGCGACTGCTCGATGACGCGCAACTCGGCCAGCAGCTCGGCCGCGTCGGCAAAAGCCTTCTGCGGCGCCAGCGCATGGCGCAGCGCTTCGGCGCCGCTCAGTTCCTGCAGCGTGGCGGCCAGCCGCGCGTACATGCCGATCAGCGCGCGCCGGTACGGTTCGTCGGCGCGGTGCTCGCTGCGGTCGGGCGAGGCTTCGGCCAGCGCGAGCATCTGCTCGCTGGCCGGCGCCAGCAGGTGCGACATCGACAGCTCCGCGCCGAGCTCGTGCACCTCGTTCAGATAGAAGCGCAGCACGGTCTCGGCCTGCCGCGCCAGCGCCATGCGCAGCGTCGCCGCGCCGACGTTGGGGTTGCCGTCGCGGTCGCCGCCGATCCAGTGGCCCATGCGCAGGAAGGGCGGCACCTCGTGGCCGGGCAGCGCCTGCTCGATCTCGCGGTACAGCTTCGGGATCTGGCGCAGGAAGGTGGCGTGGTAGTAGCTGAGCGCGTTCTCGATCTCGTCGGCCACCGTCAGCTTTGCGGTGCGCAGCATGCGCGTCTGCCACAGCTGCGTGATGCGCGCGCGCAGCAGCTCCTCGTTGTCGCGC
Organism: Rubrivivax sp.; assembly: GCA_036724445.1. Lineage (GTDB taxonomy): Bacteria > Pseudomonadota > Gammaproteobacteria > Burkholderiales > Burkholderiaceae_C > Rubrivivax. Next base: position 33,456 of record DAIMFR010000023.1, on the reverse strand, counting down.
AGCTCGCGTGCGCTGTGCAGGTCGTCGCGCTGGCCGATGAATTCGGCGATGGCGCGTTCGGCGTCGAGGATGCTCTTGCGCTGCACCTCGGTCGGATGCGCGGTCAGCACCGGCGCGATGTAGCAGCGCTGCAGCGCCGCGGCGATGTCGGCCGCACGCAGGCCGGCGCGCTGCAGCCGCTCCAGGCTCGAGCCCAGCGAACCCTGCTGCTGGTGGCCGGCGCGCTCGTGGTGCGCGCGCCGGCGCACGTGGTGGCGGTCCTCGGCGATGTTGGCCAGGTGCGAGAAGTAGCTGAAGGCGCGGATCACGCTCACCGTCTGCGCGGCCGACAGGTTCTTCAGCAGCCGGTCGAGCGTGCGCCCGGCGCTGGCGTCCTGCTTCAGCCGGTAGGCCACCGACAGTTGGCGCACGCGCTCCACCAGCTCGAAGGCGTCCTTGCCTTCCTGCTCGCGGATGACCTCGCCGAGGATGCGCCCGAGCAGGCGGATGTCCTCGACCAGCGGCCGGTTCTTCAGTTCGGCGTCGCCGGCGGCGCGGGTGCGCGGCGGCTTGCGGGCAGGGCGGGCGGCAGGCATTGAAGGTCTCCGTGACGGCGTGGCGATCTTAGCGAGCGGGCGCGCTGGCGATAATGCAAGGCCCATGCCGCCAACGCCATGTCCGACCCCCTGATCATCGCCACCCGCGAGAGCCGCCTCGCGCTGTGGCAAGCTGAACACGTGCGCGAACTGCTGCAGTCGCGCGGCCATCGTGTCGAACTGCTGGGCATGACCACGCGCGGCGACCAGATCCTCGACCGCGCGCTGTCCAAGGTCGGCGGCAAGGGGCTGTTCGTCAAGGAGCTCGAGACGGCGCTGGAGGACGGCCGCGCGCACCTGGCGGTGCATTCGCTGAAGGACATGCCGATGGAGCTGCCTGCCGGCTTCGTGCTCGGCGCGGTGCTGCCGCGCGAGGACGCGCGCGACGCCTTCGTCAGCCCGCGCCATGCCACGCTGCAGCAGCTGCCGCACGGCGCCGTCGTCGGCACCTCGAGCCTGCGCCGCGCCGCGCAACTGCTCGGCCTGCGCCCCGATCTGCGCATCGAGCCGCTGCGCGGCAACCTCGATACGCGGCTGCGCAGGCTCGACGAAGGCCACTACGACGCCATCGTGCTCGCCGCCGCCGGGCTGAAGCGGCTGGGGCTGGGCGTGCGCATCGCCGCGCTCTTCGATCCGGCGCAGATGACGCCGGCGGCCGGGCAGGGCGCGCTGGGCATCGAGCTGCGCGCCGAGGCGGCCGACTTGCGGCAGCTGCTGGCCGGGCTGGTGCATCGGCCTACTTGGCTGGCCGTGCACGCCGAGCGCGCAGTGTCGCGCGCGCTCGGCGGCAGCTGCAGCATGCCGCTGGCCGCGCATGCGGCGTGGCAGGGCGAGCTGCTGCAGCTGCACGCCGCGCTCGGCGACGCGCAGCAGTTGTCGCGGCCGCTGCTGCGCGCGCGGCTGCAGGCGCCGGTGGCCAGCGAAGCCGAGGCGCTGGCGCTGGGCGAGCGTGCCGTGGCGCAACTGCGCGCCGCAGGCGCCGATGCCTACCTGTCCGCGGCCGGCTGAAGGGGCCGGGGGCGTGCAGGCTGCCGTGCCGCTGCGTGTGCTCGTCACGCGGCCCCGCGCGCAGGCCGAGCCGATGGCCGCTGCGCTGCGCGCCGCCGGCATCGACGCCGCCGCGTTGCCGCTGATCGACATCGCCGCACCGTCCGACCCGGGCGCCGTGCAGCGCTCCTGGCAGGCGCTGCCGGCGTGCGCGCTGGTCATGTTCGTCAGCGCCAACGCGGTGCAGCACTTCATGCGGTTGCGGCCGGCAAGGGCGGCGTGGCCGGCGCATGTGCTCGCCGGCTCCACCGGGCCGGGCACCTCGGCCGCGCTGCGTGCGGCCGGCGTGCCGCCGCAGCTGCTGGTCGAGCCGGCCGGCGAGGTCTACGACTCCGAGGCGCTGTGGCACGAGCTGCGCACGCGCGACTGGACCGGGCAGCACGTGCTGGTGGTGCGCGGCGAAGGCGGGCGCGACTGGTTCGCCGAGCAGTTGGGCGCGGCCGGCGCCACGGTGCAGTTCGCCGCCGCCTACGAACGCCGGCCGCCGGCGCTGGACGCGGCGGCGCGTGCGCTGCTCGCCGCCGCGCTGGCGCAGCCGCAGCGGCACTGCTGGCTGATCAGCAGCTCGCAGGCGGCGGCGCACCTGGCGCACCTGGCGCCGGCGGCCGACTGGTCAGGCGCCACGGCGCTGGCGCCGCATGCGCGCATCGTCGCCGCGCTGCAGGCGCTGGGCTTCGGGCGCGTGCGGCTGGTCGCGGCGAATGCCGGCGCCGTGGCGGCGGCGCTGGGCGCCGTCCCGTAGAGACCCCTCGGAACCCGCCGGACGAACCGCGGGACGAACCCGCCGCTTTAACCCGCTGCTTTGCCTGCCGCGCGAAGGCCGGCCCATACAATCCCGTACCCCGTGACCGAGACCCCCGCACCCGTCCAAGCCGCAGCCGACCCGCCCGCGGCGGCCATGCCTGCCGTGCGGGATGCGCATGCCTTGCCTGGCCGCTGGATCGCTGCCGGTGCGGTGCTGCTGGCGATGTTGTGCGCCGGCGCCGTGGTCTACGCCTGGAACGCGCAGCAGCGCGTCAAGGGTCTGGAGCAGCAACTGGTGCGGCGCCAGGACGACAGCAGCGCACAGGCCGCCGAGGCGCAGGCGCAGGCCAAGCAGGCGCAGGAAAGCGCGCGTGATGCTGCGGCCAAGGTGGCGCTGCTGGAAGCGCGCGTCGCCGAGACGACGATGCAGCGCACGCAGCTCGAAGAGCTGATCCACTCGCTGTCGCGCTCGCGCGACGAGAACGAGATTGCCGACGTGGAAGCGTCGATCCGCGTGGCGCAGCAGCAGGCCGCCATCACCGGCAGCGCCGAGCCGCTGGTGCTGGCCTTGAAGCAGGCCGAGGAGAGGCTGGCGCGGCAGGACCAGCCGCGGCTCGAAGGCGTGCGCCGCGCCGTCGTCCAGGACCTGGAGCGTGTGCGCGCGGCCGGCGCGGTAGACGTGTCGACGCTGGCCATGCGCCTGGACGAGGTCGTGCGCGCGGTGGACGAGTTGCCGCTGCTGTCCGCGCCGCAGGCGCAGCGCGCACCGGCACGGCAGACGGCGCGCGCCGCCGCGCCCGCCGCGTCGGCATCAGCGGCGTCAGCGGCGGCCTCGGCCGCCGTTGCCGTGCCCGACCCGGCGTGGATCGAGCTGCTGGGCGCCCGCTGGGCCGCGCTGGGGGCGGGCGTCTGGGACGAAGTGCGGCGCCTGGTGCGCGTGACGCCGATCGAGCACCCCGAAGCCGTGCTGGTGGCGCCGGAGCAGGCCTACTTCGTGCGCGAAAACCTCAAGCTGCGGCTGCTGAACGCGCGGCTCGCGCTGTTGAGCCGGCAGTTCGACACCGCGCAGGCGGACCTGCGCGACGCGCTGGCGACGCTGGAGCGCTACTTCGACCGCAGCTCCAAGCGCACCACGGGCGCCATCGAACTGCTGCGCCAGGTGAGCGTGCAGGCGCGCCACGTCACGGTGCCGCGGCCCGACGCCACGCTGGCGGCCATTGCCGCCGTCGCCGGCCGCTGACGACGCCGGCCACAAGCCATGCGCGGCATCGTCTGGCTCGTGCTGCTGTTCGTCGTGGCCGTGGTGGCCGCGACCACGCTGGGCCGCAACGACGGTCTGGTGAGCATCTATTTCGGTGCCTGGCGCACCGACCTGTCGCTGAACCTGTTCGTCATCCTGGTGTTGGCCAGCTGCGCGCTGCTGATGGCCGCGGCGCGTTCGTTCACGCGCCTGCTCAGCTTGCCGCAGCGCGCGCGCGAGTGGCGCCAGCTGCGCCGCGAGCGCGCCGCGCATGCGGGCATGCGCGAGGCGCTGGCCGAATACTTCGCCGCGCGCTACAGCCGTGCGCACCGCGCCGCGCAGCGCGCCATGCTGCTGCAGGACGAAACCGAGGCGCTGAGGGGCGACGGCGACTTCCGCGCGCTGGCGCATCTGCTGGCCGCAGCCAGCCTGCACCGCATGCAGGACCGCGCGCGCCGCGACGACACCATGCGCCAGCTGGCGCGCCTGCCGCGCAAGGCCGGCAACGTGCTGCGGCCAGTGGACGAGGGCGCGCGGCTGCTGGCGGCCGAATGGGCCATCGACGACCGCGACGCGCCACGCGCCATCGAACTGCTCGGCGAACTGCCGGCCGGCGTGGCGCGGCGCACGCAGGCGCTGCGGCTGCGGCTGCTGGCGCAACGCCTGACGCAGCAGCCGCTGCCGGCGCTGCAGACCGCGCGGCTGCTGGCCAAGCACCAGGCCTTCTCGCCGAGCGCGGCGCAGAGCCTGCTGCGCACGCTGGCCGGCGAATCGCTGGACGCGGCGCGCGATGCCGACGCGCTGCGCAGCGTCTGGCAACAGCTCGATCCGGCCGACCGGCGCGACGCCAGCCTGGCGGCACGCGCTGCGCTGCGCGCCGCGGCCTTCGGCGCCAACGATGACGCGCGTGCCTGGCTGCGGCCCTTCTGGGACCGCATCGCCGAGCTCGAGCCGCACGAGCGCGAAGGCGTTGCGCTGGCGCTGGTGGAGGCCGCGCCGGGCATGCCGTCGGAATGGCTGCCGCGCCTGGAAAGCGCCGCGCAGGCGCTGCCCGGCGATGCCGCCGTGGCCGCGGCCGTCGGCACGGCGATGATCGAGCGGCAGCTGTGGGGCAAGGCACGCCGCCCTCTGGAGCAGGCCGCCAGCGCGGCCGAGCTGGGCGCGCCGGCGCGGCGTCGAGCCTGGCGTTCGCTGGCGCAGCTGGCGCGGCAGGAAGGCGACGAGCCGCGCGCGCGGCACTGTGAACGGGCCGCGGCGGCGATCGACTGAAACGCCCCGCCGGGCCGACGAACCTGGGCCGGCTGCTATAATGCGCAGCTTCGCGGCTGTAGCTCAGCTGGATAGAGTACTTGGCTACGAACCAAGGGGTCGTGGGTTCGATTCCTGCCAGCCGCGCCAGAATTTCGGTTCTAGATCAACGGGTTAGACGCTTCACCGTCTGACCCGTTCTTCTTTTTGCGCGACTTTTGCGCGAGTCGCACCAAGTCCTCTTGACTGCATGAAGCCGGTGGTCTGCGAGGAGAGGGCGGTGGTCGTGGCTGCGCGACTGCGCGACTTTTCACCAGGCAGTCTTCCTGCAAGCGCTCCTGGCGGCGCCAGGGCTGATGCCGTAACACTCCGGCGGAGCGTCGCGAGCGAACGCTGCGCAAGCAGCCGCCGCGTGCTTGGAGCTCGCATCGCCAGTGGCGATGCCTGCGCCCGCTGTGTAGCGTCGGAGTGCAGCCGGCAGACGCGCCCCTGCCGTTGCGCGCGCCTGCTCCAGGGCTTCCTCAGCTGTGCACAAACTCGTGCGAGAGCTCACTGGCGCTGGACGGCCATCTGCTGGCGACGGCGACGGGCAGCTTCTCGGCGTCGTGGTGCTGACCATCCCGTCGGGTGGGAGAACGGGCTTCTTCGAGAGCCATCGCTCGACACAGGGCTGCAGACGAGTCCGGTTTCGTCGCCGGGGCGATATCACCAGCGACATCAGAACTGGCATCAAATGATGCTATATTCGTGCCGACCTGAGAGAGCAAGATCATGCGAACGACAGTCAACATCGATGACGACTTGCTGGCCAAGGCCACCAGGTTGGCCGGCCCGATGGACCGGACCGCCATTTTGAGTGAAGGGTTGAAGGCGCTCATCGAGAGAGAGAGCGCGAAGCGCCTGGCCCGGTTGGGGGGTACACAGCGCGCATTGAAGGCCGCACCGCGCCGGCGCACGGAGAAGCCGGCTTGATTCTGGTCGACACGTCCGTGTGGGTCGACCACCTTCGCCGCGGCGATCTAGGGCTCGTCGAACTGCTTGAGCGCTCGTCCGTCGTGATGCATCCGTTCGTGGTGGGCGAGATCGCTTGCGGAAGTTTGCGTGACCGCGAGTCAATCCTCGAACTTCTGCAGGATCTCCCGCCCGCTGTGGTGGCCGACAGCGACGAGGTCCTGCAGTTCATCGAGCGCCATGTCCTTCATGGCAAAGGCATCGGGTATGTCGATGTCCACCTATTGGCATCGGTGGCGTTGACCGAAGGTGCGAGGCTATGGACCCGCGACATAAAGCTGCATCGGATTGCAGCAGCGCTCGGCAGTGCCTATCCGGACGCGGCTCACTAAGACCTCGGTGCCGGCCTGCGCAACGCATACGGATCGCTGTTCCTGCAACCGCGTGGCCGAAGGGCGCGCATATGCCCGCTCGCGGCGGTGACGTGCAAGGGTTGGGGCTCGGCTTCGGGGCGTCCAGCGTCGGCCAGCGATCGGCGACCACGGGCAGCGAGGCGACCTGGAACGGTAGGCGAAACCACCAACGTCTCCTATGGAACGTATCGCCGCCGCTGGTGGCCGCCCGCTCAGCGGTCAAGGCCGGCCAGTTGCGGTCGCTCGCCGATCAAGAAAATCATGTCGCCAACGACCGGTCCCACGTATAGCCGTCATAGCTTGGCGTCAGATCGCGGTAGCCAATTCTCCGAAGCGGTCGCCCGTTGGCTTCCGCTGCAAGTCGGCGCCAGGGCCGACCGTGCGACCGTGTGACTGCTGGCCACGCGCTCAAACTGGAACTGCCGACCCAGCTGTCCACTCCAACCTTGCAAGCGGCCGTTCGCTGAACTCATCGCGAAACAGATCGAACGGTGCCCCGTGGCGACACAGCGCGCAGTTCCTGAACCACGACACGGGCAAGGCCCCCTCACGAAGTCCTGATCCACCCATTGATTGTGAAGCGCCCATCCGAGAGGCGCTTCGACGGGCATACCACAGGCCGCACTTCATGGTGATAGCGGGAAAGGAAGAAAACGATGCGATTGTTCAGCGGCGTGACGTGGTAGCTCCGCGTGCCCTGCTGCCAGACGCCGCCGCGCACCACGGCGTGGTAGATGCGCAGCTCGCCCCCACGGAACGCGCGCGGCTGGCGACAGAAGTAATACGCATAGCTGATGACTCGCGCGCGAGTTCGCGCGCTGCTGCTGTCGGTGTGGACCTTGTAGAAATCCCCGTGGCCATGCACGGTGAGCTGGGCCTCGATGCCACCCGGGCGAAATCTGCGAATCCCGAAGTAGCGCAGCAGCTCCGGCAGCACCGCGGCGATGCGCGCGCGGATGAGTGACTGGAACTGCGGAAAACGGTGCAGCACGTGGGCGAAGCGATAGTTGAGGGCGCGCGTCGTCGTCCGGGCCGGCTCGAACTCAGCCATTCGGGTCAGGGTGTGACTCAGCAGCCGTCGATTCTCTTTCGGAGAGAGGAACCCATCCATCACCAGCGCGGGCGACGGATAGTGCGAGCGTCCCGCAACGAACCGCACCGGTTGGCCGCCGAAGGGTTTCAGCATGCTCCGTCGCGCATGCGAAGGTGACAGCGGCTTTGCCGCTACCGGCGCGGCGCGCGGGCGCGTCGTCTCAGGACGAGGCGCACCCGCGGCCGGCTTGGGAGCAGGCCGGCGCGTAACCCTGCGTGAGGATTGAAGCGCCAGCCTCCAGAGTCGCAGAGCCATGCTACGAGCTACGGCCAGTCCCGTCCGCCCAGGCCTTCTTCCGTCGTGCCGCGCGACGCGCCGCCGCGCCCCAGACCGCCGACCGGCGCGGAGAACGTGCAGCCACCGACGAGCCCGTCGAGGCTCGCGCCACTCATCGCGACGCCACCGTGGGTCTCGACGCGCACGCCCTGCCGATCCGTCACAGTGCGGCTCACCGAAGCGGTGCCCGTCGCCGAATAGTCTCCTGCGGTCGGATAGATGAGTGGATCGAGGTCCGGACCGAAGCCGGGGTTATAGCCCCCGAAACCCGCGAAGCCCGTTTGACCCCCCGGCGTATCCGGATCCACGGGATCCACGAGCCCGCCGCCCGGGATGACGACGACGCCGCCACCGCCACCATCGCCACCACCGTCGTCAGGTGCGGGATCCGTATAGCCGCCGCCTCGCGTGAACACACCGAGCGGCACCGGTCTGCCGCCACGCGAGGTGCCGAATGTGGGTCCACCGCCTCCGCCTCCAGTGCCATCGTCCGGCCCGCCTCCTCCTCCCCCCGATCCGTCATCCGGCGCGGGCATTTCCGCTGGGTCCGTTCCGGGCGGCTCCGGATCGGTCGGCTCCGGGTCGGTTGGCTCAGGGTCGGTCGGCTCAGGGTCAGTCGGCTGAGGGTCAGTCGGCTGAGGGTCAGTCGGCTGAGGGTCAGTCGGCTCAGGATCGACCGGCTCAGGATCGACCGGTTCAGGGTCGATCGGCTCCGGATCGAAAGTCCATACGGTCACGTCGCCATAGAGCACCGTCGTGCCGTCCACTTCGTCAACGGCCGCGGGCGCGGGGTTGCCATCGGGTCCGTAGCCGAAGCCGACCTTCGAGCCATCGCTGCCATTCACCCAGTACTTGCCACCCTCGTCGTATCCGGGGAAATCACCGGGTGACGCATCGCCGCCTTCGCCGTCCATCGCCGCACGTCCACCGAAGCGCGAGAACGAGCTGACGCCGCCGCTGCCCCCGGTGGAGTCGCCGCCGAACAGATCGCCGAACAGATCCGTGAGCCCGCCGTTGCCCCGGCCCCCGCCTCTTCCGAACGTGCCCAGATCGCCGCCGGTCGGATCCGTCGTGCCGTCCGTACCCGGATCGGTGCCGAAGCCTGTGAGCCCCGCCAGATCGGTGAGCTCGGCGATGCCACGCCCCGTCTCGAACCCACTCATCACCTGGCGCGTGAGCCCGAGCACCGAGTCGAACATCGACGTGGAGAGGGAGCCGTTCGCCGAATTGAACGTGATGAGCGTGGTTAGTCCGTCGCCGGGACGGCCGCTGTCGACGCCAAGGTCACGCGCGAAATTCAGGGTTGCGGCCACCACGCTCGACACCACGCCACACGCGAACCGCTCCGGCGCGAATGCGCCGCGGCGCTTCAACGACAGCATCGGGAACTGCACGGCGTTCGAGTATTCGTAGGCGGCGGGAGACAGATCCGCCAGCGTCTTCTCGATCACCTTCAGCACGGCGCCTCGTCCCGTTCTGCGCGTGCTGAGCAGGCGCAGGGATTTCTGCAGTGAGCCGGCGATCGCGTTCAGCCGCTGCTCGCTTCCGAGATAGCAGAGATCGTTCGAGCAGACGGCGTACAAGCCCGGGCGAAACGACTTCGGATCGACGAACGGATGGGGCAGCACGCGGTCGCGATAGATGCGCGTCTGCGCGGCCAGCAGTCGGGAGAACGCGGGGTGCTGGTCCTTGATCTCCCGCTTGACCCCCTCGCGCGCCTTCGCACCGCCGCCGCCACCCTTATCGAGCAGCGGGAAGAAATGCACCTTGTGCGCGTTTGGCACAATGAAGCAGAAGTAGCTGTCGAGATCCTTCGCGCGCTTCACGATATCCGAAGGACGCAGGCCGACGATCACCTGGCGCCGCAGAACACGGCGGGCCGCCCGCAACTCCAGGCCGTAGACACCCGGAGAGCGTGGCGTCCACTTCAGGGCCGCACCGCGCAGGGTGGTTCCAGCGATGCGCCACTCGGGCGACCGGTCATCGGACTCGTGCGGGATGAGATCGGTCGCCTTCAGCTCAAAAAGCTCGCCCGCCACGGCGCGCAGCACGTGCTGGCGCTTTGCAACTTTGGCGAGCCACAACTCCTGGATCTTCTCAACCATGTTCGTTCTCCTTGGAGGCCTGGCGTGCAGGTCCGTGTAGAGTGAGATCAGCCGTCGGGATCGACGCGCGGAGGCGCGGGCTTGCGGCGCGGAGGCTTGCGCTCCCCGATCAGGTCCGGCAACGTCCAGCGCAGCGTCGTACCGCGGAGCGTGATCGATAGCGTGACTCGCGCTTCGTCGCCGCGCGACAAACGAAGCGTCACCGTGTAAGAGCCATCCCCAGCATCCTTCAACGCGCCGGCGCGCGCATGCCCCGCCTCGGCCTTGAACTGGCTTGCCAGCCCTGGGCCGAGCAGATTGCCCAGCGCGTCGCGCGGCGTGATCCGCACGCCGTAGTCGAGGGTCTTGTCCTTCTTCTCCGCCGGAGTCACTTTCGTTTCGGTGTGATCGCCATCCGGATACGCAAGCGCAATGAACGAGTGCGCGCACTCCCGGCGCAGCGACAGGGCCCCGCGCTGGCAACGCGCGATGACGCGATAGTGATACGCCCCTTCGACCGCGGTGACCGGAAACTGTGCGTGGATCACGGGGCCGTCCGCCGACTTCACGACGATGGCATCGATCTCGTGGGTGCGTCGCTCGGTGAACCGTTTGTCGTGCGCGACCGCCCAGGCCAGGCGATCCCGAATGGAGGCGTCCGCATAATCGGGCGAGGCATTCTGCTTGGCCGCGGGGCGAAGGCTCGCGAGCAGATTTCCGCGGCTGTGGACGGGCGCTTCCAGCAGCACCGAGACCGCGTCCGGCCGCACGAGGCGTCCGCGCTCGGCGAGCCGCGCCTCGATGGCAGGCGCCTGCCCGGTGGCGTCACCGCTGCGCACGAGGCTGCACTCGATGCCGAGACTCGAAGCGACGATGGCCGAAACACCGAACGCGAGGCGCTGCCCGGCAGCCAGCGGTGCGGATACGCGCACCCGCCAGCGCCCAGTCCACGCGCGTCCGAGGGGCGCCGCCAACGGCAACGGGAAGCGAAAGAAACTGTAACCGGCCGCCAGCACAAAGCGGATGCGCGGGTCGACCACAGTGCTCGCCGCGGACAGCACGACACCATTCGGCGTGACTATCTCCAGTCGCACCGGAATAGCGGGGTTCTGCCAGTACACGGCGACGGTGAGCAGATGATCCGGCGTTCCGAGGTCGATGTCCGCCTCCCATGGAACAGGGCCCTGCAGCTCGAACTCCGGATCGAGCGTAGTGAATTCGTCGATGGTGTCGCCGAAGATCTCGATGAAGAACTTCGGCAGCGTGAGCCAGCGATCCTCCGTCAGGTAGAACGAGCCGCGAAACGTCGAGGCGAGGCTCGCGAGCACACCGAGATCCACTTCGGAGCCGAGCCCGAGCGCGACGGTGTAGATCGTGATGCCGGCGTACTGGTTGAGATCGATGTGCGGATCCGTGGGCGCGCCGCCCTTCACGAACGGAGCGGTGTTCTCCATGCCGTCCGTCACGACGACCATGACCTTGCGGCCGGTACCGGCGGTGGCGGCAGCGAAGGCCGCGCGCGCCTGCTCCATTCCGCCGCCAATGGAGGTGGCCCCGCGAGGGCCCAGCGCATCGATGGCATTTCGAGCGGCGACGCGACTGCTCGGCGCGCTGTCGGTCACGGGCGTGAGCGCCATGTCGAGCGTGGCCACATCGTCGAAGTCGACGACGCCGATGCGGTCGCCCTGTGCTGCGCGCGCCAGATCGACGAAGAGCTTCGAGGCTGTCTTGAGGACACTCATCTTCGGCTGCGCACCGGCGCTCTGCCACATGCTTCCCGATCGATCGAGCACTAGGCAGGCGTCTACCAGCGGCGGCGTGATTCCGGTGCCGCGCAGGACGACTCCCGTGGCGGCGCCGGACACCGAATCGCTCGTGAGGGTGAGCACGCCGCTCTGGAATCCAGCCGCCGTCGGAGCGAACCGCGCGACAAAGGCTGACGAGCCGCCGACAGGTACCTGCAGCGGCGTAGGACCCAGAGCGAACGCCGCGTTGTCGACGGCCGCGCCCGTCACGTTGAGAACGGCCGTGCCGTCGTTGTGCACGGTGATGTCGCGGTCCAGCGCGTAACCTACGCCGACGCTTCCGAAGTCCCGCAGCGTGACGTCGAGACGCAGGATCGGGCCGGCCCCCACCGCGCTGAACACGTACACGGATTGCTGCGAGCCATCGCTCACGTACAGGTTGCCCGCGTTGTCAAATGCTAGGCCGCGGATGGATCCGAACGTGATCGCCGAACCTATCTTCGCAAGGTACGCCCCGTTCGCTTCGAGCACCTGCACGCGCTGGTTGCCGCTGTCGGCAACGAAGAGATTGCCAGTCGCATCGAACGCGAGACCGCGCGGACTTCGGAACCTGCCATTCGCCGTGCCCTGTCCGCCGATCACCTGCGCGGCGCCCATGCCTGCCGGAAATTTCAGAATGCGGTGATTGAACGTGTCCGCGACGAAGACGTTGCCATTCGCATCGGCGGCGATGCCCGAGGGCTGACTCCACGTCGCGTTCGAAACGATGGTAGTCGCGACGCCCGTGCCGAGATCCAGGCGAACGACTCGGGCGGAGCCCGCATCCAGGATGTACAGCAGCGAACCATTCAGCGTTATCGCCGTTGCCTGAGACAGCGGCGCACCGTCGAACGTGCTGCGGTTGTTGCCAAGGAATGCGGCGTCGTACGCATACGTGCCGTTCGCGGCGGAGAACTGGTAGCGATCCAGCTCGCCATTGCCGGAGTCGAGGACGATAAGGTGCCCGCCTGCCTGCACGACGACGGAAATGGGCGCGGAGAAGCCTTCGGCGGCGCTGTTGTTGCCGAAGAAGCCGATGCTCGAGAAGGCAGCAGCCCCGGCGAGGCTCGTCGACGCGAGCTCACTGGCAATCGGGCGCGCGACGATGAGCCGGTTGGCGGCGCTGTCCACCGCAATGCCGGCGGGATTGGCCAGCTGAGCGCCACTCAACGTGCGCGTGATGAAGGTGGGAAGCGGCATCTACTTCTTCCCCTTGGTCTCCGCTGGGCCTTCGCCCGGGTCTTCCCCGGGGGGCTTGCGGCCGCTGCTGCCCGCCCTGCCGGATGCAGGCAGCTCCTTGCGGCTGAAGCGGCGCGGCCCTCGCGCAAGTCGATCGCCCTGGCTCAATATGATTGTCGCACCCTCCGCGGGCACGTTCGGCAGCACACAAGTTAACTCGGTGCAGTCGCGTGACGATGACAGGATGGGCACCTGCTCATCGCCCACCAGGACGAGGATTGGCGTTGCGCCGATCACCCAGCCATACCCGCGAATGATCAACTGGAGCACCCTGCGCCGCGACTTGGGGTCCGTCGGCCCCGGGATGGTGCCGTACCGAAGACGGTAGTCTTCGATACGCAACGGGTTGTCGGCCGTCGCGTGGTTGATCATGCGGAGAACCCAATGTCATCGAGAATCACAAGCCCCGTGGCTAGGAACTCGATGCGCAAGCTTGCGAGATCGGTCAGGTCCAGAGACGGCTCCGCGGCTTCAAACGCCCACAGCGGGATCCGTACTGTTGCGAATGCGCTCTTGGTGTTCTCGGCTGCAAACGCCGATGTGAACGGGCTGCGGGTAGGAACTGGCACGTCGTTCCGCACGTAGGGGTAAGGAATAACCTGGCCAAAGCTACTGGCCAGGATCGTGGCGTGTTTTCCTGCTGAATCCAACAGCCAAAAGCGAACGTTCTTGGGCGTGTTGAGGGGATTGCGAGGATCCGCCGGCAAGGGCCCAGCGAACGCCTGCGCGATCCGGGCGGTGAGAACCCGGAACCCGGTGGCATCGACACTGCCCAGGTCGATGACATACGCCGCGGCGGCGAGCCAGCCCAACTGTCCGCCGTCCGTGTCTTGCTGGACAAAAGGGGTGACGGGGGTGATGACGGCAGGTGGGTAAGAGAAAACGAACCGCAATGACCGCTCACTCATCGGAATGAACCCGCCGGCAGGCAACTCCGTCACGGCCCGCAGCGAATCCGTGACGGTGATCGGAGGCGTGGCGAACCGGTCCAGGAAACTCGTGCCTACGGCCTCCCAGCTCTTGATAGTCTTCACCGCTGCCGGTTGCGTGCGCGGCGTATTTCGGCTGTCGAAGAAAAATGCAGCTTCGATCCGGCTGCGCAATTGCCACTGCAGGAATGCCGCGACATAGCCACGCACGGCGGCGCGTAGATCAACGCCTGCGACGATACGCGAGGGTGCAGGCTCCACGGTTTCCGGAAGCCAGTCAGGGTGATCACACATGTCGTTATGTGTTCCACCGTAGACAAACACCTGTGCCTTTGGGGCCGGCGCACGGTCATAGAGCCGAAAGCCGAATGCCGAGATCAAGTCCGCATCCGTGGATCCGTAAATCATGAGAAAGGGTCGGCCCGGTGTCAGCGACAACGCATCCGTCGGTGCCAGTGATACGACGGCGAGCACGGTGGCGCCGGCCGGCGTGCCAGCGGCGACCGCTTGGACCACCGCCTCGGCGCCGCGCGAGTGACCGATGAGCGCGATCCGGCTCAAGTCGACGTGGCCCATGAATCTTGGGTCGCTCGCGGCCTTCCATATCCACCGGCTGATGTGAACGTTGAGCACGGCAGCGCGCGTGATGATGGTTGGCGAGAAAGGCCCATTCAGCGCCTCTTCGTTGACGCTGACTGCAATGAACCCCTGCACGGCCAGGTGACGAGCCAGATACTCAAAGCCCAGATAGCTGTCGACGCCGGGCCCATGGTTGCCGTGGACGATGAACACGAGCGGCCACATCCCATTCGCCACCGGTCGGTCTACGCCCGCGATCGTTGCCGGATAGCGCACGAGCCCGGCGATGCCGATCGCGAACGCGCCCGGGTATCCATCGCCTGCGACGATGGTTTGTGTAAGGACAGCAGCAGGCGCCATTGGATCGGAAACGGCCGAGTAAGTCGTCTCTCCAACAGCCTGCAGGCTGAGTGTCGGCGTGACGGGATCATCCATCATGATCATCTCCTGCACATTGCTCTCTGCAACGTGCAGGCCGTTGCGAATTACGATGACCTGAGCCTGGTAGACGCCGCGATTGAAGGGCGGCCAGCTGAAGGTGCCGGAGGACGTGTTCAGCACGTGCTCTTGGGGCGTGGCGAGCAGTCCGCCGCTGATGACCAGCTTGATTTCATCCGGCGGCTCCGGCGCGGTCACCTCGTACTGTATCTGCGCGTTCACCCAGAGCTGCGAAAAGGCGGTGCTGCGCGCGCGATCGATAGTCGCGGAGAACGCGTCGATGGTGACGGCGCCCGCCTGCTCGTCGCTCGTCTGGAAATTCGCGATCGAGAGCGGCGCTTCGAGCCGGTCCACCAGCTCGAGAAGCAGGGTGTAGCCGCCCGAGGCGGCCGGCGTGCCGTCGTCCTTGCTCAGGTCCCAGATGAACTCGCCGCTCTCGGGGACGGGCACTTCATAGTCCGTGTACACGGGCACCGCGCTCCCTACGTTCAGGGGCAGGATCGACAGCCGCAGCCAGTGGTTTCCCGGGAAATTCGCTTGCAGGTGCTGAAGCAGGTCCGGATCCATCCGCCAGCGCACAGTCACGTCCGTGTCCTGCGGACGCAGTGCCCGCTGCGGGGCGGCCGAAGTGGGCGAATCGATGCAGATGCGATCGAGACAGGATCCGATGATCACCTCGACGGTCGCGGTGTCCTCGCCGTCCGTGTGATTGAACGATTGCGGATCATCGTCGACCACGCGCAGTTCGAATCGGTAGGTGCCTTCCGCGTCTAGCGCGATCGCCGTGCCCGCGGGAAACGGGGTGATTTGAGCTCCTCCGGCGGCCAGGCGCGTGCTGATGGCATCCAGGAACGCCTGATCGAAGCACGTGCTCGGGGAATCCTTGAGCGTCCAGCCGTACGCGAGCACCGAACCCATATCCGGGTCTGTCGATGCCGAGCCGTCGAGGGCGATGTCGGCGCCAAGCGTGCCGCCCTGCGCCACGGGCACACTCTGCGTCATCCCCGCATCGGCGGTGGGGTTGTGGTTGATGAGGATGTCCGTCGTGACGGAGTACGCCCAGTTCGAGCCATCCTGCTGGGTGCCCGCACCAAGACGGTGATACAGGTGGCGGTTCACCGCCTTGATTCGATCCCACTCCGGCCCGGGAAGCGCGACTCGAAAGTTGCGTGTCTGGCTCTGGAAGACGCCGTCGGACCAGTAGTTGTCCGGCGTACGTGCGGCCGCATTGGCGAACAGCGCAGGATCGGTGACCCATTCCGACTGGTACCAGCGCGCCGCGTCGAGCGGCGTGTTCGGCGGTTCGCCCGGAGTGAGGTCGATATTGAAAGCGGGCGCCGGGTCCCTCTCGTTCTTGTTGTACGCCATGGCAGCCCGTCCGACTTACTAGATAGCCATCCCCCGGCAGAGCCGGAGGCTTTCGGGATGTGAGCCGCTCGAAGCGCCTGGCCTCACGCACGCGGTAGGCGCTTCGCATTGCCGCCCACACACAAGGGAGTCTGCCGGTCCGCAACTGAGATCGGTGACAACTACCCTCAGCATCTGCAAACCGCCATGGGCAAAGTCCAAAATCTAGGAGACTTGGCGGAAAAACCAAAATATGCTACGCCTGCCTGTGCGTCGGTACACACCTAGAGCTAGGGACAGGCTGAACAATGAGCAATCTGAGCGTCCAAGGCGCTCGACCCTTCACGATGTGCAAGAACGGGCTGGTTTTCGACGCTCCTGAGTGCCGACCGGGGTCGCTTTCGGGCCGATTCGGCGGCCCCTTTCGCTCTCAAGAGACACCTCGGACATGGAGTTCCAACAGGCGCCGTTTGGCGATCACGATGTTGGCCTGACCGAACAGGCTGTACAGCTGTGCCGCGTTCTTCGGCAGGCCCTTTGGCGGGCCTTGCGATGGCGGAACAGGTTCTTGACCACATGGAACGGGTGCTTGTGATCCGCCCCGGCTTTCCCGGAGGCTCCAACCTTTGAGAGGACGGAGCCATGAAGACGACGAACGAGTTCTCACCGGAGGTCAGGGAACGTGCCGGGCGCATGGTGTTCGAGCACCGCGCCGAGTACGAGTCACAGTGGGCGGCGATCGTCTCGATTGCCGCGAAGATGGCCTGCACGGCCGAGACGTTGCGGCGCTGATCTGCCGCGTCATGCAGATCGCCCCGTCGAACTACTGGCAGCACGCACAGCGCCGCGCGCAGCTGGCGCTGCGTCCGGCACGAGCGCGACGCGACGAGGTTCGACGACCACGTCGAACGGGGTGGAACGCCAACCTGCAGGTCTACGGCGCGCGCAAGGTTTGGCGTCAGCTCCATGCGAAGGCATCGCACAGCGCCTGGACGGCTTCGGGCGGAGCCTCCAGGACCAGTTCGAGTTGCATCGGCGATCTCCTGTGCGTCGGCCATGCGGCCGAGCAGAGCGTCGATGACGGTGCGCGCGTTGAACAAGTCCTTGATCGTGGCCAGCAGTGCCGGTGCCGCAGGGGTCGAGTCGTCGGCAGCGGCTCCCATGCGCAGCTGGCAGGTCGGTCCAAGGCCGGAATGAGTGAGCGAGACTCGCATGGCAGGATCAGCAGCAGATGCAGCTGGCCTGCACGCTTGCAGCGCCCGAGCACCGCGAGTTCTTGCCCTTCAAGAGCATGACCCACGCGCACGATGCGCACTGACGGCGGAAGGTCTTCGAGATGGGTAGTGCTGGACGGCTTCCGCGAAGGTCAAGTTCCAAGGTGGACCGGTCGTTCACCAAGAAAACCGCCAAAGGCTCCTTTGGGTCGAGGGCGGGTACTGCGCGCTCGATGTTGGTGGACCGCGGCATAGCCCTGAGGCGACATTCCGCGTACGATTCCTCCTCGTCTTTGCACGCGAGTGATCCATCAGAAGCCTGCGCGACTTTTGCGCGAGTCTTGTAGGCGCTTCCTAGCGCTTCTATGCATTCAGCGGATTGAGGGCGCCGCTAAGTCGTTGATTTCACTACCCCTATTTCTACCCTGTCTGCCTACGAACCAAGGGGTCGTGGGTTCGATTCCTGCCAGCCGCGCCAGTTTTACCTTTCTCGACAACGGCTTAGGTGTGAGAGCACCTACGCCGTTTCTTCTTGCTGAAGGGACTCCGAAGGGACTCGCGTCTGCCGGGCCTGTTTCGCAAGACTCCGAAGCGACCGGTTCTCGCGACCGGTTTCCTCTCTGATGAGATCCAGCGCCGAGCGAACTTCCAGCACCTGGGCTGCAGAGTAGTGTGCCGTCATGCTGTGGTCCTTGTGCCACAAGATGATCGACCGCGTCTCCTTGGCGACCCCCGCTTCGCGGAGCCGCATCCCGACCGTGTGCCGGAGGTCGTGAACATGCAGATCGCCCAGGCCCGCCTTCGAGCGTGCGCGTTGCCACCCGTTGTTGTTCATCGCTTCGATCGGCCGATAGGGCATGGGTGACTTCAGCTCGTGCCGCTTCAGCTTCTTCTGGCTCGTGCGTTCCCGTCGCCACACGAACACGTACTGGTCGTGCCGGCCCCTCATCGCGTCAACGACGCTCTGAGCGACCGAGTTGCACACGACGTATTCGTAGGCCTTGTTCCGACCCTTGACGTGCTCGCGCGGTACCTCGAATACCGAGACCTCGATCCCATCCAGCTTCAACCGAATCTCCCAGTCCCACTGCAGATTGCAGACCACGTCGTCGCGTACCCCGGTGTTCAGGATGAACAACGCCATCGGGGCCAGATGCGCCGGAAGCAGCGGCAACAGTACGCGCTGGTCCTCCCATGAAATGGGTTGTGGTTCGCGTTGATGCCCTTCCAGCGGCAGCATCGTGAGCAAAGGTACCTGCCCCAACACCGGCGCTGTTCGGCCGCCGCCGACGTCCACTCGCCACTTCCGCGCTGCCACGTTCAGGATGTGTCGAACCGAGCCGAGGCTCAGGTTGATGGTCTTGTGTGACCGTCCTTGCTTAAGCCGCGATTCGACGAACTTCCTCAACGTGCCGTCGTGCACCTGATCCAACTGCAGATCACCGCAACACTCGATCACCGGGGCCAAGTGGTAAGTCTCGCTTTGCAGCGACACCTTCCCTTTGGCCTCTTCCTCCAGCAGGTAGCGCGTCGCCGCCTCCGCCAATGTCATCGACCTTGTGCGGGCCGGTCCGAGCGCATCGATCTGTGCACACCTGGCGATCAGCCAGGCTTCTGCATCCTGATACGTGTCGAAACGGCCTTGAAGGCGTTCACCGCGGTGGACTCGGTCAACCCGCCACCTGCCTCTGGCGTCCTCATAGACGCCGCTTTGACGACCCATTTGCCAACTCCTTTCTCGGAGGGCCGCCTGTCCACTGTTGAGGATACGCCTGACTGGATCGTGCGGATACCTGCGAGGCCGGTATCGCCGTGTGCCGTCTCAGTTGGCGTGCTCGGACTGGAAGGTCTTTTCAGCCGATCGAACAGAACATCGAGATCTCGGACGTCGTAGAGAAGGCTTGTGCCTGCTCGGAAGGGATGGAGTTCACCGACGAGCTGCTCGAAAACGCGTCGCTTCAGCCCCAGATACTGAATGGCCGCCTTCTTGGGTAGACCCCGGCGCGCGACTTCGGTGCGGCTAGGCGAGCTCATCGCAAGGGTGTCCTTCCCGGCATACAGTGCTTCGGCATCAATAGGCCCGCGCGTTGGGTGCGCTCCATGGGGACAGGCAGGCCCATGACTGAGCGTAGATCGCTTCTCGACGGGATTGGCGATGCCAAGGCCCCATGATCTCCACGACTTTTCCGTCGCAGTCGTCGTCGTGCGGCGACCAGTAGCGCGCCCGGTCGCCGACCTTGAACAGCCCCGGACTTTCCATGAGCACGGCTGCGGCTTCCTTGCCTGGGTCATCGCCCGCGGCCTGCCTCTCTGCCAGATAGGCGCGGAAGAACGCGGCGCGCTCAGTGATCGTCTTCCGCGTCGCGTCGCGTCGCGCTCGGCTCGGGGCAGGAATGCCAGGTCCGCGAGCAGCCCTGCTTCGACGGCCGAGACACCTACACTCTTGGTAGCCATCTGTGCTTCTCCTTCGGTTGCACTTGTGGTCAGGGGCCGGCAGTGTTGACCGCACTGCCGCACCCCGCCTTGCCGCTGAACCGCAGCGGCGACGGTGCCCGGCAGACAGCCGGGCGGATCTCAGTTCATGCCGCCAGCGCCTGAGCGCCGACCTTGCGGGCCTTCTCCCAGCCCAAGCAGGCCAGCGCTACGGTGCGCGGCACGGGCTTGGCTCCGCTGCGGTAGTACGCCAGCATCCGGCGCGACACGCCCAGCGCCTCAGCCGCGGAGTCCAGCGTCAGACCATGGCGCGCCATCCACGCCCACACGAATTCGTGCGACACGCCGCCGGCTTGCTCGATGGCGCGCGCCCGCAGGTTGTCCGCTGCCAGTTCCAGCTCGTCGTCGTCGGCCCAGATCACGCTGGCGCCGTGCTCGCCGACCTTGGCGGTGCCGAACACCTTCGGATCGCGCAGGCGCGCCAGCGTCGGATGCCGGCCGACGATGCCCGCCAGGTCCACGTCGAAACGTTCCCCGTCGGCAAAGCGCAGTTGCAACGCTGCGTCGCCCGCGACCTTGACGCCCTTCAGGGTGAAGTGCTTCGGCCTCATGAGTTCAACTCCTTCCACTTCTCTGCCAGCACGCTCCTGTTCGCACCGGCCCATGTCAGCGCTTCGCGCAAGACCGCCGGACGTACCGCGCCGTAGATGACCTGCATCGAGGCAATCTCCACCCAGGCCTCGACGCCATCGTTTGCCAGAACATGGAAGTGCGGCGGGTTGTGATCGGCGGCGTACATCGTCACTTTGGACCTGGTGAGTCGGATCAGTGTCGGCATGTTGATTGGTGCAATGGTTGCACTTAAGCGGACCTGTGTCAACCGCGTCGCAGTGCCTTTCGGCCGACGGATGCATGCCGTCGCAGCCGTCAGCCTTGGGCGTGTTCGCCGTTGCGCGGTCCCCTCGCAGGGAGCCGCGGCCTTGCGTCTGCTGCTATGCCCTACGCCGCCTTGAACGGCAGCATCTGCGCACCTTCGCGGCCCTCGAACAGCTCGGTCAGCCTGCGGCCCAGCGCATCGAAGGCGCGCGCCTGCTCGGCCTGCCGACGGTCCCTGATGTAGACCCGCGCGACCTTGGACTGCAGCTTGTGGTTCAGGCACTCGTCGATCGCGTCGGTCGATACGCCGAGCCGCGCCATGAGCGTTGCGGCGGTGCGGCGCAGGTCGTGCGCCGTCCACTTGCCGCCCGGCAGCGCCAGCGCCAGCGTGGCCTTCGTGCGGTTGCTCATGCGCGCCTCGGGCTCGCGCTGGCGGTCGGCCAGTTGCTTGCCGAAGGACTTGATGCACACGGGCTCGGCTCGGTCGGTGGCCGGGAACACCCACGGCACCGGCTCGCTCTTCAGCTCGGCCGTGGCCACCGGCGGGCCGTTGAGGAACAGCACCAGGTCGATGGCGTTCTCGTGGTGCAGCGAATAGCGCAGCTGCCGCACCACGCGCAGGCGGTTGGCGCCGTAGCGCGCCAGCGTGTCGGGGTTCATCGCCAGCGCGGGCTTGAACTGCGCCAGCGCCACCGGCTGGCGCAGGCCCAGCAGTTCCACGCCGTGGCGCAGCACGTCCAGCGTGCCGCGGTCGTCCAGGCTCTTGCGCAGGCGGTCCAGCAGCGTGGCCTCGGCCGCGGCGCCATGGTTCTTGCTCAGCGCGGCCCAGGCCGCCGGCTGGGTAGCCTGCACCCAGGCCACCAGGTCAGCCGGGAACAGGGCGCGGGCGCGGTCGTAGGCGGCGGCGTCGCCGTTGGCCTGCAGCCAGCCGGCGGCGGTCAGGTCGGCGCAGATCTCGTCTTCGAAGTGCACTTCGCGGTGCAGCGTCATGGGATAGGTCCCGCAGCACGCCATTCGGCGGCCACCTCACGGCGTGCTTCGGCACAGGCCTGGTCGATCAAGCGCTGACCCTCTTCTTACGGTATGTCCGCGAAGGCCTGGCCCAGGCGATCACACAGCTCGTCGAGTCTCGTGCGTATTCGCTCGATCATCTCGAAAGCGCGCATGTTGACCAGTGCAGCCACTCGGCTGCCGTCTCGGGTGATGACGAGGCCGCTGCGTCCGGCGGCCACTTGGTCGACAAAGGCCAGCGGGTCGCGGCCAAACTCATCGACTTCAATGCTGTCGGTCACGGGGGCCTCCTTGGCTCGTGTGCGGCTCAGTACACGGCGTCATGGTCGCCCACGTTGAGCGGAATGATCTCGCGCCCGGTGACCAGCAGGTGAAGGGTAATGCGGTACGACAGATTGATCGAGACCGAATGCACGCCGGCCAGCCGGCCGCCCAGCGCGTGCAGGCGCAGCGAGGGGTGGTGCGGGTTCAGCTCGAGCAGCGCCAGCGTCTTTTCATAGGCGCGGGCCATGTCCGGATGGCGCTTCAGGAAGCGCGCGGCGATGCGGTCGTAGCGCTCGGTGAAGACGATCTGGTAGGGCATGTCCCGGGCGCGATGGGCAGGCAGCCGGGTCAGCGGGCCTTTGCCCCGGCCGATCTGCTGGCCGCAGGCCCGGTGCGCTTGCGCTGCTGCGGTTGGGTTGCGGCGGCCGGCGCTGCGCGGCGCTTGGCGCCGGCGGCGAGCGCGCCGTCACCACCACCGGCGATCATCGTCTGCAAGCGGGCCACATGCTGGGCCGGCGACTCGACCACGAAGCGGCCCGCGGCGATGTCGGCCCGGCTTTCGGCCAGCGCGGCTTCCAGCTCGCATTCGCGCAAACGCTGGTACTGGGCGAGTTCCATCACCACGTAGCGTTCGGCACCGCGCACCGACACCACGGCTTCGGTACGGCCGCCGGCGAGCGACGCCTCGATGGCGGCAATGCCGCGGGTCTTCAGGTCGTTGGCGGTGATGTGGGCCATGGTGCGTGCGACGGGTAAACCAAGGAGCGCATTGTAGACCGTGCGGTCAATCGTGTGGTTGCAGGTGTGCAGCGGGGGGCGATCTCATTGAAATGGGCTGCCGCACGCCGATCTGACCGGTGACGGCGGCGGAGATGAGGGCGGTGCGGCGCTCGCGGAGGAGGGCAATAGCGTGCTCGGCCTAGACGCACAGTCGATCCACTTCAGACACGGTGCGACTCGACATGCTGGTGATGCGCGCCTGCTCCTCGAGCGGCGGCAAGGGCACTTGCCGGGACGCCATGATTGACAGCGGAATGCGTGATCTGGTTGATCCCTCGGCGAGATGGCCTGCATCAGCGGCTGCACTGGCGTTCAATGCGAATGCAACGAAAGTTGGCAGCGCAGCGATCTGCCCTTCGATTTCGACTTACCCATCGCCAACCCTCGCCCAACCCCCGAAATCGCGCTGCGAGCGCGCTGCACGCTGGCGCACCTTCAGTGCACGTTGCGTAGGGTAATTGGGGGAAATGCTGTCGCCAAATCAACGACTTAGGATTCCTGCGGCTGCCCGTCGCTGCACCGCAGCGCACCTTAGGAAGGGAGCATCCCGGCGGAAGCGGTGGGATTCGAACCCACGAGCCCTTGCGGGCTGCCGGTTTTCAAGACCGGTGCATTCGACCACTCTGCCACGCTTCCGATGAGGGGTGGATTGTGCAGCGTCGCGGGCTTTGTCTGCGGGGCTCACGCCGGCTGCTGCGCTTGCGCGCAGCGCACCTGCACCCACTCGCGCCGGCCGCCGTCGATGCGCACGGCGCTGAGCGTGCCGCCCCAGACGCAGCCGGTGTCCAGCGCCAGCAGGTCGGCCCGGTCGATGCGGCCCAGCGTGGACCAGTGGCCGAAGGCGATCGGCGTGCCGGCGCTGCGCCGCCCGGCAATGTCGAACCACGGCTTGAAGCCCGCCGGCGCAGCGCTGGCGCCCTCCTTGAGGTGCAGCTCGAGCCGCCCCTCGGGCGTGCAGAAGCGGATGCGCGTCAGCACGTTGATGACGAAGCGCCAGCGCTCGGCGCCCTGCAGCGCATCGCTCCATTGCGCCGGCTCGTCGCCGTACATCCGGCGCAGCAGTTTGGGCAGCTGCGGGCCGCGCAGCAGCGCCTCGATCTCGGCGGCCAGCGCCAGCGTGGTGTCGGCGTCCCACTGCGGCACCACGCCGGCATGCACCAGCAGCCAGCCGTCCAGGCGGTACGCCATGCGCCGCTGGCGCAGCCAGTCGAGCCACTGCTCGCGCTTCTTCGAGCCGAGGATGTCGTCCAGCGTGTCGTCCTTGCGCGGCTGGCGCACGCCGTGCGCCAGCGCCAGCAGGTGCAGGTCATGGTTGCCGAGCAGGCAGGTGGCGGCGCCGCCGAGCGCGCGCAGCCGCTGCAGCGTGCCCAGCGAATCCGGGCCGCGATTGACCAGGTCGCCGAGCACGACCAGATGGTCGCGCGACGGCGAGAAGCCGATCTCCGCGAGCAGCCGGTCCAACGCATCGCAGCAGCCCTGCACGTCGCCGACGAGATAGTCCATCGGCCGATTCTGCTACGCTCGGCGCGCGACTCACGCACCTCGCTCCTGCCGGCGGCCCGCCCGCTGCGCGCAGGCAGCGCTGCAAAATCAATGACATCTTTTACCGAGGATCGCTTGGTCCGGAAGCGATCGATCCAGCGGTCCGGCCCGCGCCTGTCGTGCGCGGCTGCGCTGGTCATTGGCTGCGCGTGCCGCGCGGCCAGCGCCGCTGCGGCAGACGGCGACCCCTGGTGGGACGTCACGGCGCCGGGCCATTGGCGCCTGGCGGTGTCGCCGTTCACGCAGCACCTGCACGACAAGCCCGAGTACGAGTACGTCTGGGCCGTGGGCGTAGAGCGCCAGCGCGAGGACGCCTGGATGTACGGCGTGTCGTACATCAACAATTCCTTCGGGCAACCCACCGGCTACGTCTACGTGGGCCGGCAGTACCCCGACGCGTTCGACGTGCGCAAGCTCTACCTGCAGTGGACCGCCGGGGTGCTCTACGGCTACAAGGGCGAGTACCAGCACCGGGTGCCGTTGAACTACGGCGGCTTCGCGCCGGCCGTGATCGGCTCGATCGGCTGGCACTTCGACCCGAACCTGTCGGCGCAGCTCAACAAGGCCGGCGTCACTGGGCCGGTGATGGTGCAGCTGTCCTATGAGTGGCGTTGAGCGCACGCGCGCCGCGGTGCCGGCGGCAACGGCGGCAACGGCGGCGGCCGGGCGCGGCAATGCGCCGCCTTCGATCTGCTACGCTGCGGCGCCTTTCCCCGCTTGCCGCCACCACTTTTGCGGCCGTGCATGGACGTTGCGCTTCTCGTCTTCCTGATCCTGCTCAACGGCGTCTTCGCCATGTCCGAGATGGCGCTGACCGCCAGCCGCAAGGCGCGGCTGCAGGTCATGGTCGAAGGCCGGGAACCCGGTGCGCACGCCGCGATGGAGCTGCACGAGAACCCGACGCGCTGGCTGTCGACGGTGCAGATCGGCATCACCTCGATCGGCATCCTCAACGGCATCGTCGGCGAGGCGGCGTTTTCCGCACCGGTGGCCGAGTGGCTGCAGCGTGTGCTGCAGATGCGCCCGCGCGCGGCGGCGCTCAGCGCCACGGCGCTGGTGGTGGCGATCATCACTTATCTGACGATCATCTTCGGCGAGCTGGTGCCCAAGCGGCTGGGTCAGATGTATCCGGAGACGGTGGCGCGGCTGGTGGCGCGGCCGATGAACTGGCTGTCCGGCGCGACGCGGCCCTTCGTCTGGCTGCTCGGCGCCAGCACCGAGACGGCGCTGCGGCTGCTGGGCATCCGCGGCGGGCCGTCGCGCAGCGTCACCGAGGAGGAGATCGCCGCCAGCCTGGAGGAGGGCGTCGACGCCGGCGTGATCGAGGCGCAGGAGCACCAGATGGTGCGCAACGTGTTCCGGCTGGACGACCGGCAGATCGGCTCGATGATGATCCCGCGCGCCGACATCGTCTGGCTGGATGCCGGCGCGCCCTTCGAGCAGATGCTCGAGCGCATGGTGCACAACGGGCGCTCGCGCTACCCGGTGTGCCGCGGCAGCCTGGACGAGGTGATCGGCGTGGTTGCCGCGCACACGCTGCTGCCGCCGCTGGCGCAGGGCATCAAGCCGGACCTGAACCAGCACATGAAGCCGCCGGTGTTCGTGCCCGAGACGCTGTCGGGCATGGAGCTGCTGGAGAACTTCCGCCAGACCAGTGCCGACATGGTGTTCGTGGTCGACGAGTACGGCGCAGTGCAGGGCGTGATCACCGAACGCGACCTGCTCGAAGCCATCACCGGCGAATTCGGCGCCGAGGGTGGCGAAGAGGCCTGGGCGACGCAGCGCGACGACGGCAGCTGGCTGATGGACGGGCTGATTCCGATCCCCGAGTTGAAGGATCGGCTCGGGCTGAAGGACGTGCCCGAGGAGGACCGCGGCCGCTACAACACGCTGGCCGGCATGGTCATGCTGCTGCTCGGGCGGCTGCCGCTCACCGGCGACAGTGTCGAATGGAGCGGCTGGCGCTTCGAGGTCGTCGACCTGGACGGCAAGCGCGTCGACAAGCTGCTGGTGCAGCGCAGCGCCGAGGCGGCTTCGCTGCCCGAGTAGTTCAGGCCGCCGCGACCGCCTCTGCGGCACCCAGCCGGCGCGACAGCTCGTTGGCACTGTGGCGCAGCACGCGCGCCACCACGCCGTCGGCGCGCGCATCGAAGATCGCGCTCGGGCCGATGGCGGTCAGGCTGATGACGATGCGGTCCTGCACGTCGAACACCGGCAGCGCCAGCGCGCTGATGCCCGGCACCGAGGCGTCGACCGCCTGCGCCAGGCCCTGCCGGCGTATCTGTGCGCGCTGCGCCTGCAGCGCGGCGTCGAAGCCGGCCGCCGATTCGGCGAGCAGCACCGGCAGCACCACCTCGTCGGGCAGGTAGGCGCAGAACAGCAGCCCCGACGCGGTGCCGCGCAGGCTCATCACCGTGCCGTGGCGCATGTTCACGTGCACGGCCGACGGCGCCTCTTCGATGCGCACCATCGTCGGCCCGCGGTTGCCCCACACGGCCACGCCCACCGTGTGGCCGAGCGTGCGCGCCAGCTCGCCGGTCAGCGGCGTGGCCAGGCGCACCGGGTCGTACTGCTGCAGGCTGATCAGGCCGAGCTGCATGGCCAGCCGCCCCAGGCCGTAGCGGCCCGATTGCGCCTCCTGCTCGATCAGCCCGAGCTTGCCGAAGCTGACCAGGTAAGGGTGCGCCTTGGCCGCGCTCATGCCCGCTTCGCGCGCCAGATCCTTCAGCGCCATCGGCCGGCCGTGGTGCGCCAAGGCCAGCAGCAGCTGACCGCCGACCTCGACGCTCTGGATGCCGCGCTGCAGCCGCGGCGCGTCTTCGATGCCTTGCAAGACCGTGTTCATGCTTCTAGGGGTTTACTCTAAGTTTAATGCATTCGACATTAGCGAACTTGTTGACTAGAATCAAATCGGTAGTTACACTAACACAAACGAGTTAACTGTAGACGAAATGGAGCGCCAGTGAGCAAAGCCTTCGCCAGCCAGGCCGACCTGGAAGAAAAGACCGTCAGCTTCACCAAGCTGTCCGAGCACGCCTATGCCTACACGGCCGAAGGCGACCCCAACACCGGCATCGTCGTCGGCGACGACGCGGTCATGGTCATCGACACGCAGGCCACGCCGGCGATGGCGCAGGACGTGATCCGCCGCATCCGCGAGGTCACCGACAAGCCCATCAAGTACGTGGTGCTGAGCCACTACCACGCGGTGCGCGTGCTCGGCGCCAGCGCCTACCAACCCGAACACGTCATCGCCAGCGAGGACACGCTGAGCCTGATCAAGGAACGCGGCGAGCAGGACAAGGCCAGCGAGATCGGCCGCTTCCCGCGCCTGTTCCGCAACGTCGAGACGGTGCCCGCCGGCCTGACCTGGCCGACGCTGACCTTCGCCGGCCGCATGACGCTGTGGCTGGGCAAGCTCGAAGTGCAGCTGATCCAGCTCGGCCGCGGCCACACCAAGGGCGACACGGTGGTCTGGCTGCCGCAGGACAAGGTGCTGTTCAGCGGCGACCTGGTCGAGTTCGACGCCACGCCCTATGCCGGCGACGCCTACTTCCAGGACTGGCCGCAGACGCTGGACAACATCGCCGCGCTGCAGCCGCAAGCGCTGGTACCGGGTCGCGGCGCCGCGCTGCAAGGCGCGGCCGACGTGGCGCGCGGGCTGGACGGCACGCGCGCCTTCGTCAGCGACCTGTACGCCAACGTCAAGGCCGGCGCCGCCGCAGGCAAGGACCTGCGCAGCGTCTACCGCGACACCTTCGACAAGCTGAAGCCCAAGTACGGCCAGTGGGTCATCTTCGACCACTGCATGCCCTTCGACGTGACCCGTGCCTACGACGAGGCCACGCAATACCCGGACCCGCGCATCTGGACCGCCGAGCGCGACGTCGAGATGTGGAAATCGCTGGAAGCCTGAGAACCGGCCCGGCCCCCGAACCAACCTGGAAACCCTCATGAAGATCGAACGCATCCACCACGTCGCCTACCGCTGCCGCGACGCCAAGGAAACGGTGCAGTGGTACCGCGAGCACATGAACATGGACTTCGTGCTGGCCATCGCCGAGGACAAGGTGCCGTCGACGCACGCCCCCGACCCGTACATGCACCTGTTCATGGACGCCGGCAACGGCAACGTGTTGGCCTTCTTCGAGATCCCGAACTCGCCGCCGATGGGCCGCGACACCAACACGCCCGAGTGGGTGCAGCACATCGCCTTCAAGGTCGGCAGCATGCAGGAGCTGCAGGAGCACAAGGCACGGCTCGAAGCCGCCGGCATCCCGGTGATCGGCATCACCGACCACACGATCTTCAAGTCGATCTACTTCTTCGACCCCAACGGCCACCGCCTCGAACTGGTCTGCGACACCGCCACGCCGGAAATGCAGAAGAAGCTCGACGAGGTGAAGTGGGAGATGCTCGAGGAATGGTCGCGCACCAAGCGCGCGCCCAAGCACGCCGCGTGGATGCACGAGAGCGAACTCGCCGGTTGAGGACGCGATGTCCAAGAGCTACACCTATCCCGAGTTCCCGTACCGGCAGAGCGCGGCGCAGCGCGAGGGCCGCGTCGAACGCCATCCGCTGGTGATCATCGGCGCCGGGCCGATCGGCCTGACCATCGCGCTCGACTGCGCGCAGCGCGGGCTGCAGGTGCGCCTGCTCGACGACAACAACACCGTCAGCTTCGGCTCGCGCGCCGTGTGCTACGCCAAGCGTCCGCTGGAGGTCTGGGACCGGCTCGGCGTCGCTGCGCCGCTGGTCGACAAGGGCGTGCGCTGGCAGGTCGGCAAGGTGTTCCTCGAGGACGACATGGTCTACCGCTTCGACCTGCTGCCCGAGACGCGCCACAAGATGCCGGCGATGGTCAACCTGCAGCAGTACTACGTCGAGCAGTCGCTGGTCGACGCCTGCGAGGCGCATCCGAACATCGACATCGGCTGGAAGCACAAGCTGGTGGCGCTGCAGCAGCACGCCGACCATGCGCGGTTGACGGTCGAGACGCCGGACGGCCGCTACGAGCTGAAGGCCGACTGGGTGGTGGCCTGCGACGGCGCCAACAGCGACACGCGCAAGATGGTGGGCGCGCAGTTCACCGGCCAGTTCTTCGAGGACCGCTTCCTCATCGCCGACATCGTGCTGAAGCCCGGCGCGCTGGCCAAGGCGAGCAACGCGCGCGGCCTGGGCACCGTGCCCGAGCGCTGGTTCTGGTTCGACCCGCCCTTCCACCGCGGCCAGAGCGTGCTGCTGCACAAGCAGTGCGACGACGTCTGGCGCATCGACTTCCAGCTCGGCCGCGACGCCGACTCCGAAGCCGAGAAGCAGCCCGAGCGCGTGATTCCGCGCATCGAAGCCATGCTCGGGCCGGACCTGCCCTTCGAGCTGGAATGGGTGTCGGTGTACCAGTTCGCCTGCCGGCGCATCGACGACTTCCGCTGCGGCCGCGTGATCTTCGCCGGCGACGCCGCGCACCAGGTCTCGCCCTTCGGCGCGCGCGGCGCCAACACCGGCGTGCAGGATGCCGACAACCTGGCCTGGAAGCTCGGGCTGGTGATCGGCGGCAAGGCGCCCGAGGCGCTGCTCGACAGCTACCAGGAAGAACGTGCCTTTGCCGCCGACGACAACCTGCTGAACTCGACGCGTGCCACCGACTTCATCTCGCCGAAGAGCCGCGTCAGCCTGCGCTTTCGCAACGCGGTGCTGCAGCTGGCGGCCAGCGAGGAATTCGCGCGCCCGCTGATCAACAGCGGCCGGCTGTCGACGCCGACGCCTTACCTGCATTCGTCGCTGAACACGCCGGACGAGGAGCCTTTCGCCGGGCTGATGAAACCGGGCACCAACTGCGTCGACGCGCCGCTGCGCCAAGGCGGGCAGGACGCCTGGCTGCTGGACGTGCTGAACCGGCTGCACGGTCCGGCCGGCGGCTTCACGCTGCTGGCCTTCGGCGCGCGGCCGGCGCTGGAGACGGTGGCCGACGCCGGCGTCAACGCGCGCGTGCTCAACGTCGGCGGCGATGTCGAGGACCACGAGGGCCTGCTGGCGCAGCGCTACGACGCCAAGCCCGGCAGCGTCTACCTGATCCGACCCGACCAGCACGTGGCCGCGCGCTGGCGCCGCTTCGACGCGGCCAAGATCCGCGCGGCCCTGCGGCGCGCGACCGCTCAGCATTGAAGGAGGGCGCCATGCCGCTGAACCGACAACCGAACATCGCCGACGCCGACGCCTTCTACTACGAGCTGATCGAGAGCCAGCGCGGCCTCAGCGACGAGCAGGCCGAGATGCTCGCCACCAAGCTGGTACTGATCCTGGCCAACCACGTCGGCGACCGCGAGGTGCTGAGCGAGGCCATCGCGCTGGCGCGCGACAACACGCTGGCGCACGCGGCCTGACCGTGGATACCGTGGATACGAACAGCGCCGACCGCCGGGCGGCGCTCGACCTGCACTTCAAGGCCTGACCGACATGCTCGATGCCACACACGACGCTGCGCTGCGCAGCTGGGTCGAATCGGCGAATGCGCCCGACAGCGACTTCCCGGTGCAGAACCTGCCCTATGGGGCCTTCCGCCGCAAAGGCAGCGACGAGCCGCTGCGCATCGGCGTGGCCATCGGCGACCAGATCCTCGACCTGAAACTGGCGCGCGCCCAATGTCCCTGGGGGCCGGGCATCGACGAACTGCTGGCGCCGCTGGCCGACGGCGATCTGAAGCCGCTGATGGCCGCGCCCGCCGCCACGCGGCGCAAGCTGCGCAGCGCGCTGTCGATGGCGCTGGCCGAGGGCAGCGACCAGGGGCCGTTCCTCGAGCTGTGCCTGCTGCCGCAGTCGCGCGCCGAGATGGCGCTGCCCTGCGCGATCGGCGACTACACCGACTTCTACGCCGGCATCCACCACGCCACCGCGGTGGGCAAGCTGTTCCGCCCCGACCACCCGCTGCTGCCCAACTACAAGTGGGTGCCGATCGGCTACCACGGCCGCGCCTCGAGCATCGCCGTCAGCCCGCAGAGTTTCGTGCGGCCGCGCGGCCAGTCGCTGGCGGCCGGTGCTGGCGCGCCGAGCTTCGGCCCCTGCCGGCGCCTGGACTACGAGCTGGAGCTGGGCGTGTTCGTCGGCGCCGGCAACGCCCTGGGCCAGCCGATGGACATGGCGCAGGCCGAAGCGGACTGGTTCGGCATGGTGCTGCTCAACGACTGGTCGGCGCGCGACTTCCAGGCCTGGGAGTACCAGCCGCTGGGGCCCTTCCTGGCCAAGAACTTCGCGACCACGATCTCGCCGTGGGTGGTCACGCGCGAGGCGCTGGAGCCGTTTCGCGCGCCCTTCGCGCGGCCCAAGGGCGACCCGCAGCCGCTGCCCTACCTGGATTCGCCGACCAACCGCGAGCGCGGCCAAATCGACATCGCACTGCAGGTGCTGATCCAGACCGCGGCGATGCGCGAGCAGGGCGCGGCGCCGGCCGAACTGAGCCGCTCGAACTTCCGCGATGCCTACTGGAGCGTGGCGCAGATGCTGGCGCACCACAGCAGCGGCGGCTGCAACCTGCAGACCGGCGACCTGCTCGGCACCGGCACCCAGTCGGGCCCCGAGCCGGGGCAGGGCGGATCGCTGCTCGAGCTGTCGCTGGGCGGCAAACAGCCGCTGACGCTGCCCGGCGGCGAGACGCGCAGCTTCCTGCAGGACGGCGACCGGCTGATCCTGCGCGCCCATTGCGAGCGCGCCGGCGCGCGCCGCATCGGCTTCGGCGAGTGCAGCGGCACGGTGCTGCCGGCGCTGGCCGGTCGAGCGTGATCGGGCGGCCGGGGCGGAGGCCCGGGCCTGCCGATGCCGGCCCGATGCCGGCCTTGCAGCGCGGCAAAACGTCCCCAGGTGCTGGTCATGAGCACCACCTCGCCCACCACCCGTTCCCCCGCCCGCTTTGCCGTGGCGGTGATGTTGGCCCAATTGCTGGAGCGGCTGGACCGCAGCACCGTGCCTGTCGGCGCCGAGCAGTACCGTTCCGTCGTGCGCCACCTGAGCGCGGAGTTCGACGCGCTGCAGTCCGAGGCGGACTTCAGCCGGCTGCTCGATGCCTTCCCGTCGGCCGCCGAGTTGTACGAAAACCTGAACTACCGGCACGCCGGCTTGTGCCGCTCGCCGCTGGACCTGGCGCTGGATGCCGAAGTGCGCGCACGCAAGGCCATTGCCGGGGCGATGCGCCGGCCCGACGCCGCCGCCAAGTGAAACACGGCCGTCAGTCGATGACGGCCACGCACTCGATCTCGAGCATCAGGTCCTCGTGCACCAGCGCGGGCGTGCCGACCAGCGTGCTCGCCGGCTGGTGGCCGCCGAAATGCCGCTGGCGGATTGCGCGCAGCGTCTTCACCTTGTCGCTGGTCAGGTCGCGCACGTAGGCGTTCATCTTCACGATGTGATGGAACTGCGCGCCGCCGGCGGCCAGCGCCAGGCCGAGGTTGCGCAGCACCTGCTCGGCCTGCTCGGCGAAGCTGCTGCCGACGACGCGGCCGGCGGCATCCGTGGCCACCTGGCCCGACACGTACAGCGTGCGCGAGCCGCCGCTGACGGCGGCGACGTGCGCACAGCTGCCCTGGCTCAACTCCGCGGGGTTGATGTATTCGACCGGCATGAGGCGCTCCTTCGATGCTGAGGTTGCCGATCTTCGGTCATTGCCGCGCCGCCCGGAACGGCCGCCAAAGTGCGCTACCGTTCGCTCCATGACGCCGGCTCTTCCGGCCCCGAGGAGCGCCCATGAGCCATCGCAACCGCCCGCCCTTCCGCGCCGACCATGTGGGCAGCTTCCTGCGCCCGAAGTACCTGCTCGACGCGCGCGCGCAGTTCTTCGACAAGAAGGAGATCAGCGCCGAGCAGCTGCGCGCGGTCGAGGACAAGGCCATCACCGAAATCGTCCAGTTCCAGCAGGACGTGGGGCTGCAGAGCATCACCGACGGCGAGTTCCGCCGCACCTACTTCCACATCGACTTCCTCGAACAGCTGGGCGGCGTCAAGACCGACATCCCGGTGACCATCAGGAAGCCGGATGGCTCGGAAGAGCTGGCGCCGCCGGTGATCCGCGTCATCGACAAGGTGCGCCATGCGAAGAACATCCAGCTCGCCGACTTCGAATACCTGAAGAGCCGGGTCGAGTCATCGGCAGTGAAGGGCCTGACGCCCAAGGTGACGATCCCCAGCCCGACGATGCTGCACTTCCGCGGCGGGCGTGCCGGCATCAGCAAGGAGGCCTATCCCGAGCTGGAGCCCGCCTTCTACGACGACGTCGCGCGCGCCTACGGCGGCGAGCTGCAAAGCCTGTACGACGCCGGCTGCCGCTACGTGCAGATGGACGACACCAACCTCGCCTACCTGT
>DAIMFR010000022.1:0-67826 GCA_036724445.1 Rubrivivax sp. | reverse complement strand
CGCGCCAGTGCTTGATCTCAGGCTCGGCACGGCTCATTTAACCGGACAGTAGTGAAGGGAAACCACTGTTCGCCTCTGCCAGCACGCTCGCTGCCCTGCTGCAGGAAGAACTCGTCGAGCCTGGCCGCACTGGCATAGCCGAACGAACTCGGCGCGACATAGAAGGGTGACGCCATCCAACGAGAACCCGCGGAGTCGATGCGTGCGGCCACCGAAGAACGGACCAGGCTGGCGCCTGCGACTGCCAACAAGAGATCCCATGGGGATGCCGCCCCCTCCGGCAGGAACTGCAGCATGTTCTGCTGGGTATCGAAAGCCGGGGTCGGCGTGCCGAACAGGGTCGCCCGCAGGGCGGACACATGCCGCCCCTGCACGACGCAGGCAACGACCGCGCTCATGTAGGCGGAGGTGTAGCTTCCGCTTCCTTCGTTTCCGCCCGTCCCGAACAAGGCCGGGTACGCGCTTTCCAGTTCGCCATCCTTGCTGCCGAGAAGGGCCGCTACGGAGTCGATCCAACTGCTGCCGCGCCCTCGCATCCGCTTGCGCAGTTCAAGGATCAGGCGGGCCTTGCCCTCGTCACCGGGCTTCTTGCCTGCGAAGGACTCACGTATCACTTCACGTGTCGTCTCGATCGCTGCGCGATAGTCCGAGAGTCGAGGAACGGTCGATGATTCGATGGCAACGAGCGCCTCCCGAGCGCTCTTCTCCGACCCGCCCGGGTAGAAGCCGGATCGGCCGCCCCAGGGATTGAAGACGGGCAACGGCGAGCAGGCAGCGGCAAAGAAGTCGATCAACGCTCGCTCATCCAGCGTCGTCGCCAGCCTGAACCGCTCCCCATCCCACCAACCCCGCGCCACGGGGTCGGCTTGTTCCGCGACCAGGCGCAGCACGCCCAGCGCCTTCAGGTAGTGGGCCAGCGGCGCCGGCGCGCAGCCGTCCAATGCGTGGATGTGCATCAAGGCCGCCCTCCAGCCTCGAAACGCCGGCGCCACAGTTCGGCGAGCGGCTTCCAGTCGCGACGATCGCCGGCACGCAGCGCCTCGAAATACGGCTGCGGATGCTCGGGGTCCGGCACCAGATCCACGTCGGGCAGGTCGAGACGACGCTGCAGCAGACGCAGGAACAGCCGCGTCACACGACCATTGAAGTCGGCGAAGGGATGGATGGACAGCAGCCGTCCTTCGGCGAAGGCGAGCGTCTCCAGCAAGCGATCGTCGGCGAGCGAGGACGAGGCCTCCAGCCGGGCCTGCAGGTCCAGCGCGTATTCGCGCATGAGCAGCGGCACGCGGAAGGCTTCGGGCGGCAGGTGCGTGCCGACCTGCACGGCATCACGGCGCCAGCCCGTGAGCTGCGGCGTCAACTCGGCGCACAGGCGCCGATGCAGCTCGGCGACAAGTTGCTCGTCCAGCGCGTGCGCATCGAAGGCGCCGTCCGCGATCTCGTTCTCTACTCGCCGCGCCGCCAGCGCGAGGTGGGGCGCGAGCTCCAGGTAGCTCAGCGTCCCAAGCCGGGTTTCGATGTAGCGGGTGGCATGGGATGGCGCGCGTGTTCGGCTTCCAGCATCGCCTGATCCACCGGCTCGCCCTCCAGTGCGAAGCTGCGCGCCACGCTGCGCGGAATGCTCTCCCAGCGGCGCCTT
The DNA here is from genome assembly GCA_036724445.1 of Rubrivivax sp. Classification (GTDB taxonomy): domain Bacteria; phylum Pseudomonadota; class Gammaproteobacteria; order Burkholderiales; family Burkholderiaceae_C; genus Rubrivivax. Next base: position 66,187 of record DAIMFR010000022.1, on the reverse strand, counting down.
TGCTTCTCGGCCGCTGGCAGCGCGCGCCAGCATCGAATCGCTTCCTTCCAGTCCATGGGCGGCACTCCGTGTTTCGAGCAGGGGATCATTCTGCGCCGCCTCGCGGGTCGCGCGCTGGTCGGCAGCGCGCATCAGCGCTTCCAGCCAGGCCAGTGCGAAGGGACCGTGGCGCTGCAGCAGGCCCAGTACGCGCTCGGTCCAGCCGCGGCCGGTATGCGGATTCAGGCCTGCAGCGGCCGGCGCCAGCACCAGTTCGGCTGCCGGCAGTTCGTGGCGCCGGCCTTCAGCGTCGGCGAGCGCGACCACCGGCAGCACGTCGCCGGCACGCACGCCGCGGATGCGCAAGGCGGTGTCCTGCGCCGACTGGTCGGCCGGGCTCGAGTGCCAGCTCATGCGCACCTTGCCGTGGTGCGAGCAGACGAGATAGAGCAACAGGTCAAAGGTGTCCGCGTCGAGCGCGAGCACCTCGCGCTCCAGCGGCGACAGGGTGCCTGTGGCTTCGATCTGCGCGGGCGGCATCTCCACATTCGGCAGCTGGGCCAGCAGCTCGCGCCACGGCCCCAGCAACGCCGGATGGTCGCAATGGCAGCGCCGCATCAACGCGAACAGCGCCAGCGTGCTGGCCAGCTCGTGGCGCAGGCCGCGGCGCTGCGAGCCGTCGGGCATGCGGTAAAGCTGCAGGCCGTTCAGCCAGAATGCCGGCGGTGCCTTCGCGATCTCGTGGCCCAGCGCATGCGGTTTCAGGCAACCCTGGAAGGCCGGATGGGCCTTGCCCACGTCGTGCCAGCGGCCCGCCAGATCGAGCAACGCCGTCAATTCAGGCGCCAGCAGCGATGCCAGCGTCGCGGCATAGCGACCGACCTGCTGGCCGTGGAAGGCGATGGTCTGCCAGCCGGCAGCGGCGCTCAGCGACTCGTTGTTCTCTTCACTGTCAGCCGCCGCGGCCGCTTCGGCCGCTTCGGCCACTTCGGCCACTTCGGCCGACAGCTCCGGCACCGATGAGACGACAGGCGTCACCGGCGCGGCATGCTTCGGTGCCCAGCCACGTTGCGGGTCATAGCCGCCAGTGTCGGCCGACACCAGCAGCGTCTGGCCCGGATACAGCTGGCGACGCTCGGCAACCACCCATTGGCCCTCGACCCAGTCCCACACCCAGGCGCGAGCGCCGTTCTGCAGGCGCTGGCCATCCTTGCCGAACAGCCACTCGCGGGCGCGCAGGAAGGGCACGGCACAGAGTTCGTCGCGGTGCGCGCGCACCGCAGCTGCCGGCCGGGCCCTGGCCTCTACCGGACGCCAGAAGACCTGCAGATCACGCTCTTCGCCGGAGCGGATGAAGCGGCTGACGTCGATGTCGGCGCCCGACAGGTCGGCCGCGGTGTCGAACAGTTCGTCGATCTCATGACGCATCAGCAGATGCGCCGGCGCATAGGGATACAGCCCCGGCAGCAGTTCGGGATGGGCGTCCTCGAAGGCCTCGAGCTCGCGCGGCGACACGTCACGCAGCAGCTCCAATGCATCGCGCGCGGCGTCGAGCGGCCCGCGCTCGTAAGGTGCTGCCGCCTTGTCGTCCTTGGGCCGGCTGTCGCCGACGATCACCTGCGCCGTGCCGCCCCAGCGCGCGCACCGGCCGAAGCGCTGCACCAGGCTGGGCCAGGGCGCCAGCTCCGTCACCAGCACGGCGGCCGACATGTCCACCCCGGCTTCCACCACCTGCGTGGCCACGACGATGCGGTCCGTCCCCGGGCTGCAGGCGGCGCGGCTGAGGAAGGCGTTGCGCCAGCCGGAGCGTTCCGCCGGACGGAATCGGCTGTGCACCAGACGCAGTTCCGTGCCGCGCAAGGCCTTGTTCGCAGCCAGCGCGGCCTGCACCTCGAGCGCGCTGTCCACGCGGTTGACCACGATCAGCGTCGGCCCCTGCGCGCCGCGGCCGGCCTGAAGATGAGCTTGCGCGGCCAGCACGGCCAGCTCCTTCGGCCCGGACGCAGCGGCCAGGCGCAGCGGCTTGTGCACATCGTCCCACAGGCGGCCGCGGCGTTGCCCGGCCACGATGCGCGTTTTCGGCAGTGCACCCAGCGCCGGCATGGTGTCCGGGCTGACCTCCAACCAACTGCGCTGCAAGGTGGCACTCATCCACCAGGTCTTGCAGGGGCGGCGCGGGCCGCGCAGTGCCATGTCCTGTTCGCGGAAGGCCTGCAACTGGCCCGACGTGGCCAGCCCGACGTCCATCAGCTGCACTTCGTCCATCACCCACAGGCAGTCCTGGTTCAGCAGGCCGAAGTCCATCGGCCAGCGCGCGCGCGGCACCGCGTAGCCTCGGTTCATGGCGCGCGACAGCAGCATGTCCTGTGTGCCCACGAGTACCGCCTCGCGCTCGGGTGCGAGATGCCATTCGCCGGCCTCTACGCCGCCCATCAGCGCATGTACCTGCAGTTCGGAGGCGGTGCCGCCGATGCGCGCCAGCGCGGCCTCGATCTCTGCCGCCACCTGCTCCACCAACACCCGCATCGGCAGACACCAGACCAGACGCCGCGGCCAAGCGTCAAGCCGCCGCACGAGCCGATTCCACCACCAGGCTCCCAGCACGCCGAAGGTCTTGCCGAATCCCGTGGGGATGCGGATCAGGCGGTTGTGGCAGGACGGGTCCATCGCCAGATCGAGTTGCCACTCGTGGGCCGGCAGGTCTGCGCCCAGAGCCGCGAGGCTGCCGAAGCGTTGCGCGTATTCAGCTCGCAATGAGTCAGGCTCGTTCACTCATGGTCCTCGTTCAATTTCACACCGCTGCATCCAGGTGCCACGGGCGATGGAATGCTCGGATATGCCCGGCTCACCCGATGACCCTGCGCCACCCATGATCGCTGTTCATTCATCCAGCCCCCCGATCCCCTGCACCAGCTTGGCCTTCACCGCCGCCGCCAGCTCCTGCGGCCACAGCACCTGCACCTCGGGCACGTGGCGCAGGATGTCCATCACCAGTTCGCGCGGGTCGGCGTAGGGCAGGTCCAGCAGCCAGCGGCCCTGCGCATCGAAGCTGCCGCGCTGCTTCGGGTGCCAGGCCTCGGCCGCCACCCAGCGCGAGCGCTCGGGCGTGAAGCGCAGCCGAGTCCATTGCAGGTCGCGGCCGGAGAAGATGCCGTAGCCGGCGCCGAGCAGATCATCCAGTTCGGCGTCGGCGATGTCGACGCACGCGCGGTCGAGCACGCGCACCTGCTCGATCGCGTCGACGCTGAAGCTGCGCAGTGCTTCGCGCCAGTGGCACCAGGCATCCAGGTACCAGTTGTCGCGATAGTGCACCAGGCGCTGCGGCGAGACTTCGCGCTCGCTGCGGTCGTCGCGGCTGCGGCCGCGGTAGCGGACCACCAAACGCTGGCGGCGCAGCAGCGCACTGCCCAGCGCCTGGAAATGCGGCAGGTGCACGCGCCTCGCGCCCACCGTCTGCACGCGGATGCGCCGCGCCACGTCGGCCTTGGGCGGCGCGCCGCTGCCGAGCGCCTGATGCAGCCGCTTCATCAGCGGCTCGATGTGCGGCCCGAGCAGACCGCCGGCGTCCAGGTTTGCCAGCAGGTGCTGCATCGTCAGCAGCGCGTGAATCTCCTCGGCGCTGAACCACAGGCCCGGCAGCTCGAACTGCGGCCCGACGCTGGGCTGGCTGCGGTCCAGGTACCAGCCGCCGCGCCCGGCATCCCATTCCAGCGGGGCGTTGTAGTGGTCGCGCAGCTTGGCGATGTCGCGCTTCAGCGTGGCCGGCGATACCTCCAGCTCGCGCAGCAGGAACTCGCGCGTCACGCAGCGTGCGGATTCGAGCCAGCGCTGGATCTTGTACAGGCGATCGGTCTGCGTCACCTCGGCCTCCCCCACCGGCGCTGAAGGCAGCGCCTGGCGGGGCGACTCTATCCCGCTTGCGGGGGCGTTTCAGCCGCAGACGCCGACGTAGCCGCAGGCGGTGCAGAAGTCGCAGCCGTCCTTGTGGATCAGCGTGGCGTTGCCGCATTCCGGGCACGGCGCGCCGGCCATCGGCGCCACCGCCTCGCCGGCCGCCACCTTGCGCGGCTTCGGCGCCTGCAGGATGCCCATCTCGCGCAACGGGAAACCCTGCTCGTCGAGCACGCCGAGCATCGCGTAGCGGTGGATCACCAGCCGCGCCACGTAGGCCACGGTCGACGGCCACACCTGCTGTCGGCGCTCGCCGGGCACCGGCGCCATGAAGTGGCCCAGCGGCTCGCCGACGTTGAGCAGCTTGCGCAGCTTCATGCCGATCCAGGCCGGGTCGATGACGCGCATGTCCAGGCTCAGCAGCCGCGCCAGACCGTCCAGCGCGCGCGGGTAGTTGCCCGAGAAGCCCAAAGCGCAGGGCCTGGTGATCAAGCCGCCGTCGCCGGAGGGCAGCTGCACTTCCTTCAGCGTGACGGTGAAGGCCTCGCCGGTGGCCGGGTTCGAGACGTCGACCGCCCAGGCCAGCGTGCCCGACGCGGTGGTGCGCGGCTCGTCGCGGCTGAACATCGCGTCGAGCACCGGCGTGTGGCCGCCTTCCTGCAGCGCGCCGAGCTGCTCGCAGCGCCAGCGGATCACCGCCGCGGTGGCGGCGACCACGCCGGGGAAGAGCCGCTTCTCGCCGTGCGGCGGGAAGGGCATCTCGAAGGCGCGCTCCTCGGCCACCGTGGCCAGGGCGTCGAGCTTGAGCTTGAGCCACTGCGGGTCGTTGGCGCGCATGTCCATCGACAGCGTCTTGGCCAGCGCCGCCAGCCCGCGCGGCTGCTCGGCGCCGTTGACCCACACCTCGAAGGGCACGGTCTTCGCGAACAGGCCCAGGTCGGGCCCGGCTTCGGCCGGCAGTTCGCCGACGAAGAGCGCGAACTCGCCAAACGGGTGCTGGATCATGAAGCTCCAGGCCGGGTTGCCTGCCGCCAGATCGGGCCGGCTGGGCCAGCGCAGCGAGGTCAGCACCGGCGCCGGCAGCCGCTCGAGCTTCAGGCGCTGGTTGGCGCCCCCGGCGGCATCCGCGCGCAGCGGCGCGGGCACGGCCGCCTTCGGCGCATCGATGCTGAGCACCGCGCCCAGCACCTTGTTCGGCCGGTAGGTGGCCAGGCCCTTCAGCCCGGCTGCCCAAGCCGTCAGGTACAGGTCCTGGAAGTCGGCGTAGGGATAGTCCTCGGGCACGTTGACGGTCTTGCTGATCGCCGTGTCGACGTAGGGTGCCACGGCCGCGACCATCGCCGCGTGCGCGCGCGCCGACAGCTCCAGCGCCGAGACGAAGGACGCCGGCAACGGCGTGTCGGCGCCCTTCAGGTGGCGGTACAGCCGCCAGGCGTGGTCCTCGACGGCGAATTCCTTGAAGCTGCCATCGCTTTCGCGCTTCTTGCGCGTGTAGCTCCAGCTGAAGGCCGGCTCGATGCCGTTGCTCGCGTTGTCGGCGAAGGCCAGGCTGATGGTGCCGGTGGGCGCGATCGACAGCAGGTGCGAGTTGCGCAGCCCGTGCTGGCGGATGCGGTCCTTCAGCGGCTGCGGCAGCCGCGACGCGAAGTTGCCCGCGCTCAGGTACAGGTCGGCATTGAACAGCGGGAACGCGCCGCGTTCGCGCGCCAGCTCCACCGACGCGGCGTAGGCGGCGTCGCGCATCACCTCGGCGATGCGCCGTGCGCGCTCGCGCGCGGCCTCGCTGTCGTAGTGCAGGTTCAGCATCACCAGCGCGTCGCCCAGCCCGGTAAAGCCGAGGCCGACGCGGCGCTTGTGCGTCGCTTCCTGCTGCTGCTGCGGCAGCGGCCAGACGGTGGCGTCGAGCACGTTGTCGAGCATGCGCACCGCCACCGCCGCCACCTCGGCCAGCCCGACCTCGTCGAAGCCGGCATCGGCCTCGAAAGGCCGCGTCACGAAGTGCGTCAGGTCGATGCTGCCCAGGCAGCAGCAGCCGTAGCTCGGCAAGGGCTGCTCGCCACAGGGGTTGGTCGCGCTGATCGTCTCGCAGTAGCCGAGGTTGTTGTCCTGGTTGATGCGGTCAAGGAACAGCACGCCCGGCTCGGCATGGTCGTAGGTGCTGCGCATGACCTGGTCCCACAGCTCGCGCGCACGCACGCGGCGGTAGACCCACAGGCCGTCGCCGCGCTGGTAGGCGCCGCCTTCCTTCTGTGCCGGGCCCGGCTCGGCGCGGTGCGTGAGCTCGACCTCGCCGTCGTCCTGCACCGCGCGCATGAAGGCATCGGTGACGCCGACCGAGACGTTGAAGTTCTTCAGGTCGCCTTCGTCCTTGGCGTGGATGAAGAGCTCGATGTCCGGATGGTCGCAGCGCAGCACGCCCATCTGCGCACCGCGCCGGCTGCCGGCCGATTCGACCGTCTCGCACGAGCGGTCGAACACGCGCATGTAGCTGATCGGCCCCGAGGCGCTGCTGCGCGTGCTGCCGACCCAGGCGCCCTTGGGGCGGATGCGCGAGAAGTCGTAGCCGACGCCGCCGCCGCGGCGCATGGTTTCGGCGGCTTCGGTGAGCGCGGTGTAGATGCCCGGGTAGCCGTCTTCGTCCTGGGCGATCGAGTCGCCCACCGGCTGCACGAAGCAGTTGATCAGCGTCGCCGTCAGGTCGGTGCCGGCGGCGGAATTGATGCGCCCGGCGGGCACGAAGCCGCGCTGCTGCGCCTGCACGAAGCGCGCTTCCCAGGCGGCGCGTTTTTCGGGCGGCTCGACCGAGGCCAGCGCGCGCGCCACGCGCAGGCGCACTTCGTCGATGCTGCGCTCATCGCCCTTGGCGTACTTCTCGATCAGCACTTCCTGGCTGATCGGCTGTGCGGGCAGCGTGGCCCGCGTGGCGGGCGTCTGGGCGTTCGGGGCGTTCGGGACGACAGGGGCGGTCTTGGGGGTGCTCATGGTACGGGGCGGGGGGTCTGCCGGAGTGCCCGGCGGCGCTGCCGCGGGGCTGTGGTTCCGTCCAGTCTACCCCCTGCCAGCAGCCGCCGGAATACAACTGGGCCGGCGGCAGGGGCAGGGGCTGCCGACTTTACGAGCAGGTCTTGACCTGCGTCAGCGCAGGTCGGAGACGACGACCCAGCGGCCGTTCTGGATCTGGCTCAGGCGCGACTTCGTCGAACCCAGGCGCTGCGTGTCGGTGAAGCGCAACGGCGGGCTGCCGAGCATGTCGCCCGCAATCTCGTCCATGCCGATGATCGCCTTGTTGAAGCTGTCGGCATTGAGATTCGCGCCCGCCTTGGTCATCGCGCGGACCGCCAGATCCATGCCCGCGTAGGTGCCGGTGGCATAGGTGCTCGGGTCGTCGCCGAAGCGGGTCTTGTACTTGTTGGCCCAGAAGCGCAGGTCCTTCTGCTCGACATCGAGGTAGGGATGGTAAAGCGTCGACACCGCGTAGTAGCCGTCCATGCCCTTGCCGCCGAGCTTGTGGATCAGGTCGGTATAGGTGGCCTGAGATCCCAGGATGGTCGGATTCCAGCCGATCTTGCGTGCTTCGGCGATGGCGCCGATGGTTTCGCGGATGATCGTGCCGAGCACCAGGAAGTCGCAGCCGCTGGCCTTCAGGCGCGCGATCTGCGACGAGAAATCGGTGGCGCCGCGCTTGTAGGTGGTCTTCTCGCCCAGCGCCGCGCCGATGTCCTTCAGCCCCGCCTCGGCGCCGCGCACCACTTCCAGGCCGTAGTCGTCGTCCTGGTACAGCACGCAGGCGTTCTTCGCGCCCTTTTCCTTGTAGAGCAGCGGCGTGTTCATGCGGATCGTGTCGTGGTACGAGGCGACGCCCGCGAACTTCAGCTTGCTCGGCGGCTCGTACATCTCGCGCCCGGCCGACAGCGGAAAGAAGTTGATCACGCCCTTCTCGAACTGGATCGGCATGGCCGCGTTGTTCATCGGCGTGCCGAGGTGCCCGATGATCATGAACGCCTTGTCCTGGTTGACCAGCTTCTGCGCGGCCAGCACGGCGCGCTTGGGGTCGTAGGCGTTGTCCTCGACGATCAGCCGGATCTTGCGGCCGTTGATGCCGCCCTGCTCGTTGATTTCGTCGACGCGCAGTTGCAGGCCGTTGCGCGCCGCCTTGCCGTAGGCCGCCACCGGCCCGGACAAGTCCTGGATCGTGCCGATGACGATTTCGTCCTTGCTCACGCCCTGGGTGGGCTGGGCCAGCGCGGCAGCGGCCGCGAACAACGCGGCACAGCAGACAGCCGCTGCGCAAGCGGCGAAAGGGAAGCGGGATGCAGGCATGTGGCGGTCTCTCCAGTGCGGCGGATGCGGCGGCATTGTGGTCGGCACCCGGCCCCGGCGACCATCGTCGCTAACCCGAGGCAAGCGTCACGGCGGCCTCTTCAAGCCATGCCCAGCCGCCTGAAGCGCAGCCCCAGGCGCTTGACGCGCAGCAGCAGGAACACGCAGATGCTCAGGTTCAGCAGGTTCCAGGCGATGCCGTTGACGAAGGCGGCGCGGTACGAGCCGGTCCAGTCGAAGATCGCGCCCGACATCCAGCCGCCCAGCGCCATGCCCAGCAGCGTGGCCAGCAGCACCGTGCCGACGCGCGCGCCGGCTTCCTCGGGCGTGAAGTACTCGCGCACCACCAGCGGGTAGCTGGGCACGATGCCGCCCTGGAACAGGCCGAACATCGCCGACACCAGGTACAGCGAGACCACGCCGTCGGCGAACAGGAAGGCGAACAGCGCCACGCCCTGCAGGAACGAACCCAGCAGCAGCGTGCGCAGCCCGCCGATGCGGTCGGCGATCCAGCCCGACACCAGCCGGCTGACGATGCCCATGCCGAGCATCAGCGACAGCATCTGCGCGCCGCGCGCCGGGCCGATGCCCAGGTCGCTGCAATAGGCGACGATGTGCACCTGCGGCATCGCCATGGCCACGCAGCAGGCCAGGCCGGCGACGGTGAGCAGCGTCTGCAGCGCCGCCGGACTCATGCCCAGCGGGCGCTCTGCGGCGGTGGCCAGCGCCGCGGCGGCGGGTGCCGCCGCGGCGCCGGGCGCCAGCGGCACGGCCGGCGCCAGCGGTGCGCGGCGCCGGTACACCCAGGCCAGCGGCAGCATCGTCAGCAGGCAGAAGATGCCGATGCCGATGTAGGTCGGGCGCCAGCCGGCGCTTTCGGTGAAGTGCTGGATCACCGGCGGCCAGGCGGCGCCGGCCACGTAGTTGCCGCTCATGCAGATGGCCATGGCGATGCCGCGGCGGCGGTGGAACCACATCGAGGTGTCGGTGACCAAGGGCACGAAGGTGGCCGAGGTGCCCAGCAGCCCGAGCAGCAGCCCCTGCGCCACGCAGAACAGCCACAGGCTGCCCGACAGCCCGGCGAGCACGAAGCCCGCGCCCAGGCCGGCGGCGCCGATGACCACCGGCAGCATGACGCCGAAGCGGTCGGCCAGCCGGCCCATCAGCACGCCGCCGAAGCCGAAGCCGAGCATGGTCAGCGTGTACGGCAGCGAAGCGTCGGCGCGGTCGACGCCGAAGTCGGCCTGCACCGCCGGCAGCACCACGGTGACCGCATACATGCCGGCGCCGCCGATGGTCATCAGCACCAGCGAGGCCATCAGCCGCCACCAGGCGTAGGCCGATTCGGGCCCGTGATCAACGGCGTTCATAAGACAAGCTTCGCGCTGAACACGCTCCGGTCCGAGCGCTTCGGAACGGCCATGCGCGCTCATGCTCCAGGTGCGCTCGTGCGGCGAGCGCCGCATTGTCGTCGATCGCCGCACCCAGGCGGGCGCCGCGCGGGGCGCGTGTTAGCCTGTTCGCATGCCCGAGGCGCCACGCAGCTGCTGGATCGACGAACGCGACAGCCGGGCGGCGCTGCACCTGGGCGGCGAGTGGCGGCTGGCGGGCCTGCGCGAGCTGTCGCGGCAGCTCGATGAGCGGCTGCGCGAGCTGCGCAAGCCGCCGGCGGTGGTCGACGGCGCCGCGCTGCGCCACATCGACACCGCCGCGGCGCTGCTGCTGCTGCACACGCTGGGCGAAGCCGGCACCGACGTGGCCGCGCTGGCGCTGCGCGGTTTCGAGCCCAGCCATGAGCGCATCGTCGAAGTGGTGCGCGGGCGCTTCGCCGACACCGTCGTGCAGCCGCGCGGGCGTGCGCTGTCGGCACTGGCCGATTTCGGCCGCCGCGCCGCCGCGCTCGGCACCCTGCTCGCCGGGCATGTCGAATTCTTCGGGCGCACGCTGGCGGAATTCGGCCGCGTGCTGCTGCGTCCGCGGCTGCTGCGCCTGCACGAGCTGTTCGCGCAGCTCGGACAGGTCGGCGTCAACGCCATCCCGGTGGTGGCGCTGGTGACCTACCTGATCGGCGTGGTCGTGGCCTACATGCTCGGCCTGCAGGCCGAGAAGTACGGCGCCAACATCTTCGTCGTCGACGGCGTGGCGCTGGCCATGACGCGCGAGTTCTCGCCGCTGATCGTGGCCACGATCATGGCCGGCCGCTCCGGCGCCGCCTTCACCGCGCAGTTGGGCACGATGAAGCTGACCGAGGAGATCGACGCCATCCGCACGCTCGGGCTGTCGGCGCCGCAGGTGCTGGTGGTGCCGCGCGTGCTGGCGCTGGTGCTGACGCTGCCGCTGCTGGTCTTCGTCGGCGACGTGGCCGGGCTGGCCGGCGCGATGCTCATGGCCCAGCTGACCCTGGACATCGAGCCGGGCACCTTCATGGAGCGGCTGCACGTGGCGCTGGCGCCGCGCCACTACGTGATCGGACTGGTCAAAGCGCCGGTGTTCGCGCTGTTCATCGCCGTCATCGGCTGCCGCATGGGCTTGTCGGTCAGCCGCGACACGCGCTCCATCGGCATCCACACCACGTCCACCGTGGTGCAGGGCATCGTCGCGGTGATCCTGCTCGATGCGGTCTTCGCCGTCGTGCTGCAGAAGCTGGACCTGTGAACGACAAGCCGCCGGGCGACGCGATCATCGACGTGCAGGGCGTGGTCACGCGCTTCGGCGCGCAGACCGTGCACGACGGCGTCGACCTGCAGCTGCGGCGCGGCGAGCTGGTGGCGCTGATCGGCGGCAGCGGCAGCGGCAAGTCGGTGCTGCTGCGCGAGATCCTCGGCCTGCAGCGGCCCACGGCCGGCACGCTGCGCGTTCTGGGCACCGACATGTGGAACGCTTCCGACGACGCGCTGGCGGCCACGCGCAAACGCTTCGGCATGATGTTCCAGGAAGGCGCGCTGTTCAGCTCGCTCGACGTGGCCGGCAACGTGGCCACGCCGCTGCGCGAGCACGCCGACGTGCCCGAGGCGCTGCTGCCGCGGCTGGTGAACCTGCGCCTGGCGCTGGCCGGCCTGTCGGCCGAGGTCGGCACGAAGATGCCTGCGCAGCTGTCCGGCGGCATGAAGAAGCGCGCGGCGCTGGCGCGCGCGCTGGCGCTGGAGCCCGAGGTGCTGTTCCTCGACGAGCCGACCTCGGGGCTGGACCCGATCACCGCACGCGCCTTCGACCAGCTGATCGCCTTCCTGAACCGCGACCTCGGGCTGACGGTGCTGATGGTCACGCACGACCTGGACACGCTGCTGTCGATCGCGCGGCGCATCGTCGTGCTCGGCGGCGGCAAGGTGCTGGCCGACGGCAGGCCGGCCGAGGTGATGGCCGTGCAGGACCCGTGGATAGAATCGTATTTCTCTTCGCGCCGCACCGTGTCTACCGCCACAGACCCCGGTCGTCAGGCCCAAGCCGATGGAGCCTGACACCCGCTACACCGTCATCGGCGCGGTCGTGCTGGGGCTGACGGCCGCGGCCATCCTCGGCTTCATCTGGCTCAGCAGCGTCGGGCGCGACGCCGACTTCCGCTTCTACACGATCTATTTCGAGCACCAGTCGCTCGAAGGCCTGCAGCAAGGCTCCAGCGTCAACATGCGCGGCGTCAATGTCGGACGCGTCGAGCAGTATTCGCTGCAGCCGGACAACATCAACCGCGTCAAGGTGCTGATCCGCGTGGCGCGCGAGACGCCGGTGCGCGTCAACACCAAGGCTTCGGTCAGCCGCAACCTGCTCACCGGCATCGCGCGCATCAAGCTCGACACGCCCGGCGTGCCCGGCGCGGTGCTGGACCAGGTCGCCAAAGGCGAGCGCTACCCGGTGATTCCCGAAGGCCAGTCGGGCATCGATCAGATCACCGATTCGGCGTCGCGGCTGGGGGTGTCGGCCGACACCGCGCTGACGCGGTTCAACGAGCTGCTGGGGCCGGACAACCAGAAGGCCTTTTCCGAGCTGCTGGCGCATCTGCGCGACCTGTCGAACGGCCTGAACCAGCGCCTGGTGCTGCTCGACAAGTCGGCGGCCGGCTTCGACCAGGGCATGGTCGCGCTGCGCCGCGCGGCCGAGACGATCTCGCAGTCCGCCAAGCGGCTGGCCGACAGCGCCGAGCCGGTGGCGCGCCAGGCCGACGGCGCCTTGCAGGAGGCCCAGACCGCGCTGCGCGATGTGGCGCAGGCCGTGCGCACGATCGAGCGCGACGTATCGGGCAGCCTGCAGACGCTGGAACGCGACGGCGGCGCCGCACTGCGCCGCGGCGACGCCGCGCTGGACATCGGCACGCTGGAGCTGCGCGCCACCGCGCAGGACCTGCGCAGCAGCGCCGAGCGCATCGCGCGCGCGCTGGACCGGCTGCAGGATCCGAAGGCCGCGCTGCTCGGGCCGGACGAGCAGCAACTCGGCCCCGGGGAGGCACGCCGATGAACCCGTCCGAGCGCACACGGCGCCAGGCGCTGCGCCGGCTGGCCGGCGCGGTGCCGGCGGCGCTGCTGGCCGGCTGCGGCTTCGGCCGTGCGCCGCGCACCGACTTCTACCTGCTGCGCGATGCGCAGGCCGACGCGGCCGCGATGCCGGGCGCCACCCTCGACAAGGTGCTGCTGGTCGCCTCCGGGGCGATGCCCGGGCTGTACGACAGCGACCGCATGGTCTTCAGCGCCGACGGACGCAGCCGCTCGTACTTCCAGTACGGCTACTGGAGCGAGCGCCCGGCACAGGCGCTGCTGCGGCTGGCCGAGACGCGCCTGCAGGGCTCGAAGCGCTTTCGCGAGGTCGCGCTCAGCACCGCCGGCGTGCGCGGCGACCTGCTGCTGTCGCTGCGCCTGGACGAGCTGTATCTAGACACCTCGGTCGAGCCGGCGCAGGTGCGCCTGAGCGTGGCCGCCGAACTGCTCGACTGGCACCAGCGCCGGCTGCTGTCGCGGCGCAGCTTCGCGCAGGCGGTACCGGTGGCCCGGCGCGACGCCGCCGGGCTGGCCGAAGCCGCCAGCCAGGCCACGGGGGCGATGCTCGGCGAGCTGGTCGACTGGGCCGCGGCCAGCGCGGCCGGCTGAGCCTGCGGCCCCGCCGCCGGCCCGGGACGATCAGGGCCTCCCGGCCAGGAGCTGGCAAGGACAGAACTGCAATGCAGTCCTGAGAAGCCCGGTTCGATCAAATCGCGACCTGCCTGTGCTGCATCGAAGAATAGACTGTCGCCTCCGAGAGCGAAGCACGTCCTCCGATGCCCGACCCCGCCCCCGCCCCCGCCATCCCGCGGCGCATTCACGAACTGCCGGCCCCTTGGGTGCGCAGCCGCCCGGCGCATCCCGCGCTGCGCGACGCGCATGGCGCGCTCGACTACGCCGGTCTGGAGCAGGCCAGCCTCGCCGCCGCTGCGCAGCTGCAGCAATGGGGCGTGCGCGGCGGTGATCGGCTGCTGGTCGTCGGCGAGAACTGCGTGGCCATCGGTGTCCTCGCGCTGGCCTGCAGCCGTCTGGACGCCTGGCTGTGCGTCGTCAACGCCAGGCTGAGCGCGCGCGAGATCGACGCGATCATCGCGCATGCCGGCCCGCGCCGCGTGCTGTACACGACGCAGGTCTCCACCGACGCCGTCGCGCACGCCGAGCGGCGCGGCGCGCAGCCGGTCGCGCTGGGCGGCGCGGCGGCGCTGCATCTGGGCGCGCTCGATGAGGATGCCGTCGCCGAGGCCTGCCATGCCGCGGCCGAGCAGCAGGTCGCCGCACTGATCTACACCTCGGGCACGTCGGGGGCGCCCAAGGGCGTGATGCTGACGCACGCGAACCTGGCTTTCGCCGCCGCCGCGGTGCCCGCGGTGCGCGGGCTCGGGCCGCACGACCGCGTCTACGGTGCGCTGCCGATGGCGCATGTGGTCGGGCTGTCCGCGCAGCTGCTGGGCAGCCTGGCCAGCGGCGCCGAGCTGGTGCTGGAGCCGCGCTTCTCGCCGGCGCTGCTGGCGCAGGCGCTGGAAGGCGGCGTCACCAGCTTCACCGGCGTGCCGGCGATGTATGCGCGCCTGCTCGAATGGCTGCGCGAGCAGCGGCGCGAGCTGCACGCGCCGCGGCTGCGGCTGATCGGCGTCGCCGGCTCGCCGCTGACGCCCACGCTGAAGGCCGAAGCCGAGCAGGTCTTCGGGCTGCCGCTGCTCAACGGCTACGGTCTGACGGAAACCGCGCCGACGATCGCCCAGGTCCGCGCCGGGGCGCCGCGCGGCGACTGCGCCGTCGGCGCGCCGATTCCGGGCGTGCAGACGCGCCTCGTGGACGCGGACGGTGCCGAGGCGGCGCCCGGCGAGGTGGGCGAGCTGCACGTGCGCGGCCCGAACGTGATGAAGGGCTACTACCGCGACGACGCGCTGACGCGCCAAGTCATCGACGCCGAGGGCTGGTTCAACACCGGCGACATGGCGCGGCGCGGCGGCGACGGCGCGCTGCACATCGTCGGGCGCAGCAAGGAGCTGATCATCCGCTCCGGCTTCAACGTCTATCCGGTCGAGGTCGAGCAGGTCATCAACAGCTTCCCCGGCGTGCGCCAGTCGGCGGTCGTCGGCCGCACGGTCGGGCACAACGAGGAGGTCGTAGCCTACGTCGAACCGGCCGCGGGCGCGCAGATCGACGAACAGGCGCTGCGCCGCCACCTGCGCGAGCGGCTGTCGGCCTACAAGCAGCCGGCGCAGATCCATTTCATGGCGCAGCTGCCGGCGGCGCCGACCGGCAAGCTGCTGAAGGGCGTTCTCAAGACGCTGGCGCAACAGGGCCACGAGCCCGGCGCTTGAACACGGCGCCGGGCCCGGCACCTGAAGCGCGCCGGCGCGTCAACTCAACCCACCACTGCAACGGGAGACGACATGGAAGGCAAGAAGGCGGTTCTGGTGATCGGTGCGGGCGACGCCACCGGCGGCGCCATCGCGCGGCGCTTCGCGCGCGAGGGCTACATCGCCTGCGTGACCCGCCGCGACGCGGACAAGCTCGCGCCGCTGGTCGAGCAGATCAAGGCCGAGGGCGGCGAGGCGCACGGTTTCGGCAGCGACGCGCGCAAGGAAGAGGAGATGGTGGCGCTGGTGCAGAAGATCGAGACCGAGATCGCGCCGATCGAGGTCGCCGTCTTCAACATCGGCGCCAACGTGCGCTTCGGCATCACCGAGACCACGGCGCGCGTGTACTACAAGGTCTGGGAGATGGCCTGCTTCGCCGGCTTCCTGATGGGCCGCGAGGCCGCCAAGGCGATGCTGCCGCGGGGCCGCGGCACCATCCTCTTCACCGGCGCCACGGCGAGCCTGCGCGGCCGCGAGGGCTTCGCCGCCTTCGCCGGCGCCAAGCATGCGTTGCGCGCGCTGGCGCAGAGCATGGCGCGCGAGCTGTGGCCCAAGGGCATCCACGTCGCCCATCCGGTGGTCGACGGCGCCATCGACACCGAATTCATCCGCAGCAACTTCCCCGAGCGCTACGCCACCAAGGCGCAGGGCGGCATCGTCGATCCGGACAGCATCGCCGAGCTGTACTGGCAACTGCACTGCCAGCCGCGCAACGCCTGGACGCACGAGACCGAGATCCGACCGTGGCTGGAGTCCTGGTGACCGGCGTCGGAGCCTCAGCCGCGGCCCGGCGCGCCACGCCGCCCCGCATCCCCATCCTGAAAGGAGCTTCGTCGATGAATTCCGTCTCCGCCCAAGCCCAATTCCTGTTCGACTTCGGCAGCCCCAATGCCTACCTGTGCCACAAGGTGATCCCGGCGCTCGAGCAGCGCACGGGGGTGCGCCTCGAATACGTGCCGATCCTGCTCGGCGGCCTGTTCAAGCTGGCCAACAACCGCTCTCCGGCAGAGGCCTTCGCCGACATACCGAACAAGCGCGCCTACGACAACCTGGAGATCGAGCGCTTCGTGCGCCGTCATGGTCTCGACAAGTTCCGCATGAACCCGCACTTTCCCGTGAACACGCTGCAGATCATGCGCGGCGCGGTCGCGGCGCAGAAGCTCGGCTGCTTCGAGACCTATGTGGACACCGTCTACGCGAGCATGTGGGAGCGCGGGCAGGCCATGGCCGACCCTGCGGTGATCGCGCGCGAGCTCGAAGCGGCCGGCCTCGATGCCGCCGCGATCGCCGCCGCCTCGCAGCAGGCCGATGTCAAGGCTGCGCTGCTGGACAACACCCAGCGCGCCCATCAGCGCGGCGCCTTCGGCTCGCCGACCTTCTTCGTCGGCGACGAGATCTTCTTCGGCAAGGACCGCCTGCGCGAGGTCGAAGAAGAGATCGTTCGCCAGCGCTCGCTTTGATGCCGTAGCCAAGGAGACAAGAGATGCATGAGTTCAGACACCTCGCGGCCCGTGCCGCGGCCTGGGCGCTGTTCGGGGCGCTGGGGCTGGCCGCCGCGGCGCAAGCCCAGGACGCGGCCGGCGCCTACCCGAACCGCCCGATCAAGATCATGATCGGCTTCCCGCCCGGCGGGTCGACCGACGGCCCGATGCGCGTGCTCGCCGAAAGCGCCGCGCGCATCCTCGAGCAGCCGATCGTCATCGAAAACAAGACCGGTGCCGGCGGCACGATGCCGGCGACGACGCTGCAAAGCAGCGCCAACGACGGCTACACGCTCGGCCTCGCACCGATCACCGTCTTTCGGCTGCCCTACACCACGTCGATCAAGTGGAACCCGGCCACCGACCTGAGCTACGTCATCGGGCTGACCGGCTATGCCTTCGGCATCGTCGTGCCGGCCGCCTCGCCGATCAAGAACTGGGCCGACTACGTCGCCGCGGCGAAGGCCAAGCCGGGCGAGCTGACCTACGGCACGCCCGGCGTCGGCACGACCAACCACCTGACGATGGAACGCATCTCGCGGCTGGCCGGCATCAAGCTGAACCACATCCCGTACAAGGGTTCGGCGGAGACGATGCAGGCGATCCTCGGCAACCAGATCGACTCGGCGGCGGAGACCTCCGCCTGGGCGCCCTTCGTCAAGGACGGCAAGATGCGCCTGCTGGTGACCTGGGGCAGCAAGCGCCTGGCGAGCTTTCCCGACGTGCCGACGCTGCAGGAAGTCGGCATCCCGATGGTCCAGACCTCGCCCTGGGGCATCGTCGCCCCCAAGGGCACCGACCCGGCGATCGTCGCCAAGCTGCACGCGGCCTTCAAGCAGGCGATGGAACAGCCCGAGTTCAGGGACGCGCTCGCCAAGTACGACATGGTGCCGGAGTACCGCAGCCCGAAGCAGTACCAGGAGTTCGCGCTCGAGTCGATGAAGCAGGAGCGCGAGATCCTGAGCACGCTCGGCCTGCTCGCCAAACCGTAGCGCGCGCGGCCGGCGCGGCGGCCTGCGGCGGCCGTCAACCCGCGGCCCGGTAGCGCGCCTCGATGCTGCGCGCGGTAGCGATCAGGCGCGGCCGCACCTGCGCCATGAAGGCCTCGGCCGGGATGACGTGCGCGGCCGCGCCGACGTTGACGACCATCAGCGGCAGACCGGGGCCGAGCGCCAGCGGCACGGCGATGCCGTTGATCTCTGGCCGCCAGTCGCCGAAGGAGGTGACGCAGCCGTGCGCCGCCAGGTCGGCGATCGCCTGGCGGATGCCGCGCCTGGCCTTGGGCCAGGCGTGCGGGTCGGCCGCCTGCAGGCGCTCCTCGAGCGCCTCGCGCAGCGCCGCCGGCGCCGCCGCGAGCCAGCCGCGCCCGACGGCGCTGCTGGCCAGCGGCACGCGCGAGCCGACGCCCAGGCGCAGCGTCAGCACGGCCGAGCGGCTGTGGCAGTTCTCGATGTACAGCATCGACAGCTCGTCGCGGATGGCCAGCGAGACCATGCTCTGCGTGTCGTCGGCCAGCTGCTGCAGCAAGGCGCTGCTGGCGTCCTTGACGTCGAGCCGCGACAGCGTCGTGCCGGCAAGCCCCAGCGCCTTCAGGCCCAGCCGGTAGCGCCCCGAATCCGGCAGGTGGTGCAGGAACTCCAGCTTGGTCAGCGTGTAGGTCAGGCGCGTCACGGTGGACTTGGGCAGCGCGCAACGGGTGGCGAGCTCCTGATTGCTCAGCCGTTCCTCGCCCGACTTGAAGGCGAGCAGCACGCCCAGCCCGCGCGCCAGCGCGGTCACGAAGTGCCGGTCTGCCTTGGCGTTGACGGTGCGCTCGAGGGCGGCGCCGGGGGGCGGGCGGGTGGGCATCGGTCGGGTCGGAAAGACTGCTGTGCGGAACAGGTGTGGAACGCTCTCGGCGGTCGGGCGCGCCCCAATCCAAGCGCTTCAGGCCTGCCCCGAGCCGGCCCGAGACCGCTCTTCGGCCTGCGCTTCGGACTTGCGGCTGGCGCTCGAAATCCTATGCTCGCCACCGCCGGCTTTTGGTCACGCCCCCGGGCCTGGCTCGACCACCACGTCCTTCGCGAGGAGCGGCTCGCGGCAGTGCGCGCAGACGCTGACGGGGTCGAAGAGATGCCCGCAGGTGGCATGGCGATGCAACACCGGCCGCCCCTGGCCGGCCGTCATGTGCACGTCCCCCCAGTGCACGATGGCCATGATCACCGGATGCAGGTCCAGCCCCTTGGGCGTGAGTCGATACTCGTAACGCGGCGGCGATTCCTGATAAGACCGCTTGCGCAGCACGCCTGCGTCGACCAGCTTGCGCAGCCGGTCGGAGAGCATGGGCCGGGAAATTCCCAGGCGCTGCTGAAAGGCCTCGAAGCGGCGCACGCCGAGGAAGCAGTCGCGCAGCACGAGCAGCGTCCAACGGTCGCCGATGACCGACACGGTGCGCGCCACCGAACAGCGCTCTTCGCCCACGCGACTCCATTTCATGGGTGCCATTCTCTACCTCTTGATTAGTTCATTTTTCAAACGTACGATGCGCCGCGAAGACGGCAATCAAAGGGAGCGCCAAATTCCCGATCGTCGACGCGATCGCCGGGCACGCGGTCTGACCGACTGACTGCAGGACAGGACGTGATGGAACTGAACTGGCCGAGCCACCCATCCATACGACCGGAAGATGACCAGAGGAGACTCTTCGATGACAGACCCGACGACACGCCGCGCGGCCCTGGGCCTGCTGGCCGCGGCCCTGGGCCTGGCCGGCAGCGTCGCGTTGGCGCAAACCTGGCCGGCCAAGACGATCACGATCATCGTGCCGTTCCCGGCCGGCGGCAACGCCGACACCATGGCGCGCGTGCTGGCCGAGAAGATCGCGCCCAAGCTCGGCCAGAACGTGATCGTCGACAACAAGGCC
The DNA here is from genome assembly GCA_036724445.1 of Rubrivivax sp. Taxonomy (GTDB): domain Bacteria; phylum Pseudomonadota; class Gammaproteobacteria; order Burkholderiales; family Burkholderiaceae_C; genus Rubrivivax. Next base: position 46,782 of record DAIMFR010000022.1, on the reverse strand, counting down.
GGCGCGGCCGGCATCCTGGGCACCGACGCCGTGGCCAAGGCCAAACCCGACGGCTACACGCTGGTGCTGTCGATCACGACCTCGCTGCTGATCAACCAGTACCTGTACAAGAAGCTGCCGTACAACCCCGAGAAGGATCTGGCGATGGTGTCGCAGATCGGCTTGGCACCGCTGATGCTGGTCGTCGGCGCCGGCGTTCCGGCGAAGAACATCGACGAGCTGAAGAAGTACCTCGCCGCCAACAAGGGCAAGGTGTCCTACGGCACCTACGGCATCGGTTCGGCGCCCCACCTGGTGCTGGCGCGCCTGGACAAGATCCTCGACGCCGACATGGCCCACGTGCCCTACAAGGGCGATGCGCCGCTGCTGCAGGACCTCGTCGGCGGCCAGGTGCAGGTCGCGATGCTCGGTCCGGCCAGCGTCAAGCCGTTCCTCGATTCCGGCAAGGTGCGGGCGATCACCATCAACGGCGAGAAGCGCGCCACCGCCTACCCGAACGTGCCGACGCTGGCTGAACAAGGGCTCGACGAAGACATCTTCAAGACCCTCGGCTGGATCGGCATCGCTGCGCCGGCGGGAACGCCGAAGGCCGTGCAGCAGCGCATCGCCGACGAGGTGCGCGCCGCACTGCAGTTGCCCGACGTCAAAGCCAAGCTGGATCTGTTCGGCATGGATCCGGCCGGCCTCGGGCCCGACGAATTCACTGCCGCGTACAAGAAGGATGCGCCGGTCTGGGAGAAGGCGGTCAAGGCGAGCGGCGCGACGCTCGATTGAGCCCGGCCGGCTGCTGCCCCCGGAGGCGGACCTTCACCCCAAAGGAGACTGCACGCATGAACGGTGCCCAGTCGTTGACCAAGACGCTCGCCGCTTGCGGCGTCGAGGTCTGCTTCGCCAATCCCGGCACCTCGGAGATGCACTTCGTCGCCGCGCTCGACAGCGTGCCGATGCGCGCCGTGCTGTGCCTGTTCGAAGGCGTCGTCACCGGCGCCGCCGACGGTTACGGCCGCATCGCCGGCAAGCCCGCGGCGACGCTGCTGCACCTCGGGCCGGGCCTGGCCAACGGCCTGGCCAACCTGCACAACGCGCGCCGGGCCGCGACGCCGATCGTCAACGTCGTCGGCGACCACGCGAGCACGCATGCGCAGTACGACGCGCCGCTCGCTTCCGACATCGCCGGCTTCGCGCGCCCGGTGTCGAGCTGGATCCACAGCTCGACCAGCGCCCTGACCGTCGCCGCCGACGCCGCGCGCGCGGTGCAGGCCGCGCGCGCGGCGCCGGGAGGCATCGCGACGCTGATCCTGCCGGCAGACACGGCCTGGAACGCGGCCGAGCATGCGGCGCCGCCCCTGCCCGACATCGCGCCGGCCGCGGTCAGTGCCGAAGCGGTCGAGGGCATCGCGCGGCGCTTAGGCAACGGCAAGCGCACGGCGCTGCTGCTGCGCGGCCCGGCGCTGCAGGGCATCGGCCTGGAGACCGCCGGGCGCATCCAGGCGAAGGCCGGCGTGCGCCTGCTGTGCGACACCTTCGCGCCGCACACCGAGCTCGGCGCGGGCCGGGTGCCGCTCGAGCGCATCCCGTACTTCGCCGAGCAGATCGTCGCCTTCCTGCAGGACGTCGAGCAGCTGGTGCTGGTCGGCAGCAAGCCGCCGGTGTCGTTCTTCGCCTACCCGGGCAAGCCGAGCTGGTGTGCGCCGCCGGGTTGCGAGATCGCCTATCTGGCGCACCCGCACGAGGATGGCGTGGCGGCGCTGCGCGCGCTCGCCGACGCGATCGACGCGCCGGCTGCCGCGGCGGCGCGTCGGCCGCTGCACCTGCCCGGTCTGCCGAGCGGCGCGCTCGACATCCGCAGCGCTGCGCAGGTCATCGCCGAGCTGACGCCGGACAACGCCATCTTCGCCGACGAAGCCGCGACCTCGGGCGCGCCGCTGGCCAAGAGCCTGAGCAGCGCGCGGCCGTACACGCACCTGGCGCTCACCGGCGGCTCGATCGGCCAGGGCTTGCCGCTGGCCGCCGGCGCCGCGGTCGCCGCGCCCGGGCGCAAGGTGGTCTGCCCGCACGGCGACGGCGGCGCGATGTACACGCTGCAGGCCTTGTGGACGATGGCGCGCGAGCGCCTCGACGTGACGACGGTGATCTACGCCAACCGCTCGTACGCGATCCTGAACATCGAGCTCGAACGCGTCGGCGCCGCCGGCGCGGGGCCGAAGGCGCTGACGATGCTCGACCTGCACGACCCGGAGCTGAACTGGGTCAAGCTGGCCGAGGGCCTGGGCGTCGAGGCGAGCCGGGCGGCGAGCGCCGAAGAGTTTGCCGCGCAGTACGGGTCGGCGATGCGCGGCCGCGGGCCGCGGCTCATCGAAGTGATGCTCTGAAGTAGACGGGAGACGGCGATGGATCTGGGTGCGCTGCTCGCGGGCAAGCGGGTGCTGGTGACGGGTGCCTCGTCCGGGCTGGGCGAGAACTTCGCCCGCGTCGCCGCCGGCTGCAAGGCCAGGGTGGTGATCGCCGCGCGGCGCAAGGACAGGCTCGACAAGCTCGCCGCCGAGCTCGACAGGCTCGGCGCACCGCAGGTCACGGTGCTGGAGATGGACGTGGCCTCGGAGGCTTCGATCGACGCCGCGTTCGCCGCCATCGACGCCTCGGGCGGCCTGCTCGACGTCGTCGTCAACAACGCCGGCATTTCCAACGACGGCTGGGCGTTGAAGCTGCCGACCGCCGACTTCGATGCGCTGATGGCCGTCAACGTGCGCGGCGCCTGGCTGGTGGCGGTGCGCGCCGCGCAGCGCTGGAAGGAAGCCGGCCGCGGCGGCGCGATCGTCAACATCGCGTCGATCCAGGGCGAGCGCGTGATGGCGGGCATCACGCCGTACTCGATGTCCAAGGCCGCAGTGGTGCACATGACCAAGAGCCTGGCGCTCGAATGGGCGCGCTTCGGCATCCGCGTCAACGCCATCGAGCCGGGCTACATCGGCACCGAGATGACCCACGACATGTGGGACAAGGCGCATGGCCAGGCGCTGATCGAGCGCATCCCGATGCGCCGCCTGGGCAAGCCCGAGGAATTGAACGGACTCTTCCTGCTGCTCGCGACCGAGGCCGGGTCGTGGATGACCGGCGCTTGCGTGCCGGTCGACGGCGGGCATCTCTGCTCATCGTTGTGAGCGATGGCCGAGGCCCAGTGTCGGGGCGGCCGACCGAACCCTTTCTGAACGACGGAGACCTGCTATGAACGACATGCCCTGGATTCACTCGTACCCCGCAGGCGTGCGCTGGGACATCGACATCCAGCCCGCTCCGGTGCCGCGCATCCTCGAAGCTTCGGCGGCCAAATGGCCGGACCGGCCGGCCCTCGAGTTCATGGGCCGGCGCATCAGCTACCGCGAGCTCGACGGCCTGGCCGGCCGCGCGGCCAAGGGCCTGCAGCAGCTGGGCGTCAAGCCCGGCGTGCACGTCGGCCTCTATCTGGCGAATTCGCCGCACTACGTCATCGCCTTCTTCGGCATCCTGAAGGCCGGCGGCACGGTGGTCAACTACTCGCCGCTGGATGCGGCCAAGGTGCTGGAGCACAAGATCGACGACAGCCGGACCGACTTCCTGGTCACGCTGGACCTGGCGGCGCTGTACCCGAACATGGCCGGCATGGTCGGCAAGACGCGCCTGCAGAAGTTGATCGTCGGCAACCTGGGCGAAATGAGCCCGGCGCCAGATGCGGTCAACGCGCAACTGAAGGCCGGCAAGCAGCTGGCCGAAGTCGCGTGGGGCGAGCGGCGCCTGAGCTTCGCGGCGCTGCTCGACAACGACGGCAAGTACACGGCGCACCCGATCGCCGACCCGGCGCAAACGGTCGCGGTGCTGCAGTACACCGGCGGCACGACCGGACTGCCCAAGGGCGCGATGCTGACGCACGCCAACCTCTGGTCGGCGGCGGCGCAGTGCGCCGAGACCGCGGGTGGCGAGCCGCCGGTGCTCGTCGCGGGCGAGGAGCGTTTCCTCTGGGTGCTGCCGCCGTTCCACATCTACGCGCTGACGGTGAACATGCTGTTCGGGCTGATGGTCGGTGCCGAGCTGATCCAGCATATGCGCTTCGATCCCAAGGCCGCGCTGGAGGACATCGCGAACAAGAAGATCACCGTCTTCTGCGCCGTGCCGACGATGTTCACCGCGCTGGTCGGCCACCCCGACACGGCCAACTACGACCTGCGCTCGATGAAGTACTGCATCTCGGGCGGCGCGCCGCTGCCGGTAGAGGTGGAGCAGCGCTACACGCAGATCACCGGCGCCCCGATCTGCGAAGGCTGGGGCATGACCGAGACCTCGACCGCCGGCACCTATACGCCGGCGCGCGGCAAGAACAAATCCGGCTCGTGCGGCATTCCGCTGCCGAGGATCGAAATCAAGATGCTGTCGCTCGCCGATCCGGCCAACTACGTCGCGCGCGGCGAGAAGGGCGAGATGTGCATCAAGGGCCCGAACGTGATGCAGGGCTACTGGAACAACCCCGAGGCCACGGCCAAGGAAACCACGTTCGACGGCTTCTTCCGTACCGGCGACGTCGCCACGATGGACGAGGACGGCTACGTCTTCATCGTCGACCGCACCAAAGACATGCTGCTGTGCAGCGGCTTCAACGTCTACCCGCGCGTGCTCGAGGAGGCGATCTACCAGCATCCGGCGGTCGCCGAGGTGTGCGTGATCGGCATCCCGGACGAGTACCGCGGCCAGTCGCCGAAGGCCTTCCTCACGCTGAAGCCCGGCACCGAGACGTTCACGCTCGCGCAGTTGCAGGCCTTCCTGAAGGACAAGCTCGGCAAGCACGAGATGGTGCAGGCGCTGGAGATCCGCGACAGCCTGCCGAAGACGCCGATCGGCAAGCTGTCGAAGAAGGATCTGGTCGACGAAGAGGTACAGGCCCAGGCACGCAAGCGCGCCGCGCAGGCCTGAAACGCACCCGCGGCGGATCGACCGACCGGCTCGGGCAAGCAAACCCTGACCGAAAGGCACCGATGGATCACCTGAGCAGCATGGACGCCTCGTTCCTGCACTTCGAGACGCCGGAGACGCCGATGCACGTCGGCAGCCTGATGCTGCTCGACCTGCCGCCGGACTACAAAGGCGACTACTACGAGGAAGTGAAGGCGATGATCGGCCGGCGCATGCACCTCGCTTCGGTGCTGACGCGCAAGCTCGCGCCGATGCCCTTCGAGCTGGCCGAGCCGGTGTGGATCGAGGACGACGACATCGACCTCGACTACCACGTGCGCAGCATCACGCTGCGCCGGCCCGGCACGATGGACCAGTTGCTGCGCTACGTCGCGCGGCTGCATGCCGCCCTGCTCGACCGCAGCCGCCCGCTGTGGGAGATGTACGTGATCGAAGGCCTGGGCAGCGGCCAGGTCGCCTTCTATACCAAGGCCCACCACAGCGGCATCGACGGCAAGGCCGGCACCGAGATGGCCAAGGTGCTGTACGACCTCTCGGCGCAGCCGCGCGAGGTGCCGCCGCCGCGGCGCAAGCGCGCCGGCGGCAGCGGCGGCTACCAGCTCGGCGTGGCCGAGCTGCTGCAGGCGGCGATCGCCAACTCCGCGCAGCGCTATCGGCAGCTCGCCGAGTTGCTGCCCAGCGCCGCCAGGGCGTTGACCGCCGCCGGCCGCATGCTCGCCCGGCGGGATACGGCCAAGGGCGAGCGGACGCTGAACCTCGGCCTGGCGCCGCAGACGATCTTCAACGACTCGATCACCAACCAGCGCTCGTACAGCACGCTGTCGCTGCCGCTCGACGACGTGAAGCGGCTGGGCAGGCGGGTCGGCGGCACCGTCAACACCATCGTCATGGCGATGTGCAGCGAAGCGCTGCTGCGCTTCCTGAAGGCGCGCAACCTGCTGCCGAAGGAGGCGCTGATCGCGGCCGTGCCGGTGAGCCTGCGCGCCGAGGGCGACGAGTCGATGAACAACCAGGTGTCGACGGTGCGCGTCGATCTGGCCACCGACATCGCCGACCTGGGCGAGCGCTTCAAGGCCATCCACGCGTCGTCCGAGGCAGCCAAGGCGGTGGTGAAGGAACTGAAGCCGGTGCTCGGCGTCGACGTGCCGATCACCGGCTCGCCGTGGCTGATGACCAGCCTGGCGTCGCTGTACGGCCGCTCCAAGCTGGCGCGGCGGCTGCCGCCGCTGGCCAACGTGCTGATCTCCAACGTGCCCGGTCCACCGATGCCGCTGTACGTGGCCGGCGCGCGCATGGCGAGCTTCTATCCGGTGTCGATCCCGTACCACGGCATGGCGCTGAACATCACGGTGCAGAGCTATGCCGGCTCGCTGGACCTGGGCATCACCGCCTGCCGGCGCATCCTGTCGCAGGAGGAGTCGTACGAGCTGATCGAACACCTGCGTGCGGCGTTGCGCGCGATCGAGCGGCTGCCTGGCGTTGCGGCGCAGGCGGCGTCTGCCGTGGCGTCGACCCAGGCCAAGCCGGCGGCGCTGGAGGCCACGGCGCCGGCCCATCTTGCCGCGGTGCCGGCGCCGGGCGGCAAGGTGGCGCGCAAGGCGCGCGCGCCGGCGGCAGCCGCCAAGGCACCGGCCGCGAAGCCGCGCCGCGGCGCGGGCAGGCGGCCGAACTGAGAACCACGACCACAGGAGACACACGCCATGCACCACCCCGTCGAAGCACGACCCCAACGGAACGCCAGCGCCGAAGACGACGCGCTGTTTTCCAAGATCAACTGGCGCCTGCTGCCGCTGCTGACCATCTGCTACCTGATCGCCTTTCTCGACCGCGTCAACATCGGCTTCGCGCAGCTGCAGATGAAGCAGACGCTGGCCTTCAGCGACGCGGCCTTCGCCTTCGGCGCGGGGGTGTTCTTCCTCGGCTACTTCCTGTTCGAGGTGCCGAGCAACCTGATGCTCGAGAAGATCGGTGCGCGCAAGACGCTGCTGCGCATCATGTTCTGCTGGGGCATCGTGGCCTCGGCGATGATGTTCGTGCAGACGCCGACGCAGTTCTACATCCTGCGTTTCCTGCTCGGCGCCTTCGAGGCCGGCTTCTACCCCGGCATCGTCCTGTACTTCACCTTCTGGTACCCGGCGGCGCGCCGCGGCCGGGCCATCGCCATCTTCATGACCGGCGCCACCATCGCCGTCCTGATCGCCGGGCCGTTCTCCGGCGCGATCCTGAAGTACATGAACGGCTGGCTCGGTCTGCACGGCTGGCAGTGGATGTTCGTGGTGCAGGGCCTGCCGGCGAGCATCCTGGGCATCATTGCCTTCTTCTACCTGAAGGACAAGCCGGAGCAGGCGAACTGGCTCACGCCCGCCGAAAAGGCGGCGCTGCGCAACCATATCGACAACGACCCCCAAGCCGTGGCCGCTGCGGCGCACGGTTCGCTGTGGGCGCTGCTGCGCGACCCGAAGGTCTACACGCTGGCGCTCGCGTTCTTCATGTTTCTGGGCGCCACCTACGTGATGGTGTTCTGGACGCCGACGCTGATCAGGAGCTGGGGCATCTCCGACCTGTTCCGCATCGGCCTGCTGTCCTCCATCGCGCCGCTGGTCGCCCTCGCCGCCATGGTGCTGATCGGCCGCAGTTCGGACCGGCACATGGAGCGGCGCTGGCATTTCCTGCTGTGCGCCTGCCTCGTGGCAGTCGGCGCCTTCGTCGTCACGCGCTCGCTGGGCAACCTGCCGGCGTCGTTGGCCGGCCTGGCCCTGGTGTCGATGGGGCAGTCGTCGGCCACGCCGCTGTTCTTCGCCGCGTGCAGCGACTATCTGCCGAAGAAGACCGCCGCCGGCGGCATCGCGCTGATCAGCAGCCTGGGCAATCTCGGGCCCTTCGTGATGCCGTCGGTGTCGACCTGGATCAACACCACCACCGGCGCACCGGTGATGAGTCTGTACCTGATGATCGCGCTGTGGCTGGGCGCCGCGCTCATCCTGATCGCCGTCGTGCGGCCGGCCGCGGCCGGCGGCAGGCAACTCGCGGCAGCCTGAATCCGCCGCGCGCCGCCGGCCGCGCGGCAGGCGGCGCAGGACCGGAAGGCGCGGCGGCGCCCCTCATGTCGCCCCCTTCCGGTCGGGCTGCGCGTCGAGTTGCGCGTCGAGCTGCCCGGCCAGGCGCACGAAGAACTCCAGGCTCGCCGGATTGACCATCGCGTCCGGGCTGGCGACCTGGTCGCGCGCGGCGCCGAGCAGCAGCTTGCGCACCGGCACCTCCATCTTCTTGCCGGTCAGCGTGCGCGGGATCTCGTCCACCGCGTAGATCTCGTTCGGCACGTGGCGCGCCGAGGCCTTGCTGCGGATCTGCTGCGCGATGCGCGCCTTCAGCGCGTCGTCGAGCACCTGTCCCGGCGCGAGCACGACGAACAGCGGCATGAACGACGGCCGCCCCAGGTACTCGAGGTCGACGACCAGGCTGTCGCGCACCTCGGGCAGTTCCTCGACGACGCGGTAGATCTCGGCCGTGCCCATGCGGATGCCGAAGCGGTTGATCGTGCTGTCCGAGCGGCCGTAGATCACCGCCGTGCCGCGCGCCGTGAAGCGGATCCAGTCGCCGTGGCGCCAAACCGCAGGTTTTCCAGGTTCGGCCGCGAAGGTCTCGAAGTAGCTTTCGCGGTAGCGCTGGCCGCCGGGGTCGTTCCAGAAATACACCGGCATCGACGGCATCGGCTGCGTGATCACCAGTTCGCCGACTTCGCCGATGACCGGCCGGCCGGCGTCGTCGTACGCATAGGCTGCGACGCCGAGTTCGCGGCATTGCAGTTCGCCGGCGGTGGTCGGCAGGTTCGGCGCGCAGGCGACGAAGCCCGAGGCGACGTCGGTGCCGCCGCTGATCGAGGCCAGCCACAGGTCGCGCTTCACCGACGCGTAGACCCAGTGGTAGGCGTCGATCGGCAGCGGCGAGCCGGTGGCGTTGATCGAGCGCAGGCGGCTGAAGCTCGCCACGTCGCACGGCCGCAGCCGGTCCTTCATGCAGTTGATCAGGTAGGCCGCGCCGCAGCCGAACAGCGTGACGCTGTGTTCGTCGATGAAGCGCCACAGCGTCTGACCGTCGGGCCATGCCGGGTTGCCGTCGTAGAGCACGACCGACGCGCCGGTGAGCAGCGCGCCGAGCTGCAGGTTCCAGACGATCCAGCCGGTGCCGCCGAGGAACAGCAGCCGGTCCCCCGGCCGCAGGTCGTGCTGCAGCACCATGGTCTTCAGGTGCGTCAGCACGATGCCGCCGTGGCTGTGCACCATCGCCTTCGGCAGCCCGGTGGTGCCCGACGAATAGACGATCCACAGCGGCTGCTCGAACGGCAGCCGCTCGAAGGCCAGCGGCGCCGGCTCGCGCACCGCGTCGGCCCAGGCGATGCGGTCGCGCCACGGCACGGCGCGCTGCGCGGCCAGCGGTCCGTCGACCTGGACGACGCAGCGCACGCTGGGCAGCTCGCGCAGCAGTTCGCCGACCAGCGCCGCGCGGTCGTGCGTCTTGCCGTTGTAGGCGTAGCTGTCGGTGGCGAACAGCAGCTTCGGCTCGATCTGGCGCAGCCGGTCGAGCACCACCGACGCGCCCATGTCCGGCGCGCAACTCGACCAGATCGCGCCGATGCTGGCGCAGGCCAGGAATGCGGCCACCGTCTCCGGCCGGTTGGGCATGTAGGACGCGACGCGGTCGCCGGCGCGCACGCCCAGCGCGCGCAGCCTGGCGGCGATCGCGCCGGTGTCGCGCTGCAGTTCGGCCCACGACACCTCGCGCAGCGGCGCGTCCTCGCGGCGCGCGACCAGCGCCGGGCGCCCGCTGCTCGCCTGGCGGAACACGTGTTCGGCATAGTTCAGCCGCGCGTTCGGAAACCAGCGCGCGCCGGGCATGTCGCGCGAGGCGAGCACCGGCGTGGCCGCGCCGTCGGCCTGGACCTCGAAGTAGTCCCACACCGACTGCCAGAAGGCTTCGAGCTCGTCGACCGACCACTGCCACAGCGCCTGGTAGTCGGCATGGCGCAGGCCGCGCGCGTCGGCGAGCCAGCGCTGGTAGGCGTGCAGGCGCGAGGCTTCGATCTGCTCGGCGCTGGGCTGCCAGAGCACTTCGCCTTCACCGGCGATGGGGCTGTTGTCCATGGTGGTTCTCGGTCGGCTGAGCCGCAGGGCTGCGGCGGTCGGCGGACGATACGGCCGCTGCAGGCGTCAGTCCAGCCCGGGCTCGGCACCCCTCGATCAGCGCCCCCCGGCCATGCCACGCGCCGCACGATCCCCGTGCGAGCGCGCTCGCGCCGGCCGCGGGCGGCACTCAGCGCGTGCCGCCGCGGTCGGACTGCAGCGCATCGGGCAGACCGATCTCGGGCAGCGGCAGCGCGCTGAGCCGGGCGGCCCGCGCCGCCGGAACGCCCAGGCCGCGCAGCGCGACGGCCATCACCTGGCGCAGGTGCTCGCGCGGCGCCGCACCCTCGTGCACGGTCTGCATCGCCTGGTTGATGGCCGCCAGCAGCATGTCGCGTGCCGCGCGCAGCGTCGGGAAGTCCATCTTGCCGGCGGAGCGCGCCGACTCCAGATCGCGCGGCAGGTAGAGGTCGACCAGCCTGCCGAGCGCGTCGCCGCGCATGCCGGTGCGCACCAGGAAGGCGCCCAGGTTGGGCACGTCGATCCCGGCGTGCATGTACAGCAGGCAACCGGTCGCCAGGCGGAGCAGCGGGTCGTCGATGCGCAGCACCACCGCGTCGATGCGCGCCAGGATGCGGTCGCTCAGTTCGGCCGTCACCGCGTCCAGCAGCGCCTGCATGGTGTCGAAGTAGTTGTAGAAGGTGCCGCGCGCCACGCCGGCGGCGGCGATCACGTCCTCGATCTGCGTCGACTCCGGCCCCTTGTCCGCGAACACCGCGAGCGCCGCCGCGAGCAGCTTGCGCCGCGTCTGCTCGCGCCGCAACGCGCCGGTGCGGGTGCGGTGATCCGCATCGGCCGGATCGGCCGGCGCCCCGGGGCCGGCGGCGGTGGCCGCAGGCATGGAGGTGGTCTTTTTCATATTGAACTGCGATGTCATATTGACACATAAGTACAACTCTAGCATACTTGCGGCCGTCCCGATCCACCCGCCGAGGCGTGCCGCCGAGAGCCGCCCGGCCCCTTCAGGAGGCATCCCATGACCGGAAGTGTCGCTGCCGGCGACGCCGCTGACGTCGCGATCGTCGGCTACGGCCCCACGGGCCAGTTGCTGGCCCTGCTGCTCGGCCGGCTCGGCCACCGCGTGACGGTGGTCGACCGCTGGCCCGACCTGTATCCGCTGCCGCGCGCGGTGCACTTCGACCACGAGATCGCGCGCCTGCTGCAGGCCGCGGGCGTCGCCGACGACGTGTTCCGCATCGTCGAGCGGCTCGACACCTACGAGTGGCGCAACGCGGCGCGCGAGCCGCTGCTGATCCTCGACTGGGGCGGCATGGGCCCGAGCGGCTGGCCGGTGTCGAACATGTTCTCGCAGCCCGACCTGGAGCGCGTGCTCGACAAGCACGTCAAGCGGCTGCCCAACGTGCGCGTGCTGCAGGGCTGGAGCGCCACCGCGCTGCGCACGCACGCCGAAGGCGTGGAACTGGACATCGAACGCGGCGAGATCGTCGGCGGCAAGTGGTCCGGCCGGGCCGAGCGCGGCCGGGTGCGCGCGCGCTGGGTGGTCGGCGCCGACGGCGCCAACTCCTTCGTGCGCCGCGCGCTCGGCATCGCGATGCACGACCTCGGCTTCGCCTTCGACTGGCTGGTCGTCGACGTCAAGCCGCAGACCGAGCGCGAATGGACGCCGAAGACCTGGCAGCTGTGCGACCCGGCGCGTCCGACCACGGTGGTGCCGGGCGGCCCGGGGCGGCGGCGCTGGGAGTTCATGCTGCTGCCGGGCGAGACGCAGGCCGAGATGAACCGCGCCGAGGTCGCCTGGCGGCTGCTCGCGTCCTGGGACATCAGGCCGGCGAACGCCGAGCTCGAGCGGCACGCCGTCTACACCTTCCGCGGCCAGTGGGCGCCGTCGTGGCGCCAGGGCCGCGCGCTGCTCGCCGGCGACGCCGCGCACCTGATGCCGCCGTTCGCCGGCCAGGGCATGTGCAGCGGCATGCGCGACAGCATGGCGCTGGCCTGGCGGCTCGACGCCGTGCTGCGCGGCCGGCTCGGCGAGGCGGTGCTCGACAGCTACGGCCCCGAACGCAGCGGCCACGTGCAGGAGATGATCGGCCTGTCGATCGAGCTCGGCAAGGTGATCTGCATCGCCGACCCGGCCGCCGCCGCCGAGCGCGACCGCGCAATGATCGCCGCGCAGCAGGAACCCGGCTACGCGCCGCCACCGCCGCCGCAGCCGCGGCTCGGGCCCGGCCTGTGGGCCGAAGGCGCGCCCGGCGCCGGCCAGCTCGGCGTGCAGGGCGTGGTCGAGGTCGGCGGCGCGCGTGGCCGCTTCGACGACCTGCACGGCGTGCGCTTCGCGGTCATCGCGCGCGACGCCGCCACCGCGGCCGCCGTCTCGCCGGCCAACCGCGCCGCGCTCGAGCGCGTCGGCGGCCTCGTCACCCACCTCGGTGATGGCGGCGGCGGCGCCACGCGCGATGTCGATGGCACCTACGCCGGCTGGCTCGACAGCCTCGGTTGCGCCGCGGCGATCGTGCGCCCCGACTTCTATCTCTACGGCGGCGCGCGCGACGCGGCCGACCTGAACCGGCTGCTCGACGGCTGGCGCGCCGCCCTTCCATCAACTTCCGTGCAGGAGTCGTGATGACCCAGACCACCCCCCAGCGCCGTGCCGACCGCCTCGGCGTGCACTCGATCGGCGAGTTCCACTTGAGCGTGCCGTCGCTCGACGATGCCGAGCGCTTCTACACGGCCTTCGGCCTGCGCGTCGCGCGCGAAGGCGCCTCGCTGGCGCTGCGCGCCGCCGGCAGCGAGCAGGTCTGGGGGCGCATCGACGCCGGCCCGGCCAAGCGCTTCGACCGCCTGGTCTTCCACTGCTGGGCCGAGGACTTCGACCGGCTCGCCGCCCACTTCGAGGCCAGCGGCCATCCGCGCGTCGCGCCGCCCGCCGGTGCCGACGACAGCGGCTGGTGGATGCGCGACCCCGACGGCCTGCTGGTGCAGGTGCGCGTCGGCCCGAAGACCTCGATCGACGCCGCCGACCACCACGCGCCGGCGCTGCCGGTCAACGGCACGCGCTGCGCGCCCTACCGCAGCCAGGCGCGCCCGGCGCTGCCGCAGCGTCTGTCGCACATCGCGCTGATGACGCCGTCGGTGCCGCGCAAGATGGACTTCTACGTGCGCGTGCTCGGCTTGCGCCTGTCCGATCGCGGCGGCGACGGCGTCGCCTTCCTGCACGGCCCGCACGGCAGCGACCACCATCTGATCGCCTGCGCGATGGGCGAAGGCCCCGGCCTGCACCACCTGAGCTGGGACGTGCCGACGGTCGAGGACGTCGGTCTCGGCCAGATGCGCATGCTCGACGCCGGCTACGCCGACCAGTGGGGCGTCGGCCGCCACGTGCTCGGCTCGAACTACTTCTGCTACGTGCGCGACCCGTGGGGCAGCTGGTGCGAATTCAGCGCCACCATGGACTACATCCCGGCCGCGCTCGATTGGGAGGGTCGCGACAATCCGCCGGAGGACTCGTTCTACCTCTGGGGCCCGCCGCTGCACCCGACCTTCTTCGACTGGTCGGAACGCGCGGCCTGAGCCCGCCGCCGCACCTGCTTCCATGCCAACCCACTCACCAAGGATCTCGTCATGAAACTCGTCACCTTCAGCGTCCGCGGACGCAGATCGATCGGCAAGGTCGCCGGCGCGCAAGTCATCGACCTCGCCGCCAGCGACGCCGCGCTGCCTTCCACCATGCTCGAACTGCTGCAGGCCGGCCCGGCGGCGATGGAGCGCGTGCGTGCGCTCGAAGCGGCCGGCGCGGTCACCTGGCCGCTGGCCGACGTGCGGCTGGAAGCGCCGGTGCCCAACCCGTCGAAGTTCCTGGCCATCGGCATGAACTACAAGAAGCACGTGCAGGAGGCGATCGAGCTCGGCGTCAAGGTGCCCGACAGCCAGGTCTGGTTCAACAAGCAGGTGTCGTGCGTCAACGGCCCCTTCGACCCGGTGCAGCTGCCGTTCGCGTCGACGCAGCTCGACTACGAGGCCGAGCTCGGCGTGGTCATCGGCCGCCGCTGCCGCCACGTCTCGGTGCAGGACGCGCCCTCGGTGGTGGCCGGCTACACCATCGTCAACGACGTCTCGGCGCGCGACTGGCAGATGCGCTCGCCGACGATGACGCTGGGCAAGAGCTTCAACACCCACGGCCCCTTCGGCCCGTGGCTCGTCACCCCCGACGAGATCGGCGACCCGCACGGCCTGCGGCTGCGCACGCTGGTCAACGGCGAGGTGCGCCAGGACGACAACACGCGCGACATGATCTACAACGTCTGGGAGCAGATCGCCTACCTGTCGACGGTGATGACGCTCGAGCCCGGCGACGTGCTGGCCACCGGCACCCCGTCGGGCGTCGCGGTGGCGATGAAGCCGCCGCGCTTCGTCCAGGTCGGCGACGTGATGCGCGTCGAGATCGAGCGCATCGGCCACATCGAGGCGCTCGTGGTCGCCGAGCCGCGCTGAGGGCGCCCGCGGGCTGGGGCTGAAGGGCCGCGCCACGGTGCGGCTGCCCTGAACCGCGAGACGCGCCGCAGCACCGCCTCAGCGGCGCTTCATCAGACCCAGCAACGCCGCGAACGGCAGCACCGAGCGCGGCAGGTAGGGCACGCGCCACAGGCCGCCATGGATGGCGCCGTCGCTGACCAGCTGCAGCGGATGCGCCAGCGGCACCTGCGGCTGCGCGCTGCCCTGCGGATTGCGCAGGTCGTGCACCCACATCGCCGCCATCAGCGCGTTGGTGGTGTCGGGCGCGAAGACTTCGATGTCGAAGGCCTTGGCGCCGCGGAATCCCGCCGCCAGCGCCGGGTTGCTGAGCACCGACGCCGTGGTCGTCGACGGCGCGACGTTGATCGAGGCCACGTGGCCGCGCTCGCGCGCGTCGAGCGCGCGCCACTGCTGCAGCCGCTTGGCCAGCGCGTAGTTCGGCCCCTGCTCGATGACCAGGCAGTCGGCGATGCCCCAGCGCGAGCCGTCGCCGGCATCGACCAGCGCCTCGATGTGCGGCACGAAGCTGCGCCCACCGCTGCCCGCGCGCAGCCCGGCCTGCGCCAGCCGCTTCCACGCGTCGCGGTCGTGGTAGGCGCGCATCACGGCTTCGGCCAGCGGCTGCGGCACCGCGAACACGTCGGTGGGCGTGGCCATCCAGGCGCAGCTGGTGCGTGCGTCGGCGGCGAGGCAGGCGTCGACCAGCGCGTCCATCGCCAGCGACACGCGCACGTGCTTCTCGCCGTCGAGGTAGGCGATGGCCAGCAGATCCAGCGGCACGCCCAGGCTGCGCAGCCACGCCGCCAGCTCCGGCGTGCGCGCCAGCATGTCGCCACCGGCGAGTTGCGCATCCTGCTGCGCGTCGCCGCCGGGCGCGGCCGACGACGCCAGCGGTGCAATCAACTGCCCGTTGCCGGCGGCGATGCGCTGCGCGATGCGTTTCCACGTCGCCGCGCGCGGCAGGTCGATGGCGACGATGTTCGCGCGCCACGACGCCAGCCAGGCCAGCGGCCCGGCTTCGCTGCCGGCGCCGAGCAGCACCAGGTGCCGGTCCGACAGGTCGAACCATTGGGGATGGCTGCGCGCCAGGTGCAGCGCCTGCGCGGCCGAGGCCTCGATGACGCCGGCCGCGGCCCAGGCGTCGATGCGCCGCGCCAGGGCATCGCCGGCGAGCCGCCGGCCCTTGTAAGGCACTTCCCAGCGCGCCGGTGCAGCAGCGCCGCTGCCGCGCAGCCGCAGCGTGCGCAGCGGCGCGGCACGCGGCGCCGACATGGCCTCGCGCAGCGGCAGCGGCTGCCCGTCGCGCACAAACTCCAGCGAGTGCCACGCCGCTTCGAGCCCGGCGCGGCACGCGGCCACGCAACGCTGCGGCGCCGCCGCCTGCAGTTCGACCAGCCGGCGCAGGTGCTGCGGATAGGCGTGGCGCCAGGCGCGTTCGGCGCGGCAGGCGTCGGCCGCCGCGGCGTCGAGTTCGGCCAGCGCCGCCGCCAGGATCTGCCGGCCCACCGCCGCCGAACTGCGCTTGCCGGACGCGTCGAGCGGAAACTGGATGCCTTGCGCTTCGCTGCGGGATGGCGTGCCGTGCGCTTCGCTGCGGGATGGCGTGCCGTGCGCTTCGCTGCGGGTGGCGCTCATCGGCTCGACCTGCAGCGCTTCATTCAGCGCTTCAGCGCACCGGCTTCGCCATCAGCCGCTGCACGCGCCGGTAGACGCCGTAGCCCTGCAGCGCCAGGCTGACCCAGCGCAGCGTGCGGCCGGGGCGCAGCACCAGGACCACCAGCGCCGCGCCGATCGGCCATTCGGGGTGCTGCAGCAGCCATTGCGCACCGGCGCGCGCCTGGTCGGCCACGCCCAGCGGCGCGCGCAGTGCCTGCACCTGCCGCGACCAGTCGTCGCGCAACAGGCTGCTGCGCAGCAGCAGCCGCTCGCGCCGGCGCAGCAGCTCTTCGCGCGTGTCGTCGCTCACGGCACGGCCCTACGCGCGGCGCGCTCCGCGGCGAGCGCTCGGGAGCGGCCCGGCGTGCTCATTGCACGCCCCTGCGCACTACGTGCTGCGGGATTCGCACTTGGGAGCGGCCCGGCGTGCTCATTGGACACCCCTGCGCACTGCGTGCTCCGGGATTCGCACTCGGGAGCGGCCCGGCGTGCTCATGTCATTCCGGCGGGCGCAGCGCCGCCTGGTCGCGCTCGAATTCGGCGCGTGTCGCGGCGAACATGCCTTCGCCGTGGCGCAGCCGGCGCTTGGCCGCCTGCAGCAGGCCGATCCCGCCGCCCAGGCACAGCAGCGTCAGCACGCCCAGCGCCGGCAGCCGGTAGCCGTCCCACAGCAGCAGCAGCACGAAGCCGATCAGCAGCAGCAGGCTCAGGCCCAGCAGCATGATGCCGAGCAGCGCGCGCAGCGCGAACTCGATCAGCCGCAGCTTCTCGATCTCGAGGTCGGCGGCGAGCAGCTCGAGCCGCAGCTGCGCCAGCGCCAGCGCGGTGTGCAGCAGCTGCCGCAGCGACTCGAACAGCCCCGTGCGCGACGCCGGCATGGCGCGCGCGCTCTAGCGCCGGCCGATCAGCATGCCGATGATCAGGCCCAGGCCGGCAGCGGCGCCGATGGCCCTCCACGGATGGTCGTGCACGTAGTCGTCGGCTGCATGGCCGGCGGCGCGGGCGCGCGCGACGGCGCTGTCCTGCAGATCCTGCAGCCGGATCTTCGCCTGCTGCAGCCGCTCCTGCATGCGCACGCGCAGATCGGACGCGCCGGCGCCGGCCTGGTCGGCCGTGACGCGCAGCACCTCCTCGGCGTCGCCGATGACGGTGCGCAGGTCGCTCATCAGCTTCTCGCGATGGGCAGCTGTCATTTCGCTCATGTTTTCCTCCTTGGTGGGTGATCAAGCGCCGGGCATCCTAGCAGCCCTGCCGCGGCGCGCGGATTTCAGCCGCGGCCGACGAAAGGCATCTTCGTGGCCATGACGTTCATGAACAGCACGTTGGCCGCGAGCGGCAGCTTGGCCATGTGCAGCACCGACTCGGCGACGTGGCGCACGTCCATGCGGTCCTCGACCTTGGTGCTGCCGTCGGCCTGCAGGATACCCTGCGCCATGCGCTGCGTCATCTCGGTGGCGGCGTTGCCGATATCGATCTGGCCGACGGCGATGTCGTACTTGCGGCCGTCGAGCGAGGCCGCGCGCGTCAGCCCGCTGACCGCATGCTTGGTGGCGGTGTAGGGCGCGGAGTTGGGCCGCGGCGCGTAGGCCGAGATCGAGCCGTTGTTGATGATGCGCCCGCCCATCGGCACCTGCGCCTTCATGATGCGGAAGGCCTGCTGCGTGCAGTAGAAGACGCCGCTCAGGTTGGTGTCGACCACGCTGCGCCACTGCTCGACCGTCAGATCCTCGAGCGGCAGCGGCGGCGCGCCGGTGCCGGCGTTGTTGAACAGCAGGTCGAGCCGGCCGAAGCGCGCGCGCACGAAGTCGAACAGCGCGGCCACCGAATCCGGGCGCGTCATGTCGGCGGGCACGGCCAGCGCGCGCTGGGCGATGTCGCCGAAGGGGTCGCCGGCGGCAGCGATGGCTTCGCGCAGCGCCTCCAGCCGGCGGCCGGCGAAGACCACGCGCCAGCCGTCTTCGACCAGGCGGATCGCCGCAGCCTTGCCGATGCCGCTGCCGGCGCCGGTGACGAGTGCGATGCGGTTGTGCGGATCGGCCATCGGGTGCTCCGGATGCGTGCGAGGCCGCAGTCTGCCATCAATGGCCGGACAGGCCCAGCCACAGCCACAGCCATTGCCACAGCGCGAAGCCGGCCAGCAGCAGCGCCGAAGCGCGGTTGACCCATGCCTGCACGCGCGCGTCGAAGCGCGTGCGCAGCCGGCCGACCGCCGTGCTGAGCAGCAGCCACCACAGCGCCGAGCCGGCCAGCACGCCGGCGATCATGGTCCACGGCGAGCCACCCGCGACGCGTGCGCCGAGCGTGCCGAACACGGCGATGAACGAGAAGATCGTCGCCGGGTTCGACAGCGTCAGCGCGAAGCTGCCGGCAAAACACGCCGGCAGCCCGGCGCCGCCGCCGGCCTGCGCCGGCTGCGTGGCCGGCGCGCTGTGCCAGATGCGCCAGGCCAGCCAGAGCAGGAAAGCGCCGCCGCCAAGCGCCAGCGGCACGCGCGCGCCGGCCAGCGCGTCGATGAGCCGGGTGACGCCGAAAGCGCCGACCGCGCCGTACAGCGCGTCGGCCGCGGCCGCGCCCAGCCCGGTGGCCAGCCCGACGCGCGCGCCGCGCTGCAGCGTGCGCTGGATCACCAGCAGCCCGATCGGGCCCACCGGCGCGGCGATCGACAGGCCGATCAGCAGCGACTGCGCGAACAGCGCCGCCTGGCTCACCCCTTGGGCGCTGCGGCGCGGCGCGCCAGACCCTCGATGGCCAGCGCGTAGCCGTCGATGCCGAAGCCGACGACGATGCCGGCCGCGGCCGGCGACAGGTAGGAATGGTGGCGAAAGGGCTCGCGCGCATGCACGTTGCTGATGTGCACTTCGATCATCTGCACGCCCGCGCCCTTGACGGCGTCGTGCAGCGCGACGCTGGTATGCGTGTAGGCGCCGGCATTGAAGACCACGCCGAGCAGCTGGCCGGCACGCTGCGCGGTGCCGGCCTCGTGGATCCAGTCGATCAACACGCCTTCGTGGTTGCTCTGGCGGAAGTCGATGCCCAGGCCCAGCCGCTGGCCGGTGGTCTCGCACAGCACGCGCACGTCGTCCAGCGTCGCATGGCCGTAGACCGCCGGCTCGCGTTGGCCCAGCAGGTTCAGGTTGGGGCCGTTCAGGACCAGGATCGTCGACATGCTCGTGCTGCTCCGCTCAGGGGGCGCCAGTATCCCCCGGGCCGGCGGTGGGAATGCGCCTGCACGCGCACGGCGCCGGCCGGCCGGTGAACAGCCCGAAGGCGCCGATCGCCTCGCCCACGGCCATCGTGCCGCCGTCGACCGCAGCACAGCCTGCTGCGCACGCCGCGCGCAGCAGCGCGGTATCCAGCGGAAAGTAGACGCCTTCAGAGACCCAGAGCTGTGGCCGCAACAGCTGGGCCGCAGCGGCAGACTCACCTGGGCACAGGGCCCGCGCCAGGGCGGGCTGCGCTGCGACCCCGACATGGATATGGAGGCGCGCCTGTCGTGCGCCGCCTCGGGCCACGCCTGCCTGATGACGCTGAGCGACGCACGCGCGCTGCAGCTGGTGTCGCGCCAGGGCTTCGGCGAGCCGGCGCAGTACGGCCCGAAGGCGCCGGCCACGATCAAGGCGCTGCCGGCGACGGCCGCCGAATCAGCCTGACCGAAGCGCTGGCCCGCGCGCGCGGCTACCCGAACGCCGATCCGAGTGTGGAGCCGGATGCCGGCTGGGGTAGCGATCCTTCCGAGGGCAACGAGGATCTGGTGCGCGTGATCAAGGCGCGTCAGGCCTCTTGCCTGACGACGTTCGCGGCGAAGAGCGCGAAGGCGCCCGGACTGCGGTGCGGCCCGAACGAGTCGGCAGACCGCATCGCCGCCATGCACGCTGCAATGGACAATGCGCCGATGACTGAAGACATGGTGCGCCGCAGCTTAGGTGCCAAGCTGTTCGATGACGCCGCAATGTTCGTCAGCAGCCGCATGCTGTCCCGCGAAGTGGCTTCGGCTGAGCTGTCGCTGGTGGAGAAGGTTGCGATTCACGTATGGACACTGGACACTTCGCCTGTACCTTGGTTCGCGCGCATCAATGCCATGATGCGCATGGCGGAAATCAGCGCGGAAGAGTTCGGCGCTGTCATGCCGGTGGCGCACTCGCTGCTGAGCGGGTTGCGCAAGCTGCCGCCGTTCGTCGGAACGGTGTTCCGCGGCGTCAAGGAGCGTCCCATCGGCGCTGAAGCGTTCGAGCAGTTCGTGCGGAACCACGAAACGCAAGCTGAGGTCTATCATCCTGGGTTCGTAGGGGCGTCGATGATTGAATCCTCGGTGCTGCGAGGCCGGGCGCGGCTGATGATCGAGTCGAAGACGGCGCGCGATATCAGCAGCTTGTCCAGCAAGCCGCAGCAGCGCGAGGCGCTCTTCATGCCGCCGCTAAAACTGGCTCCTGAGCGTGTCGCGAGGAAGGGAAAGGTGGTCGAGATATGGGCAAGCGAGATCTGAAGGGAGGTCTTCCGCTGTGCGTCGGTATCGGTCAGCCGCGGCCTTTGCCGCCAGTCTCAGCTGAGCGACTCGCCGAAATGGAAGCCCAATCGCAGCGCCAGCGGAAGCTGGAGGAAGAGGCCGGCTTGTGGGTTAACGGCGAGTTCGTCGAGCCGGAAGACGACCCGGACGGCTTCGACCGGCGCATGACTGGCGTCTGATCACCAGAACGCCGCATAAGCCGGCAGCTTTACCGACTCTCCCAGCCGCTTGCCAGCGGGCAGCGCGGCCTCGGCCTGAAGGCGCCATGCGCCGGCTTGGTCGAAGGTGCCGCCAGGCTGACGACCTGGATCGCGTTGCTGCCGCTCGCTGTTGCCGCCCAGGTAGTCGTCGCGCCGTCAAGCCTGCGCACCTTGATCGAGCGCGCCGTGGCGGCGCTCACGTCCGAGCCGCAGTCGAGCACGAGTTGCGTGCCCGCGTCGCCGATGCCACGCATCGACCGTCATCGTGACGCCGTCGGACGTGTGCGCGTGCACCGCGCTGGCTGCGGACAGCCAGGCATCGAGCGTGAGCGCCGCGCCACCCGTCGTGTGCGCATGCGCGGCGTCGGCCGCGCTCAGCACGGGCGCGCCAGACAGCGGCGGCGAGTCCGCCAGGTGTGCGGGCGCAGCATCGGCAATACTCAGGCCGGCGCTGCGGGTTGCGGACAGAGCGCCGGTGTCGGCGGCATGCGCGCCAGCGCGAGCAGCGAGTTTGGCGCCAGGCCCTGGGCGCGAGCATCGCAGGGAAGTCCGCGCAGCCGACCGCCTCGAGCCTTGCGTCGCGGCCTGCCCGGGGCCGGCTTTGCCGCCGCCGTGTCTGCACGTCGGCGGCCGTTGCGTTTCGGCTATGCGCCGGAAGCAGGCGCACGTTGCCGTGCCTTTTGATCGCGAATCCGTATCAGCCGCACGGGGACGCGCCACATCGCCGCCTGCGGCCGCACCGAGGCGCGCGCTGTCAGCCTGTGTTGGTTTGGCGTCAAGGTCGGGTCAGCGCGCCGCCGGAAGATGCCGCGCTTGCGGTGGATTCGCCGCCGCCTTCGTGTTTTTCAAATCTCAGGAGACACCATGGACGACGACCTGACCAGACGGATCGCCAGTCATCCGAAGTATCAGGAACTGAAAACCAAGCGCAGCAGCTTGGGCTGGAAGCTGACGATCGCGATGCTGGTCGTGTACTACGGCTTCATCCTGCTCATCGCCTTCGACAAGCAGCTGCTGGCCACGCGCATCGGCAGCGGCGTGATGACCTGGGGCATGCCCATCGGCCTGTTCGTCATCCTGTTCACGATCGTCATCACCGCGATCTACGTGCGGCGCGCGAACAGCGAGTTCGACAAGCTGTCCGACGACATCACCAAGGCGGTGCTGAAATGAAATCGACCACCAAGTTCGCTCTGCCGATCGCCGCGCTGATCGCGGCCGGCGTGGCCTTCGCCGCCGGCGGCGACCTCGGCCAGGCCGAGAAGCAGGCCACCAACTGGACCGCGATCGCGATGTTCGCGATCTTCGTCGTCTTCACGCTGTTCATCACCAAGTGGGCGGCGTCGCGCACCAAGAGCGCGGCCGACTTCTACACCGCCGGCGGCGGCATCACCGGCTTCCAGAACGGCCTGGCGATCGCCGGCGACTACATGTCGGCGGCCTCGTTCCTGGGCATCTCGGCGGCGGTGATGGCCTCCGGCTTCGACGGGCTGATCTATTCGATCGGCTTCCTGGTCGGCTGGCCGGTGGTCACCTTCCTGCTCGCCGAGCGGCTGCGCAACCTCGGCAAGTTCACCTTTGCCGACGTCGCCGCGTTCCGCTTCGCGCAGACGCCGGTGCGCATCTTCGCCGCCAGCGGCACGCTGGTGGTGGTGGCCTTCTACCTGATCGCGCAGATGGTCGGCGCCGGCCAGCTGATCAAGCTGCTGTTCGGGCTGGAATACATGTACGCGGTGGTCATCGTCGGCGTGCTGATGATGGTCTACGTGCTGTTCGGCGGCATGACCGCCACCACCTGGGTGCAGATCATCAAGGCCATCATGCTGCTCGGCGGCGCGACCTTCATGGCGGTGATGGTGATGGCGCAGTTCGGCTTCAGCCCCGAAGCGCTGTTCGCCAAGTCGGTGGAGATCAAGACCGCGATCGCGGCCCAGGCCGGCCAGTCGGCCGAGGAGGCGGCCAGGACCGGCTTCTCGATCATGGGTCCGGGCGGCTTCGTCAAGGACCCGATCAGCGCCATCAGCTTCGGCATGGCGCTGATGTTCGGCACCGCCGGGCTGCCGCACATCCTGATGCGCTTCTTCACCGTGCCCAACGCCAAGGAAGCGCGCAAGTCGGTGCTGTGGGCCACCACCTGGATCGGCTACTTCTACATCCTGACCTTCATCATCGGCTTCGGCGCCATCGTCTTCGTGCTGACCAACCCGCAGTTCCTGGACGCCAAGGGCGGCCTGATCGGCGGCAGCAACATGGCGGCGGTGCACCTGGCCAATGCGGTCGGCGGCAACGTCTTCCTCGGCTTCATGTCGGCGGTGGCCTTCGCCACCATCCTGGCGGTGGTCGCCGGCCTGACGCTGAGCGGCGCCTCGGCCGTGTCGCACGACCTGTACGGCACCGTCATCAAGGGCGGCAAGGCCGACAGCGCCAGCGAGTTGAAGGTGTCGCGCATCACCACGGTGGGTCTGGGCATCGTCGCGGTGATCCTGGGCATCGCCTTCGAGAAGCAGAACATCGCCTTCATGGTCAGCCTGGCCTTCGCCATCGCCGCGTCGGCCAACTTCCCGGTGCTCTTGATGAGCGTGCTGTGGAAGGGCTGCACCACGCGCGGCGCGGTCATCGGCGGCTTCCTCGGGCTGATCAGCTCGGTGGCGCTGACCGTGGTCTCGCCGGCGGTGTGGGAAGCCACGCTCGGCAACCCCAAGGGCTCGGCCTGGTTCCCGTACACCAGCCCGGCGCTGTTCTCGATGACCATCGGCTTCGTCGGCATCTGGCTGTTCTCCGTCCTCGACGGCAGCCAGCGCGCGGCGCAGGACAAGGCCGGCTTCCTGGCCCAGCAGGTGCGCAGCGAGACCGGCATCGGCGCGGCCGGCGCGTCGGGCCACTGAGAGAAGGTGCCGTGGCGACGGCGAAGTCCGCTGCGGCAAGGTCGACGGGACTGCAGGCTGCGGCCGCGCAGTCCCTTTTTCGTTCGGACGGCCCGATGAGCGCCAGCTTCGATTTCGAGGTCCCGCCTTTCGACACGCTGAACGCGGCGCAGCAGGCGCTGCTGCGTGCCACCGCCGGCCTGGTGCATTTCGCCGCCGGCGACCCGGTGCTGACGCCGCAGATGGAGGCGACGCACGCCTACCTGCTGGTGCAGGGCCACGTGCGGCGCGAGGCCGGGCTGCTGCCCGAGGCCAGCTGGGGCCCGGGCACGCTGTTCGGCGCGCGCGCCGTGCTCGCGGCGCGCGCCAGCAGCAGCTCGCTGGCGCTGGACGAGGTCACGGCCTGGCAGATCCCGAAGGCGACGCTGCAGTCGCTGCTGTCGGCCAACCCTGCGTTCTGCGCCGCGGTGTTCGGCGAGGTCGCGCGCCGGCTGTCCCAGCAGGAGGCGCGCGGCGAACAGCGCGAGTTCCTGTCGCTGATGATGGCGCGCGTGCGCGACGCCTACGTGCGCAAGCCCTTCTACGTGGACGGCGCGCTCGACCTGGTCGGCGTCTGCGCGCTGATGCACGAGGCCGGCCAGAGCAACGCGCTGGTGCGCGACGGCGAGCGCATCGGAATGTTCACCACCACCGACCTGCGCGACGCGCTGCTGCGCCGCGGCCCCGGCGGCGGCATCCTGCCGCCGGGCGCCGTGGCGGTGCGCGAGGTCGCGCGCTTCGACCTGGTCAGCGTCAGCGCCGACGGCGAGCTGTTCGAGGCGCTGCTGCTGATGCTGCGCCACCGCGTGCACCGCGTGCTGGTGCGCGACGGCGCAGGCATCGCCGGCGTGCTGAGCCAGCTCGACCTGATGAGCTTCGTCTCGAACCACTCGCACCTGATCGCGCTGCAGGTCGAGCAGGCCGAGGACATCGCCGAGCTGAAGGCCGCGGCGCTGCAGTTGGACGGATTGGTGGCGCTGCTGCACGGCGGCGGCGTCAAGGTCGAGGTCATCGCCGGCATGGTGCGCGTGCTCAACGCGCAGGTGTTCGAGCGGCTGTGGTCCTTCGTCGCGCCGCCGGAGCTGATCGCCAACAGCTGCCTGCTGGTGATGGGCAGCGAAGGCCGCGGCGAGCAGATCCTGAAGACCGACCAGGACAACGCGCTGCTGCTGCGCGACGGCTTCGAATACCCCGGACTGCCGCAGGTGGCTGCGGCCTTCAACCAGGCGCTGATCGAGTTCGGCTGGCCGCCCTGTCCCGGCGACATCATGCTGACCAACCCGCTGTGGTGCGCGCCGCTGGCCGCCTTCCGCGAGCGCATCCGCGGCTGGATCTACGGCGGCGACAACGAAGGGCCGATGCGGCTGGCGATCTTCATGGACGCCCACGCCGTCGCCGGCGACGCCGCGCTGCTGCAGCAGGCGCGGCAGTTCATGCACGACATCCTGCCCGACCACCAGGCCTTCCTGGCGCGCTTTGCCGGCGCGGTCGAGCAGTTCCAGGAGCCGGCCGGCTGGTGGGCGCGGCTCACCGGCCAGCGCGGCCGGGACGACGCGCCCTTCGACCTCAAGAAGCTCGGCATCTTCCCGATCGTGCACGGCGTGCGCAGCCTGGCGCTGCAGGCGCACGTGACGAGCCTGAGCACCGCCGAGCGGCTGCGCGCGCTGGCCGACGCGCAGCAACTCGAAGCTGGTCTGGCGCGCGACCTCCTCGAGGCGCTGCATTTCCTGATGGGGCTGCGGCTGAAGAACCATCTGGCGCAGCGCCAGCTCGGGCGGCCGGCCGACAACCTGGTGCGCCTGTCGGCGTTGAGCACGCTGGAGCGCGACCGGCTGCAGGACACGCTGGGCATCGTCAAGCGCTTGCGCCAGCACTTGCAGCAGCATTTCAGGCTGGCCGCGCTGTAGCCCGGCGCGGGCGCCCGCGCCTTGCTGCCGGCCGCCCGCGCCGGGCACGTCAGACCCCGGTCAGCCGCCGGGACAGAATGTTCGCGCAAGGCCCGACCGGGCCGTACGACGGGAGACAAGCGCGATGCAAGAACGCCTGCGCTCGCAGCGGCTGCTGGCCTTGTTCTGCGCCGCGCTGGCGCTGTTCAACTTTCCGCTGCTGGCGCTGTGGGACCGTGACGCGCTGATCTTCGGCGTGCCGCTCTTCCCCGCGGCGCTGTTCGCGCTGTGGGCGCTGCTGATCGCGGCGCTGGCGCTGATCCTGGAACGCCGGGCAGACTGATGCTGGCCGCGCCGCTGGTCATCGGCACGGCCTTCGCCTACCTGTCGCTGCTGTTCGCGGTGGCCAGCTTCGGCGACCGCCGCGCCGCCGCCGGCCGCTCGGTGATCGGCAACCCCTGGGTCTATGCGCTGTCGATGGCGGTGTACTGCAGCGCCTGGACCTACTTCGGCAGCGTCGGCCGCGCCGCCTCGGGCGGCATCTGGTTCCTGCCGATCTACCTGGGCCCGATGCTGGCGATGATCGTGGCGTGGACGGTGGTGCGCAAGATGATCCGCATCGCGCGCCAGCACCGCATCACCTCGATCGCCGACTTCATCGCCAGCCGCTACGGCAAGAGCCCCGCGCTGGCCGGGCTGGTGACGCTGATCACCGTGGTCGGGCTGCTGCCCTACATCGCGTTGCAGCTCAAGGGCATCGCGGTGGCCTATGCGTTGATGACGCAGCCGGCCGGCGGGCCGGCCGCCGCCGCGCCCTGGTGGGCCGACGGCACGCTGTACGTGGCGCTGGCGCTGGCCGGCTTCACCATCGTCTTCGGCGCGCGCCACCTGGACAGTACCGAGCGCCATGAGGGCATGGTCGCCGCCATCGCCTTCGAATCGGTGGTCAAGCTGCTGGCCTTCCTGGCCGTCGGCGCCTTCGTCGTCTGGGGGCTGTTCGATGGCCTTGGCGACCTGTTCGCACGCGCCGCCGCGGTCCCGGAGCTGGCGCGGCTGCTGACGCTGGGCCAGGGCCAGGACTTCGCCTACGCACAATGGTTCGCGATGACGATGCTGGCGGCGCTGTCGGCGATCTTCCTGCCGCGGCAGTTCCAGGTGATGGTGGTCGAGAACGTCGACGAGCGCCACCTGAAGCGCGCGGCCTGGGTCTTTCCGCTGTACCTGCTGCTCATCAACCTGTTCGTGCTGCCGATCGCGTTGGCCGGGCTGCTGCAGTTCGGCAGCGGCGCCAACGCCGAAGGCTTCGTGCTGACGCTGCCGCTGGCCGCCGGCCGCGAGGCGCTGGCGCTGCTGGCTTTCGTCGGCGGGCTGTCGGCCGCCACCGGCATGGTCATCGTCGAGGCGATCGCCGTGTCGACGATGGTCTGCAACGACCTGGTGATGCCGCTGCTGCTGCGCACGCGCCGGCTGCAGGCGGCGCGCGCGGCGCATGGCGGCGACCTGAGCGGCTTCCTGCTCGGCATCCGGCGCGCGGCCATCGTCGCCATCCTGCTGCTCGGCTACCTGTACTACCGGCTGGCCGGCGACGCCTATGCGCTGGTCGGCATCGGGCTGATCAGCTTCGCGGCGGTGGCGCAGTTCGCGCCGGCGATGCTCGGCGGCATGTACTGGAAGGGCGGCACGCGTGCCGGCGCGCTGGCCGGCCTGCTGGCCGGCTTCGCACTGTGGGTCTACACGCTGATGCTGCCGTCGCTGGCCAAGTCGGGCTGGCTGCCGGCCGGCTTCCTGGAGCACGGCGCCTTCGGCACCGATCTGCTGCGGCCCGAGGCGCTGTTCGGGCTCGGCGGCATGGACTACCTGACGCATTCGCTGTTCTGGAGCCTGCTGGCCAACGTGGCGCTGTACACGACGGTGTCGCTGTGGCGGCCGCCGTCGGCCCGCGAAGCCGGCCAGGCGCTGCTGTTCGTCGACGTGTTCCGCCGCGGCGCGGCCGGCGGGCCGGTGTTCTGGCGCGGCCGCGCGCGCGTCGCCGACCTGCTGCCGCTGCTCGGGCGCTTTCTCGGCCCGGCGCGCGCCCGCGCGCTGTTCGACGACTACGCGCACCGCCAGGGCGTGGCGCATCGCGACGCGCTGCGGCCCGACGCACGGCTGGTGCAGTTCGTCGAGACGCAGCTGGCCGGCGCCATCGGCAGCGCGTCGGCGCGGGTGATGGTGGCGTCGGTGGCGGAAGAGGACTCGCTGGCGCTGGACGACGTGATGCGCATCCTCGACGAAGCCTCGCAGATCCGTGCCTATTCGCAGCAGCTCGAACAGGTGACGGGCGAGCTGCGGCAGGCCAACGAGCAGCTGAAGAGCCTGGACCGCATGAAGGACGACTTCATGTCGTCGGTGACGCACGAGCTGCGCACGCCGCTGACCTCGATCCGCGCATTGGCCGAGCTGATGCGCGACGACGCCGACATGCCGGCCGAGCAGCGCCAGCAGTTCCTGGACATCGTCGTCGCCGAGACCGAGCGTCTGAGCCGGCTCGTCAACCAGGTGCTGGACATGGCCAAGATCGAGTCCGGCCATGCCGAATGGCACAACGCCGAGGTCGACCTGAAGGCGCTGGTCGAACACGCGGCGCAGACCACGCGCGAGATGTTCCGCGAGCGCGGCGCGGTGCTGGAACTCGAGCTGCCGGCGCAGGTGCCGACGATCCGCGCCGACGCCGACCGCCTGACGCAGGTGCTGCTGAACCTGCTGGGCAACGCGGCCAAGTTCGTGCCGGACAGCGGCGGGCGCGTGCAGCTGCGGCTGCAGGTCCAGCCCGGCGCGCTGCGCGTCGAAGTGCAGGACAACGGCCCCGGCGTGCCGCCGGAACAGCGCGCGCTGGTGTTCGAGAAGTTCCGCCAGGGCGGCGACGCGCTGAACCGGCCGCAGGGCACCGGCCTCGGGCTGCCGATCAGCCGCCAGATCGTCGAGCACTTCGGCGGCCGCATGGGCCTGCGCGATGACACGGCGCAAGGTGCATGCTTCTGGTTCACGCTAGCTTTGCACCGCGACGCAGCGTCGGGAGACACGCGATGAGTCACAAGGTCCTGATTGCCGACGACGAGCCGAACATCGTCGTCTCGCTCGAATATCTGCTCAAGCGCGCCGGCTACGAGGTGCTCGTCGCGCGCGACGGCCAGCAGGCCATCGACGCCATCCGCCGCGAGCGCCCGCGGCTGGTGCTGCTGGACGTGATGATGCCGATCAAGAGCGGCCACGAAGTCTGCCAGGAACTGCGCGCCGACGAGTCGCTGCGCGGCACGTTGGTGCTGATGCTCAGCGCCAAGGGCCGCGACACCGATGTCGACAAGGGGCTGGGCGTCGGTGCCGACGCCTACATGACCAAGCCCTTCTCCACCAAGGAGCTGGCGGCCAAGGTGGCGGAGATGCTGGGCGCGCCGTCTTGAAGAAGGCCGACAAGCACCTGATCGCCGCGTGGGCCGCGCCCGGGCTGCTGCTGGCGCTGTTCGGCTGCGGCGGCGGCGCCTGGCTGTGGGCCACGCTGGACGAGGCCGAGCGCGCCACGCTGGGCGCGGTGCTGCAAACGCGCGGCATGCTGCTGGTGCTGGTGGCGCTGGCGCTGTGGGCGCTGGCCGCCTGGGCGCTGAACCGGCTCTACCAGCAGCACGTGGCCGCCGCGGCACGACTGCTGGAACAGGCGCGTTCGCGCAGCGGCGGCGACGTCGCGCATGCACTGAGCTGCGACGGCTCCGCCGCGCTGCGCGGCCTGGCCGAGACGCTGAACACGCTGGTACAGCAGCGCAGCGAGCTGCACGAGCGCATGGACGCCAAGGTGGCCGAAGCCGCGCGCCACATCGACCAGGAGCGCCAGCGCCTGGCGGCGCTGATGTCCGAGCTGACGCAGGCGGTGGTGGTGTGCAACCTGGACGGCCGCATCCTGCTCTACAACCAGCGCGCGCGGCGGCAGTTCCGCGCCTTGTCCGATGCGCCGCAGCTGGCCGGCGGCGCCGAGCTGATCGGCCTGGGCCGCTCGATCTACAGCGTGTTCGAACGCCGGCTGGTCGCGCATGCGCTGGAGAACATCCAGCAGCGGCTGCAGCGCGGCGCGGCGCAGCCGACCGCGCAGTTCGTCACCAGCACGCGCGCCGGCCAGCTGCTGCGCGCGCTGATGGCGCCGGTGCGCGCCGCCGGCGCCGACCCGGCGATGCACGGCTTCGTGCTGATGCTGGACAACATCACGCGCGAGTTCGAGCAGGAGTCGGCGCGCGACGCGCAGCTGCATGCCTTCACCGAAGGCACGCGCGCCGCGCTCGGCAACCTGCAGGCGGCGGTGGAGATGCTGGAGATGCCCGACCTGGAGCCGGCGATGCGCGAGCGTTTCCAGACCGTGGTGCGCGACGAGGTGCAGGGCATGGGCCGGCGCGTGCAGGAGCTGGCCGCGCGCGGCGCGCAGGAGCTGCGCACGCGCTGGCCGCTGGAGGACATGCTCGGCGCGGACTTCGCCGCCGCTGCACAGCGGCGGCTGGAAGGCCTGGGCATGCGCGTGTCGGCGCACGAGGTCGACGCCGCGCTGTGGCTGAAGGTGGACAGCTTCTCGCTGCTGCAGGCGTTGGCCAGCCTGGCGCAGCGCCTGCTCGACGAATACGGGATCCGACTGGTCGAGCTGCGCCTGGCCGCGTCCGGCCATGGGGCGCGCGCCCGCCTGGACCTGCTGTGGGTCGGCCAGGCGATGAGCACCGAGACCGTGATCGGCTGGGAGACCGAGCCGATGCGCATCGGCACCGAGAGCAGCGCGCTGTCGGTGCGCGACGTGGTGCAGCGCCACGGCGCCGAGTTCTGGTTCGAGCGCGAGCGCGTGCGCCACGCGGCCATGTTCCGCTTCCTGCTGCCGCTGGCCGGCGCGCAGGCACCGCTGGAGGCCGACACCTTCGTGCGCGGCGAGAGCCGGCCCGAGTACTACGACTTCGACCTGTTCGCCCAGACCGAATCGAGCCGCGCGCTCGACGAACGGCCGCTGGCCGAGTTGAGCTACACGGTATTCGACACCGAAACCACCGGGCTGAACCCTTCGCAGGGCGACGAGATCATCCAGATCGGCGCGACGCGCATCGTCGCCGGCAAGCTGCGCCGGCAGGAATGTTTCGAGCAGCTGGTCGATCCGCAGCGCGACATTCCGGCCGCCGGCATCCCGATCCACGGCATCGAGCCGCAGATGGTGGCCGGCCAGCCGACCATCGACAGCGTGCTGCCGTCCTTCCACGCCTTTGCGCAGGACACGGTGCTGGTCGGCCACAACGCCGCCTTCGACATGCGCTTCCTGCAGCTGAAGGAAGAACGCAGCGGCGTGCGCTTCGAGCAGCCGGTGCTCGACACGCTGCTGCTGTCGGCCCTGGTGCAGCCGAACCAGGACGCGCACGGCCTGGAGGCGATCGCCGAGCGCCTGGGCGTCACGGTGATGGGCCGCCACACCGCGCTGGGCGACGCGATCGTCACCGCCGAAGTGTTCCTGAAGCTGCTGCCGCTGCTGCAGGCCCAGGGCATCCACACGCTGGGCCAGGCGCGCGAGGCGGCGCAGAAGACGCTGTATGCGAGGCTGCAGTACTGACGCTGACGCCGCTCAGAGATGCGCCTGCCGCACCAGCTCGGCGCGCAGCGCGCGCAGCTGCGCCTTCAGCCGCCGCTGGTTGACCGCGCCCACGCGCAGCATGATCTTCTGCCCGGCGCTGGCCGACTCGAACTGCGCATCGGCGAACTCGTAGCGCAGCCAGGGCCGTTCGGACGGCAGCTCGCCCTTGACCTCGACCAGCGTCAGCGGCAACAGCGCCGGTGCGTCGGGCGACGCCAGCAGCTGGTCGATCACCGCCATCAACCGGCTATGGAAACGCTGGCCGGGATAGCCGAGCTGCTCGTAGGCCGGCTGCAGCAGCGGCAGCATGCGGCCGTAGAGCGCGACCGCGGCCGCGGGGTCGATCTGCTCGGCCAGCAGCACCAGCGGCGTGTAGCGTGCGGCGTTGTCCGGATCAGCATGCAGGCGGCCGTCGCGTTCCAGCACCTGGAAGCGTCCCGGCGTGGGCTGCAGCGGCCACAGCCGCGGCGGCGCATGCTCGCGGCCCAGGTTGTCGACCGTGACGACGAAGCGGTGCACGAAGTCGTCGGCGATCAGCAGCTTCATTCCCCGTGTGCCGAGCAGCGCCGACAGCGCCGCGGCGACGCCGCCTTCGTCGAGCGGCCCTTCGGCCACCTTCGGTTCGGGCAGCGGCGCGGCCGAAACCGCTGCGACCGGGGGAAGCGCGGCCGAGGCCGCAGGCAACGCTGCCGATGGCGTCAGCGGCGTCGGACCGGCCTGCAGCTGCGGCGGCGGCGTGCTGATGTACGCCCACCAGCCACCCGCGGCCAGCGCCAGCAGCAGCACGGACAGCACCCGAAAGCCGGCGGACAGGCGCGGCCGCCGCGGCGGCGGGATCAGCGCGCGCGCGCCGACTTCCGGCGGCTGGCCGTTTGGCGTCCCTGATTGCTTGGCGATCTGCTCGGCCATCGTCACCTCGCCCCGACACCTGGGCAGAGTGGGACTCGAGCGCGTGCGGCAAGTTCCGCCGCATGCGGGCCTCGGGCCCGCGCTCCAACTGATCGACGTCGGGCTTCAGGCCCGCCGCTGCGGCGCGGCGGCGCAGATCTCGGCCACCCGTTCGCGCAGCTGCGGCAGCAGTTCCTGCTCGAACCAGGGATGCCGCGCCAGCCAGCCGTTGTTGCGCGGGCTCGGGTGCGGCAGCGGCACCAGCGCCGGCCAGTGCGCGCGCCAGCGGCGCACGGCGTCGCCGAGCGGCGCGTGTTCGTCCGGCAGGTGGTAGGCCATGGCGTAGCGGCCGATGACCAGCGTCAACTGCACATGGCGCAGCCGCTGCAGCAGCTCGGCACGCCAGCGCGGCGCGCATTCGGGGCGCGGCGGCAGGTCGCCCGAGCGGCCCTTGCCGGGGTAGCACATGCCCATCGGCAGGATCGCGACCAGGCGCGAGTCGTAGAACTGCGCGCGTGTCAGGCCCAGCCAGCCGCGCAGCCGCTCGCCGCTGGCATCGTCGAAGGGGATGCCGCTGGCGTGCACCTTGCGCCCCGGCGCCTGCGCGGCGACGAGGATGCGCGCGGCGGGATGCAGCTGCAGCACCGGCCGCGGCCCCAGCGGCAGATGCGGCGCACACAGCGTGCAGGCGCGCACCTGGCGCAGCAGCGCCGACGTCGACACCACGCCCGGATCGGCCTAGAACGGCAGCCCGACGTAGTTCTCGGCCAGGGAACGCTGCGCCGCCTCCGACGAGAACAGGTAATCCAGTTCGGTCTGCTGCAGCTTGCGGTCGTATTCCAGGCTGTCGGGGAAGGTGTGCAGCAGGGTCGTCATCCACCACGAGAAGCGTTGCGCCTTCCACACCCGCGCCAGCGCCTTGGCCGAGTAGTTGTCCAACCCGCTGTCGTCGCCGTTCTGGTAGTGCGCCAGCAGCGCGTGGTACAGGTAGTAGATGTCCGAAGCCGCGCTGTTCAGGCCGCGCGCGCCGGTGGGCGGCACGATGTGCGCGGCGTCGCCGGCCAGGAACAGGTGGCCCCAGCGCATCGGCTCGGCGACGAAGCTGCGCAGCGGCGCGATGCTCTTCTCGATCGACGGGCCGGTGATCAGCTTTTGCGCCACCTCGGCCGGCAGCCGGCGCTTCAGCTCGTCCCAGAAAGCCGCGTCGCTCCAGTCTTCGGGTTTGTCGGACAGCGGCACCTGGATGTAGTAGCGGCTCAGCACCTGCGAACGCAGCGAGCACAGCGCAAAGCCGCGCTCGTGGCGCGCGTAGACCAGCTCCGGCGACACCGGCTTGGTGCGCGACAGCACGCCCAGCCAGCCGAAGGGGTAGACCTTCTCGTATTCCTTCAGCACGTTCTTCGGGATCGACTTGCGGCTCACGCCGTGGAAGCCGTCGGCGCCGATCACGTAGTCGCAGTCGATGCGCACGATCTCGTCGCCGTCGCGGTAGCTGACGTAGGGCGCCCGGCCGGTCAGATCGTGCGGCTGCACGTCCTCGGCGTTGTGGATGACCACGCCCTTCATCCGGTCGCGCGCCTCGTACAGGTCGCGCGTCAGCTCGGTCTGGCCGTAGACCACCACCGAGCTGCCGCCGCTGTACTTGTGCAGATCCACGCGCTTCAGGTCGCCGTGGTTGGAGATGAAGAAGCCCTCGTGGATCTCGCCTTCGCGGTCCATGCGCTCGCCGCACTGCGCCTCGCGCATCAGTTCGGCGAAGCCGTGCTCGAGCACGCCGGCCCGGATGCGCGCCAGCACGTATTCGCGGCTCTGCCGCTCGAGCACGATGGTGGCTATGCCCTTCAAGTGCAGCAGCTGCGACAGCATCAGCCCCGACGGGCCGCCGCCGATGATGCAAACCTGGGTCTTCATGCCTTGTCTCCGGGGGTGTGTTGCGACAGGCCGAACGATAGTGCGCGACAGCCCGCCGCGGAAGGGCCGCATCCTTCGGCCGCTTGTACATTTCGAACATGCACGGCACGGCGATCCGCAGCTGGGGCCTGTTCGGCGAGAGCGCCAACCTGCCCGACCCGCTGCACATCGAGACCATCGCCATCCGCTCGGCGCTGCACGACTGGGAGCTGGCACCGCACCGCCATGCGCGGCTGCACCAGCTGCTGCTGCTGCGCAGCGGCCGGGGCTCGCTGCATCTGGAAGGCCAGGCGCTGGCGCTGCCGGCGATGTCGCTGGTCAACGTGCCGCCGGGCGCCGTGCATGCCTTCGCTTTCGAGCGCGGCACGCAGGGCTGGGTGGCGACGCTGGCCGACGACCTGGTGGCGCAGCTGCTGGCCGCGGCCGGCGACGAGCGGCGGCTGCTGGCGCAGGGCGGCGTGTTCGCTGCGCACGACGCGCTGCCCGCGCTGATGGCGCAGATCGCCGCCGAGTTCGACACGGCCGCGCCGTCGCGCGCGCTGGTGCTGCAGGGCCTGAGCGCGGCGCTGCTCGGCCACGCGGCGCGCACCGCAGTGCAGGCCGCCCCGCCGCCGCGCGACGCCCCCGGCTCGGCGCTGCTGCGCCGCTTCGAGCGGCAGGTCGATGCGCACCTGCTCGAACACCGCTCGGTGGCCGAACATGCACGCGCGCTGGCAGTCACGCCCACGCACCTGAGCCGCGTGCTGCGCGGCGCCACCGGCCAGCCGGCGTCGCGGCTGATCGAGCTGAGGCTGATGCGCGAAGCGCGGCGCCAGCTGGCCTACACCAGCCTGCCGGTGACGACCATCGCCTACACGCTGGGCTTCACCGATCCGGCGTACTTCAGCCGCGTCTTCCGCCGCGTCGAGGGGCTGTCGCCGAGCGCCTTTCGCCAGCGGCTGCTGGGGCCCGCCGCGGCCGGCTGAGCGCATGCCGGCGGCAGAGCCGGCATCGCAGCCACTTGCCCGGCAGCCGGCCCATGACTGCGCTACCCTTGCCGCCATGAGCCAGACATTCGATCCCAGCGCCGACACGATCAGCGCCCGTTCCTGGACGCCGACCCCCGGCGCCGCCGTGCGCCAGGCGGCGACGATGGTCGTGCTGCGCCGCGCCGCAGCCGGCATGCAGGTGCTGCTGATGCGCCGCGCGCCGCGTGCCGGCGACATCCACAGCGGTGCCTGCGTCTTTCCCGGCGGGCTGCTCGATGCCGCCGACGCCGAGGGCTGCGCCATGTGCAGCGGCCTGGACGACGCGCAGGCCAGCGCCCGCCTCGGCTTGCCCACTGGCGGGCTGGCCTACTGGTTCGCGGCGCTGCGCGAATGTTTCGAGGAGGCCGGGCTGCTGTACGCGGCAGCGCAGGACCGCTCGCACCTGGG
The DNA here is from genome assembly GCA_036724445.1 of Rubrivivax sp. Taxonomy (GTDB): domain Bacteria; phylum Pseudomonadota; class Gammaproteobacteria; order Burkholderiales; family Burkholderiaceae_C; genus Rubrivivax. The sequence continues at coordinate 11,208 of DAIMFR010000022.1, read as the reverse complement.
CGCGGCGCAACTGGCGCAGATCGCCGCGCAGCGCGACGCGCTGAACCGCCGCGAACTGACGATGGCCTCGATCTGCAGCCGCTTCGGCATCCACCTGGCGGCCGACCGCATCGCCTACCTGGACCACTGGCTGACGCCGCCGGGCGTGCCCAAGCGCTACGACACGCGCTTCTTCGTCGCCGAGGCGCCCGAGCTGCAGGTCGCGAGCCAGGACGACCACGAAACCGACGCGCAGTTGTGGCTGACGCCCGCCGAAGGCCTGCAGCGGCGCAAGGAGCTGAAGCTCGCGCCGCCGACCTGGAAGATCCTCGAACTGCTGCAGCGCCTGGGCGGCGTCGAAGCGGTGCTGGCGCATGCGCGCGCGCTGCCGTCGGTGCCCTGCGTGATGCCGCGGCTGGCCACTGGCGCCAAGGGGCTCAGGCCGGTGATGCCCGACGAACCGGCCTACGCCGAGATCGGCCGCATCGACCCCGACGGTGCCGGCCATGCCAGCTACGAGCTGAGGCCCGGCGTGGCGGTGCGGCTGTCGCCGCGGCTGCTGCGCATCACCGCCGACAACGGCAGCGTCATGACCGGCCCGGGCACCAACTGCTATCTGATCGGCGGCGGCGAGCGCAACGAATGGGCGGCGCTCGACCCCGGCCCGGTCAGCGACACGCACGTGCAGGCCATCGTCGACGCGGCGCCGGGGCCCATCCGCTGGATCTTCGTCACGCACACGCACAAGGACCATTCGCCCGCCGCGCAGGCCCTGAAGGCGCGCACCGGCGCGGCTCTGCACGGCATGGCCGCGCTGCACAGCGAATGGCAGGACACCGGCTTCCAGCCCGACGTGCCGCTGGCCGGCGGCGAGGTGTTCGCGCTGCCGGGGCAGAGCACGCTGCGCGTGATCCACACGCCCGGCCATGCCGGCAACCACCTGTGTTATCTGCTCGATGAAGAGCGCATGCTGTTCACCGGCGACCACGTGATGCAGGGCTCGACGGTGGTCATCAACCCGCCCGACGGCGACATGAGCGCGTACCTGAAGTCGCTGCGCGAATTGATGGCACTGGACATCGACTGGCTGGCCCCCGGCCACGGCTTCCTGATGCCGCGGCCGCGCCAGGCGATGCAGCAGATCGTCGCGCACCGGCTCGAGCGCGAAGCCAAGGTGCTGCAGGCCTTCGGCAGCCGCGAGCCGTATTCGACCGAGCAGCTGCTGGCCGCGGTCTACGACGACGTGCCGCCGCAGATCCATCCGGTGGCGCGGCGCTCGCTGCTCGCGCACCTGCTGAAGCTGCGCGACGACGGGCGCATCGTCCAGGCGCCCGAGGGACACTGGGCGCGCGCGGCCGCCTGAGCGGCTGCGTCCGCAACCCTTCGCGCGCCGCCCGTTGCGCAAGGCCACGCAGGCCGCTGCCGGCAAGCCCGGCCGGCATGGCGGTGACCAAGGCCGGCCGCACCGCCGGAGTCACGACCGGCCTGATCCGCGCCATCCGGGTACGCGGCGTGCGATGTGTTCGTGGCCTGCGCGCGCTTCAACGTGCGGCCGGTATGAGCACGCCTGGCCGCTCCCAAGTGCTCATCCCGGAGCACGCAGTGCGCAGGGTAGTCCAGTGAGCGCGCCGGGGAGCCGCCGCATGAAGCCCGTCCAAATCCACCACCCGGGGCCGCCGGTGAGTGCACAGCCGCCGGATCGGCTGGTGGGGCTGGCCGAAAGCGTCGACGATCCGGTGGTCAGCCAATGCGGCATCACCACCACGGCGGACGGGCGCTGGGCGCTGTACGTCACCGTCGCGGCAGACGCTGCGGTGCCGATTGCCAGCGTCGAACGCTGCGCCGCCGGTTTCCCGGTGGTCTACGAGGCCGAGCCGCGCGAACCGGTGCGCGCCGGACCGGCCTATCCGAAGCGCAAGACCTGATCCGGAATCGCGATCGAAAAGACGTGCCTGCTTTCGGCGCGTTGCGAGCCCGTGGAGCGACGGGATTGAATACCTCCTCCCGGCCACTTCCTGCCGCTAGCGACTGGCTGCTTCCAGGCACGTCATCTCCGGCGATTGAATCCGAGGCGGGCCGCACGAACTGCGTCAAGTCAGTCCGAACCTGGTCAGCGCCGATAGTCATGACCGGCTGGTCGCATCCGGTATCGTCTTGTGGCCTTCAGCCAACCACCCGGCAAAGCTCCGAAAGGACCAAATCCTGCAAGTCAACTTGACCGATGCGCAGCGAGGCGCCCGGCTCGGCTGGCCTGGCTGCTTTTCTTGCGCTGACGCTGGCATGGGGCCCGGCGCAGGGCCAGGAACGGCTGGACATGCCAGCGTCCTCTCTCGGACCTGCCGTACCCGAGGCGCCCGCTGAGCCGAGAGAGGAACTCCGCCGCTGGAAGCGTTGTCGGCGCGCAGCTCGTAGTTGATGTGGCCGCTCGGTAGTTGGCGTACAACGTGTCGCCGGCTGAATACGCGGTCTCGAACTGGTCTCCGGATTCGATCTTCAAGGTCGCCGACCTGAAGGTCGAGCAAGAGAAGCTGACTCCAGTCCTGGCAAGGTGATGCGATGGCGCAAGGGCCGAGTTCTCGCCGTCGCGCCGCCTTGATGGCTACAGGTCGATCTCGTCGGCGTAGATCAGCCGCCGTTCCATTCGCGGCAGCTCGATGGTGACGAGTGCGACATCGACGTGGGTGGGATCGCCTTCGATCAGCTCCCATTCCTCGACCGCCAGGCGCCAGCCGCTCGGGCCGCGTCCGGGACGAATCAGCGGGATCGCCTCGCCGGCGTCGAGCTCGGCAACCCAGGCGGCCTCGTGGCTGCCGCTGCTGCCGCGCAGTGCCAGCCGCTTCGCCACGACCGTCTCCCACCCCAGGTCGGTATCGATCAGCGGGTCGCGCCGCTGCAGGCGCGCGACCAGGTAGCGGTTGCGGTCCACTGCGCTGGCGAGCGCGGCGGTGGCATCCAGGTGTTGCCCGGGCTGCGCGCGCGTCCCCACCGTTCCGCTGACGACGACGCGCACGTGGCTGTCGTCGGTGCGGCTGACGCTGGTGAGTCGCTCCGGCGGCACCTGCACGAAGTCGCAGCGCACCGGCGCCGACAAGTGGCAGCCCGGGATGCTTTCCGGCTGGTAGCGGCAGACCGCGAGGCGCAGGAACGGCCAGAAGTGCTCGCCGGGATCGACGGCGACGTCGGCATACCAGAGCTCGCGAGCCGCGTTGTACTGCGGTTCGTAGCCGACGACGGTGACGATCGGCTGACCGGGCGACGTCACCAGCGGCAGCTGCACCGGCGGCGCGACCGGTTGCCCGGGCCGCGCGCGGTCGTCCAGGCCTGCGCCGTGCAGCAGGTTGTCCAGCTGCAGCAGCGACATCGCCCGTGGCGCGACCTCGGCGCTCTTCCAGATCGGGTCGGCTCCCCACTTGCTGACGAACGGAAAGCCCGATTGATCCTCCGCAGGCGGCCCGAAGCTGTCGTTGCCGCCTGGGGCGAGCAGCACGCCGAGCAGCTCGCCGTTGCCGCTGGAGAACCACGGACGCTCGAGGTAGATCCGCACGCCGGCGCGCCGGCCGTGGCGCCGCGCCATCGGTTGCTCGGGCTCGGTGGCGTCGGACCAGCGGAACAGCGGGATCACCGAGTGGACGATCGGCGCCGCGGGAAGCGCCGACGACGGCACCGAAACCTGGACCTCGGGGCCGATCACGCTCCGGCCGTCGTCGACGGGATCGCCGTCGGCAGCGGCCGGCGGCGCGGCCCGGAAGTATTCGCGGAAGCGCGTCGAGGCGCGGAACCGGTAGTCGACGCGGCGGTGGCGGGTGTCGCCGAATTCGTGCCGGGCGTTGTGTGCAGCGACCTTGCCGACGGTGGGCAACACGGCTTCGGCATCGGCGGTCCCGAGCAGGGCCAGGTCTTCGTAAGGGCGAATCGGCGTGCGGAACGCCGTGGCGCTGACCGGCAGGTCCTGCCATTGGGGCAGCGTCAGGTCGTCGACGCGGTCAGTCCACTTCGCCTCCGCGACCAGGCCGTCGGTGCTCAGCCCGTGCAGCTCGACCGCCCCGAACAGATGCATGTGCGTCGCGCCCGCGGCGCGCAGCGGCAGCAGGAGGATCGGACGCGGCGCCTGCAGCGGGCGGTCGACGGCGTGCACCAGCGTCACGTCCTCGAACGGCGACAGCCCCCACAGCCAGCCATCGGCCGCCGCCTCGGCGACGTCCGGATTGCCGCGCACCGATGGCGGCAGGCTGCGCCACGGGCCCATCAGGTCGAGCCGGTCCTTGGGCAGACTGCTGGCGAGGCGGAAGGTCTGGATGTCGCCCGGCGGCAGCGTGAAGGTGAGCGTGCGGCCCGCGACGTCGCTGTCCAGCTCCGCGCCGCCGCGCAGGACCAGCCGGAACGGCTCGATCTCGGGCCAGTCGCCGCGATAGGCAGCGGTGAATCCCTCGGTGCCGAACGGGAACGGCAGGGCGCGATCCTGGCCGGCCTCGGCGAACACGACCGACACGCCGCGCGCCATCGGGTCGGGGAGGTAGGGCAGGCCGAGCTCGTCGACGTCGTGGACCACGGTCTGGCCGGGGGCGGGCGCCTCGCCGACGCCGAGCGGCAGCGTCTTCAGCGGCGTCGTCGGCGTGCCGACATGGACGATGCTGACCTTGGGCTGCGCGATGCGGTTCGGCGGATCGTCGATGTCGGCGCGATCGAGGTCCTGGAAGGTGCCGTTCTCGCGCAGCGCCCAGCCGAGCATCCTTGTCTGGCTGGCGGCAGAGGCGGCGCCGATCGCGAGGTCGAACATGCCGTGCAGCTCGGCCTGCATCTGGCTGATCTTCGGCGGGGCCAGGTGGCGCTCGCTGGTGGCGCCATAGCCGATGTCGGCAACGGCCGCTGTCGCCGCCGCGGCATAGGCCGCCGGCTCGCTGACGGTGAGCGCCAGCGTGGCGAGATCCTGGACGACGCCGGAGCGGATCACGATCACGCGCAGCGACTCGCCCTCGGTGTAGCGCTTGCGCGGCACGACCGCCGGGCTCAGGACCGGGTCCCAGCGCAGGAAGGGATGCAGCGCGGTGACGGTCTGGCGTGCGCGCGCGACCGCGTCCGCGATCGGCTCGCCGACGCCCACGACCCGCGCCTGCGAGCTGACCAGCGCAGCCAGGTCCCTCGGTCCGCGCAGTGCGACGTCGGCGATGAACGGCTGCCCGGTGTCGGCGATCGCTGCGGCGATCGCCGCCGACACCAGCGAGCGCCTCGTGACCTGCGCATGCAGCGCCGCGGCGTCGCCGCGTGCCGCGGCCGTCGGGCGCTCGCCCAGGCGCTGCATGACGGCAGGCCCGAGATCGGGGTGCGCGAGCACCTGGGCGACGGATGGAGTGCCGTCGCTGGCGGCCTCGGGCGCTGCGAGCATGCGACGACGTTCGAGCGTCGTGTGGGTGGCCGCGCGCAACGCGGCCGGCGACCATGCCGAGGCGGCGGCCGGCGCGCCGTCGACGGCTGCGCCGGCAGCCAGCATGGCGCCGACGCCGTCGGGCGGCGCCGCGGGTTCCGGGCCCGGCGCATGCGGGCGCGAGTTGCCGGCAAGGTCGACGGCCCACGCGCGAAAGGCATAGCGGCGGCCGTAGCGCAGCCGCGGCAGCGTTCCCGGCTCGACCTCGTTGCGGATGCGGATCGGGTGGACCAGGTCGCCGGCGGGCAGCTCAGGGGTGTCCTCGACTACTTCGGCGCCACTGTCGTGGCGCACGCGCTTGCCCGGACGCGGCGCCGACAGGCTCCAGCCTTCCCAGCCGAACAGGGCGTCGTGGACGTGGACCGGCGACTGGCCGACGTTCGGGGTCTCGTGCGCGGCGCTGCCCTGCACGAAGCCGGATTCCGGCAGGCCGTCGAAGACGACGCCGAATCCAGTGACTGACAGCTGCGTCAGGCGCCGGTGCAACGAAGCCCAGCGCCGGGTCTCGTCGTCCCAGACCTCGACGCGAAAGCCCCGCGTGACGTCTTCGGTGTGCAGATCCGGCATGCTGCCGGCGTCGAAGTCCGCCACGAGCTCGTTCTGCCGGGCGAGCCGCTGCTGGATCTCCAGCGCCTGTTTCGCGGCAGCGACGGTGAGACCGCCGGAGCGCAGCGCCGGCGTGGCGGCGTTGACCGGGTCGCCGTTCTGCTCGATCTTCATCAGCCGCGGCAAGCTCCAGAGGAAGCGCTCGGTCTTCAGCGCGCTGCCATCGGTGTCGAGCGTCAGGACGCTGAAGCGGTCCTCGTCGCCGAGGCGAAGCAGGCCGTCGGACCAGTCGTTGCCCGCAGGCGTGGCGACGACGTCGTTGCCGGCACGCTGGCAGCGCACCCGGGTCGCGCGGCAGGCGCCGGCTTGACCATTGATGGACACGCGCGCCGAGAGCCACTGCGCCTGCAGCAGGCGCGCCGGATCGGCGACGCGCAGGTCGATCACCAATCCCAGGCGGCGCAGCAGCGCGGGATGGTCGCCGGCCACCGCGCAGCGTTCGTGGAACTCGGGTTCGGGCGGCGCGAGCGGCGGCACGGTCGCGCCCGGCGTCGGACTCGCCTGGTAGCGCAGCTGCGACTCCGGCCGCTCGTAGTAGCGGCGGCAGCGGTGCAGCTCCAGCGCGGCGCGTTCGAGCCAATCCTCCTGGCCGGCCACGAAACGCTCGATGCTGGCCAGCGACTCGCCGCTCTCGACGACACGGTCCAGGTCCACGGTCATCCGGGACTCGTCGTAGACGCGGCGGCCGGTCCGGCCGTGACCCTCGACGTGGTAGTACTCCTTGGCGGCGATGATGCGCGCCAGCGGCTCGGCCAGCGGATGGTCCTGCGGCCGCGGCGGCGTGGTCGGGTCGGCGTAGAGCGTCGCCATGTGCAGGTCGCGGGCGAGGTCGTGCACGGTGCGGGCGGCGAAGCTGCGCCAGCGGCGGTTCTCCCAGCGCGGCACCACGGGCGACTTCACCGGGGTCGATGGCGGAAAGAGGGACCGCCACAGCGACGCGTCGATCGGCTCGAGCAGCGGCTCGCACGCGATCGTGCCGGCCTGGTCGAACAGCTCGATCGCGAGCGCGGTGCGTGCGGTCTCGGCCCAGTCGAGGAAGACCCGGGACTGGCTCAGCGTGCTGTCGGCGTCGGGCCGGATCGTCGGCGAGATGAACAGCGACACCTGGAAGTCCTGGTCCGCGGCCGCCGTGCGGGGCAGGGCGCAGGCGATGAAGTACTCGGTCGCCATCGCGTCACTCCCCGAGGAAGGCAAGGCAGTACGCGGTCCAGGGCTCGGAGCTGCCGCTGCCGGCGTCCATGACCTCGAGGAACGACGGATCACCGCGCGACCCGGCGAACACCCTGCGGGCGCTGACCCGCACCGACTTCGAGATCCCGACCACGGACACGTTGACGGTGATGCTGGCCTGGCCGATCAGCTTGCCGGTGGGCGGCTGGTACATCAGCTCCATGTAGAGCTCGATGGCGGCCGAGACCAGGCCGAGCACGTCGACCTCGCCGCGCAGGCGGAAGTAGCCGGCGATCGAACCCTTCTCGCTTTCGAGGCGGATGTAGACGCCGAGCATGGCCGACACCGAGCCCGAGGCGACCCCGAAGTCGACGGCGATGCAGGCGCCGGCCTCGAGGCCGATCTCCAGCACCTCGAGGCCGTGGGCCGACGCGCGGATGCCCGCCCAGCCGCCGCCGCCGAGAAACATCACGGTGATTGTGAACGGCCGGTCACGGGTGCAGAAGTTGAAGCCGATGCTGACCGCCTTGCCGAGGAACGGCACCAGCACGTCGGCGCCGAGCGACAGGTTCGTGATGCTGAACGCACCCACCGCCACATTCGGCAGCGCCAGCGTGAAGCCGGCGGTCATGCCCTCGGCGGTGACCGCGAGATTCGGCGGATCGGAAAAGCCGTCGAGCGGAATCAGGTCCTTGATGCCCTCGACGAACGACAGCACGCCCTTGAACTCGATGTCGTGCAGGACGATGTCGACCTCGGGCTTGCCGGAGCTGCCGGCCTTGAACATGAATCGGTCGAACTTCAACGCCAGCAGTTCGGCGTCCGGGAACAGGTGCAGCGCGAAGTCGCGCATCTCGGCCATCGCGTGGGCGCTGGACCTGCCGTCGAGGCCGGTCTTCGCCTCGATGGCGAACACCAGGCTGTCTTCCTTCACTTGCAGCAGCGGTGCACCGGCGCTGGGCCACGACGCCAGGCGAGGCTTCCACTCGAAGCGCACGCGCGCCAGGGCGCCGGACTCGGCCAGCCCGGTGACGTAACGTTCGATGTCTGCGACGAGATCGACCGCTCCGAGGATGACGCTGCGCAGCCCGTCGGCCAACGCGCGGACCACGTTGGCGAGGTACGGCGGCATGTGGTCGGCGACGATCTCGAGCTGGTTGACGGTGTCCTCGACCTGAGCCTTGAACTGGGTGAACATCGGCCCCACGCCCGGATCGGACTGGCCGTTGTTCTGGACTAGCTCGAGCAGCTTGGGGAGTTTCGCGGACAGGTCGTCGAATGAGCTCTTGGCATCGTTGGCAGCATCCAGCGCGGCCTGGGCCGCGGCCTGCAGGTCGGCGGTCTTGTCGGCGGCCTGAGCGGCCATGCGGTTGGCTTCGGCGATGGCGTCGGCGATCGCTTCGCCGGCGCGGCCGATGTCCTCGACCAGCCCTTCGACGCGTCCGACCAGCTCGGAGATGATCTTCGGGATCCTCGCCAGGTCGCTGTCGACGGTGACGGTGACTTCGCCGAGGTCGATGAGGCCGAACAACTTCGGCGACGAATCCTTGAAGTAGGCCTTCGGGTCGAACGATTGCTTGGCCATGCCGGCGGCGTCGCCGACGGTGCCGGTTAGTCGCGACAGCCCGCGGATCGGCACATCGGGCGTCAGGAAGCCACCGCTCTTCTCGCTGCCGCTGGGAGCGCCGGCGCCGAAGCGAAGCACCGGCAGCGGCTTGACCGGGTCGGTGGCGTGCTCGGGCGTCTGTTCGCCCTGCACAAGCACGCGCGCCCACAGCTCGCCGCTGTTGGCCGCGCCGGCGAATCCGTGCACCTTGTAGGCCGGGTGGTAGGCGATCGGCACCGGGCCGGTCGGCGACAGCTGCTGCACGGCCGGGATCAGCACCTCGGCACTGCTCATTCGCGGCGTCGAGGTGCCGAGCTCGGCCTTGCCCTGGAACGCGAGCGTCGCGGCCGCGACGACGGTGTCGCCGCCCTTGGCTGCGGGCGCGAACGCGACCTGCTGGCCGTGGGCCACGACCTTGCGCCGGGGATCGGCGTCGTAGGCCTTGTCGATGGCGGCAAAGTCCTGGAAGTGCTCGGCCACCCACAGCAACGGCATCTGCAGCCTCACCGGCCGGCCGCCGTGGTCGAGCGCATCGACGATGAACTCGAACGCCTGCCCGCCGACCCGAGGCCAGAAGAAGTCGTCCTGGCTGTCGCCGAGGGCGCCGCCCGGTTCGTCGATCACCGGCGTGACCAGCGGCCGGATCGAAGCTTCGATGAACGGCAGGTCTCGGCGATCGGGGTAGGTGCGCCGGCGCTCGCCGATGACCAGGAACTTGCGCTGGTAGAGCCCGGCGACCGACGGCGCGGCATCCTTCATCTTGCGCTCGGTGACCTTGACCAGCGCTGCCTGGTGCCCCCACGGGTACAGGTACCCGGGGTAGACGACGCGCACGTACTGGTCGCGGCCGAGTGGCGCGACGTGGTCCCAGGCGAGGATCGACCGGATCGCCGCCTCGGAATAGGGCTTGGTGGTCCAGGCGCCGTGCAGATCCAGCCATGCGCCCAGCGCCGACAGCCACAGCGCGTGCGCGCCGATCGGCACCGGGTCAATGCTGCCGCGGGCTCCGATCAGCGTTTCCGACGATTGCCGCACGAGCATGTGGCGATCGGCGGGGTCGAGCGATGTCCTGAACGGGTCGTTGTTGACGTGTCCCGGGTTCGGCGACGTCGGGTCCTGCCAGTCTTCCTTGGCCATCGCGTCGCGGTCGCGGGCCCAGATGGCGCGGACGATGCGGCGGCCGGAATTGCGCTCGTCGGCGCGGATCGTGCCGTCGGCGGCCTGCCGGGCGCTGCCCAGCCGCGTGTGCCAGAGCTCGACGTGCCGCGGCGCTGCCGCGGCGGCCGAAGGTTCGTTGACGTGGACCCAGCGCGCCTCGCTGCCCGGCGAGATCAGCAAGCGGTAGGGCGCTTCGATGGAGGTCTCGTCAGCGCTCGGCGGATGGCTGAAGCGGGGCAGGCGGCGCAGCGGAGCTAAGACCTCGCCGACCAGTCCGCCAAGGCGCAGCAGGTGGTGGTCCGGCAGCTCGATGCCGCGGACGGCGATCGCGGCGCGGGTCTGCAGAAGCGGCCGCAGTCGGCGCAGTTCGCTGGCCTGGAACGCGATGCCGGCCAGAGAACCCGGCGCTGGCGCATCGAGACGGTGCAGCAGGCTGGCGCTGGCCTTCGACACCGCGACCGCATCGCCCGACACCTTGGCGACAAGCCCACCCGGCAGCGCCACGACCAGATGCCCCGGGTCGACTCGCGGCCCCTCGCCCGTGCGGCCGGTGGTCGGCGCGTTGCCGGGGGCGGCGAGCTTGTGCAAGGCCAATTCGAGGCGGCCCATCGCTGCCAGTAGCCCGGCGCTGGAGAACTCGATGGTCTCGCCGGCGGGGATCGTGAAGACAAGACGGCTGCCGCGGGCGGCGCGCGCCGCGACCGGCGGCGTGATTCGCGCGTTCGGATCGTGGCCCGGCGGTGCCGGCTCGCCGCTGGGTGGCTTCGCGTGGTCGAATTCATCCGGCACCGGCAGCTTGCCGCCGACGCGGCCCTCGTACAGCGCCTGTTCGCCGATGTGCTGGAACGCGAAACCGACGACGAGGCGAGGGTAGGCGAAGCCGGCCATCGGGCGCAGGTGGGCCGGTTCGGCGTCGCCGCCGACCAGTTCGCATCCGACCGCATCGACCGACAGGACGACCAGGTCCGCGCAGCGGACGATGTCGACATGCACCACGGGCTCGTTCCGAGCCCCTGCGTCCAGCTCGTTGAACAGCTCCGGCGCGAGCACGCGCAGGCCGTGGGCGAATCGCAAGGGCTCAACCTGCACGACTCGGAATTCGCCGGATCGACTTTCAGACGCCATGGTGACCTGCTCCTCGTCAGAACGACGGTCAAGCACCTCGACACGGGGTTTGCGGGAAGCTAGCCGCGGCTTCGGCGCAAGTCAACCGCTAGTAGAACGTTCCATCAAAGTGGTTACGCAATGACCGACAATTGCGCCGGTG
>DAIMFR010000021.1:0-69343 GCA_036724445.1 Rubrivivax sp. | reverse complement strand
CGCCGCCCGAGCTTTCATGCTCGGGGGCGAGCCGGACCGATCATGATTGGTTAGGAAGCGGCCACCGTCTCGCGGGGTGCCAAGTCTGCTGTCAAGTCTTCAGCTGTCGGTCGGTCGCTGGACTCTGCGACAACAACTGGCTCGGACAGGTGCCCAGTCCATCGAATTCGTTGCCACATTCCTTACTGCCGTCCCGCACCCTCGGCGACAGCTCCAGAGCAGTCAAATCGAACCGTCGAGTGACCGGACCCAGTCTGTTCCTGGTACTCTGTTCGCGAGGACGAGTACCCGCTCATGGCCGACAGTGTGAGTTCGATCTACCGGAACGGCCGTCAGCAATGTCCTGAACGCGACGGTCACAGTGTGATCGCGAGCAGCAATGTTGAACGGGCCGGTGAGGTCAATCGCCGGCTGCGAACCCCAGCCCCTGTGCCCGCAGCGCCTCCACCTGCACGACATCGAAGCCCCAATCCCGCAGCGCCCCAGCCCCATGCTCCCCACGCCGTGGCGCCGCCCGCGGCCGCTGTGACGGCGTCGCCGAAAACCGCGGCGCCGGCGCCGGCTGCAGCACGCCACCGACCTCGACGAAGCTCTGGCGTGCCCTTGCCTGCGGGTGCTCCGGCGCCTCGCCCAGACCCAGCACCGGGCTCACGCAGGCGTCGCTGCCGTCGAACACCGCGCACCATTCGTCGCGCGTGCGCCGCGCGAAGGCCTCGGCCAGCTTTTCGCGCAGCTGCGGCCAGCGTGCGCGGTCGTGCTGCGCCGGCAGCTCGGCGGCGCGCAGGCTTAAGCCCTCCAGCACCTGCGCATAGAAGCGCGCTTCGGCCGCGCCCACGGCCATGTAGCCGCCGTCGGCCGTGCGGTAGGTGTCGAACCACGGGGCACCGCCGTCCAGCAGGTTGCTGCCGCGCTGCTCATGCCAGTTGCCCGATGCGTACAGCCCCCACACGCCGGTGGCCAGCTGCGCCGCGCCTTCGAACATCGCAGCATCGACCACCTGGCCGGGGCCGCCGCGCTGCACCTGCAGCAGCGCCGCCACCACGCCCAGCGCCAGCAGCATGCCGCCACCGCCGTAGTCGCCCACCAGGTTCAGCGGCGGCACCGGACGGCCTCCCGCCGGGCCGATGGTCGACAGCACACCCGACAGCGCTACGTAGTTGATGTCGTGCCCGGCCCGCTGCGCCAGCGGCCCGGTCTGGCCCCAGCCGGTCATGCGGCCGTACACCAGCCTCGGGTTGCGTGCCAGCACGGCATCGGGGCCGAGGCCCAGGCGCTCCATCGTGCCGGGCCTGAAGCCTTCCAGCAGCACGTCGGCGCGCGCGGCCAGTTCGAGCACGATATCCGCCGCGCCCGGCGCCTTCAGGTCCAGCGTCACCGAGCGCCGGCCGCGGCCGGTGACCTCGACCTTGGGCTTTTCGGTGCGCAGACCCAGGTCTGCAGCGGGCTGCGGCCGGTCGATGCGCAGCACGTCGGCGCCCATGTCGGCCAGCAGCATGCCGCCGAAGGGGCCGGGCCCGATGGCTTCGAACTCCAGAACGCGGATCCCGCTCAACACGCCCATCGCCTGCTCCTGCGCTTGTCGATGCCTGCGATTGAAGCCGTGTCGTGCGTACCGCGCGCCACCCGCGGCAGGTGGCGCGCTCACCTGCCGGCGCACAATGCCCGCGACCCACAAGAAGGAGACAAGCGCCTTGCCTGCCGATACCGCAACGCCGCGTGCCGATGGCAGCCGCTTTGCGCCGCCGCGTGCCGGCGCGGGCCACCTGTCGCGCGAGCCCCTGGTGGCGCGGCTGCTCGACGCCCGGCGCAAGCGCTGCCTGGTGGTAAGCGGACCGGCCGGCTTCGGCAAGACCATGCTGCTGGCCGAGACGATGCAGGCCCTGTTGCCGCTGGGTTTCGACGTGGCCTGGCTGTCGCTGCAGCCCGCGGACGAGCAGCTGGGCCACTTCGCCGAAGGCCTGGTCGCGGCCATTGCCGAAGTCGACCCGGCGCTGGTGCGCGAGGCGGCCGAGCTGGTCGGCGCGGTGCTCGATGCCGACGGTGCCGAACGCCTGGTGATCGCGCTGGTGCGCCGCATCGCCGAGCACGGGCGCGAGTTCGTGCTGGTGCTCGACGACCTGCAGCAGCTGCACGACCCGGCGCCGCTGCAGACGCTGCAGTGGCTGCTGGACTATGCGCCGCCCAACCTGCACCTGATGTTCGGCACGCGCGGCGCGGCCCGGCTGCAGCTGGACGACCTGCGCGCGCAGGGCCAGCTGCTCGAAATCGAGCTGCGCGAGCTGCGCTTCAGCCTGGCGGAGACCGAACGCTTCCTGGCGCTGCAGCTCGGCGACGTCGACGCGCGCAGCGCCAAGCTGATGCACGAGCTGAGTGACGGCTGGGTGGCCGCGCTGCAGCTGTTCTGCGCCGACTGGAAGCACCGCCGCCGCGCTGCCGGCAGCGGCGGTTTCAGCCGCGTGCCGATGCGCGATGCCGCGGCCTTCGCCGCCTACTTCGAGCGCGAGCTGCTGGGCCGGCTGTCGGCGGACGACCTCGACCTGCTGGAGCGCATCGCCGCCTGCGAGCGTGTCTGCGCGCCGCTGTGTGCAGCGCTGCTCGGCCGGCCGCAGGCGAGCGCCGAACTGGGCACGGCGCTGGCCCGGCTGCAGGCGGACAACCTGTTCATCGCCGAGATCGAGGGCGCGGGTCCGCAGCGCTGGTACCGCCTGCACCCGCTGCTGCGCGAGACGCTGCTCGAGCGGCTGGCGCAGCGCGCTGCGCCGCAGCGGCGCGAGATTCACGGCCGCGCCAGTGCCTGGCTGCGTGCGCATGGGCAGGTCGACGAGGCGATCGTGCAGGCGCTGCGCGCTGACGACCCGGCCACCGCCGTGCAGCTGGTCGAGCAACATGCGCAGGCACTGTTCCTGGCCGGCGGCCGGCGCAGGTTGCTCGAGCTGGTCAAGCAGCTGCCGCCGGCCGAGGTGCGTGCGCGCACCGGGCTGCGCTTCTGGATGGCGCGGGCCCAGCTCTATGGCCGCGAGCTGCAGGCCTGCGAGCAGACGCTGGCACAGCTCGAGGCCGACCTGCCGCTGGACGACACAGCTTCGCGCTTCCTGGTGGCGCTGCTGCAGACCACGCTGGCGGTGCAGCGCGACGACACCGCCGCTGCACAGGCCATCCTGCCGCGGCTGCTGCAGGCGCCGCCGCAGGCCGATGCGCTGGCGCTGGGCGGGCGCAACAACCTGCTGTCGTGGCTGTACACGCAGCGCGGCGAGTTCGAGCGCGCACGCCAGATCCAGTTCGACGCGCCGATGCTGGCGGTGGAAGGGGTGCCGCTGCTCGGCACCGCGGCCGGCAGCCTGCAGGGCCGCTGCCTGGTGGGCCTGAGCTGGGCGATGCAGGGCGACATGACCAAGGCCGAGCGCGCGTATCGCACGGTGCTGAGCGATGCCGAAGCCGGCGGCCCCGCCTGCGTGGACCCGGCGCTGCTGGCAACCGCGCTGCTCGGCGACGTGCTCTACGAGCGCAACCAGACGCTGGAGGCACGCCGCCTGCTCGAAGGCCGGCTGGAGGTGCTGGAGCGGGTGTCGATCCCCGACTCGGTGTTGCGCGTGCTGCGTGTGCTGTCGGCCGCGCACTGGCTGGGCGGCAACCCGCAGGAGGCGATGGCTTACCTGGACCGGCTCGAGGACTATGCGGTCAAGGGCGCACTGGACCGGCTGCTCGCCTACAGCCTGAGCGACCGCGTCAGCCGCCGCCTGCTGCAGGGCGACCTGCTCGCGGCCGAGGCGGGTCTGCAGCGCCTGGTCCAGCTCGACGCGCGCCATCCGCAGAGCGCGGCCGACCCGCTGGGCGAAATCCACGAACTGCTGCAGCGCACGCAGCTGCGCTGGCTGATGGCCACGCGCGACTACGACGCGGCGGCGCAGCAGCTGGCGCCGCTGATCGAATCCTGCGAGGCGCGCGGGCGCGAGCGCAGCGTCGTGCAACTGCTGCTGCAGAGCGCGCTGGTGGATGGCTGGCGCGGCCGCGCTGAGGCGGCCGAGGGCAAGGTGCTGGACGCGCTGCAGCGCGGACGCCGGCTGGGACTGCTGCGCACGCTGCTCGACGCCGATGCCAAGGCGCGCGAGCTGATCGGCGAGGTCGCCGGCCGCGTGACGCTCGACCCGGTGCTGGCCTTCTATGTCGAGCGCCTGCAGGCGACGCGTGCCACGCGCGAGGCGTCGACGGCGCTGCCGGCGCGTGCGGCCCGCAGCGAGGCCGAAGCACCGAGCTTCAACGAGCGCGAGCAGGCGGTGCTGCGGCTGCTGGCGCAGGCCATGCCGAACAAGAAGATCGCGCGTGCGCTGTCGCTGTCGCCCGAGACGGTGAAGTGGTACCTGAGCCGCATCTACGGCAAGCTGCAGGTGTCGGGCCGCGACGAGGCTGTGGCGCGGGTGCGCGACCTGGGGCTGGGCGGCGGCGAGGCGGGGTCGTAGCGCCTCGCGCCACTTGCATCAAGGTGTGCGACGCCCGCTCCAATAGCCTGGCGCCCGATGCTGGTGGGCGACGGCCACGACGTACAGCCCATCGGCCTCGACCGCATACAGCAGCTTGTACGGGAAGCGGCTCAATAACAGCCGCCGGATGTCGCCGCGTTCCACCGGCGCGGCGAGCGGCCACTGCTGCATGCGGCGCAGGGCATCACGCACCTCGGCGCGGAGCGCTTGCCCAGGCCTGGCACCTGCCGCTCGTAGAAGCACAATGCATCGTCGAACTCGGCCTTGGCTTCCGGCGCGAAGGTGACGCGCATCAATCCTCGCCAACGACGTCGGCGGCGGCGATGCCCTGGACTTGCCCGGTGCGGTAGGCTGCGAGCCGGCGCTCGGCCTCCTCGATCCAGAGCCGGTCGATCTCGGGATCGGGCCGGTCCAGACTGCGCAGGATGTCCTCGGCCAGCGCGAAGCGCTCAACCGGATCGAGCTTCAGTGCCGACTGCAGCAGGTCATTCGTACCCATCGATTGCTCCCGATCGTTGCGCCGACACTGCAACGGATGGCGGCGCGCTGGCAGCAATTGTGCCGCTACCGAGTTTCGAAAGCGCCGACGGTGGCCCCAGCCGGCCGATCTCCAGTCCAGTCTGCGACGCCCAGTCCAGCATCACTCCACCTTGGCACCGGAAACCTTGACCAGTTTCTGGACGATCGGCTGCGAGGCCTCGAACTTGCGCCGCGCGTCGGCCGCACTGCCGCCCACGCCGACCAGCCCGTAGATCTGGAAGCGCGCCTTCATCGCCGGTGACTGGATCGCGGCACGCGCTTCCTGTTCCAGCCGCGCCAGCACCGGCGCCGGTGTGCCGGCCGGCGCCAGCAGCATGAAGCCGGCAACTGCGACGTACTCGGGGTCGGGGAAGCCGGCCTCGGCCATGGTCGGCACTTCGGGCAGGTTGACGAAGCGCTTGTCGCCCATCACCGCCAGCGCGCGCAGCGCGCCGCCGGCCACGTGCGGCGCGGCGGTGCCGAGCGTGGAGATGCCCATCGGGATCTGGCCGCCGAGCATGTCCTGCACCATCGGACCTTCGCCCTTGTAGACGATGTGGTTCAGGTCCAGGTTCTGCGCCTCGCTCAGGTAGGCCAGCAGCAGGTGGCTGGACGAGCCGATGCCGAAGGAGCCGTAGTTCAGCTTGCCCTTGTTCGCCTTGGCCCAGGCGACGAACTCCTTCATGTTCGTCGCCGGCACGTCCTTGCGCACCGTCAGCAGCGGGTAGGCGCTGCAGACCTCGGTGATGAAGGCCAGGTCGCGGTGCACGTCGTAGGGCACCTTGGCGAACAGGTGCTGCACGTACATCAGCGGCGTGGAATGCGACAGCAGGATGGTGTAGCCGTCCGGCGCCGCGCGCGCCACGGCCTGCACGCCCAGCATGCCGGCGCCGCCGCCCTTGTTGTCGACGATCAGCGTCTGCTTCAGACGCTTGCCCATTTCCTCGGCGAGCACGCGCGCCAGCGCATCGGTGGCGCCCCCCGGGGGTGCCGGCAGCACGATGGTGATGGGGTGGTTCGGGTAGTCCTGGGCATGGACCAGGCTGCTGCAGGCCATCGCGGCGATGGTCAATAGGTGTTTCAGGCGCATGTCGTCTCCTCGGGTTGCGGCACGGCCCGCAGACTGAGGCGAAGCGCCTGCGCTGCCACCACCTGCAACGGGTGGCGCGGGCGGGCAGGAAGAGCTACCCACTGCGGGTGGTGCCGGCGGGAGTGCGGCGGCCGACCATCGCGGCACCCAACCCAAGGAGGCAAAGATGAACCCGATCCGAACCCGCCTGCTGCCGCTGCTTGCCACCGTGGCGCTTTGCGCCGGCGCCGCACGGGCCGCCGCGCCCGCCGGCCCGCTGCCGAACCCGTACCTGGCGCAGTCGTACAACACGCAGACGCACTGGAACGACGCCGCCACCGACAGCGTAAGCATTGCCGTGCCGCGCGGCGCCTACGAGGTGACGCCCGAGTCGCTGCAGTTCATCGCCAACGAATCGGTGGGCCTGCCGTCGGTGGCCGACACCGTGCGCGGCCAGGAGATCCATTGGTGGTGGTCGGGCTTCGGCCTGCGCAAGCTGAAGGTCGAGAACGGCAAACTGGTCGAGATCGCACGCACCGACGTGCCGGTGCGCCTGCCCAACTTCACGCCGGTCTCGCCCGAGGTGCGCCGCGAGCAGGCGAAGGCGGTGCAGAAGTTCCTCGACGCGCGCGACGAGGAGGGGCTGCTCGACTACATGCGCGCGCAGCCGAACCGCATGCTCAGCGGCTCGCCCGACCAGGCGGCCAACGGCGCGGTCTACGCGCTGCTGACGCGCGACGATGCCTTCCTCGGCTGCAGCAGCCGGCAGATCTTCCGCATCGACCAGCAGGACCCGGCCGACCCGGCGTCGGCGATGAAGCCGGCGCGCACCGTCACGCTGCCGGCCGCGCTGTTCGACAACGACAAGGCCAGGCGCGGCGTGCCGCGCATCCCGGCCGACCTGCTGTTCGGCATGGGCATGAGCTACAACGGCTACGTCGTCGTCAACACGCTCGGCGGCAAGGTGGTGACGCTGAACCGCGACACGCTGGAGGTGATCGACGTCTTCAGCGTGCCTGGCCGCGACGAGCTGTTCATGAACAGCTTCGCCACCGGGCCCGAAGCTGGCGGCGGCGCGGTCTACGTGGCGTCGAACACGACGATGTACCGCTTGGTCGTCGACGCAGGCGGCAAGATCCGCAGCGACGCGGCCAGCGGCGCCTGGGCCGCGCCCTACGACCGCGGCGTGATCATGCCGGCGCCCAAGCTCGGCGACGGCACCGGCTCGACGCCGACGCTGATGGGCTTCGGTACCGACGACGACAAGCTGGTGGTCATCACCGACGGCGCGCGCAAGATGCGCCTGGTGGCGTTCTGGCGCGACGCCATCCCTGCGGGCTGGACGCAGAAGTCCGGCACGGCGTCGCCGCGCGTGGCCGACCAGATCGAGGTCGACATGGGGCCGGCGGTGCCGACCGTGCAATCGGAGCAGTCGGTCGCGGCCTATGGCGACCAGGCCTTCGTCGTCAACAACATCCCGGCGAAGGAGGAAGTCTTTCCCGGCAGCGACAGCAGCTACTACGTCAACCTGATCACCGGCGCGTCGCGCCCCGGCCCGGCCGGCGCCGCGGCCTTCAAATGGGACCACCGCGCCCATCGCTGGACGGCGCAATGGGCGCGCGCCGACGTGTCGGCGATCTCGGTGGTGCCGATGATCAGCGGCGGCAGCCGCATGGCGATCATCGACGGCTACTTCGTCGACCGCTGGAACGAGCGCCACCACATGGAACGAGCGCCACCACATCGGCATGGACCTCGATACCGGCAAGACGGTGTTCAGCGTGCGTGCCGGCAGCGACCCGATCTTCAACGGCATGTACGCGCCGGTGAAGGTCGACGCCGACGGGCAGCTGATGTACGGCATGGCCTTCGGCCTGGTGCGTCTGGACACCACGAAGATGAAGCGTCTGGCCGACTGAGGCGATGGACCGCCCGATGAAGAACAACCAGCCGGAACGCCGCTCTTGCGCCCGCGCCGGGAACGGCATGCCGACCGTGCTGCGCGCCGCACGGCCCGACCGCGAGACCCGCGCCTTCCTGCGCTGGCTGAAGCTCGGCGCGCTGACGCCGATCGAGAAGTTGCCGGTGCGGCAGACGCGCACCGTCTGGCGGCTGTTCGCGCTGACGCTGGGCCGCAGGCCGGCGGTGGCTGCGGTCGTCGAACATTGCATCGACGGTCCCGGCGGGTCGATCCGGCTGCGCATCTTCACGCCGCCCGGGCCCCGCCAGGCCCGACCGGCCTTCCTGTGGTGCCACGGCGGCGGCTTCATGGTCGGCGGGCTCGATTCCGCCGAGCCGATCTGCCGCAGCCTGGCGCAGGCCGCCGGCTGCGTGACGGTGGCGGTGCGCTACCGGCTGTCGCCCGAGCACGACCTGTACGCCGGCCGCGCGGACTTTCTCGCGGCGCTCGACTGGGTGGCACGGCACGGCGGCGAACTCGGCATCGATGTCACGCGCCTTGCCATCGGCGGCGATTCGGCCGGCGGCAACATCGCCGCGGCGGTGGCGCAGGCCGCGCGCCAGCGCGGCGGCCCGGCACTGCGCCTGCAGGTACTGGCCTATCCGGCGACCGAGCTGATCGAGGACTTTCCGTCGAAGCGCGAGAACCGCGACGGTTTCGTCATCAGCGATGGGCTGATCGAACACATCCGGCAGGTGGTGTTGAGCACGGCCGACCCCGCGGACCCGCGGCTGTCGCCGCGCCGCCACCCCGACCTGCGCGGCCTGCCGCCGGCACTGCTGGTCAGCGCCGGCTTCGACCCGATCCGCGACGACGGCCTCGACTACGCGGCGCGCCTGCGTGCCGCCGGCGTGCCGGTGGAACTGCTGCACTACGCCGGCCAGGTGCACGGCTTCCTGAACTTCGATGCCGTGCTCGGCAGCGGCGTCGACGTGCTGCAGCGCATCGGCGCGGCGCTGGCGGCGGCCTTCCGCGGCGAGGTGCCGCCGGACCGTACGCTGGAGATCGCCGAGATCGCTGACGCGGTGGTGCCGCGGCGGCGCCTGCGTGCCGCCGGCGGCGAAGTCGCGAACCTGCTGCTGATCGGCTGGACCAGCGGCAGCCGTTGGCTCGGCACCGCGCTGCGCTTGGCCTTGCCGCGCGGCGAAGTCTTCGTCAAGCTCGCGCTGCAGCCGTGGCTGCTGCCTGCAGACCTGCTGCAGCGCCGCGCCACGCGGCGACTGGTGCGCATCACCGCGCGCCAGACCTGGCCGCCGCAGGAATGACGGCGATGCATGCCCGGCCGACCGAAGACCCGACGCTCGCGGCACGCGTGCGGGTCGAGGTCGAGCGCCTGATCCAGCGCGGGCTGAAGGGCCTGGACTACCTGGGCTCGCCCGCGCCGGCAGCCGGCGCAACGCCGAAGCGCCTGCTGCACCGGCGCGGCACGCTCAGCCTTTACCACTACCGCGCGAGCAGCGACGAGGTCTACCGCGTGCCGTTGCTGTTGGTGATGGCGACGACGAACAAGGCCTACATCTTCGACCTGGCCAAGGGCCAGAGCCTGATCGAGTACCTGGGCGCGCGCGGCCACGACGTCTACGTGATGGACTGGAATGCACCGACGCGCGACGAGGCCGGGCTGCGCATCGAGGACTATGTGCTCGACTTCATCCCCGACTGCATCCGCCGCGTGCAGCAGGACTGCGGCGAGCGCGAGGTGACGCTGGTCGGCTACTGCATGGGCGGCGTGTTGGCGACGACCTATGCGGCGCTGCACGCCGACGGGCCGCTGAAGAACCTGGTGTGCTTCACGACGCCGATCGACTGGAAACAGATGACGATGTTCCAGGCGCTGACCGACCGCCGCCACTTCGACGTCGACCGCTTGGTGGACAGGTTGGGGCTGATCCCGCCGGAATCGGTGATCAACGGCTTCGACATGCTGCGTCCGGCGTCGCGCGCCGCGGCGCAGGTCCGCCTGTGGGACAACATGTGGAACGACGCCTACGTCAAGGGCTACCGCACGATGGACCGCTGGGGCGCGGAGACCCTGCCGCTGGCGGGCGAGTACTACCGGCAGACGGTCAAGGAGCTGATGTGGAAGAACGGGCTGCACGACGGCAGCCTGCGCATCGGCGGCCGGCGGGTGCAGATCGAGCGCATCAGCGTGCCGCTGCTGCACGTGATCGCGCAGCACGACCACATCGTGCCGCCGGACTGCGCCAAGCCGCTGGTGGCGCGCGCCGGCTCGCGAGACAAGACCGAACTGGTGCTGCCCGGCGGACATGTCAGCCTGGTGGCGGGGCCGAATGCGGTCAAGCGCCTGTGGCCTGCACTCGACCAATGGCTGGGGAGCCGATCCACATGAACCACATCCTCGAATCGCGCGGCTATCCGCGTCAGCTGGTGCTGGGCGCACGCAGCGTGTGCATTGCGCCGCTGGGTGCGGCGGACGCGCCGGCGTTGGCCGCCTTCGTGCAGACGCTGTCGGCGCGCGACCTGAGCTTCGTGCGCCGCGACATCAGTCACCCGAAGGTGCAAGCGGCGTGGCTGCAGGCCGTCGCCGAGGGCCGCGTGCTCAGCCTGGCGGCCCATGAGGGCGAACCCCTGGCCGGCTGCACCGCGATCGTCATCGATCCGCTGTCCTGGTCGCGCCACGTGGGCGAGTTGCGTGTGCTGGTGGCACCGGACTGGCGCGGCTGCGGCCTGGGACGTGCGCTGATCCAGGAGTGCTTTGCGCTGGCGCTGGGCCTTGGCCTGGAGAAGCTGATGGTGCAGATGACCTTGGACCAGAGTGCGGCAATCGCCGTCTTCGAGGAGCTGGGCTTCCGCGCCGAGGCGGTGCTGCGCAAGCAGCTGCGCGACCGCGACGGCGTGGTTCACGACCTGGCGCTGTTCAGCCACGACATTGCCGCCGTGCAGTCGCGCTTGATGCGTACGGGCTGACCGAGGCGCTGGGGGCATGAAGCAGGCACTGCCATCCGTCACGGGTGGATGCAGGCGGCGGCGCGCGCCGCACAGTGTGCCCACCCGCAAGAACCAGGAGCCGGCATGAAGATCCAACGCAGCGTCTACCGCGAAGACCACGAGATGTTCCGCAGCACCGTGCGCCGCTTTCTCGAACGCGAGGCGGTGCCGCGCATGGCCGAATGGAACCAGGCCGGCCGCGTCGACCGTGCGCTGTGGCTCAAGGCCGGCCGCGAGGGGCTGTTGTGCCCGGCGCTGCCCGGCGAATACGGCGGCGGCGACGGCGACTTCGGGCATGCGGCGGTGCTGGCCGAGGAGATGGCCTACCTGGGGCTGAACGGCATCAGCTTCGGCATGCACTCGGACATCATCGCGCCCTACATCTTCCGCCTGGGCAGCGACGAGCAGAAGCGGCGCTGGCTGCCGGGTGCGGCGAGCGGCGAGACGATGCTGGCGATCGCGATGACCGAGCCGGGCACCGGCAGCGACCTGAAGGGCATACGCACCACCGCCGTCCGTGTGAATGATGGCGATGGCGACGAGTACGTGATCAACGGCGCCAAGACCTTCATCAGCAACGCTCTGCAGTGCGACCTGGTGATCGTGGTCTGCAAGACCGACCCGACCGCCACCGGCTCGAAGGCGATGAGCCTGATCCTGGTGGAGGCCGACCGCGCGGGTTTTCGCCGCGGCCGCAAGCTCGACAAGGTGGGCCAGCAAGCGGCCGACACCGCCGAGCTGTTCTTCGACGACGTGCGCGTGCCGGCGGGCAACCTGCTCGGCGAAGAAGGCAAGGGCATGTATGCGCTGATGCAGGAGCTGCCGCAGGAGCGCTTCATGATCGCCGTCGGCGCCGCCGCGGCCTATGAGGCGACGCTGCAGCACACCATCGACTACGTCAAGGACCGCCGTGCCTTCGGCCAGACGGTGTGGGACTTCCAGAACACCAAGTTCAGATTAGCCGACCTGAAGGCGCAGTGCACCGCGGTACGGCTGATGGTCGACCACTACCTGGCCGAGCACCTGCGCCGCCGGCTGACGCTGGAGGAGGCAGCGATCGCCAAGCTGTTCGCCACCGAATCGCTGGGCAGTGCGCTCGATGCGATGGTGCAACTACACGGCGGCTACGGTTACATGCTCGAGTACCCGGTGGCGCGCGCCTTCGTCGACTACCGCGTCAACCGCATCTACGGCGGTACCAGCGAGGTGCAGCGCGAGCTGATCTCGCGCAAGCTTTGAACACCAGGAGCACGCAATGAGCGCAGAAGTCTTCGTCGCCGGCGTCGGCATGATCCCCTTCAAGAAGCCCGGCACCAGCGAGCCCTACGACCTGATGGGTGCGCAGGCCGTGAGGCTTGCGCTGCAGGATGCCGGCATCGCCTATGCCGACGTGCAGCAGGCCTATGCCGGCTATGTCTACGGCGATTCCACCTGCGGGCAGAAGGCGCTGTACCACGTCGGCATGAGCGGCATCCCGATCCTCAACGTCAACAACAACTGCGCCACCGGTTCGTCGGCCTTCTTCCTGGCGCGGCAGGCGGTGCAGAGCGGCATGGTGGACTGCGCGCTGGCGGTGGGCTTCGAGCAGATGAACCCTGGAGCGCTGAAGTCGGTGCGGACCGACCGCAAGCCCGCGCTGGAGCGCGCGAACGCGCTGGTGGACGAACTCGTCGGCCGCACCGACTTGCCCGGCAACGCCATCCGCCAGTTCGCCGGCGCCGGCATGGCGCACATGAAGAAGTACGGCACTCGGCTCGAGACTTTCGCGAAGATCCGCGCCAAGGCCAGCCGGCATGCCGCGCGCAACCCATTGGCGGTGTTCCGCAACGTCGTCAGTCCCGAGGAGGTGCTGGCCTCGACGCCGCTGTGGGAAGGTGTCTTGACGCGGCTGATGGCCTGCCCGCCGACCTGCGGCGCGGCGGCGGCGATCGTCGTTTCCGAGGCCTTCGCGAAGAAGCATGGCCTGCGCCGCGACGTGGTGGTGGCGGCGCAGGCGCTGGCCACCGACCCGCCGAGCAGCTTCGGCACGCGCGACATGATCCGCGTCGTCGGTACCGACATCACGCGCCTGGCGGCTCGCCAAGTCTACGAGCAGGCCGGCATCGGCCCCGAGGACGTGGACGTGATCGAGTTGCACGACTGCTTCGCGCAGAACGAACTGCTGACGATGGAGGCACTGGGCCTGGCGGCCGAGGGCGAAGGCGAGAAGATCGTCGACGATGGCGACAACACCTATGGCGGCAAGTGGGTGGTCAACCCTTCGGGCGGGCTGCTGTCGAAGGGCCACCCGCTGGGCGCGACCGGCCTGGCGCAGATCTACGAGCTGACGCAGCAACTGCGCGGCAATGCGCAGGACCGCCAGGTGCCCGGCGCGAGGGTCGCGCTGCAGCACAACCTGGGCCTGGGCGGCGCCGGCATCGTCACGCTGCTGCGCAAGGCGGCCTGAAGAGGTTTACACATGATCGACACCCAGCACATCGGCAAGAAGTTGCCCGGCTACAAGGTGACCGCCGAAGCCGGCCAGCTGCGCTTCTTCGCCAAGGTCACCGGCGAGACCAACCCGGTGTACAGCGACGAGGCCGCGGCGCGCGACGCCGGCCACCCCGGCCTGCCGTTGCCGCCGACCTTTTTGTTCTCGCTGGAGTTCAATGCGCCGCCCAGCGGCTGGCGCGACGAACTGGGCATCGTGCCGAACCGCATCCTGCACGGCGAAGAGAGCTTCACGTACCACCGCATGGCCTATGCCGGCGACACGCTGAGCTTCGACACGCACATCGCCGACATCTATGCCAAGAAGAACGGTGCGCTGGAGTTCGTGGTGCGCGAGACGCGCGTCAGCAACCAGCGTGGTGAACACGTCGCAGACCTGCGCAGCGTGCTCGTGCACCGCAAGATTTGAACCACCCCTACGCGCTTCGCGCGCCCCTCAAGGGGCACCGTCAGCGGACCGGCAAAGCGCTTGCGCTTCAGCGTAGGCTCATATCGCGTCAGCGATGTGATGCCGGAGCTAAAGCCGGATCCGCGACGGTTGCTCGATGCAACGAGTTCATGTGTCGATGGAGCCACTGAAATGAAGGAACTGAACTACGACAAGGTCCAGGTCGGCGACAGCCTGCCGCCGCTGCCGCTGCCCGCGGTGGACCGCACGACGCTGGCACTGTTTGCCGGCGCCTCCGGCGACCACAACGCTATCCACATCGACATCGACTATGCGCGCAAGGCCGGCATGGCCGACGTGTTCGCGCACGGCATGTTGTCGATGGCCTGGCTCGGGCGGCTGCTGACACAGTGGGTGGATCAGCGCCGGCTGCGAGCTTTCAGTGTGCGCTTCATCGGCATCACGCACCTGGGCCACGTCGTCACTTGCAGCGGCAGGGTGGCCGAGAAGTTCGAGGCCGAGGGCGAAAGACGCATCAGGCTCGAGATCCAGACCGCCAACCAGTATGGCGACATCAAGATTCTGGGCGACGCCGTCGTCGCCCTCTGAACGGAGAACATCATGGGCAAACTCGAAGGCAAGGTGGCACTGGTCACCGGATCGGGGCGCGGCATCGGCCAGGCGATTGCGCTGAAACTCGCCAGCGAAGGCGCACACATCGTCATCAACGATCTGGACCAGGAACCGGCGCAGCAGACCGCCGAACTGGTACGCAAGCTGGGCGTCAAGGCCGCGGTGTGCCATGGCAACGTGACGGCGCCGGACTTTGCCGAGCGCTACGTCAGATGCGCGGTGGACCAATTCAAGGGCATCGACATCATCGTCAACAACGCCGGCTACACCTGGGACGATGTCATCCAAAAGATGAGCGACGAGCAGTGGTACGCGATGCTGGACTGCCACATGACCGCGCCCTTCCGCATCCTGCGCGCCGCGTACCCGGTGATCAAGGCGCAGGCGGCGGCTGACCAGGAGGCCGGCCGCGAGGTCTTCCGCAAGGTGGTCAACATCTCGTCGACCTCGGCGTTGAACGGCAACGCCGGGCAGATGAACTACAGCAGCGCGAAGGCCGGCGTGATCGGCATGACGCGCGCGCTGGCGCGCGAATGGGGTCGCTTCAAGGTCAAGGTCAACGCGGTGGCCTTCGGCTTCATCCTGACACGCATGACTGCGGCCGATGCGCATGCGGGCGCCACCGTCAAGATCGACGGCCGCGACATCCGCGTCGGCATCAGCCCGGAGGCCGCGAAATCACACGCGCAGCGCAATCCGCTGGGGCGTGCGGGCACCGTGCAGGAGGCCGCCGACGCGGTGTATCTGTTCTGCTCGCCCGAGTCGAACTACATCACTGCACAGACCATCGCGGTGGCCGGCAACCTGCAATAGCTCTGTGCAGCACCGGGCGCGGCAATGCCAGATGCAAGAGGCATGCACGCAGAGCGGCATTCGGCGTGGGCGGCCTGTGTCGCTGAGTCGAAGGTCCGCTTCTGGATGGGCGCTGCAATGTCGGCTGTGGGTCGGCACCATTCTTCGCGGAACCGGCGTTGACCGTCGGCGAAGTGCCGAGATCCGCCGCTGCATGCCGCAGCGCAGCCGATCAGCGCGGCGCCGCCTCGCGCCCCAGCCAGGCCGCACCGCGCACGCCCGAGGCGTCGCCGTGGCGGCTGCGCACGAGACGCGTGCGTACGGCGTCGCGCTGGCCGCCGCAGAACACCCAGCGGCCCCACAGCTGCGGCACCTGCTCGTACAGCAGGCCGATCTGCGACAGCCCGCCGGCGAGCACGATCACGTCCGGGTCGAGCAGGTTGATGACGCCGGCCAGCGCGCGCGCCAGCCGCGTGCAGCAGCGCTGCAGCGCGGCCCGGCAGGCGGCGTCGCCGCGCGCCGCCGCGGCGGCGATCTGCGCGGCGCTGAAGTGTGCGCCGCCGAAGTGGCGATGCTCGCGCGCCAGACCCGGGCCGCTGAGCAGCGTCTCGGTGCAGCCCTGCTTGCCGCACCAGCAGTCGAACAGCGGATCTTCGCCGGGCACCGCCCAGGGCAGCGGGTTGTGGCCCCATTCCCCGGCCAGGCCGTTGGGGCCGCTGAGCACGCGCCCATGCACGGCGATGCCGGCGCCCACGCCGGTGCCCAGGATCGCCGCGAAGACCACCGGCGCGCCGGCGCCGGCGCCGTCGGTGGCCTCGGACAGCGCCAGGCAATTGGCGTCGTTGTCCAGGCGCAGCGGCTGGCCGAGCAACTGTTCAAGGTCCGCCTGCAGCGGCCGGCCGTTCAGGCACAGCGAGTTGGCGTTCTTGATCAGCCCTGCGGGTGTCGCGCTGCCCGGCGTGCCCAGGCCGATGCTGCACGCGCCGCCGCCGGCGCCGCGCGCCTGTGCCGCCAGCGCGGCCACGGCCTGCAGCGTGGCGCCGTAGTCGCCGGCCGGCGTGGCCACGCGTCGGCGCCACAACTCGCCGCCGTCGGCCGACAACAGCAGCGCTTCGATCTTGCTGCCGCCCAGGTCGATGCCCAGCGCGGGCACGGCGTTCATCGCGCCGGTTGAATCGGCCGGCAGCGCTGCTGCAGCCAGGCCAGCGCCTCGCCGTCGACGCGCGGCGCGAGGCGCTCCTGTACCGTGGCGTGATAGGCGTCGAGCCAGTCGATCTCGTCGGTGCGCAGCAGCGAACGCTCGATGCAGCGCGTATCGATCGGGCACAGCGTCAGCGTCTCGAACTCGAGCATCTCGGCGAAGGTATTGCCCTCGGGCGTCTGCGCCGGCACGTTCAGCACCAGGTTCTCGATGCGCACGCCCCACTGGCCGGGGCGGTACACGCCAGGTTCGATCGAGGTGACCATGCCCGGCTCCATCGCCATGTGCGCGTCGGGCACGGTGCGGCTGATGCTTTGCGGGCCTTCGTGCACGTTGAGGAAGTAGCCGACGCCGTGGCCGGTGCCGTGGCCGAAGTCCAGGCCCTCGGCCCACAGCGGCGCGCGCGCGATGGCGTCGAGCATCGGGCTCAAAGTGCCGCGCGGGAAGCGCGTGCGGCTCAAGGCCAGCGTGCCCTTCAGCACCAGCGTGTAGTCGCGTTTCATGGCCGGCGTCAACTGGCCGATCGGCCAGACGCGCGTGATGTCGGTGGTGCCGCCCAGGTACTGCGCGCCGGAGTCGATCAGCAGCAGCCCGTCGCCTTCGATCCAGGCGTAGGACTCGGGCGTGGCGCGGTAGTGCGGCATCGCGCCGTTGGCGTTGAAACCGGCGATGGTCGGGAAGCTCAGGCCGACGAAGCCGCTGCGCCGCGCGCGCGCGGCCGTCAGGCGTTCGTCCACCGTCAGCTCGCTGAGGCGCTCGCCGCGCGCCAGTGCGGCCTCGAACCACGCATAGAACTCGCACATCGCCGCGCCGTCCTCGGCCATCGCCGCGCGGATGAAGCCCGCTTCGGCCTCGGTCTTGCGGCTCTTCAGCAGCGTGCTCGGGTTGATGGCCTCGACCACGCGGCAGCCGCTGCCCACCTGCTGGCGAAAGCCCAGCGTCACGCGCTTGGGATCGAGCAGCAGCACCTCGCCGTGGCCGAGTGCGGCCAGCGCCGCGCCGGCCTCGCCGTAGGGCGCCGTGCGGACGCCGTCAGCCGCCAGTTCGTCGCACAGGGCGGGCGCGATCTTGCCGTCGACGACGAACAGCGTGGCGCCGCTGCCGTCCAGCAGCAGGTGCGCCAGGAACACCGGGTTGTAGTCGACGTCGCTGCCGCGCAGGTTGGTCAGCCAGGCGATGTCGTCGACGGTGGAGACGAAGTGATGCGTGGCGCCGTGCCGCGCCATCGCCTCGCGCACCAGCGCCAGCTTGGCGGCGCGCGGCCGCGGCGCCTGCGGCGCGCGGTGGGCGTAGACCGGCGGCGCCGGCAGGGCCGGGCGCTCGGGCCAGATCGCGTCGAGCAGATCGGGCGCGGTGTGCAGCGTGATGCCGGCGGCCTGCAGCCGCGCCTGAAGCGCCTGCGCCGCGGCCAGACCCAGCACCTGGCCGTCCACGGCGGCCACGCCGCCGCGCGGCAGCTGCTCGACCAGCCAGTCCAGATGCGCCGGCGCTGCGGCCGAAGCGATGCGCACGAGCTCGATGCCCGTGCCGGCCAACTGCGCTTCGGCCTGCACCCAGTAGCGGCTGTCGGCGAACAGCGCGGCGCGCTGCGCGGCGACCACCAGCGTGCCCATCGAGCCGGTGAAGCCCGACAGCCAGACGCGGCCCTGCCAGCGCGCGGGCAGGTATTCGGACAGGTGCGGGTCGCTGCTGGGAACCAGCAGCGCGCCGATGCCGCGCCGCGCCAGTTCTTCGCGCAATTGCGCCAGGCGCATGCGGATCGGGGAGGTGCGAGCGTCCATCGGGACTCCTGCAAACACGGGGTAGGGTGATTCTAGGTAGACGCTCGCGGGCTGCTAACCTCGGCTTTCCGATTCCCTGCGACGAGACCTGACATGCCCGGATTGCTGCCCCACGTCGACCCCGACGGCCTGCTCGAGTATTCGGTGGTCTACACCGACCGCGCGCTGAACCACATGGCGCAGCGCTTCCAGCGCGTGATGCAGGACGTGTCGGCCACGCTGAAGCAGGTCTACGGCGCGCGTTCGGCGATCGTCGTGCCCGGCAGCGGCAGCTTCGGCATGGAGGCGGTGGCGCGCCAGTTCGCGGCGGCCAAGAAGGTGCTGGTGATCCGCAACGGCTGGTTCAGCTACCGCTGGAGCCAGATCTTCGAGATGGGTGCGATCCCGGCCGAGACCACGGTGCTGAAGGCGCGGCGCGCCGGCAGCGGCGCGCAGGCGCCGTTCGTCCCGGCGCCGATCGGCGAGGTGGTGGCGGCGATCCGCGCGAGCAAGCCGGACCTGGTGTTTGCGCCGCACGTCGAAACCTCGGCCGGCATGATCCTGCCCGACGACTACCTGCGCGCGGTGGCCGATGCGGTGCACGCGCACGGCGGCTTGTTCGTGCTCGACTGCGTGGCCTCGGGCGCGATGTGGGTGGACATGGCGGCCACCGGTATCGATGTGCTGGTCAGCGCGCCGCAGAAGGGTTGGAGCAGCACGCCCTGCGCCGGCCTGGTGATGCTGGGCGAGACGGCGCGGGAGCGCATCGACGCCACCGTCAGCAGCAGCTTCTCGATGGACCTGAAGAAGTGGCTCGCGATCATGGAGACGCACGAGAAGGGCCAGAACGCCTATCACGCGACGCTGCCCACCGACGGCCTGGCCGCATTGCGCGACGCGATGCAGGAGACGGCGGCCTTCGGCTTCGAGGCTGCGCGCGCCGCGCAGCAGGCGATCGGCACGCGCGTGCGCGCGCTGCTCGAGGCGCGCGGCATGCACAGCGTGGCCGTGCCCGGCTTCCAGGCGCCGTGCGTGATCGTCAGCTGGACCGATCGGGAAGACTTCCAGAACACGCAGGCCTTCGCGAAGCAGGGGCTGCAGATCGCCGCCGGCGTGCCGCTGGCCTGCGACGAAGGGCCGGACTTCAAGACTTTCCGCATCGGCCTGTTCGGGCTGGACAAGCTGAAGAATCCGGACCGCACCGTGGCCAGCTTCGAGCGCGCGCTGGACGCGGCGCTGGCCTGAACTACGCCGCCGCGCGGCGGCGCTCGGCCACCTGCAGGTGGCACCAGGCGGCGCGCAGCGCGCCGGGGTCCAGACCCGCGGCCGTCACGCGCCGCAGCATGTCGCCGACCACGTGAGCGCCTTCGGTGCGGCCGCCGCCTTCCAGGTCGCGCAGCATCGACGCCGTCATCGCCGAGCCGCGGTCGCTCATCATCGTCCTGAACACCGCCATCGGCGCTTCGCGCGGCGGATAGCCCGCGGCGCGCGCCGCGCCTTCGCAGGCGGCGAAGGTCTGCGCGAACAGGGCGGCACCGTCGTCGGCCGCGAGGATGTCGCCGACCGTGCCGCGCATCAGGCAGGTCATCGCCGCGATCGTCGCCAGGCCGACGAATTTCTCCCACAGCGCGCGCATCATCTGCTCATCCAACTCGGCCGCCACCGGCGTGGCGCGCCACAGCGCCAGCAGCGCTTCGAGCCGCGGCTGCGCCTCGTCGGCCGTGCCGGGCAGCCGGCCGAAGACGATGCGGT
Organism: Rubrivivax sp.; assembly: GCA_036724445.1. Taxonomy (GTDB): domain Bacteria; phylum Pseudomonadota; class Gammaproteobacteria; order Burkholderiales; family Burkholderiaceae_C; genus Rubrivivax. The sequence goes on along the minus strand of DAIMFR010000021.1, from coordinate 49,352 downwards.
GCAGCGGCCCCAGCTGCAACACCTCGCCCTGCGGCGACAGCGTGGCCGGAATGTTGCAGCTGCCGCCGGCGATGCGTGCGGCGCCGAAGGCGGCCTGCAGCCGGTCGATGTGGGCGATGCCGTTGAGCAGCGGCACGATCGTCGTGTGCGCGCCGGCGGCGGGGGCGATGGCCTGCAGCGCGTCGTCCAGGTCGTAGGCCTTGCAGGCCAGCAGCACCAGGTCGGCCGGCGCGTCGATCTGCTCGCGCCGCAGCGCGCGTACCGGCAGCTGGAAGTCGCCGTGCGGGCTGCGTACCACCAGGCCCTGCTGCTGCAACTGCCGTTGCCGGCGTTCGCGCACCAGGAAGCGCACGTCGCCGCCGGCCTGCACCAGCCGGCCGCCGAAATAGCCGCCGATCGCGCCGGCGCCGAGAACGAGGATCTTCATGGCGGCGACTTTAGTGCTACTTGCCCCTACAAGTCGGTGCGCAGCTTCCAGATCTCGGGGAACAGCACCACGTCGAGCATCTTGCGCAGGTAGCCGACGCCGCTGGTGCCGCCCGTGCCGCGCTTGAAGCCGATGATGCGTTCCACCGTCGTCACGTGGCGGAAGCGCCAGAGGCGGAACGCGTCCTCGAGGTCGGTCAACTCCTCGCCGAGCTGGTACAGGTCCCAGTGATGCGCGGGGTCGCGGTAGACCACGAGCCAGGCGGCCTCGACCTCGTCGCTGGCTTCGTAGGCCCGAGTCCAGTCGCGTTGCAGATGCGAGACCGGCACGGGCAGGCCGCGGCGCGCCAGCAGCCGCAGCGCCTCGTCGTACAGCGACGGCGCCGCGTAGGCCGCGCGCACGTGCGCCAGCAGATCGCCGCGATGCGCGTGCGGCTGCAGCATCGCGGCGTTCTTGTTGCCCAGGCTGAATTCGATGCAGCGGTACTGCCAGCTCTGGAAGCCGCTGGAGTTGGCCAGGTAGGGGCGGATGGCGCTGTATTCCGACGGCGTCATCGTCGCCAGCACGTCCCAGGCGTGCACCAGCTGCTCCATGATCCGGCTGACGCGCGCCAGCATCTTGAAGGCCGGCGCCAGCTCGTCGCGCGCGACGTGGCCGATGGCCGCGCGCAGCTCGTGCAGCATCAGCTTCATCCACAGCTCGCTGGTCTGGTGCTGCACGATGAACAGCATCTCGTTGTGGTCCGGCGACAGCGGATGCTGGGCACTGAGCACCTGGTCCAGGTGCAGGTAGTCGCCGTAGCTCATGTCGCGCGCGAAGTCGAGCTTGGCGCCTTCGTCGCGCACGATGCCTTCGCTGTGGCCGGGTTGGTTCATGTCACTGCCGCCCGCTGGTTGAAACGCGCTTCGCGCCACTCTTCGCGCTGCAGCACCTGGTGCAGGTGTTCGACGGCATCCCAGACGTCGACGAAGCGCGTGTACAGCGGCGTGAAGCCGAAGCGCAGGATGTCGGGCGCGCGGAAGTCGCCGACCACGCCGCGCGCGATCAGCGCCTGCATCATCGCGTAGCCGTGCGTCGCGTGCGCGAAGCAGACCTGGCTGCCGCGCATTGCATCTTCGCGTGGCGAGGCCAGCCTCAGAGCGTGGCCGCCGCAGCGTTCTTCGACCAACGCGGCAAAGGCCCGGGTCAGTGCCAGCGACTTCTGCCGCAGCGCCGCCATGCCGCCGTGGGCCTCGGCGGCGAGCACCGTATCGACGCCGCATTCCAGCGCCGCCAGCGAGATCACCGCCGGCGTGCCGCACAGGTAGCGGCGGATGCCCGGGGCGGGCCGGTAGCCGGGCTTGAACTCGAAGGGTGCGGCATGCCCCATCCAGCCGGCCAGCGGCTGCCGGAAGCGCTCGGCGTGCTTTGGCGCGACCCAGACGAAGGCCGGCGCGCCGGGGCCGCCGTTCAGGTACTTGTAGCCGCAGCCGATGGCGAAGTCGGCGCCGCTGCCCCTCAGGTCCAGCGGCAGCGCGCCGGCCGAATGCGCCAGATCCCACAGCGCGAGCACACCGGCTTCGTGCGCGGCCTTCGTCAGCGCCGCCATGTCGTGCACGCGCCCGTTGGCGTAGTTGACGTGGGTCAGCATCAGCACCGCGCAGCGCTCGTCGAGCAGCTCGGGCAGGTCTTCGGGGCGCTCGGCCAGCAGCAGTTCCAGCCCGCGCTCGGCGGCGGTGGCTTCGGCGATGTACAGGTCGGTGGGGAAGTTGCTGCGCTCGCTGACGATGCGGGTGCGCGCCGGGCCGCCGGCGCGCGCGATCGCCAGCGCCGCGTTCAGCACCTTGAACAGGTTCACCGAGGTCGAGTCGGCGGCCACGCATTCGCCCGGGCCGGCGCCGATCAGCCGCGCGATCTTGTCGCCGATGCGCGGCGCCAGCTCCATCCAGCCGGCACTGTTCCAGCTGCCGATCAGGCCGCTGCCCCATTCCTGCGCCACCACCTCTTGTACGCGCGCCGGCGTCGCTTTGGGCATCACGCCCAGCGAGTTGCCGTCCAGGTAGATCAGGCCGGGCGGGATGCTGAACTGCTCGCGCAATGGCGCCAGCGGATCGGCGGCGTCCAGCGCCAGGGCTTCGTCGCGGTTCCTCATCTTGTCTCCAGTTCACGCAGCACGGCGCGTACCGGGCTGGCATCGGCGTTCGTCAGCTTCAGCGGCAGCGCGATCAGTTCGTAGTCGCCCTCGGGTACCTCGTCGAGCAGCAGGTTCTCCAGCACGCGCAGGCCACGGCGGCGGACCACCTGGTGGCTGGGCAGTGTCTTGCTGTCGGCCGGGTCGATGCTGGCGCTGTCGATGCCGATCAGCACCACGCCCAGGTCGGCCAGGCGTTCGACGGTCTGCGGCGCGAAGGCCGGCAGCGCGGGGTCCCACCCCGCCGGCTGGCGCGCGTAGCTGCGCACCAGCACGCGCGGCGGCAGGCCGGCCAGTGCGTGTTCCAGGTGTGCCCATTCCACCAGCGGTCCGCAGCCGATGGCATGCACCACGCGGCAAGGGCCGAGGTACGGGGCGAGGTCGAGCGCACCGATGGCCGCGCCGGCGTCGTCGTAGTGCAGTGGCGCGTCGGCATGCGCGCCGATGTGCGGCGACAGCGTCAGCGTCGACACGTTGACCGGGCAGCCCGGGCCGATGCGCGCGTTCCACGCCTGCGCATAGCGCGTATCGCCGGGAAAGACCGGTGCGGCGGCGTGCACCGGCGGGGAGATGTCCCACAGTCGCATGCCGCGGAACTTAGCACCGAGCCGATCGGCGCGGTGTCGGTAAATGCCGACAGCGGCGCCCGTGCCGCTCGGCCGGCGCTGTCGCGCCTTCACATCGCTGTGCGATGCGAGCCTGCACCCAAACAGTCTGCCGGCCCTGCGGGCCGCCGCCGCGGCTTGTCAGCCGATGCGGCCGAGCAGAAGGTACTCCATGAGTCCCTTCTGCACGTGCAAGCGATTTTGGTTCCGGCCCGGCGCTGTCGCGCCTTCACATCGCTGCGCGATGCGAGCCTGCACCCAAACAGTCTGCCGGCCCTGCGGGCCGCCGCCTCGGCTTGTCAGCCGATGCGGCCGAGCAGAAGGTACTCCATGAGTCCCTTCTGCACGTGCAGCCTGTTTTCAGCCTCGTCCCAGACTACCGACTGCGGGCCGTCGATGACCTCGGCGCTCACTTCCTCGCCGCGGTGCGCCGGCAGGCAGTGCATGAAGAGGGCATCGGGTCGGGCCGCGGCCATCATCTCGGCGTCCACGCACCAGTCGGCGAAGGCCTTGCGCCGCGCCTCGTTCTCGGCCTCGTAGCCCATGCTGGTCCACACGTCGGTGGTCACCAGGTCCGCGCCGCGGCAGGCGTCCAGTGGGTCCTTGAAGACCTTCCAGCAGCCCATGTTCGAGATGCCGGCCAACTGCGGGTCGACCTCGTAGCCGCCGGGCGTGCTGACGTGCACCGTGAAGCCCAGGATCTCGGCCGCCTGCAGCCAGGTGTTGGCCATGTTGTTGCCGTCGCCGACCCAGGCCACCACCTTGCCTTGGATGGAGCTGCGGTGCTCGATATAGGTCAGGATGTCGGCCAGGATCTGGCACGGATGGAATTCGTTGGTCAGCCCGTTGATCACCGGCACGCGGCTGTGCGCAGCGAAGGCGGCGAGCTTGGCCTGCTCGTAGGTGCGGATCATCACCAGGTCGCACATGCGGCTGATGACGCGCGCCGAATCCTCCACCGGCTCGGCGCGGCCGAGCTGGCTGTCGCCGGTGGTCAGGTGCACCACCGAGCCGCCCATCTGGTACATGCCGGCCTCGAAGCTGACGCGGGTGCGCGTGCTGGCCTTCTCGAAGATCATGGCCAGCGTGCGGTCGGCCAGCGGGTGGTACTTCTCGTAGTTCTTGAAGCGCTTCTTGATGATGCGCGCGCGCTCGAACAGGTAGGCGTACTCCTCGGCGCGCAGATCCTTGAACTGCAGGTAGTGCTTCATCAGTGTGTCGCCGGGCCGCACTTCAGGTCACTTCGGTTCAGCGAGGAAGGCCCGGATCAGCGGGCACAGGATCGCGGCGATCTGCCGCGCCTCGCCGGCCGACAGGATCAGCGGCGGCAGCAGCCGCACCACGCGGTCCGCCGTGATGCTGATCATCAGTCCGGCCTCGGCTGCGCGGCCGAGCAGCACGCCGCAGGGGCGGTCGAGCTCGATGCCGATCATCAGGCCCTGGCCGCGGAATTCGACCACGCCCCCATTGGCGAGCTCGCCGGCCAGGCCGGCCTTGAGCGCCTCGCGCAGCACCTGGCCGACGGCGGCGGCATTGGCCATCAGGCCATCCTCTTCCATGATGCGCAGCGTCTCCACGCCGGCGCGCATGGCCAGCGGGTTGCCGCCGAAGGTGGTGCCGTGGTTGCCCGGGCCGAGCACGTTGGCCTTGGCGTTGACGACGACGGCGCCGATCGGCACGCCCGAGCCCAGGCCCTTGGCCAGCGGCATCACATCGGGTTTGATGCCGGCCCACTGGTGCGCGAACCACTTGCCGGTGCGGCCCAGGCCGCACTGCACCTCGTCGAGCATCAGCAGCCAGCCCTTGGCGTCGCACAGCCGGCGCAGGCCCTGCAGGTAGTCGGCGCGCGTCTGGTTGATGCCGCCTTCGCCCTGGATCACTTCCAGGAATACCGCGGCCACGTTCGGGTTGTTCGCCGCCACCTGCTCCACCGCGGCCAGGTCGTTCAGCGGCACGCGCACGAAGCCCTCGACCAGCGGCTCGAAGCCCTTTTGCACCTTGTCGTTGCCGGTGGCCGACAGCGTGGCGATGCTGCGGCCGTGGAAGGCCTTCTCGTAGACGATGATCTCCGGCCGGCTGATGCCGCGGTCATGGCCGTACTTGCGTGCGATCTTCAGCGCGCATTCGTTGGCTTCCAGTCCGCTGTTGCAGAAGAACACCGACTCCAGCCCGGAGATCTCGCACAGCCTGGCGGCCAGCGTCTCCTGCAGCGGCACCTCGTAGTAGTTGGAGCTGTGGATCAGCTTGGCCACCTGGTCCTGCAGCGCCGGCACCAGCTTCGGGTGCGCATGGCCGAGCGTGTTGACGGCGATGCCGCCCAGGCCGTCCAGGTACTTGCGGCCCTGCGTGTCCCAGACCCAGCAGCCGCGGCCGTGGCTAAGCGCGAGCGGCAACCGGCCGTAGGTGTTCATCACGTGCGGCATCGGCGAGACGACGGCGGGGTCGGGTGCGTTCATCGGGGATCCTCGGGCTGCGATGCGGAAGATAAATGAAAAAGAGCCTGCCAAATGAAAAGAGCCTGCGGCGGCAGGCTCTTGATGCGGGGGAACCGGGGGTTCGCCGGATCAGGCGGAGGCCGACAACGCCTTCACTTTGGCCGAGAGTCGGCTCTTGTGTCGCGCGGCCTTGTTCTTGTGGAAGATGCCCTTGTCGGCGATCGAGTCGATGACGCTCTGCGCCGACTTGTACAGCTCCGTCGCCTTGGCCTTGTCGCCGCCGGCCACGGCCTTCTGCACGTTCTTGATCACGGTGCGAAAGCGCGAACGCAGCGCGGTGTTGGCGGCGTTGAGCTTGACGTCCTGGCGCACACGCTTGCGCCCCGAGGCGAGACGGACGGTCTTCTTCTTGGCTTTGGACGATGTGGCCATGGGTGCTCGAACGAAAGGTGCAAAGCCGGGCAGTATAGCACCTGCGGCATGTGCGCCAGGGCGCTGCCTATAATGCGCCCCCGCTGCTGCAGGGCCGTCGCCGTGCCGTCGACCCAGCGATGAACCTGCTCAAGGCCGCCTCCACCGTTTCCCTGCTGACCCTGGCTTCGCGCATCACCGGCCTGGTGCGCGAGCAGCTGATCGCCGCGGCCTTCGGCGCCAGCGCCGCCACCGACGCCTTCAACGTCGCCTTCCGCATCCCCAACCTGCTGCGCCGGCTGTTCGCCGAAGGGGCCTTCTCGCAGGCCTTCGTGCCGGTGCTCGCCGCCACGCGCGCGCAAGATGGGGACGACGCCACGCGCCGGCTGATCGACGCGGTGGCCAGCGTGCTCGCCGCGGCGCTGCTGCTGACCTGCATCGCCGGCATGGCTGCCGCGCCGGTGCTGGTGTGGCTGATCGGCTCGGGCCTGGCCGAGTTCGACCTGGCGGCGGCGATGACGCGCTGGATGTTCCCGTACATCGGCTTCATGTCGCTGGTGGCGCTGTCGGCCGGCATCCTGAACACCTGGAAGCGCTTCGCCGTGCCGGCGGTCACGCCGGTGCTGTTGAACCTGGCGATGATCATCGCGGCCTGGCAGGGCGCGCCGCTGTTCGCGCGCTGGGGGCTGGATCCGATCCTGGCGCTGGCCGCCGGCGTGATGGCCGGCGGCCTGCTGCAGCTGGCGATCCAGGTGCCGGCGCTGCGCGCCATCGGCTGCCTGCCGCGCTTCAGGCTGGGGTGGCGCGCGCTGCGCGAGGCGCGGCGCCACCCGGGCGTCGGCCGCGTGCTCGGCCTGATGGCGCCGGCGCTGCTCGGCGTGTCGGTGGCTCAGCTGTCGCTGCTGATCAACACGCAGATCGCCTCGCACGTGGGCGTCGGCGCGGTGTCGTGGCTGACCTACGCCGACCGGCTGATGGAGTTTCCGACCGCGCTGCTCGGCGTGGCGCTGGGCGTGGTGCTGCTGCCGCAGCTGTCGGCGGCGCAGGCGCGGCAGGACATGCAGGCCTATTCGAACATGCTCGACTGGGGCCTGCGCGTGCTGGTGCTGCTGGCGCTGCCGTGTGCGGTGGCGCTGATCGTCTTCCCCAAGGCGCTGGTGGCGGTGCTGTTCCACTACGGCCACTTCCAGCCGCAGGACGTGGCGCAGACCACGCGTGCGCTGATGGGCTACGGCGTCGGCCTGATGGGGCTGGTCGGCGTCAAGGTGCTGGCGCCGGGCTTCTATGCGCGGCAGGACATCCGCACGCCGGTGCGCATCGCCGTCGTCGTGCTCGCCGCCACGCAGGCCATGAACGTCGTGCTCGTGCCCTGGCTCGCCCACGCCGGGCTGGCGCTGTCGATCGGCCTGGGCGCGCTGCTCAACGCCGGCTGGCTGCTGCTCGGCCTGCGCCGCAGCGGCGCCTACAGTCCGCTGCCCGGCTGGCCGCTGTTCATGCTGCGCGTGGCGCTGGGTTGCGCGGCGCTGGGCCTGCTGCTCGCCTGGGCCGCTCGGGCTGTCGACTGGATCGGCCTGCAGGCCCACTGGGCGCAGCGCGCCGGCTGGATGGCGGCGGTGCTCGGCGGCGCCGCGCTGCTGTACTTCGCGGTGCTGGGCTTGAGCGGCCTGCGGCCTGCGCATCTGCGCCGCCGCTGACCCGTACACTTGGTTGCATGGTGCACACGCGGGCTCTTCGATGAGCGGCACGCTGCGTTTCGAGGCGCCGAGCGCGCTGCAGTACTTCGCCTCGCTGGTCGCCGAGGACCAGGGTTTCGCGCTGCTCGAGGCGGCGATCTCGGTGGCGCAGGACGAATACCCGGGCCTGGACGCGCAGGGCGTGCTGGCGCAAGTGGACGCGCTGGCCGAGCGGCTGCGGCGGCGCGTGCCGGCCGATGCCGTCGCGCTGCAGAAGCTGCGCTACCTGAACCGCTACTTCTTCCAGGACCTGGGCTTCGCCGGCAACCTCAACAATTACTACGACCCGCGCAACAGCTACCTGCACGAGGTGCTGCACATGCGCCGCGGCATCCCGATCACGCTGGCGCTGCTGTACATCGAGCTGGCCGCGCAGATCGGCCTGAACGCACGCGGCGTGTCCTTCCCCGGGCATTTCCTGGTCAAGCTGCGCGCCGGCAAGGGCGAGGTGGTGATCGATCCGCTCAGCGGCCAGTCGCTGTCGCGCAGCGAGCTCGAAGAGCGGCTGATGCCGTACCGCCGCGCGCGCGGACTGACCGGCGAGTTCGATGTACCGCTGGGCCTGTTCCTGCAGGCGGCGGCGCCGCGCGAGGTGATCGCGCGGCTGCTGCGCAACCTGAAGGAGATCCACCGCAGCCACGAAGACTGGCCGCGGCTGCGCGCGGTGTGCGAGCGCCTGGTGGTGCTGCTGCCGCAGGCCTGGGACGAGCGCCGCGACCGCGGCCTGGCGCTGGCCGCGCTCGGCCTGGACGAGGCCGCCGCGGCCGACCTGTGGGCCTATCTGCAGCACCAGCCCGATGCCGGCGACGCGGGCGTGCTGCGCGAGCGGCTGCAGCGCCTGGGCCAGCGCCGCCAAGGGCCGCTGCACTGAAGGCCGTGCGCAAGGCCCGGAAGGGGCTTGGCAAGCTGGCGAAGGCCCGGGGCGCGATACAAGCGCCCGGGCTGACGCGGCCACGGTCGCGGCGCCTAGAATGCGCCGCCATGCGAGCGCGGACATGGCGATGAAGCAGATCCCTCTGGCGATCGGCCCCGACCCGCTGCCCACCTTCGACAACTTCCTGAGCGGCGCCAACGCCGCGGCGCTGGCCCACCTGCGTACGCTGGCGCAGCCGGCGGCGCCCGTGTACCTGTGGGGCCCGGCGGGCAGCGGCAAGAGCCATCTGCTGCGCGCGCTGGCGCACGAACGGCAGCGCGCCGGCGGGCAGGCCGGCAGCTTCCGTGCCGACGACCCGGCGCCGTGGGTGCTGCAGCCCGGCTGGACGCTGGTGGGCGTCGACGGCTGCGACGCGCTCGACGCCGAGCGCCAGCACGCGGCCTTCGCGCTGTTCGTGCAGGCCGTGGACGCCGGCGTGCAATGGGTGGCGGCCGGCCGTCTGCCGCCTGTCGACTTGCCCTTGCGCGACGACCTGCGCACGCGCCTGGCCTGGGGCCATGTGTTCGCGCTGCAGCCGTGCAGCGAGATCGAGGCGCGCGCCGCGCTGCGCCTCGAGGCCGGGCGCCGCGGCATCTTCCTCGCCGACGAGGTCATCGACTATCTGCTGACGCGCGCCGCGCGCGACCTGGGCACGCTGATGCGGCTGCTCGAACGCATCGACCGTTTCGCGCTGGCGCGCCAGCGCGGGGTGACCGTGCCGCTGCTGCGCCAGATGCTGCAGGAGCAGGCGGACGAGCAGACGATGCGCCGCGCCGCCGCCGGGGCCGCATCGTGAACCTGACGCTGTTCGACCTGGACGGCACGCTGCTGGCCATCGACTCCGATCACGCCTTCGGCGAATTCATGGTGCGCCTGGGCTGGGCCGACGGCGAGACCTTCCGCCGCGCCAATGACGAGTTCTATGCGCAGTACCAGGCCGAACGTCTGGACGTCGATGCCTACATCCGCTTCGCTACCGCGGCCTGGCGCGAGCGCAGCGAGGCCGAGCTGGCCGACGCCAGCCGGCGCTTCGTCGAAGAGATCATCCGCCCGGCGCTGCACGACAGCGCGCTTGCGCTGGTGCGGCGGCACGTCGAGGCCGGCGACCTGGTGGCCATCGTCACCGCGACCAATGAATTCGTCACCCGGCCGGTCGCCGCGCTGTTCGGCATCGACGAGCTGATCGCCACCGAACTGCAGCGCGATGCCCATGGCCGCGTCACCGGCGCGATCCGAGGCGTGCCGTCCTTCCGCGAAGGCAAGGTCACGCGCGTGCAGCAGTGGCTCCAGCGCCGCGGCAGGCGCTGCGCGGACTTCGGGCGCACCACCTTCTACAGCGATTCCACCAACGACCTGGCGCTGCTCGAGCGCGTCAGCCATCCGGTGGCGACCAACCCGGCTCCGGCGCTGGAACGCATGGCCGGCGCGCGCGGCTGGCCCATCCTCAGACTCTTCGCATGATCAAGAAATTCATCGACCGGCTGCTCGGCAAGGCCGGCGCGGCGCCCAAGCCGGTGCCGCTGGGCAAGCGCGTCGAAATCGGCGCCGACGGCCACGGCATCGACCAGAGCCTGCTCGACGACAACGCGGTGCGCGTGGTGCGCACGCTGAAGGATGCCGGGCACCAGGCCTACATCGTCGGCGGCGCGGTGCGCGACCTGCTGGTGGGTTCGAGGCCCAAGGACTTCGACGTCGCCACCGACGCCACGCCCGAGCAGGTCAAGGCGCTGTTCCGGCGCGCCTTCATCATCGGCCGGCGCTTTCGCATCGTGCACGTGATCTTCGGCCGCGGCCGCGAGCACGAGGTGATCGAGGTATCCACCTTCCGCGCGCTGCTCGACGCCGCGGCGGCCGACCAGGTCAGCGGCAACGAGAAGACCTCGAAGCAGGAGCTCAGCGGCAAGGCGCACGTCGTCGATGCCAGCGGGCGCGTGCTGCGCGACAACGTCTGGGGCCCGCAGATCGAGGATGCGGCGCGGCGCGACTTCAGCGTCAACGCGCTGTACTACGACCCGGTCGAGCAGATCGTCGTCGACTACCACCACGGCCTGCAGGACGCGAAGAAGCGCGTGCTGCGCATCATCGGCGACCCGGCGACGCGCTACCGCGAGGATCCGGTGCGCATCATCCGCGTGGTGCGCTTCGCCGCGAAGCTGGGTTTTGCGGTGGATGCGAAGACGCGCGCGCCGATCCAGCAGATGGCCGCGCTGCTGGCCAACGTGCCGGCGTCGCGCCTGTTCGACGAGATGATCAAGCTGCTGCAGACCGGCCACGCGCTGAAGAGCCTGGACGAGCTGCGCCGCTACGGCCTGGACCGCGGCGTGTTCCCGATCCTCGACGCGCTGCTCGACCCCGCCCGGCAGCAGCCGGATCGCGAGCGCTTCGTGCAGCTGGCGCTGGCCGACACCGACCGCCGCGTCGCCGAAGGCCGGGCCGTCGCGCCCAGCTTCCTGCTCGCCTGCCTGCTGTGGCACGAGGTGCTGCAGCGCTGGAGCGCCGCGCAGGCCGCCGGCGAGCCGCCGTTCCCGGCGCTGCAGCAGGCGGTGGATGCGGTCTTCGAGGCGCGCATCGGCGACATCTCCGGCCGCGGCAAGCTGGCCGCCGACATGCGCGAGATCTGGCTGATGCAGCCGCGCTTCGAGCGGCGCAGCGGCAACACGCCGCGCGCGCTGGTCGAGCAGCCGCGCTTTCGCGCCGGCTACGACTTCCTGCGCCTGCGTGCCGATGCCGGCGAGGTGCCGGCCGAACTGGCCGAATGGTGGGAGGACTTCGCGCTCGGCGACGACGACGAGCGCGTGGCGCTGCTGCAGGCGGTGCGCGAGCGGCAGGGGCCGCGGCGCGTGCCGGCGCCCGCGCAGCGGCCGCCGGCGGCGGCCGCCACGCCCGAAGCGCCGGCCGCGCCGGATCGGCCTGACGGCGGCGAGGGTCCGGAAGCACGGGAGCCCGGCGCACCGCCGCGCAAGCGCCGGCGCCGGCGCCGCAAGCCTTCCGGCGTACAAGGCGGCGACGGCGCGATGGCGTCCGCCGGCGCGGCCGCGGCGCCGCAAGGCGATTGAGCCGCGCCGATGGAGCGCGCCTTCGTCGGCGTCGGCGCCAACCTCGGCGACGCATTGGCCACGGTGCGTGCGGCGCTGCAGGCGCTGGGCCGGCTGCCGCTGACGCAATGCATCGCCTGCTCGTCGCTGTACCGCAGCGCTCCGGTCGATGCCGGCGGACCGGACTACGTCAACGCCGTGGCCGAACTGCGCACCGCGCTCGCGCCGCACGAGCTGCTGCGCCGGCTGCAGGCCATCGAAGCGCGCTTCGGCCGGGTGCGCAGCGTGCGCAACGCGCCGCGCACGCTGGACCTCGATCTGCTGCTCTACGGCCAACAGCTGCGGCACGACGCCGAGTTGACGCTGCCGCATCCGCGGCTGCACCTGCGCGCCTTCGTGCTCGAGCCGCTGGCCGAACTCGACGCGGCGCTGTCGTTGCCGGGGCTGGGTCCGCTGGCTCCGTGGCGGCAGCGCGCGGCAGATCAGCCGGTCGAGGCCGTCGCCGCGCCTTGACGCGGCGCAGCGCCCATGCGCCGGCCACACCTACAATCGCGCCGCCGCGTACGCCCGGGCTGCGTATGCTTGGAGACCAGTACATGTTCCTGGGCAAGCTGCTGCCTCGCGAGGGCAACTTCTTCCAGCTCTTCGACCAGCATGCCGCCTTCATCATGCAGGCGGCGCGGGCCTTCATGCAACTGGTGCAGAACTACGCCGACGCGGGCGCGCGCGAACGCCATGCGGCCGAGGTCGACAACGCCGAGCGCGCCGCCGACCGCGTCACGGAAGAGGTCAACCGGCTGCTGCACAAGACCTTCATCACGCCGATCGGGCGCGAGCAGATCCACGGCCTGATCAACGGCATGGACGACATCGTCGACCTGCTGCAGGACGCTGCCGAGACGCTGTCGCTGTACGACGTGCGCAAGATCACCGACGACGTGCTGCGGCTGGGCGAGATCAGCGCCAAGTGCTGCGAGCGCGTGCAGCACGCGGTGTCGCTGCTGCCCAAGCTGAGCCGCCCCGACGTCGCCGAGGCGGCGGTCAAGACCTGCGAGGAGATCGACCAGCTCGAGTCCGACGCCGACCGGGTGATGCGCGCGGCCATGTCCAAGCTGTTCCGCGAAGAAACCGACGTGCGCGAGCTGATCAAGCTGAGGACCATCTACGAGCATCTGGAATCGATCTCCGACCGCTGCGAGGACGTAGCCAACATGATCGAAGGCGTGGTGCTGGAAAACTCCTGACCCGGCCGCGCCATGCAAAGCCTCCAGATCGCTTTCTGGGTCGTCGCGCTGCTGGTCATGCTGGCGCTGGTGTTCGACTTCATGAACGGCTTCCACGACGCCGCCAACTCGATCGCCACCGTCGTCTCCACCGGCGTGCTGCGGCCGCAGACGGCGGTGGCCTTCGCCGCCTTCTTCAACGTCGCGGCGGTGTTCATCTTCCAGCTGAAGGTCGCGGCGACCGTCGGCAAGGGCATCGTCGTGCCCGGCGTCGTCGACCAGTACGTGGTTTTCGGCGCGCTGATCGGCGCGATCAGCTGGAACCTGGTCACTTGGTGGTACGGCATCCCGTCGAGCTCGTCGCATGCGCTGATCGGCGGCATCGTCGGCGCGGCGGTGGCCAAGGCCGGCGCCAGCCAGCTGGTGATCGGCGGCGTGCTCAAGACCGTGGCCTTCATCGTCGTCTCGCCGGTGCTGGGCTTCTTCCTCGCCGGGCTGATGATGGTGCTGGTGGCGTGGATCTGCCGGCGCAAGTCGCCGCTGCGCGTGGACAACTGGTTCCGCCGGCTGCAGCTGGTCTCCGCCGGGATGTATTCGCTGGGCCACGGCGGCAACGACGCGCAGAAGACCATCGGCCTCATCTGGATGCTGCTCATCGCCTCGGGCCAGGTGGCGGCCAGCGACGCGCGGCCGCCGGCCTGGGTGATCTGGTCGTGCTACCTGGCCATCGGCGCGGGCACGCTGTTCGGCGGCTGGCGCATCGTCAAGACCATGGGCCAGCGCATCACCAAGCTCAAGCCGGTGGGCGGCTTCTGCGCCGAAACCGGCGGCGCGCTGACCCTGTTCCTGGCCACCGGCCTGGGCATACCGGTGTCGACCACGCACACCATCACCGGCGCCATCGTCGGCGTCGGCGCGGTGCGCAACGCGTCCAAGGTGCGCTGGGGCGTGGCCGGCAACATCGTCTGGGCCTGGATCCTGACCATCCCGGCCTCGGCCTTCGTCGCGGCGATCTTCTACTTCGTCGGCAAGGCGCTGTTCTAGCTAGCGTTGGGGCGCTGCGGGCGCCCGCTCCATCTGCCACTCGAAGAAGCGCTGGCCGCTGAAGGCCACCGTGCCCATGAACACCGTGGCGCCGAGCAGCAGCGCGACGATCACCCCCAGCACCGGCCCCCAGCCGGTGCGCTGCGGCGCTGCGCCGGGGTCGTGGCGCGCCGCCCAGCGCTCGTCGGGCGTCAGCCCGTAGACGATGGCCGTCAGCATCGCGGCCGACAGGCTCAGGCCGAGCAGCGGGATCAGCAGCCAGGCGACGTGGTCGTCCTGGCCGAAGGCGCGCATGCGCTGCACGCCGGCCAGCCCGGCGAGCGTGGGCCACGGAAACAGCCAGCCCCAGCGGTCGCGCGCGCCGTACAGGTAGAAGCGGTGCAGGCCGAAGCTGCCGCCGAGCAGCGCCAGCCAGGTGGCCAGCGTCTTCGAGCGGCGGATCATGCGGCGTCCGCCGCCGGCGCGGTGGCCGCGCCGGCGCCCAGGGGGCGCTGCATCAGCACCACGTCGAGCCAGCGATCGCACTTCCAGCCCACCGTGCGCAACAGGCCGCAGGGCTCGAAGCCGAGCGCGCGATGCACGCCGATCGAACCGAGGTTCGCGCTGTCGCCGATCACCGCCAGCATCTGCCGCGCGCCGGCCGCTTGGCAGCGTGCCAGCAGCTCGGCGAGCAGCAGCCGGCCGACGCCGGCGCCGCGGGCTTGCGGATGCAGGTAGATCGAGTCCTCGACGCAGTAGCGGTAGGCCGGCCGCGGCCGGAACGGAGCGGCATAGGCATAACCGAGCACGCGGCTGTCGCGTTCGGCCGCCAGCCACGGCAGGCCCCTGGCCAGCACCTCGTCGCGCCGCCGCGCGAACTCGGCCGCATCGGGCACCTCGAGCTCGAAGGTGCCGGTGCCGTGCTGCACGGCGTCGGCATAGATGTCGCGCATCGCCGGCAGGTCGGCCGGCGTGCCGGGGCGCAGGAGCAGGGGGCTGGAGGGCATGTGGCGCAGGGAGTGCCAAACGCATGAGTCTATAATGCGCGGTTCACGAAGGCGGCCGCATCCCCATCGACCGATGGACGGCGCCACGCGCTCGGCCCCGTCGCGGCGCCCGACATTCACTGAAGGACAGTTCCATGGTCGTCATTCGACTGGCTCGCGGCGGCGCCAAGAAGCGCCCGTTCTACAACATCGTGGTCTCCGATTCGCGCGAGCGCCGCGACGGCCGCTTCATCGAGCGCGTCGGCTTCTACAACCCGATGGCCTCCGGCGGCGAGCAGCCGCTGCGCGTGGCCGTCGACCGCGTCAACTACTGGGCCGGCGTCGGCGCCCGGCTCTCGCCCACGGTGGCGCGCCTGGTCGACCAGGCCAAGACCGCCGCCGCCTGACGCCTGCTGCGGTGGCCGCCGCGCCCGATCCGGCGCCGGACGCCGAGTTTCCCGCGGACGCGATCGAAGTCGCACGCATCGCCGATGCCTGGGGCATCAAGGGCTGGTTTCGCGTGCAGCCCCATGCCAAGGACCCGCAGGCGCTGTTTTCCTCGAAGCGCTGGTTCCTGCGCCCGCCCGAGCCGCGCCCCGGGCCGCCGCCGCGCGCTGCGCAGACGCCGCTGCCGGCACTGCCCGCGCTGTTGCGCATCACCGCTGCGCGCGAACACGGCGATGACGTGGTCGCCGCCGCACGCGACATCGACGACCGCAGCGCCGCCGAGGCGCTGCGCGGCGCACGCGTCTTCGTCGCGCGCAGCAGCTTCCCGACCGCCGGCGACGGCGAGTTCTACTGGGTCGATCTGATCGGGATGCAGGTGCACAACCGCGACGGCGTGAAGCTCGGCGAGGTCAGCGGCCTGCTCGACAACGGCGCGCACAGCGTGCTGCAGGTGCGCGCCGCGCCCGATGCCGCCGAAAGGCTGATTCCCTTCGTCGCCGCCTACGTCGACCGCGTCGATCTCGCGGCGCGGCGCATCGACGTCGACTGGGGTCTGGACTACTGAAGGCGGCGATGCGCTTCGACGTCATCACGCTGTTTCCCGAGCTGTTCGACGCGCACCTGCGGCACGGCATCACGCGCCGAGCCTTCGAGTCCGGCACGGTGCAGGTGCGGCTGTGGCCACTGCGCGACTTCGCCGACGATGCCTACCGGCGCGTCGACGACCGGCCCTACGGCGGCGGACCGGGCATGGTGATGCTGGTCGAGCCGCTGCAGCGCGCGCTGGACGCGGTACGCGCGCAGCGTGCCGGTGCCGCGGCCGCTCCTGTCGTGCCGGTCGTGCATTTCAGCCCGGCCGGACAACGGCTCGACCAGGCGCTGGTGCGGCAGTTCGCGGCCGGCTCCGGGGCGGTGCTGCTGTGCGGACGCTACGAAGGCGTCGACCAGCGCTTCATCGACGCGCACGTCACGCACGAGATCAGCCTGGGCGACTTCGTGCTGTCCGGCGGCGAACTGCCGGCGCTGGCGCTGCTGGATGCGGTAGCGCGGCTGATGCCGGGGGTGCTCAGCGAACCCTCGCACCAGCAGGACAGCTTTTCCGACGGCCTGCTCGAAGGCCCGCAGTACAGCCGGCCCGAGCGGTGGCAGGGGCCGCAGGCGCCGATGGCGGTGCCGCCGCTGCTGCTGTCGGGGCACCATGCACAGGTGGCGCGCTGGCGGCGCGACCGCTCGCTGGAGCTGACCGCACGCCGCCGCCCCGAACTGATCGCCGCGGCGCGCGCCGCCGGGCGGCTGGATGCCGTCGACGAGAAGCTGCTGCGTTCGCTCGGGCTATAATTCCACGTTTTTCGATCCTCTGCCGCGCCACAACGCGGGCCTGCTCGACACGGCCCCGCGGCGCCGGGCCAACTGGCTGCGGCGCCGTCCCGACCCAGCACGCCGGCACGATCGCCTGGAGAACCCGATGGACCTGATCCGCAGCCTCGAGCAAGAGGAAATCGCGCGCCTGAACAAGAAGATCCCCGCCTTCGCCCCCGGCGACACGGTGATCGTCAGCGTCAACGTCGTCGAAGGCACGCGCAAGCGCGTGCAGGCTTTCGAAGGCGTGGTCATCGCCAAACGCAACCGCAGCCTGAATTCGAGCTTCATCGTGCGCAAGATCTCCAACGGCGAAGGCGTGGAGCGCAGCTTCCAGCTGTACAGCCCGATCATCGCCGGCATCGAAGTCAAGCGCCGCGGCGACGTGCGCCGCGCCAAGCTGTACTACCTGCGCCAGCGCAGCGGCAAGTCGGCGCGCATCAAGGAAAAGCTCGGCTGAGCCAAGTCCGGCCTTCAGCCCGGCCGCAGCTGCCGCGCGCAGCGCGAAGCCGGCTTCGCCGCGAGGCGGAGCCGCCGCCCGCCTCGAGCAGTCGCCCTTCCCGAGTCAGCCGCACGCCATGAGTCGCCGTGCACCCATCAAGGATCCGACCACGGTGCCGGTGATCGGCACGGACCGGCACCTGAGGGCCCTGGATCCGGCGCGGCTGACCGCCGAGGCGCTGCGCCGCCGCTTCGTCGACGCCGCCGACTGGCAGCCCGAGATCCACGGCGACGCCTTCGAGCCCGGGCGCCGTCTGCACCAGGCCTCGGTGCTGGTGCCGCTGGTGCAGCGGCCCGAAGGCCTGCAGGTGCTGCTGACGCAGCGCAGCGACTTCCTGCGCGACCATGCCGGCCAGATCAGCTTTCCCGGCGGCCGCTTCGAAGCCGGGGACGCCGACGCCGTGGCCACCGCCCTGCGCGAGGCCGAAGAAGAGATCGGCCTGGCGCGCGACCGCGTGCACGTGATCGGCCGGCTGCCGCACTACATCACCGTGACCGACTACCAGGTCACGCCGATCGTCGCGCTGGTCGAACCGCCGTTCACGCTGCGGCTCGACCGCTCCGAGGTGGCGGATGCATTCGAGGTGCCGCTCGCCTTCCTGATGACGCCGGCGCACCACCAGCGGCACGAGATCGAGCTGCTCGGCAAGCGCCGCCAGTTCCTGTCGATGCCCTGGGAAGCCGCGGACCCCGGCGGCACGCCGCGGCGCTATTTCATCTGGGGCGCCACCGCGGCGATGCTGCGCAATCTGTACGGCTTCCTGCGCGACTGAAGCCGGGCCGCCCGGGGCGCGGCGCAAACGCTGCTCGCTATCATGGCCGGCGATGAGTTTCTTCGCCGTCCTGATCGCGCTGCTGATCGAACAGCTGAAGCCGCTGCCGCGCGACAACTGGGTGCACCATCGGCTCGTTGCGTGGGTCGGCTGGGCCGGCCGCAACTTCGATGCCGGCAAGGCGCGCCACGTCAAGGTGGTGTGGTGCGTGGCGGTGCTGACGCCGACGCTGCTGGTGGCGCTGGCCTACCTGGCCATCGCCCACTACAGCCAGCTGCTGGCGCTGGCCTTCGACGTGCTGATCCTGTACTTCACGCTCGGCTTCCGCCAGTTCAGCCACTACTTCACCGACCTGCGCGAGGCGCTGGACAACGGCGACGACGAAGAAGTGCGGCGCCTGCTGGCCGAATGGCTGCACCTCGATGCCAGCGAGCTGCCGCGCACCGAACTGCTGCGCCACGTGGTCGAGCATGCGCTGCTGGCGGCGCACCGGCATGTGTTCGGCGTGTTCTTCTGGTTCATCGTCTGCTCCGCCGTCGGGCTGGGCCCGGCCGGCGCGGTGTTCTTCCGCATGGCCGAGTTCGTCAGCCGCTACTGGGCCTACAGGCTGCGCGCGCTGGATGCGCCGGACAACGACCGCCTGCTCGAATTCTCGCGCCGCCTGTTCGGGCTGATCGACCTGGTGCCGGCGCGGCTCACCGCCTTCGGCTTCGCCGTGGTCGGCAACTTCGAGGAGGCGGTCAACGGCTGGCGGCGCGACGCCGGGCTGTGGCGGCAGCCGAACGAAGGCATCATCCTGGCCGCGGCCGCCGGCGCGGTGGGCGTGCAGCTCGGTGGCGATGCCGCGCCGGGCGTGACGCCCGATCGATCCAAGCCCTTCAGCGGCGGCGCTGCCGGCGCCGGCAGCGCCGAGGGTTCGACTGAGGGCTTGCCGCTGCGCAGTGCGCACCTGCAGAGCGTGGTCGGCCTGGTGTGGCGCTCGGTGGTGCTGTGGATGCTGCTGCTGGCGCTGCTGACGCTGGCCAACATCCTCGGCTGAAGTGCCTTCGTCCCGGCGCTCAGCGCGCCGGCAGCTCGTCGAGGATCTGCAGGTAGATGCGATAGCGCTGCGCCGCGATCTCGCCGCTCTCGACGGCCGCGCGCACCGCGCAGTCGGGCTCGCGCCGGTGCGTGCAGTTGTGGAAGCGGCAGCCGCCGAGCCGCGCGCGCAGGTCCGGCATGTGCGATGCCAGCTGCGCCGCGTCGATGTGCTGCAGCCCGAACTCCTGGAAGCCGGGCGAGTCGATCAACGCGCCGCTGTGCGCCGCGTCGAGCCAGTACCAGCGGGTGCTCGTCGTCGTGTGCCGGCCCGAGTTCAGCGCCTGCGAGATCTCGCCCACCTGCGCCTGCGCCTGCGGCACCAGCAGGTTGATCAGCGTGCTCTTGCCCGTGCCGCTGGGGCCCAGCACCAGCGTCGTGCGCTGCTGCAAGCGCGGCTGCAGCAACGCCAGCGCGCTGTCGGGCTTGGCCTTCAACGCGAACTCCAGCACCGGCACGTCCATCGCGCGATAGGGCTGCAGCCGCTCGCGCGCCTGCACGGCACTGGGAAGGTCGGTCTTGTTCAGGCCGATCAGCGCCGGGATGCCGGCGCTGTCGGCGGCGATCAGTGCGCGTGCCAGCTGCGATTCGCTGAACACCGGCTCGCCGGCGACCAGCAGCAGGATCTGGTCGACGTTGGCGGCGAAAGACTTGCTGCGCCACGCGTCCTGTCGCAGCAGCAGGTTGCGCCGCGGCTCGACCGCCTCGATCACGCCGGCGTCGCCGGTACCCTGCCAGCGCACGCGGTCGCCGACGACGATGTCCGAGCGGCGCCCGCGCAGATGGCACGACACGCGGCGTCCGTCGTCGGTCTCGACCACCGCCTGCCGGCCATACGCGGCGACGACGCGCGCCACCGACAGGCCCTGCTCGGTGCTCAAGGCCGCGGTCCGGGCATGGGGCTCATCGAACCTGCAGCGCCAGCGCTGCCAGACGCTCCGACGCCGGCGGATGCGAATAGTAGAAGCGCACGTACACCGGGTCCGGCGTCAGCGTCGTGGCGTTGTCCTCGTGCAGCTTCAGCAGCGCGCTGGCCAGATCGCGGCCATCGGTCTGCGCGCAGGCATAGGCGTCGGCCTCGAATTCGTGGCGGCGCGACAGATGCGCCATCAGCGGCGACACGAAGAAGCCCAAGGGCGGCAGCGCCAGCATGAACAGCAGCAGCGCCAGCGCGTCGTTCGGCGCCTGCAGGTTCGGCACCACGCCCAGCCCTTCGTAGAAGCTCGTTTGCGCCGACAGCCAGCCGAGTGCGCCGAGCGCCAGCAGGCTGGCCGCGAAGATGCCGGCGATGCGCTTGTGCACGTGGCGGTGGCTGAAGTGGCCGAGCTCGTGCGCCAGCACCGCCTCGACCTCGGCCGGCGACAGCCGCTGCAGCAGCGTGTCGAAGAAGACCACGCGCTTGGCCGCGCCCAGGCCGGTGAAGTAGGCGTTGGCATGCGCCGAGCGCCGGCTGCCGTCCATCACGAACAGGCCCTTGGCGGCGAAGCCGCAGCGCTGCATCAGCGACTGCACGCGCGCCGCCAGCGCGGCGTCGGCGAGCGGCTCGAACTTGTTGAACAGCGGCGCGATCAGCGTCGGGTAGACCACCAGCAGCAGCAGGTTGAAGGCCATCCACGCGCCCCAGGCCCACAGCCACCACAGCGTGCCGGCGGCGCCCATGATCCACAGCACCAGCGCCGCCAGCGGCAGGCCGATCAGCGCGGCCACGGCCGCGTTCTTCAGCAGGTCGGTGACGAACAGCCGCGGCGTCATGCGGTTGAAGCCGAAGCGCTGCTCGATGCGGAAGGTGCTGTACCACTCGAGCGGCAGCTCCAGCGCGCCGCCGATCAGCGCGAAGGCGGCCAGCAGCGCCAGCTGGTAGGCCATGTCGCCGAAGCTTGGGCGCACCGCATCGAGCAGCCATTGGTTCAGCGCATCCAGCCCGCCGAGCAGCGTCCAGCCGAGCAGCAGCAGCGCGCCGAAGGCGGTGGACAGCAGCCCGAAGCGGCCCTTGGCCAGCGTGTAGTCGGCGGCGCGGCGGTGCGCCTCGGGCGTGACCGTGCCGGCGAAGGCGGCGGGCACGCGCTCGCGGTTCGCGGCGACGTGGCGCATCTGGCGCGTCGCCAGCCAGTACTTGGCGGCCAGCGACAGCAGCAGCGCGGCGATGAAGAGCCAAGTGATGGTGGAGCTGGACATCGGGGCGCAAGTGTAGGCTTGGGCGAGAATCGGCGGCGCCCCCCACTGGAACAGCCCCATGACCGACGCCGCCGTGCTGCCGCCCAACGAGCACAACCTGATCTGGATCGACCTGGAGATGACCGGCCTGTCGCCGGCCACCGACCGCATCATCGAGATCGCCGTGGTCGTGACCGATGCGCAGATCACGCGGCGCATCGAAGGCCCGGTGCTGGCGGTGCACCAGAGCGACGCCGTGCTTGACGCGATGGACGCGTGGAACAAGGGCACGCACGGCAAGAGCGGGCTGATCGATCGCGTCAAGGCCTCGGCCATCGGCGAGGCCGCCGCCGAGGCGCAGGCCATCGCCTTCCTGAAGCAATACGTGCCGGCGGGCAAGAGCCCGATGTGCGGCAACAGCGTCTGCCAGGACCGGCGCTTCCTGGCCAAGGACATGCCGGCGCTGGAAGCCTTCTTCCACTACCGCAACCTGGACGTGAGCACGCTGAAGGAGCTGGCGCGGCGCTGGAAGCCGGCCGTGGCCGACAGCTTCAAGAAGGTGCAGGCGCATACCGCGCTGGCCGACGTCCACGAGTCGATCGACGAGCTGCTGCACTACCGCGCCCACTTCCTGCAGCCGTGAACCAGCATCCCGAGCCATTGGCATGGTGCTGACCGCTGCCCTCGACGCCTTGCAGCTCATGTGACGCAAGCCGCATCGCGCGTACGCCGGCCGGCGGGCAGGCGCTGAGCACAACCGATACTTCGGCCCGCGATGCTTTTCAATTCGATCCAGTTTCTCGCGCTCTTCCTGCCTATCACGATGGCGGGCTTCTTCTGGCTCGGAGCCAGGAACAAGCTGGCCGCGGCCTGGTGGCTGGCCATCGCTTCCCTCGTCTTCTACGCGGGCTGGAGTTGGCGCTACGTGCCGCTGCTGCTGTCATCGGTCGGATTCAACTTCGCCTGCGGATTGCTGATCGCCCGCAGCCGGCAGCGCCCGCTCGTGGCGCGGGTGCTGCTCGCCGGGGCCGTTGCCGCGAACCTGCTGCTGCTCGGCTATTTCAAGTACGCGGACTTCTTCATCGCCAACTGGAATTCGCTGCTTCACCAGCGTGTCGATCCGCTGCACCTCGTCCTGCCGCTGGGCATCTCGTTCTTCACGTTCACGCAGATCGCCTTTCTCGTCGATACCTTCAAAGGCATCGCTACCGAGCCGCGCTTTTCGCACTACCTGCTGTTCGTGACCTACTTCCCGCACCTGATTGCCGGCCCGGTGCTGCATCACAAGGAAATGATGCCGCAGTTCGGCAGCGAGACCACCTATCGCTTCTCGTGGCACGACGTGGCGGTCGGCCTGGCCATCTTCGCCATCGGCTTGTTCAAGAAGACGGTGCTGGCCGATGGCATCGCGCCCCACGTCGGCAGCGCCTTTGCCGCCGCAGGACGCGGCGACGCGCTGCATCTGCTGCAAGCATGGGGAGGCGCGCTGGCCTATTCGCTGCAGCTCTACTTCGACTTCTCGGGCTATTCCGACATGGCGATCGGGCTGTCGCGCATGTTCGGCGTGAAACTGCCGCTCAACTTCGACTCGCCGTACAAGGCGCAGAACATCAGCGACTTCTGGCGCCGCTGGCACATGACCTTGTCGCGCTTTCTGCGGGACTACCTGTACGTGCCGCTGGGCGGCAATCGGCACGGGCGCTGGCGCCGCTACGTCAACCTGATCATCACGATGTTCCTCGGGGGGCTTTGGCATGGTGCCGCGTGGACCTTCGCGCTCTGGGGCTTGCTGCACGGCGCCTATCTGGCGGTCAACCACGCCTTCCAGGCCTTGAAGCCGCGACTGCCGCAACTCATCCGGTCGCCCAGGCTGGCGGCCGTGCTGTCCATCGGCCTGACCTACCTCGTCGTGGTGTTCGGCTGGGTGTTCTTTCGCGCAGAAAGCCTGCCGGCCGCCTACGCGATGCTCGCCGGCATGTTCGGGGGCAACGGCATTGCCGTCCCGGACGCCCTGATGATCCGCGCGCCGGCGCTCGTGCAGTCGGCCGCCGCCGCATTGGGCATCCGGCCGGAGCTGGGCGGAGGCGCCGAGTTCGTCGTTCTGTGGGTCAAGATCGTCCTGCTTCACGTCGTCGTGTTCGCCATGCCGAATACGCAGCAGATCATGGGCAGCTTCCAGCCCGCGCTGGACTTCCGTGCGCGCAGCGCCGGAAGGCGGTTCTTCGTCGCGGCCTTCGACCTGCGCTCGGCCATGGCGATCGGCGCATTGGCGGGGTTGGGCCTGTTGGCCATGAGCCGTCACAGTGAATTCCTCTACTACCAGTTCTGAGTCGCCTGCAGGCACGAGCGAACGGCCACTCCATGAGCAATGACGCGTCGCCGGCAGCTTTGTCGTCGCCCGCCCGGCCATCGCCGCAGGCGCGGACCTTCGCCATCCGCCTGCTCGGTACCTGCTTTGCGGTGGTCGCCGGTTGCGGCCTCTTCAATGCGGCGGTCGACCCCTACGGCCTGTTCCGATGGGTGGATCGACCCGGGTTCAACGAGGTCAAGCCTCGTGCGACGCAGGCCAGCGTGGCCTTCAAGTACAGGGCGGTCGATTTCCTGTCGCCGCAGACGCTGCTGCTGGGCAACTCCCGTGCGGAGATGGGATGGAATCCGCAAAGTCTGCCGGCAGGCCGCTTCGGCAGCGTGGTCAACGCGGCGATGCCGGGCAAGGGCCTGGACGCGATGATTCCCCTGGCCGGACACGCCTGGGCCCGATCCAGGCCGGCGACGCTCGTCATCGGTGCCGAGTTCTTCGATTGTTTGGAGGCTGGCGGCCCCCCCGCGGCACCCGCACCACAGGCCTTGCCGTGGGACGCCAGTGCCGCAGGCCCTTGGCACCGCTTCGGCACGCTTCGCGCCTTCGCCGCGGAAGTGTTCTCGCTCGACGCCACGGTTGATTCACTGCAGACGCTGCTGGCGCAGCGCAACCCCGATGCGCCGCACCTGCGGCGCGACGGCTTCCAGCCGGCTCGCGACTACCCGCGCATGCAGGCGGTCGAAGGGCCGCGCAAGATGTTCCTGCAGCGCGACCAGGAAAATGCGCGGAGGCGGATGAATGGCCCCAGGAGCATCCGCTATGACGATGGGCAGTTGTCCGAGTGTTTTGCCGCACTCGATCAACTGCTCGGCAAGGCGCAGGAGCGCGGCCAGGCCGTATTCGTCGCGACGTACCCGTACCATGCGCGCCTGCTCGAACTCATCGCCAACGCGGGCCTAGGGCCGGCGTACGAGGACTGGAAGACGGCGCTGACGGAACTCGTGGCGGCACGGCAGCGCCATGGGCTCGAAGTGACTTTGCGCGACTTCGGTGCCTATCACCGCTATGCCGTCGAGCCTGTCCCGAGCCCGGGCCAGAAACGTTCCGCGCCGAAGTGGTATTGGGAGTCGGGCCACTTCCGCTCGGACCTGGGGGACCGGATGCTGGCCGTCATGTTCGGCGATCTGCAGCCCGAAGGACTATTCGGGGTGGCGTTGTCGCCGGCAACGCTTGCCGCCCATCTCGCCGACGTGCGTGCGTCGCGCGCCGAGTTCGTCGCCGAACAGCCTGAGGTCGTTGCGGAAATGGCAGCCCTGTCGGCCCGTGCTTGCGCGCCGGCTGATGGAAGGCAGGAGGGGCGGCCGCAGCACGCGTCGGTTTGCCCATAGAGAGCGGAGCGCGAATCAGTGGAAACCTGCCCTCGGCTACAATGGCCGGCTTGGCCTGCAACTGCATGGCCATCCGTTCATCCCTGTTGACCTCGATCGTGTCCTTGCGGACGTGATGCCCGCCTCCAGTCGGGCCGGGTCGGCGGCGATGCCGTCGCCCTGATGCGTCAGCCCCGGCAGCCTGTCGGGAGCGCTTATCCGTTGCGACCCACCCGTGCCGGCATGCGCCAGCGTGCCGCTGCATTGACGACGAGAGAGTTTCATGAGCTTCGACAACCTGGGCCTGCATCAGGCCATCACCCGTGCCGTGCTCGACGCGGGCTACACCCAGCCCACGGAGGTGCAGCAGCGCGCCATCGGGCCGGCGCTGCAGGGCCAGGACCTGATGGTCTCGGCCAGCACCGGCAGCGGCAAGACCGCGTCCTTCGTGCTGCCGGCGCTGCAGCGTGTGCTGAATGCGCGCGCCGACCCGGCCACGCGCCGCGACCGCGGCGTGGAGGTCGAGGCCCGCCGCGACCGCGGCGTGGAGGTCGAGGCCCGCCGCGACCGCGGCGGGGTGCACGGCCCGCGCGTGCTGGTGCTGACGCCGACGCGCGAGCTGGCGCTGCAGGTGGCCCGGGCGGCCGCCGACTACGGCCGCCACGTACGGGGGCTGCGCGTCGCCACGGTGGTCGGCGGCGTGCCCTACGGCGCGCAGTTGAAGGCGCTGCGCGGGCCGCTCGATCTGCTGATCGCCACGCCCGGCCGGCTGATCGACCACATGGGCAGCGGCAAGGCCGTGCTCGCCCATCTGGAAATGCTGGTGCTCGACGAAGCCGACCGCATGCTCGACATGGGCTTCATCGACGACATCCGGCTGATCGCCGAGGCCACCCCGAAGGCGCGGCAGACGGTGA
The DNA here is from genome assembly GCA_036724445.1 of Rubrivivax sp. Lineage (GTDB taxonomy): Bacteria > Pseudomonadota > Gammaproteobacteria > Burkholderiales > Burkholderiaceae_C > Rubrivivax. The sequence continues at coordinate 23,494 of DAIMFR010000021.1, read as the reverse complement.
TGTACAGCGCCACTTTCGCCGGCCACGCCGGCGCGCTGGCCGCGCAGCTGTTGCGCGCGCCGCAGCGCATCGACGTGGCCTCGCACACCGACGCCCATGCCGACATCGAGCAGCGGCTGCACTGGGCCGACGACCACGAGCACAAGAACGCGCTGCTCGACCACATCCTGACCGAGCGCAGCGTCGAGCAGGCGCTGGTCTTCACCAGCACGCAGCGTGATGCCGACTGGCTGGCCGACCGGCTGGCCGACATGGGCCATGCCGTGGCCTCGCTGCACGGCGGCATGCCGCAGGGCCGGCGCAACCGCGTGCTGCAGGGCCTGCGCTCGCGCCAGTTGAAGGTGCTGGTGGCAACAGACGTGGCCGCGCGCGGCATCGACGTGCCGACCATCAGCCACGTCATCAACTACGGCCTGCCGATGAAGGCCGAGGACTACGTGCACCGCATCGGCCGCACCGGGCGCGCGGGACGCTCGGGCCTGGCGGTGACGCTGGCCGAGCGCCGCGACGCCGGCATGATCCACCACATCCAGCGCTTCACCACGCAGCGCATTCCGCCGGCGGTGATCGCCGGGCTGGAGCCGCGCCGCCCGGAGCCCCGCCCGGCGCCGCCGCAGCGCTTCGCGCCGTCGCGCGACAAGCGGCGCGCCGGGCCGACGGGACACCGCAGCGGCTTCGCGGACCGTCATCACGGCGCCGCGCCTTGGGCCGGCAAGCCGGCCGCACCGCGCAGCCGCCCGCGCTGACTCAGGTCCCCAGCAGCTCGACTTCGAATACCAGCGTCGCGTTCGGCGGGATCACACCGCCGGCGCCGCGCGCGCCGTAGCCGAGCGCAGGCGGGATCAGCAGCACGCGCGTGCCGCCGACCTGCATGCCCTGCACGCCTTCGTCCCAGCCGCCGATGACCTGGCCGGCGCCGAGGCCGAAGCCGAAGGGCTGGCCGCGGTCCTTGCTGCTGTCGAATTTGCGGCCGCGGCCGTCGGGCCGGGCCGGGTCGTGCAGCCAGCCGGTGTAGTGCACGCTGACCTGCTGGCCGGCGCGCGCGGTGTCGCCGCTGCCGGCGATCGTGTCTTCGTACTGCAGCCCGGAGGGGGAGGTGATCATCGAAAGCTTCCTCTGTGGACAAGGCTGCGCATCATGCCAGCCCGCGCTCGGAGATCCACCGCGCGGCCCATGCCGGCAGCGCGGCACGCAGCCAGGACGCGGCATCGTCGGCAGCCAGTTCCGGCAACTGCAGCACGCGGCCGGCCGCGCGCAGGGCGGCCAGCGGGTCGCTCGAGTCCAGCGGCGCCGCGCCGTTCTGCTTCGACAACTTTTGTCCGTCGCGGCCCAGCACCAGCGGCACGTGCAGATAGCTGGGTGTCGGCAGCCCCAGCGCGCGCTGCAGCAGGATCTGCCGCGCGGTGTTGTCGGCCAGGTCGGCGCCGCGCACCACGTCGCTGACCTGCTGCCAGGCATCGTCGACCACCACCGCCAGCTGATAGGCCCACAGCCCGTCGGCGCGCTCGAGCACGAAGTCGCCGACCTCGTGCTCGACATGCTGCGACATCGCGCCGAGCCGCCGATCGACCCAGGCGATGCACGGCCCGATGCCGCGATGCCGCGTGCGCAGCCGCACTGCGCGCGGCGGCTTGCCGTGCAGGCCGTCGCGGCAGGTGCCGGGGTACACGGCCTGCGCATGGCGCTCGCGCGGCGTGCCCGCGGCGGCGAGCGCGGCTTCGATGTCGCGGCGCGTGCAGCCGCAGTCGTAGACCCAGCCGCGCTCGCGCAGTGTCTGCAGCGCCTGGCGGTAGGCATTGCTGCGCGTCGATTGATACAGCGGCGGCTCGTCCGCATGCAGCCCCAGCGCCGCGAGCTGATCGATGATCACGCGGTCCATGCCCCGCACGCAGCGCGGCGCATCGACGTCCTCGATGCGCAGCAGCCAGCGCGCGCCGCGCGCACGGGCGTCCAGCCAGCTGGCCAGCGCCGCCACCAGCGAGCCGGCATGCAGGGGCCCGGTGGGCGAGGGTGCGAAGCGGCCGGCGGCCGCGGGTGCAAAGCGGCCGGTGGCCGCGAGTGCGAGGCCGCCGGCAGCCACGGGTGCGGCACGGCCGGTGGCCGCTGCGTCCTGCGCCATCTATGCGGCGTGACGCTGCAGCAGCGCCTGCCGCGTGGTCGGCACGGCCAGCTGCTCGAGCCACCACTGCAGCGCGAGACCCAGCGACGCGCGCTCGCGGCGGCCGATGCCGCAGCGCCAGGCGTAGCCCAGGCGCACCGGCGCGTTCGGCCGCAACGTGCGCCGGGCCACCAGCCGGCCATCGCGCAGATGCTCGCGCACCATCGGCTCGGGGATGTAGCCGCAGCCCAGGCCGCGCAGCAGCGCCTCGATCTTGGCCGTCATGCTCGACACCGTGAGCACGTCCTGCCCCGGCAGCAGGTTCAGCGTCAGCGGCGACATGTGCTGTGCGGTGTCGGCCACGGCCACCGCGCGAAAGCGCAGCAGCTCGACGTCGTTGATCGGCTCGCGCGCGGCGGCCAGCGGGTGCCGCGGCGATACCGCGAAGACGAAACCCAGCTCGCCGATGGGTTCCAGCGCGACGCCCGGCGGCGGGCTCTGCAGGCCCACGCCGATCGCCAGGTCGGCCTGGCCGCTGACCAGCGCTTCCCAGGTGCCGGTCATGACCTCGGTGCGCAGCTTCAGCCGCGTGCCCGGGCCGCCGTTGCCGAGCGTGCCGGCGCCGGCCATGCCTTGCGGGTCGAGCGCATAGAAGGCCTCGCACAGCTCGAATACGGTCAGCCGCGACAGCGCGTCGTCGACGGCCACGCTGAGCTGCGTCTCCCAGCCGGAGGCGACACGTTTGACGCGGTTGGCCACGGCCGCACTTTCGGCCAGCAGGCGCCGGCCTTCGTTGAGCAGTTCCGCGCCGGCAGCGGTGAACTTGGCCTGGCGCGAGCGCCGGTCGAACAGCAGCACGTCCAGCGCATCCTCGAGCTGGCGCACGCTGTAGGTCAGCGCCGACGGCACCTTGCCCAGCTCGCGCGCGGCCGCGGCGAAGCTGCCGGTGCGCGCGATGGTGTCGATCATGGCCAGCGCGTCGGGCGTCAATGCGAAGTGGGTCTTCGACATGACTTCATCTTATTTGAACGCCGCCTTCGCGCGCGGGCCGCTGTACGCCGCGCCTCGAGGCACTACATTGACCTCATGTGCTTGTGCCCAGGAGACCGGACATGATGACGCTGCGCCCCGCGCACGAACGCGGCCATGCCGACCACGGCTGGCTGAAGAGCTTCCACAGCTTCTCTTTCGCCGACTACTACGACCCGGCGCACATGGGCTTCGGCAACCTGCGCGTCATCAACGACGACCGCATCGCGCCGGGCGGCGGCTTCGGCACGCACGGCCACCGCGACATGGAAATCATCAGCTACGTGCTGGAAGGCGCGCTCGCGCACCAGGACAGCATGGGCAACGGCCGCCGCGGCGCCGCCGACGGCGTGATCCGCCCCGGCGACGTGCAGCGCATGAGCGCCGGGCGCGGCGTCATGCACAGCGAGTTCAACCATGTGCAGGACGCGGCCACGCACTTCCTGCAGATCTGGATCGAGCCGCAGCAGCGCGGCATCGCGCCGGGCTACGAACAGAAGCACTTCAGCCCCGGCGACAAGCGCGGCCGGCTGCGGCTGATCGCTTCGCCCGACGGGCGCGAAGGTTCGCTGACCGTGCACGCCGACGCCACCGTGCATGCCGGCCTGTTCGACGGCGGCGAGTCGGCGGTGCTGGCGCTGGACCCGCAGCGCAAGGCCTACGTGCACGTGGCGCGCGGGCGCATCCGCGTCAACGGCGTCGAGCTGGCCGACGGCGACGCGGCGCTGCTCGACGGTGAGAATGCGCTGCAGCTCGACCAGGGCCGCGATGCCGAAGTGCTGGTTTTCGATCTGGCGCGCTGAACCTTCTTCATCCTCTTTCACCACTACGCCTCTTTACGAGCAAACCAAAATCATGATGACCGCCCCCCTCGCCCTGATCGGCCGCATCCTGCTGGCACTGATGTTCGTGCCCGCCGGCTTCTCCAAGTTCGCTGGATTGAGCGGCACGGCCGGCTACATCGCCAGCAAGGGCCTGCCGTTTCCGATGCTGCTGGCCATCGGCGCCGGGGTGCTGGAGGTGGTGGCCGGGCTGGCGATCATCGTCGGCTGGCGCACGCGCATCGCCGCGCTGGCGCTGGCGCTGTTCACGCTGCTGGCCGCGCTGATCTTCCACGCCTACTGGAGCCTGCCCGCCGATCAGCAGATGATGCAGCAGCTGCTGTTCATGAAGAACGTCTCGGTGACCGGCGGCCTGCTGCTGTTGGCGGCGTTCGGAGCCGGCGCGCTGAGCCTGGACGCGCGCCGCGGCACGAAGCCCTGAGCCGCCGCCGGGCGCTACAGTCGCGCCCATGCAAAGGCTGGAGGAGCTGCTGCGGCTGCTGCCGCTGATCGACTGGGCCGGGCTGGGCCTGTTCCTCGCGGCCTGGACAGGCTATGCGCATTTCGCGCGCCGCCGCTCGCACCGGCGGCCGTCGTTCCTGATCAGCTCCAACCGGGTGCGCTGGCAGTGGATGCTGCAGACCACCTATCGCGAGGTGCGCATCCTCGACGGCGCGGTGGTGCAGCTGCAGTCGTCGACGGCCTCGTTCTTCGCCTCGACGACGATCCTGATCATCGGTGCGCTGATCGCGGTGCTGGGCACCACCGGGCGTGCCAGCGAACTGGTGCACGAATTGCCGTTCGTCGCGCGCACCTCGATGCTGGTCTTCGACTTCAAGGTGGCGGTGATGACGGCGATCTTCATCTACGCCTTCTTCCGCTTCACCTGGAGCATTCGCCTGTACGGCGTGGGCGTGCTGCTGGTGGCCGCGGCGCCCGAGTCCGAGGCGATGGCCGACGACGTCCATCGCCGCGCCTTTGCGGACCGCGCCGGCCGCGTCATGGGTCTGGCGGCAGCTTCCTTCAACGACGGGCTGCGCGCGTACTACATGTCCTTCGCGGCGGCTGCCTGGTTCATCTCGCCCTGGGCGATGCTGGCCGCCGCGGCCAGCGTGGTCTGGGTGCTGTACCGGCGCGAGTTCCGCTCCGAGGTGCTGGGCCTGCTCGAGGGTGAGTAGGGTCGTGCTTCTTACCAACTCGGGTTCGACGCACAAGCCGGCCGCTGACGGCGCAAAGCGGCCTTCGGCCGCTTTGCGCCTGTGGGCGCTATGCACCACTCCCCCGAGCCCCCTCCGAGAGGGGGCTCCAGTTCGTTCGACAAGTCGGCCTGGCGGCCGATGGAGGGGCCGGGGCCTGCGCCGGCCGCAAGGCCGGCCCGTCGGCCATGCTGGAGCCCCCTCTCGGAGGGGGCGCGGGGGAGCTGCACGAACGCGCCTTGGCGCAAAGCGGCCTACGGCCGCTTTGCGCCGCGAGCCGTCAAAGGTCGCGGGCCAGGCGCACGCGCTGAATTGCCACTGCGCGTCGGGTGCGAAGAAGTTGCGGTAACTGGTGCGCGCATGGCCGGGCAGGGTGGCGCACGAGCTGCCGCGCAGCACGAACTGGTTGCACATGAACTTGCCGTTGTATTCGCCCACCGCGCCGACCGCCGGCCGGCAGCCGGGATAGGCGGCATAAGCCGACTGCGTCCATTGCCGGACGCTGCCGACGAGCTGCACCGGCGCGGGCCGCTGCAGAAGCAGCTCAGGTGCGCCAGCGGTGCGTGCGCACCGATGCCGCGGCGGCCGTGCAGCGCGAACACGCTCGCGCCGTCGTCCAGCCAGTACAGCGGCGCGCGGCGTTCGGCGGCTTGTATCCAGTCCCAGCCCATGGCCAGCCACAGCTCGGGTCGGCGCCCTGGTAGCAGCTGTTGAAGAGCACGCGGAAGGCCGCGTCGAAAGGGTGGAAAGCGCGCTCGAAGCGCTCGAGCACGAAGGTCTCGAAGAACCAGGTGGTATGCGCCAGATGCCACTTGCTCGGGCTGGCGTCGGGCATCGACTGCAACCGGCAGTCTTCGGCCGACAGCGGCGCGATCAACTCGACGTTGCGCGCGCGCACCGTCTGATAGGCGCGTGCGCAGGCGGCGGAGGCGGCGTGCGACAGCTCGTTCATGGCGCGGGCGCCCACTGTTGGGGCGTGTGCGCGGGCTTGTCAGCGGCGCTGCAGGAAAGCCTTGACCGCGGCCGCAGTGCGTGCCGGGTCTTCCTCCTGCGGCACGTGCCCCAGATCGTCGAAGACCACCAGCTCGCTGCCGGCGATGTCCTGCTTGAAGCGCTGCGCCGCGGCCGGTGGGATCAGCCGGTCGCGGCCGCCCCACAGGATCAGCGTCGGCAGCTTCAACTCGCGGATGCGTTCGGCATGTTCGCCGCGGCGCTGCTGCTGCAGGCGCTGCACCAGCGCTTGCCGGTTGCCTTCGCGCAGCGTCAGCTCGTAATAACGTTCGACCAACGCGGCGTCCACCTTGGCCGGGTCGCCGTAGACCTCCTGCAGGCTGGCCGTGACCAGCGCGCGCGGCAGCGTCCATTCGCCCAGGCGGTTCAGCAGCGGCACGCGTGCCGCGACGAAGCCGATCGGCAGCGACGCCGGCTCGATGTCCAGGCCGCCGGCATCCACCAGGATCAGCCGCGCCACGCGCGTGGGCGCGAGCCAGGCGGTGCGCCAGGCGATCTCGCCGCCCAGTGAATTGCCGGCGATGGCAAAACGCCGCACGCGCAACTGGTCCATCACAGCGAGCACGAAGCGCGCATAGGTGTCGCCCTGATAGTCGCCGTCGGCGCGCGGGCCGGTGAGACCGAAGCCGGGCAGGTCGACGCTGATGATGCGCCGCTGCGCGCCAAGCGCCTGGACCCAACCTTCCCAGGTGTGCAGGCTGGCCGCGGTGCCGTGCAGCAGCAGCAGCGGCTCGGGGTCGCCGCGCGGGCCGACGTCGCGCAGATGCACCAGCTGGCCGCCGACCTCGATGAAGTCCGACGGCGGCGGCGCCCAGCGCGCAACCAGCGCTTGCACCGGCCAGTCCGGCGCGCGCGACAGCCACATCGCGATGGCCGTCAGCAGCAGCAGCGCGCCCAGCAGCTTCAGCGCCAGCGCCTTCATGCGGCAGGGGTGCGGGGCGGGCTCAAGCGGGTGATTCTAGGAAGGGCGCGAGAGGACGCGAGCAGGGCGCGGGGCGAGGCGGGGAGGGCGCTGCCTACAATGCCGCATGTCCTTCGTCCATCTGCGTCTGCACAGCGAATATTCGGTCGTCGACGGCATGCTGCGCATCGACGACGCGGCCCGCGCGGCGCGCGGCGACGGCCAGGTGGCGCTGGCCATCAGCGACCTGAACAACCTGTTCGGCGCGGTGCAGTTCTACCAGGCCTGCCGCGCCCAGGGCATCAAGCCGATCATCGGCGTCGATGTATGGATGGAGCCCGACGGCGGCGACAAGCAGCCGAGCCGGCTGCTGCTGCTGGTGCAGAACATGCAGGGCTACCTGAACCTGTGCGAGCTGCTGGCGCGCGGCTGGACCAGCAATGCGCAGCGCACGCAGGCGTGGATCAAGTGGTCGTGGCTGGACGAGTTGAACGGCGGGCTGATCGCCTTGTCCGGCGCCGATGCCGGCGTGGTCGGCATGGCGCTGCTGGCCGGTGATGCGCCGCGTGCGCAGTCGCTGGCGCGGCGCCTGGCGGTGTGCTTCGACGCTCGCTTCTACATCGAGCTGCAGCGCGCCGGACTGCCGACCCACGAGGCCCACGTGCGGCGTGCGGTGGCGCTGGCCGCGCAGCTCGAGCTGCCGGTGGTGGCCACGCACCCGCTGCAGTTCCTGCAGCGCGACGACTACGAGGCGCACGAGGCGCGCGTGTGCATCGCCGAAGGCGAGACGCTGGCCAACCCGCGGCGCATCAAGCGCTTCAGCGAGCAGCAGTACTTCAAGACGCGCGCCGAGATGCAGGCGCTGTTCGCCGACCTGCCGTCGGCGCTGGCCAACAGCCTGTTGATCGCGCAGCGCTGCAACCTGCAGCTGACGCTCGGCAAGCCGCAGCTGCCGAACTTCCCGATTCCGCAGGGCATGGCCGTGGAGGACTACTTCCGCCAGCTGTCCTTCGACGGCCTGGAGCAGCGGCTGCGGATGCGTTATCCGGACGCCGCCGAGCGCGAGCGCCAGCGCCCGCGTTATGCCGAGCGGCTCGAGTACGAGATCGTCACGATCCTGAAGATGGGCTTCCCGGGCTACTTCCTGATCGTCAGCGACTTCATCAAGTGGGCCTTGGCCAATGGCTGCCCGGTGGGACCCGGGCGCGGCTCGGGCGCCGGTTCGCTGGTGGCGTACTCGCTGTTCATCACCGGGCTGGATCCGCTGCAGTACCACCTGCTGTTCGAGCGCTTCCTGAACCCCGAGCGCGTGTCGATGCCCGACTTCGACATCGACTTCTGCCAGGCCAACCGCGAGCGCGTGATCGACTACGTGAAGGCGCGCTACGGCCGCGACGCGGTGAGCCAGATCGCCACCTTCGGCACCATGGCCGCCAAGGCCGCGCTGCGCGACGTGGGCCGCGTGCTCGGCATGGGTTACGGGCACGTGGACAGCATCGCCAAGCTGGTGCCGGCGCCGCCGGGCAAGCAGGTGACGCTGCAGCGCGTGCCTGCCGGCTACGACCCGGCCAAGGACAGCACGATCTACGCGCGCCGCGAGGCGCCCGAGCTGGAACAACGCGAAGCCGCCGAAGAAGAGGTGGCCGAGCTGCTGTCGCTGGCCATGCGCGTCGAGGGCCTGGTGCGCAACGTCGGCATGCATGCCGGCGGCGTGCTCATCGCGCCCGGCAAGATCACCGACTTCTGTCCGCTGTACCAGCAGCCGGGCAGCGCCAGCGCGGTGAGCCAGTTTGCGAAGGACGATGTCGAGGCCATCGGCCTGGTGAAGTTCGACTTCCTCGGCCTGGCGACGCTGACGATCCTGGAGCTGGCCAAGGAGTTCATCCGCGCGCGGCGGCCGCAGTACCAGGACTTCGACTACGACACGCTGCCGCTGGACGACGCGCGGGTCTACAAGCTCTTTTCCGACGGCAAGACCGAGGCGGTGTTCCAGTTCGAATCGCGCGGCATGCAGGGCATGCTGCGCGAGGCGCGGCCGACGCGCATCGAGGACCTGTTCGCGCTGAACGCCATGTTCCGGCCCGGGCCGATGGAGAACATCCCGAGCTTCTGCGCGCGCAAGAACGGCAAGGAGGCGATCGGCTATCCGCATCCGCTGCTGGAGACGGTGCTGAGCGAGACCTACGGCATCTTCGTCTACCAGGAACAGGTGATGCAGGCGGCGCAGATCCTGGGCGGCTACTCGCTGGGCGGCGCCGACCTGCTGCGCCGCGCGATGGGCAAGAAGAAGGCCGAGGAGATGGCCAAGCAGCGCGAGGTCTTCCGCGCCGGCGCGTTGGCCAACGGCATCGCCCAGGCCAAGGCCGACGAGGTCTTCGACCTGATGGAGAAGTTCGCCGGCTACGGCTTCAACAAGAGCCATGCCGCCGCGTACTCGCTGCTGGCCTATCACACCGCCTGGCTGAAGGTGCACTGCGGGGCCGAGTTCTACGCCGCCAACATGACGGTGGAAATGGACGACACCGACAAGCTGAAGGTGCTGCTGAATGACGCCAAGCAGTTCGGCATCGGCTTCGAGCCGCCCGACGTGAACCGCGGCGTCTACCGCTTCGAGCCGGTGGACGACAAGACGGTGCGCTACGGGCTGGGCGCGATCAAGGGCACGGGGCAGGCGGCGATCGAGGCCATCGTCGCCGCGCGCGAGGGCAGCGCGCAGGCCGGCGGCGGGCCGTTTCGCAGCCTGTTCGACTTCTGCGCGCGCGTCGACCGCCAGCGCATCAACAAGCGCGTGATCGAGGCGCTGATCAAGGCCGGCGCGTTCGACAAGCTGCATGCCGACCGCGCGTCGCTGCTGGCCAGCGTGAGCCTGGCCCTGGACTGGGCCGACACGCAGGCCGCGCACGCCGACCAGGGCGGGCTGTTCGACTTCGGCCATGACGGCGAGGTGTCGCATGCTGCGTCCACGCACGAGCCGGCGCTGGTCGCAGCGGCGGCCTGGGATGTGAAGGAGCGGCTGACGCAGGAGAAGACGGCGCTCGGCTTCTTTCTCTCCGGCCACCTGTTCGAGCAGAACGAGGCCGAGCTGCGGCAGTTCTGCCGCACGCCCATCGCCGGCCTGGCCGATACGCGCGAGCCGCAGCTGCTGGCGGGCATCGCCAGCGAGCTGCGCGTGGTCAACGGCCAGCGCGGCCGGGTGATGATCTTCAAGCTCGACGACCGCAGCGAAGTCATCGAGGCGGTGGCCGGCGAGGACGTGATCGACGCGCACCGCGAGCTCTTGCGCGAAGACGAGCTGCTGATCGTGCAGGGCCGCGTCAAGCTCGACCGCTTCAGCGGCGGGCTGCGCCTGGACGTGGCGCAGGTCTGGGACCTGGCCGCGGCGCGCGCGCGCTTCGGCCGCCATCTGGCGGTGGCCGTCAACGGCGCGCCGCTGCCGCTGCGCGAACTGCTGCGCCAGTGGCCGGCGCGCAAGCTGCACACCGGGCAGGGCGAGCTGCAGCAGGGCCTGGGCGTGGTCCTGAAGCTGCAGCGCGCCGAAGCCACGGCCGAGCTGGAGCTCGGCGACGAGGCGCGCTTCTGGCCCTGCGACGAGGCGCTGGCGCACTGGCGCAGCGTCGCGCACCAGGGCCAGGCGAACGTCGTCTACGGCTGAGCCGCAGCGCAGCGCTGCCGGGCATGCACGAAACCCCGCTCACCGGCCTCGTGCTCGGCGGCGGCGGCGCACGCGCGGCCTATCAGGTCGGCGTGCTGCGCGCCATCGCCCGGCTGCGCCGCGACACGCGGGTCTCGGCGCGGCGCAGCCCGTTCGGCGTGATCTGCGGCACCTCGGCCGGCGCGATCAACGCCGCCGCGCTGGCCTGCGGCGCCGACCACTTCGACCACTCGGTCGAAGCCATCGCCCAGGTGTGGCAGGACTTCCGCGCCGAACACGTCTACCGCGTCGACAGCTGGGGCCTGGCGCGCGGCGGCGCGCGCTGGCTGGCCATGGTGTCGCTGGGCTGGCTGCGCCCGCGGTCGCGCAAGGCGCGGCCGCACTCGCTGCTCGACAACAGCCCGCTGGCCGAACTGCTGGCGCGCGCGGTGCCGATGGAGCGGCTGCCGCGCATGCTGGCCGGCCGCCACGTGCAGGCGCTGGCGCTGAGTGCGTCCAGCTACACCGCCGGCGTGCACGTCAGCTTCTACCAGGCGGCGGCGCCGCTGCCGCCGTGGGTGCGCGCGCAGCGCATGGCGGTGGCGGCCGAACTGGGCACCGCGCACCTGCTGGCTTCGTCGGCGATTCCCTTCGTCTTTCCGGCCACCGAGCTGCCGATACACGGCCAGCCGCAATGGTTCGGCGACGGCTCGATGCGCCAGACGGCGCCGCTGTCGCCGGCCATCCATCTCGGCGCGCAGCGGCTGGTGGTGATCGGCGCGGGCCGCGTGCAGCATCCCGCCGTGCACCGCGTCGACAGCACCGGCTACCCGAGCCTGGCGCAGATCGCCGGGCATTCGCTGTCGAGCATCTTCCTCGATGCCTTGACGGCCGACGTGGAGCGGCTGCAGCGCATCAACCGCACGCTGGCACTGCTCAGCGACGAGGCGCGCGCGGCCACGCCGCTGCACCCGATCAATGCGCTGGTGATCACGCCGTCGCAGCGCCTGGACGACATTGCCGCGCGCCATGTCCGCGACCTGCCGGCCACGGTGCGCGGCCTGCTGCGCGCCGTCGGCGTGCGCAGCAACGGCCACGGCGCGCAGGGCGCGGCGCTGGCCAGCTACCTGCTGTTCGAGTCGGGCTACACGCGCGAGCTGATGGCGCTGGGCGAGCAGGACGTGCTGTCGCGGCGCGACGAGGTGCTGGGCTTCTTCGGCTGGCCGGCCGCCGCGCCGCGCGCCTGAAGCGGCCGGCGCGTCAGTCACTGGCGCGCGGGCGCCGCCGGTTCGGCGGGCTTGGCGGCCGCCTTTGCCGTCTTGGCCGGCGCCGGCGCGGCCGGCGTGGTACCGCCGTAGCTGGCATTGTTGACCGTCAGTCCGGCCTGCGAGAACTTGGCGGCATTGCCCGGGCCGACGCCGCCGACGCGCTCGACCAGGTCGTTCCAGTCCTTGAAGGCGCCGGTCTTGCGCGCATCGAGGATCTTGCTCGACAGGCCCGGACCGATGCCCTTGACGGTCTCGAGCTCGGCCTGGCTGGCCTTGTTGGCGTCGACGGCGGCCTGCGCGGCGAAGGTGCAGGCGGCGATGAACAGAGCGGCGAGGATGTTGCGGAACATGGCGAATCTCCTTTGGGGCCAGGCCCGGCGACATGCCGGGTTGGGAGAGATTCTGCGAAGCGCGGGGCGGCGCGTGAATCCGCCAAAGGGCGGGCTCGGCGGGGGCCCTCTTTGGGGGGAGTCAGCGGATCCAGTCCAGCGGGTCTTCGTCGAGCGCGGGCCGCACGCCGCCGCGCTCGATGAAGATGCGGTGCCAGATCGCGAACTGCATCACCCCCCAGACCAGCTCGCTGAGGCCGCCGCTTTGGCGTTGCGCCTCGACCAGCTGCCGCAGGCCGTCGGCGTCGAACCACTCGCGCAGCGCGCGGTTGCCGGCCAGCGCCGGCCCCAGCGCGCGCAGCAGCGGCGCGTCCAGCACCTGGGCCATCGGCACGTGGAAGCCCTGCTTGCTCTGCATCAGGGGCTCGCGCGGCATGCAGCGCTGGCCCCAGTGGCGCAGCAAGACCTTGCCGGTGCGGCCCTGCACCTTCAGCGCGTCGGGCAGCATCAACCCGAACTCGACGATGCGGTGGTCCAGGTAGGGCACGCGTGCCTCGACGCCGAAGGCCATCAGGCTGCGGTCCACCTTGACCAGCAGCTTGTCCGGCAGCGCCGTCAGCAGGTCCACCTGCTGCGTGCGCTGCAGCGCACTCCACTGCGGCGGGCCGGCCTGCCAGGCCGCGGCCTGCGCGCGCCTGAAGCCGCCGCTCGCCGCGCGCAGCCGCGGCCCGAAGACCTTGTCGCGCCATTCCCGCGGCCAGCGGTTGCGCGAGCGCATGCCGCCGAGGCCGGGGTGGCGCAGCATCGACAGCCCGCGCGCGAAAGGGTTGCGGCGGTAGCGCGCGTAGCCGGCGAAGGCTTCGTCGCCGCCTTCGCCGGTGAAGATCACCTTCAGCGAACGCCCGGCCTGCTCGGCCAGCAGCGTCGTCGGCAGCACCGCGAAGTCGCGCATCGGTTCGTCGGTGGACCACACCGCATGCGCGATGCGCGCGCGCAGCTGCGCCGGCGTGATCACCAGCGATTCATGCTGCGTGCCGAAGCGGTGCGCGACGGCCTGCGCGGCGTCGAGCTCGTTGCGCTCGCGCGCCACCGAGTAGCCGACCGAAAAGCTGCGGATCGGCCGGTCGTGCAGGCGCGTCAGCATCGCGCACAGCAGGCTGGAATCGACGCCGCCGGACAGGAACAGGCCGAAGGGCACGTCGGCGCGCATGTGCTCGCGCATCACCTGCTCGAACAGCGCGCTGAAGGCCTCTTCGGCCTGCGCCAGGTTCAGGCGCTGCGTGCGCAGTGCGTCCATGGACCAGAAGCGCTGCGTCGTCATGCCCAGGCTCATGTCGATGCTCAGCGCGCAGCCGGGCGGCACGCGCGTGATGCCGGCGATGGCCGTGTGCTCGCCGGCGGCGAACTCGTGTTCCAGGAACTGCGCGATCGCATCGGCCTGCAGCACCGGCGCGCCGGGCAGCAGCGGCAGCAGCGCCTTCAACTCCGAGCCGAAGGCCACGCGCGTGGCGTCGCGGTACAGGTACAGCGGCTTGATGCCCAGGCGGTCGCGCGCCAGCACCAGGCAGTGCCGCGTGCGGTCGAGCAGCGCCAGCGCGAACATGCCGTGCAGCCGGGCGAAGCCGGCCACGCCTTCGGCGGCGTACACCTGCATCACGCATTCGGAATCGGAGCCGCTGAGCGGCTCCGCCGCGCCGCGCGCGCGGAATTCGCGCCGCAGCTCCACGTAGTTGTAGACCTCGCCGTTGACCACCGCCGACAGCTGGCCGTCGGGCGACACGATCGGCTGGTGGCCGCCGGCCAGGTCGATGATCGACAGCCGCGTGTGCACCAGCCCCACGGCGCCGTCGATGCGGATGCCGAAGTCGTCGGGGCCGCGCTGCCGCAGCGCCGCCGCCGCGGCCTCCAGGCCGCCGCGCAGGCTTTCCGCGGACGACGCCGCGGTGACGACGCCGGCAATTCCACACATGCACGAACCCTTCGGGACACGACAGCCGGCGATTGTCGCGGCAGCGGCAGCGGCAGCTGCCGCTGCCGCTGCCGCTGCTGCTGCCAGAATAGACCCATGCCCAGTACGCAGCGCCGCGTTCCCGAAGCAGCCGCATGCTGAGAACGATGCACGTGCTCGGCAGCCACCAGCTGGGCGGCGCCGACTGGTTCTTCATCCGCCTCGTCGAAGCGCTGCAGCGCGCCGGCCACTCGTGCCTGGCGGTGATCCGCGCCGACAGCCCGGTGGTGCAGCAGCTGTCGGGCGCGATCGAGCAGCTGCACCTGCCGATGGCGTCGAAGTGGGATCTCTATTCGCGCTGGCGGCTGACGCGGCTGATCGCTGCGCGCCAGCCCGACGTGGTGCAGACCTACATGGGCCGCGCAACGCGGCTGACCCGCCTGCCCGCGGGCAGCCGCGCCTTGCACGTGGCGCGGCTGGGCGGCTACTACCGCATCGACGGCTACTACCGGCATGCGCATGCCTGGGTGGGCAATACGCGCGACATCTGCGACTACCTGCTCCAGCATGGGCTGCCGCGCGAGCGCGTGTTCCACATCGGCAATTTCGTGCCCGAGCCGCGCACGGTGAGCGCCGAGGAACGCCGGGCGCTGCGCCAGCGCCTCGGTATAGCGCCGGACGCCTTCGTGATCTTCGCGCTCGGCCGCATGGTCGTGAAGAAGGGCTTCCAGGACCTGCTCGAAGCCTTCGCGCAGCTCGACGCGACGGTCGGCGGGCGGCCGCTGCAACTGCTGATCGCCGGCGACGGCGGCGAGCGGGCGCCGCTCACCGAGCTGGCAAAGCGGCTCGGCGTGGCGCCGCGCGTGCATTGGGCCGGCTGGCAGAACGACACCACGCCGTACTTTGCGCTCGGCGACGTGTTCGTCTGCCCGTCGCGGCACGAGCCGCTGGGCAACGTCATCCTCGAGGCCTGGCAGCACCGGCTGCCGGTGCTGAGCACGCGCAACGAAGGCGCGCATGAGCTGGTCAGCGAAGGCGAGAACGCGCTGCTGGCGCCGCTTAACGACCCGGCCGGGCTGGCCGATGCGCTGCGGCGCATGCTGGCTTCGAGCGCGGCCGAGCTGGCGCGGCTGGCCGACGCCGGCCATGCCACCGCGCAGCGCGAGCACGGCGAGCAGGCGGTGGTCGCGGCCTATCTGGCGCTGTACGAAGGGCTGCGTCCGGTGGCGCGTCCCCAGGGCTTCAGGGCTGCAGGCTGAAGGTGAAGTGCAGCGGCGCGGCGGAGGCCGGCGCGTGCACCGCAGGCAAGGCGATCGACCGCGCCGCCGCTGTCGGCTGCCCCGTCGCGCCTTCGATCGCGGCGAGCGCGGCCGGGCCCTCTCCCGGGCCGATCCACAGCGCCGTGTCGGGCAGCGCTTCGCCGCCGAGGCCGACGACGACGACCTGCGCCGGGGCGAACTGCACCCGCAGCGCGCCGCCCAGCGTCCGGCTGGGGGTCACGATCGGCCGGCCGTCGTAGCCGGCGTCGCGCAATGCCTGCGCCAGCGCGCGCACCGGCACGTGCATCACTTCGGTCCTGCCGCGCCAGCCGTTGAACGGCATGCGCACCACCATCAACGCGACCAGCAGCACGGCCCATACCAGCAGCACCCGCTGCAGCGCCGGAAGGCGCGGGTGATGCCGCAGCTGCGGCGCGCAGGCGAAGAAGGCGAGCGGCGCGGCGACCAGGAACGGCTGCAGCCAGCGGCCCTTGACCTGCGTGAGCGCACCTGCCAGCACGAGCGCCAGCAGCAGCGCGGCAATGGCGCCCAGGTAGCGGCGCATCAGGCCGCAAGCGGGGCCGGGCGCGCCGCCTTCGCGCGAGCGGCCGCGCACGAACAGCGCCGCGAGCACGATCGACAGCGGCGTCAGGAACCAGATCGCCGCCACGACGAGCCCAACCAGACCCAGCCGCAGCTTCTCGTTCCACGGCAGCCCGCTGGTCGCGCCCATCTTCGCCAGCGTGCCGCCGGTGGCCTGCGGCAGGTTCGACAGCAGCCACAGTGCGTGCGGCGCGACGACGAGCGCGGCAACGGCAATCGTCAGCACCATGCCGCGCTGCCGCAGCAGCGCGCGGGTGTCGGCCGCGGCGGCCAGCGCCAGCAGCAGCGCGAGCGCAACGATGGTGTAGCTGTACTTGGAGAGCATGCCGAGCCCCACGGCGAGGCCGAGCGCCGCATAGCGCCACCGCGTCGGCCGCTGCCGCAAGGCGAGCACCGCCCAGACGGTCGCCGCCGCCACCGTCGTGCACAGCACGACGTGCGTCAGGTCGCGGTGCGAATCCACGCTGATCTGCGGCAGCAGCAGCAGCGACGCCGCCGCGAGCGCCGCCAGTGCGGCCGGCATCAGCATGCGCGCGGCGGCGAAGGTGAACAGGTAGGTCAGCGCGAGCAGGCCGTGTTTCAGCAGCGTGAGGCCGAGCACCGAGACGCCGAGGATCTCGAACACCGCGCGCTGCAGCCAGGTGTACAGCGGCGGTTGGGCGCCGTAGCCGAGCGCCAGTTGCTGGGCCCACAGCACCTGCTCGGACTCGTCGCGCTCGAGCGCCTGGCCGGCCCACAGGCGTACCAGCACCTGGGCGCCGAGATAGATCAAGAGGACCAGCAGCCACTGCCGCGGCGACAGCAACGCGGCGGTGGCGTCAGGCTCGGCGGCGAGGGACGGCTGTGCGGAGGACGCGGAGGAGCGGGCAGCGAAGCGCACGGCGCCCAGCATAGCGCGCGGGCACAATGCCGCATGGACCCGATCGCAGCCGCGACGCTCGAACTGCCGCTGGCTGCGCCCGCCGCACCGGACGTGTCCATCGTCATCCCGATGTTCAACGAGGCCGACAACCTGCGCGAGCTGGTCGCGCGTGTCGGCGCGGCGATGGCCGGCAGCGGCTTCAGCTTCGAGCTGATCGCGGTCGATGACGGCTCGTCCGACGGCAGCGCCGGCCTGCTCGACGCGCTCGCCCGCGAGCACGCGTGGCTGCAGCCGGTGATCCTGACGCGCAACTACGGCCAGTCGAGCGCACTGCAGGCCGGTTTCGACCGCGTGCGCGGCCGCTACGTGGTCACGCTCGACGCCGACCTGCAGAACGACCCGTTGGACATTCCGCTGCTGCTGCAGCGCCTGCAGACCGACCCGGGCGTCGACATGGTGTCGGGCTGGCGGCAGGACCGGCAGGACGCGGCGATCTCGCGCCGGCTGCCGAGCCTGATCGCCAACCGGCTGATCTCGCGCGCGACGCGGGTCGAGCTGCACGACTACGGCTGCGCGCTGAAGGCTTACCGGCGGCCGATCATCGACCGCATCCGGCTCTACGGCGAGCTGCACCGCTTCATCCCGTCGCTGGCGCGCGACGCCGGCGCGCGCATCGCCGAGATGCCGGTGCGCCACCACGCGCGCACGCGCGGCCAGAGCAAGTACGGCATCGACCGCACGTTTCGCGTCGTGCTCGACCTGGTGCTGGTCGTCTTCTTCATGCGCTACCGGCAGCGCCCGCTGCACGCGTTCGGCGGCCTCGGCCTGTGGCTGGTCACGCCCGGCGCGGCGATGCTCGGCTACCTGCTCGTGCTCAAGCTCGGCGGCGAATCGATCGGCGGGCGTCCGCTGCTGATCGCTGCCGTGATGCTGATCCTGATCGGCGCCCAGCTCGTCGCCGCCGGGCTGATCGGCGAGATGCTCACGCGCATCTACCACGAGGGTCAGGGCCGGCCGCAGTACCACGTGAGAGAGCCGAACGACGGCGCCGCGCCGCCGCCTGCGGGCGCGACGCCGAGGCCCGATTGAGGCGGCACCGGCGCGCTGCCGCGCGCATCGCGGCGGGGGCGGTGTTGCTGGCGCTGCTGCTGTGGTGGGTCGATCCGCACGAACTGTGGCGCCTGCTGCGCACGGCCGACCCGGCCTGGCTGGCGCTCGGGCTCGTGCTGGCGGCGGCGGCAAATGCTGCATCCGCGCTGCGCTGGTGGGCGCTCGCACGCTGGCTGGGCGCCTGCGTCAGCATCGGCTGGGCGCTGGCGGCGTATTTCCGCGGCGTCGCGGTCAACGCCCTGCTGCCTGGAGCGGTGGTGGGCGGCGACCTGTACCGCGCGCATGCGCTGGCCGGACGCGGCCTGCCATGGTTCGAGGCCAGCCTGTCGGTGCTGGGCGACCGTCTGAGCGGCCTGTGGCTGCTGGTCGTGATCGGCGCGCTGGCGGCGGCGGGTCTGCTGCAGGGGGCCGCGGGCGTGCCGCTGGGCAGGCTGCACGCGCTGGCTTTCGGCGGTTTCGGGCCGTGGGCGCTGGCCGGCATGGCGGCACTGGCGCTGCTGCTGCCGCTGGCGCTGCTGCTGGCGTGGCAGCGGGGCATCGCACGGCCACGGGCCGGGCCCGCGCCGGGCGAGCGGCCCTGGCACCGCCGCCTGCTGCTGCTCGCGCACCGGCCGCGCGCGCTGGCGCAGTACGGCTGGCAGCTGCTCGGCTCGACCGCGGTGCAGCTGCTGTCGATCGGCACGCTGGCCTGCGGCGGCATGGCGCTCGGCATCGATCTGCCGGCCTGGGCCTGGGCGGCTGCCGCGGTGCCGATCTTCCTGCTCGCGACGTTGCCGCTGAGCGTCGGCGGCTGGGGGACGCGCGAGGCCGCGGCCGTGATCGCACTGGCGGTCTTCGGCGTCGCCGCGCCGCAGGCCGTCGCGGTGTCGATGCTCTACGGGCTGGCCGCGCTGGTCCAGGCGCTGGGCGGGCTGGTGCTGCTCGTCGGCCACCGGCGCCGCGCTGCCCGGTCAGCGGGTCCATAGAATCGGCAGGGATGCGAACGCCCGTCAACGTCATCTGCATGAAGTGGGGCACGCTGTACGGGCCCGAGTACGTGAACTACCTGCGCGCCGGCGTCGCGCGCCACCTGAAGCGGCCGTTCCGCTTCGTCTGCTTCACCGACGATGCCAGCGGCCTGCGCGACGACGTGCAGGCGCTGCCGCTGCCCGAGCTGGGCCTGCCCAGAGGGCAGGGCGATCTGCGCTGGCGCAAGCTGGCGGTGTTCGGCCGCGAGCTGCACGACCTGCAGGGCAGCACGCTGTTCCTCGACCTGGACCTGGTGGTGGTGGGCCCGCTGGACGGCTTCTTCGAGCTGCCGGGCCGCTTCCTGATCATCCGCGACGACGACCTGTTCCGCGCCAAGCCGCTGCGCCGGCTGAACCCGGCGCGCGACCGCTTCCTGCACAGCGTGGGCAACTCCTCGGTGTTCCGCTTCGAGATCGGACAGCACGCGTACATCCTCGATGCCTATCTGGCCGACCCGAAGGGCGCGGCCGGGCGTTACGAGATCTCGCAGCAGTTCCAGAGCGCGCAGCTGGCCGCGCACGGCGATCTGGCCTACTGGCCGCCCGACTGGTGCGTCAGCTTCAAGAATGCCTGCGTGCCGCGCGGACTGAAGAGCTGGCTGGCCGACCCCAAGGTGCCCGAAGGCGCGCGCATCGTCGTCTTCGCCGGCACGCCGAAGATGAGCGACGTGCTCGCCGGCGGCGGCCACAAGTGGTACCGGCGCATCGGCGACGTGCGCTGGCTGCACGAGGCCTGGGGTGCCTGATGGCCGGGGCTCGGTCAAGCAGCTGGTCTGCGTCAAGTGGGGCACGATGTACAGGCCCGAATACGTGAACCGCCTGTACGGCAGGGTGTCGCGCCGCGTCAGGCCGCCGTTGCGCCTGGTGTGCCTGACCGGCGGCCGCCAAGGCATCCGCGCCGAAGTCGAGTGCTTCGTCCTGCCCGAGCTCGGCGTGCCGCATCCGCAGCGCACGGCGGGCAAGTGGCGCAAGCAGATCCTCTTCGGGGCGCAGCGTGCCGCGGCTGGACGGCGTCGCGCTCTTCGCCGGCCTGGATTCGGCGATCGCCGGCCCGCTGGACGACGACTTCGCGATCGGCGATGCGCAGGATGCCTGCGTCGCGCGCAACTCGGCGCGGCCGCTGGACAAGCTCGGCCGGACCTCGGTGTTCGGCTTTCCGGTGGGCGGCAACGCGCACAGCCTCGACGACTCCCGCGCCGGCGCGCAGGGCATTGCCGGCAAGCGTGCTGCTTCAGATCGGCGCGGCTGCCGGCCGGCGCGCGCATCGTCACCTTCCCGGGCGGGCCGAACCCGGACGGCGTGATGGTCGGCCGGCGGAACAAGCGCGAGCCGCTGTTCCCCGCGCGCTCGCAGCACGTGCCGGCCGCCTTCGGCGAGCGGCGCGCCGGCGCCAGCCGCTGGCGCCACCTGCGGCGCTGCGTGCTGCCGGTGCCGCGGGTCGAGGCGGCTTGGCGTGACTGAAGGGACGCAAGCGCAGCCCGGCGGCTGGGATCTGGCCGTGCACGAGCTGCACAGGCGCAGCCTGCGCGGCATCAAGCGCCTGGCGCGTCCGCTGTGGATGCGCCGCCTGATGCAGCGCAACCTGCACAGCCGCGAGTCGCTGCTGTCGGCCGACGGCCCGGTGGTGTCGCTGACCACCTATGAGCCGCGCTGGCACAGCGTGCACTACACCATCGAGAGCATCGGCTGCGGCCGGTTGCGCCCGTCGCGGCTGCTGCTGTGGATCGCGCCGTCGGTGCTGCAGCTCGGCACGCCCGAGCCGCTGCAGCGCCTGGTGGCACGCGGGCTGGAGATCCGCACCTGCGAGGACCTGGGGCCGCACAAGAAGTACTACGCGCAGGTGCATGAGGGGCCGGCGGCGCGCGATCTGGTGACGGCCGACGACGACGTGCTGTACTGGAGCGACTGGCTGCAGACGCTGGCCGCCGCGGCGGCCGCGCGCCCGCAGTTCATCCATGCCCATCGTGCGCACCGCATGAGCTTCGCCGCCGACGGCAGCTTCCTGCCCTATGCGCAGTGGCCGGGCTGCCGCTCGACCGCACCGAGCGCGCTGCATTTCAGCACCGGGGTTGGCGGCGTTCTCTACCCGCCCGCGATGCAGGACGCGCTGCGCCGCGCCGGCGACGGCTTTCGCGAATGCTGTCCGCGCGCCGACGACATCTGGCTCAACGCCGTGGCCTGGCGCGCCGGCATCCCGGTGTGCCAGGTGCGTGTCTTCAGTCCGCTGCTGTTCGAGGTGCCGGGCACGCGCGGCCACGGCCTGGCACGCGACAACGTACAGAGCGGCGGCAACGACCGCCAGTTGCAGATGACCTACACGCCGGACGAACGCAGGCGCCTGCAGGCGCTGGCGACCTGAGGCCGTCGGCCGACCGTGCATGGCGGTTCATGCGGGGCAGGTGTCCAGGAAGGCGCAGACCGCGGCCGCGTCGGCCAGCGGCGTGATGCGCAGCGCGTCCAGCAGCTGCCGGTCCCAGTGGTCGCCGGACGCGCTGGCGTGCACCAGCGCTGCGCAGCGTACCTGCGGCATCAGCAGCCCGGCGGTGAGCAGCGTAGTGCTCATGCCGCCGATCACGCTCAGCGGCCGGTCGCGCAGCATCAGGTACAGGCATTCGACCGGCAGCGTACGCGCGATTTCCGTGGCGACGCCTGGTGCACACAAGCCCAGATAGTCCGCCGCGGTTTCACGCGGGTGGTACTTGACGAAGAAACGCCCCGGCCGGCCGCCGAGTCTGCGTGCGCAGGCTGCGACCATTTGCCGGTAGTCCGGATTGCGCGCCGCGTAGTCGGAATGGCTCAGCGTCAGCACCGTGGCGCCTGCCGGTACCGACAGCGGATCGAAGCCCGAGCCCGCGCACAGCGCCTTGGCCAGACTGCGCAGTGCCGGCGACTCCAGCGCCGCTGCCGGAAAGGGCCGTACCGGCCGCGCGCGCAATTCCGCGCGCAGCAGCTGCGGATGCAGCGCCACGAAGTGCTGCACCAGCGGATGCGTGCCCAGGACGCGCACGTCGCTCCAGCGGCGGCCCAGGCGCAGCGTCTGCCGCAGCCGCGTGCTCGCGCCGTGCGCCCGGTAGGCGAAGCTCGTGTAGGCCAGCGAACCGTCTTCGGCGCAGAAGCGCTGCGCCTGCGGGAAACGGCGGGCGGCCGCGATCAATGCCGTCTGGCCCGCTTCCTCGCGGTCATTGAAGACCGTCAACGACAGCGGCCGGGCCTCTGCGAGCGCGGCGCGCAGCTCGCGGCGGATGGCTCCCGATCCGCTGCGCGGCTCGACGAACACCACGCGGTCGAAGGGCGACTCGGCCCAGGCGTCTGCGGCACGCAGGAACAGCCCCGGGTCCAGCAGGTCGGGCAGGAAGAGCATGCGGCCCTGCTGCTGCGTGTGCTCGCGCGCGTCGGCAGCCAGCGCCGCGGCGAGCAGGAACTGCAGGCTGCTGCGGACGAGGAAGACATGCCTGCCGCCCGCGGCAGCGCCGTTCATGAGGCGAGAGGCTTCCAGTCGCCCGATGCCGCGATGCGCTCGAAGACGTCCGGCCGCACGTCGCGGGCGGCCACGGCACGGCGCACGAAATCCTCGCTGACCTGGCCCGTGGCCAGGCATTCCTTGACCAGCGAGAAGAAGAAGGCCTCCTGGCGCGGGTCCGGATGCGGCTGGAAGCGCCGCGCCGGCAGCACGCCGCGCTCGCGAAGCCAGCGGCGGGCGCGGCCCATCGGGCCCTGGAAGTTCATGTTGAAGTCGACCGGCAGACCGGTCTTCCACGGCTGCGTGAGGCGTTCGGTCATGTGCAGCAGCCGGGTGTCGGCCTCGAGCTTGTCGAAGGAGTTCCAGACCTCTGGCAGTTCGCCGATCGTGCCCGGCGGCTCGTCGGCCAGCTGGATCCAGCGCTTGTAGTCCAGCCGGCCGGCGAACATGGCTTCGACCTGCTCGTCCCAGCGCCAGGCCGTGAGCCTGGCGCAGTCCAGCAGCATCACGCTGCTGGCCCACTTGCCGGCGCCGCCGCCCTTTTCGGCGGGCAGGTTGCGGCAGACCACGGCCTTGCCGCCCATGTCGCTGTCGAGCAGTTCGAGCACGTCGCCGCCGACTGCGAAGACGTCGGGGTCGGTCACCAGTGCGCGGCCCTGGTAGCCCATCGCCTGCGGCGCCATCATCCGCAACGGGCTGAACGATTGCAGGTCGTCGTTGTGCCAGGTGGCCGCCCGGCCCATGCGCAGGTACGGTTGGCCCTCGCGGCCGAAGAGCTGAGGCGTCTGTTCCAGGTGCAGGATGCGAACGTCGAAACGCTCCGGGTGGCGGCTCTGGCGGCGAAAGGAGTGCGCCGCCACGATGGCGCCGAGTTCCTGCTGCTCGTTGGTGTGGATGAAGACGACGGGTGTTGGCTGTCACGCTATCCAACCGCCCAGCCGCCACGCTGATTCGTGAGGCT
>DAIMFR010000020.1:0-71721 GCA_036724445.1 Rubrivivax sp. | reverse complement strand
GCGTAGCGCTCGGGCCGGTCGGCGGGAACGAACAGGTAGGCGCGTGGCGACGCGCCGGCGGCGCTCATGCCGGCAGCCAGCGGCCCACGCGGGGCGCGTCAGCCACGCCCCAGGTGCGGGCGATCAGCGCGTCCATTTCGGCCGGCGTTGCCGCGCCGCCGTAGGCGGCAAGACGGCGCGCCTTGTCCTCGAGCTCGGGGCGGCTGAGGGAATTGCCCGGGTCGCCCTTGGGCTCGTCGACACGCGCCTGCAGCGTGCGCCCGTCCAGCGTGCGCACGATGACCTTGCCGATCCAGCGCTGCGGATAGGCCGTGTCGACCTCGGTGTCGAGTTGCATCGTGACCTTGTCGCGCAACGCGGCGATGCGGGGCGCCAGGAAGTGGCGATCGAACTCGTCCAGGCCCGCATAACCGTGTTCGGCCACCAGGGCGAGCACGGTACCCATCGAGAACTTGGCCTGGTGGACGGTGCCGGGCACGACGACGCGGCCGAGCACGTCGATGGCACCCTGGTGGACCTGCGCGGTGATGGCGGCGATGTCATCGGGCTTCAGCCGGTGCTCGCGCATCAGCAGCAGCAGCGCATCGGCGCTGGGGTGGGTGTGGCGACACGAGGCGTGGTACTTGAACGAAGTCTCGGCCGTCGCCCAGCGACTGCCCAGCCCGGCGGTCAGGCGCGCAGGGTCGGCATCGCTCGACATGCCGGCAGCCAGGCCCTGCGCGCCTTCAAGAACTTGGCGCGCGCCGGTGAAACCGGCCTGTGCCAGGTAGGCCGAGGCCAGCCCGGCCGATGCGGCATGGGCGCAGTGCAGTTGCTTGGAATCGGCGGCATCGCGCAGGAATTCCCAAAGCCCGGCCGCCTGCGTGCCGGCGCTGCCGAAGGCGTGCAGCATCTGCGCCGCGTCCAGCCGCAGCAGCCGACCGGTGGCGGCCGCGGCGGCCAGCGTTCCCGCCGTGGCGGTCGTGTGGAAGATGCGGTAGTGCGAACGGCCGAGGAATTCGCCGACGCGGATGCCGACCTCGTAGCCCGCCACCGCCGCGGCCAGGAACTCGCGCCCGCTGGCACCGATGGCCTGCGCCACCGCCAGCGCCGGCGGGAAGACGACCGCCGCGGGGTGGAATACCGAGCCGTTGTGCACGTCGTCCTGCTCGACCACATGCGAAGCCGCCGCGTTGACCATGGCGGCGAAATGCGGCGAGGTCATGCGCCGCGTGATCAGCACTTCGGCGCTGCCGTCGGCCGGCCCCATGCTGGACGCATAGGCCTCGATGGCCTGCACCGCGCGGGCGCTCTTGCCCGCCAGCGCGGAGCCGGCCCAATCCAGGAACAGATCTTCGGTGCGCCGCAGCACCGGCGCCGGAATGCTGTCGAAGCGCAGGCCGGCGGCGAAGGCGGCCAGCCTGGCGCTGTGGGTGTCTTGCGTGCTCATGAACGGCCCTTCAGGCTCAGACCGCGCGCTCGGCACGCAGACGCGCGATGTCGGCCGCGCTGCAGCCCAGTTCGGCCAGGATGGCATCGGTGTGCTGGCCCAGGGCCGGCACCGGGCCCATCGGCGGGGGCTCGTCGCCCGACAGGTGGTGAGGCGGGTACAACGCCGGCACCGGCCCGCCCGGCGTGCCGATTTCGGCCCAGCGCTGGCGCGCCTGCAGTTGCGGATGCTTCCACAGGTCGGCCATCTCGTTGAGCTGGGCGTTGGCGATCTGCGCGTCTTCCAGGCGCTCAATCAACTGCGCCGCCGTCAGCTTGGAAAGCACGGCGTCGATGATGCCGAACAGCTTGTCCTTCTGCGCCAGGCGGTTGGCATTGCCCAGGTACTGTTTGGCCAGCGCCGGCTGCAGCAGGACCTTGTCGCAGAAGGCCGTCCATTCGCGGTCGTGCTGCACGCCCAGCACCACCGACTTGCCGTCGCCGCAGGTGAAAGGGCCGTAGGGGTAGATGGCGGCGTGCGAGGCGCCGGCACGCACCGGCGGCGGCTGGCCCTCGAAGGTGTAGTAGAGCGGGTAGCCCATCCATTCCGACATCGCCTCGAGCATCGAGATTTCGAGCCGCTGGCCGCGGCCGGTGCGCCCACGCTCCAGCAGCGCGGCCAGCACGCTGCTGTAAGCGTACATGCCGGCGGCGATGTCGGCGATCGACAGCCCGGCCTTGGACGGATGCTCGGGCGTGCCGGTCACCGAGACGAAGCCTGATTCGCTCTGGATCAGCAGGTCGTAGGCCTTCTTCTCGGTGTACGGGCCGCCGTCGCCGTAACCCGAGATGTCGCACACCACGATGCGCGGGTTGATGGGCGCGAGGCTGGCATGGTCCAGGCCCATGCGTGCGGCCGCACCGGGCGCGAGGTTCTGCACCAGCACGTCGGCGCGCTCCACCAGCTTCTGCAGCACCGCCCGCGCGCCGGGGTTCTTCAAGTCCAGCGTCAGGCTTTCCTTGCCGCGGTTGCACCAGACGAAGTGCGAGGCCGAGCCGCGTGTGCGCGTGTCGTAGGCACGGGCGAAGTCGCCCTCGCCGGGGCGTTCGACCTTGATGACGCGTGCGCCCAGGTCGGCCAGCTGCCGGGTGCAGAACGGCGCCGCGATGGCGTGTTCCAGCGTGACAACCAGCATGCCTTGCAAGGGAAGCATCGCCATCCTTCAGAATGAACGCGGCAGGCCGAGCACATGCTCGGCCACGTAGGACAGGATCAGGTTGGTCGAGATCGGCGCCACCTGGTACAGCCGCGTCTCGCGGAACTTGCGCTCGATGTCGTATTCGCAGGCAAAGCCGAACCCGCCGTGGGTCTGGATCGCCGCATTGGCGGCTTCCCAGGAGGCCTTGGCCGCCAGATACTTGGCCATGTTGGCCTCGGCGCCGCAGGCTTCGTGGGCGTCGAACAGGTCGCAGGCGCGCCATCGCATCAGGTCGGCGGCTTCCAGCTCGATGTGGCTTTCGGCGATCGGAAACTGCACCGCCTGGTTCTGTCCGATGGGGCGATCGAACACACGCCGATCACGGGCGTAGGCCGCGCTGCGCTTGACGAACCAGCGCCCGTCGCCGATGCATTCGGCGGCGATCAGCGTGCGCTCGGCGTTCAGGCCGTCGAGGATGTACTTGAAGCCCTTGCCTTCCTCGCCGATCAGGTTCTCGGCCGGGATCTCCAGGTTTTCGAAGAACAGCTCGTTGGTCTCGTGGTTGACCATGTTGCGGATCGGGCGCACGGTCAGCCCGTTTCCGATCGCTTGATGCAGATCGACGATGAAGATCGACATGCCATCGGACTTGCGCTTGACCTCGGCCAGCGGCGTGGTACGCGCCAGCAGAATCATCAGGTCGCTGTGCTGGACGCGCGAGATCCACACCTTCTGGCCGTTGACGACGTAGCGGTCGCCGCTGGCGCTGCGCAGCGCGGTGGTCTTGAGCTTGGTGGTATCGGTGCCAGCGGTCGGCTCGGTCACGCCCATCGACTGCAGGCGCAACTCGCCAGTGGCGATCTTCGGCAGGTAGCGGCGCTTCTGCTCGACCGAGCCATGGCGCAACAAGGTGCCCATGTTGTACATCTGGCCGTGGCAGGCTCCGGCGTTGCCACCGTTGCGGTTGACCTCTTCCATCACCACCGAGGCCTCGGCCAGGCCGAGGCCGGCGCCGCCGTATTCCTCGGGGATCATCACCGCCAGCCAACCGGCCTGGGTCAGGGCATCGACGAAGGCCTCGGGGTAGCCACGCGCGTCGTCGATGCCGCGGAAGTACTCGTCGGGGAAACGGCTGCACAGCTCGCGCAGGGCCGCTCGCAGTTCAGGATGGCGTTCGCGGGCTTCGGACATGGGGATGGGCGCAGGGCTGGAGGGACCGCGACTATTCTACCGAACATACGTTAGGTAGTGAAGAAGGGCGGCGCCAACAAGGTGCTGTCGGTCGCCGCCAGCGGCCGGCAGATCTACAGCGCCGACACGAGTTCGGGCACGGCCTGGAACAGGTCAGCCACCAGCCCGTAGTCGGCGACCTGGAAGATCGGCGCCTCGGCGTCCTTGTTGATGGCCACGATGACCTTGCTGTCCTTCATGCCCGCCAGGTGCTGGATGGCGCCGGAGATGCCGACCGCGACATACAACTGCGGCGCCACGATCTTGCCGGTCTGCCCGACCTGGTAGTCGTTCGGGGCATAGCCGGCGTCGACCGCGGCGCGCGAGGCGCCGAGCGCCGCGCCCAGCTTGTCGGCCAACGGCTCGAGCACGCCGTGGAACTTGTCGGCCGCACCGAGGCCGCGGCCGCCCGAGACGATGATGGATGCGGCCGTCAGTTCCGGCCGCTCCAACTTCACCACCTCGCGCCCGACCAGCTGCGTCAGACCCAGGTCGGCAGCCGCCGCGATGCTTTCCACCGCCGCCGAGCCGCCGCTGGCCGCCACCGGGTCGAAGGCCGTGGTACGGATGCTCAGCACCTTGACCTTGTCCTTGGACTGCACACGGGCGACGGCGTTGCCGGCGTAGAACGGGCGCTGGAAGGTGTCGGGCGACTCGACCGCCGTCACATCGGACAGCTGCGAGCTGTCGAGCAGCGCGGCCACGCGCGGCAGCACGTTCTTGCCGAAGGCCGTGGCCGGGGTCAGCACGTGCGTGCACGAGGCGTCGGCGCGCACCTGTTGGACCACCAGCGCGGCGAGGTTCTCGGCCAGTTGGGCGCCATAGTGGGCGGCGTCGGCCACCAGCACCTTGGCGACGCCGGCCACCGCCGCGGCGGCCTGGCCCGCGGCGGCGCAGCCGCTTCCGGCCACCAGCACGTGCACCGGAGCGCCGATCTTCACAGCGGCGGCGATGGTGTTGAGCGTGGCGGGCTTGATCGCCGCGCCGTCGTGTTCAGCAATGATCAGGGTCGTCATCAGATCACCTTCGCCTCTTCTTTGAGTCGCTTGACGAGATCGGCCACATCGGCCACCTTGATGCCGGCCTTGCGCGCTGCCGGTTCGTCCACGCGCAGCGTGGCGGTGCGCGGCGCCAGATCCAGGCCCAGGTCGGCAGCCTTGATCACCTCGAGCGGCTTCTTCTTGGCCTTCATGATGTTGGGCAGCGTGATGAAGCGCGGCTCGTTCAGGCGCAGATCGGTCGTGATGACCACCGGCAGATTCATCTGCAGCGTCTCCAGCCCGCCATCGATCTCGCGGCTGATGGTCGCTGCGCCGCCCTCGATCTTCACCTTCGACGCGAAGGTGGCCTGGGCCCAGCCCATCAGCGCGCCGAACATCTGACCGGTCTGCCCGGCATCGTCGTCGATCGCCTGCTTGCCGAAGATGGCAATCTGAACGCTTTCCTTGGCCGCCACGTGCTGCATCAGCTTGGCCACGGCCAGCGGCTCAAGCACCTCGTTGCTCTCGACCAGAACGCCGCGGTCGGCGCCGATGGCCATGGCGCTGCGCAGCGTCTCCTGGCACGCCGCCGGGCCGCAAGAGACGGCGATGATCTCGGTGACCACACCGGCCTCCTTCAGCCGCACCGCCTCTTCACAGGCGATTTCGTCGAAGGGGTTCATCGACAGTTTCTGGTTCGCGAGATCGACTCCCGAACCGTCCGACTTCACACGAGCCTTGACGTTGTAGTCGAGCACCCGTTTCACGGCGACAAGTACTTTCACTTTTTCTCCATCGGTGTTACATGCCAATCCTTCGAAGCCGAAGCAGGCTGCGGCTCCCGCCATTCCCATCTCCACTCCCTGTACATCGCGCGCAGCAGCTCTTGGTGCTTGCGCTCGCGTTCATGCCGGGGTCCGCACGCTCTCGAGTCCAATGCCCTGGGGCACGACCGAGCCCAGTCGCTCGGCCAGGCGCGGAAACAGCAAGTGAAACATGCGCTGCGCCAGCAGTTCCACGCCGACGCGACGGTCCGGCCGATACCATTGACCCGTCCAGTTGAGCGCGCCCAGCACCGTCTGGCGCACGAGGAGCGTATCGGCGTCCACCAGACCCAGCGCAGCAGCCTCGTCGATCGGCGCCATCCACAGCTCCTCGTAGGCGTCGCGCGAGGTCAGCACGCGTGCCCGTGCCGGCTCCGACAGGCTGCGCCATTCGTAAAGCATCACGGTCATCGCGTCCAATTTCGGCCCAAGCAGGGCGGTCAGATGGCAGCGCACCATCGCCAGCATGCGTTCGGGCAGGCACGATTCGCCAGCCAGGCCCTTCTGCACCCCGCGCATGATGTCTCGCACGCCCTCTTCCATCACGGTGACCAGCAACTCCTCCTTGGTGGCGAAGTGATAGAAGAGCGAGCCCGAGGTCATGCCCAGGGCCTCGGCGATCTGCCGCACCGAGGTACGTTCGTAGCCGTGCTCGCGAAAGAGCTTCGCCGCGGTTCTCAGGATCAGGCCTCTCCGGCTTGTGTCGTCCGCGTCGTCCATGCCCTATACTCTAACAGCTAACAAGCGTTAGGTCGATGCGCCGCCGGCGCTGCATGTACGACGCCAACGACAAAGGAACCGCTGCGATGCTCCCGCGCCCAATCTTCTCCGAGGAACACGAGTTGTTTCGCGACCAGGTGCGCCGCTTCCTGACCGAGGAAGTGGTGCCGCACCATGCCGGCTGGGAGACCGAGGGCATCGTTCCGCGCGCCGTCTGGCGCAAGGCCGGTGCCGCCGGGCTGCTCTGCCCGGCGATTCCCGAGGCCTATGGCGGCGGTGGCGGCACACGGCTGCACAGCGCGGTGCTGATCGAAGAGGTGATGCGCGTCGGCGCCAGCGGCCTCGGATTCGGGCTGCACTCGGACATCGTGGCCCCCTACATCCTCGCCTATGGCAGCGAAGCGCAGAAGCGCGAATGGCTGCCGAAGATGGCCAGCGGCGAGGTCATCGGCGCCATCGCCATGACCGAACCCGGCGCCGGCAGCGACCTGCAGGCCGTGCGCACGACGGCGCTGCGCGACGGCGACGAGCTCGTGCTCAATGGCCAGAAGACCTTCATCACCAACGGCCAGAACGCGGACCTGGTGATCGTGGTCGCCAAGACCGACCCGTCCAAGGGCGCGAAGGGCACCTCGCTGGTCCTGGTCGAGACCAGCCGCCCCGGCTTCAAGCGCGGGCGCAATCTCGACAAGATCGGCATGAAGGCGCAGGACACCTCGGAACTGTTCTTCGACGACCTGCGGCTGCCGGCGAGCAACATCCTGGGCGGCGAGGGCAAGGGCTTCTTCCTGCTGATGCAGGAACTGGCCTGGGAACGCATGCAGATCGCGATCGGCGCGGTGGCCGGTGCCGAAGCGGCATTGCAGTGGACGCTGGACTACACCAAGGAGCGCAAGGCCTTCGGCGAGCGCGTCATCGACTTCCAGCACAACCGCTTCCGGCTGGCGGAATGGAAGACGCAGGTGCAGGTGGCGCGCGTCTTCGTCGACCGCCTGATCGACAGCCTGATGAAGAACGAGCTCGACGCCGCCACCGCCGCGATGGCCAAGTACTGGACCACCGACCTGCACTGTCGCCTGCTCGACGACTGCCTGCAGATGTTCGGCGGGTTCGGCTACATGTGGGAGTACCCGATCGCGCGCGCCTACGCGGACGCCCGCGTCTCGCGCATCTACGGCGGCACCAACGAGATCATGAAAGAGATCATCGGCCGCACGCTGTGACAACAGTGCCCCTGCCGCTACTCCATTTCACTTCGCTTCCAACCCCCACCGTTTTCTCAAGGACAGCACCGTGACCGCAGCCTTCATTTACGACGCCGTACGCACGCCGCGCGGCAAGGGCCGCGCGTCCGGCGCGCTGCACGGCATCACGCCCATCCAGTTGGCGGTGACGGCGCTGCAGGCGCTGCGCGACCGCAATCAGATCGACACCGTGCAGGTCGACGACGTGACCCTGGGCTGCGTCGAGCCCGTGGGCGAACAAGGCGCCAACATCGCGCGCGTGGCCGTGCTCACCGCCGGTTACGCGCAAACGACGGCCGGCGTGCAGATCAACCGCTACTGCGCCTCGGGTCTGGAGGCCTGCAACATCGCCGCGGCCAAGGTCATGTCGGGGCAGTCGCCGCTGACAATCGGGGGCGGCGTGGAAAGCATGAGCCGCGTGCCGATGGGCACCGGCGGCGGTGCCTGGCCGGCCGACCCGGCCGTGGCCCTGCCCACCTACTTCGTGCCCCAGGGTATCTCGGCCGATCTGATCGCCACGCTCTACGGCTACAGCCGCGAGGACGTCGACCGCTACGCGATCGAAAGCCAGCGCCGCGCCGGCGTGGCCTGGTCCGAAGGCCGCTTCGCACGCTCGGTGGTGCCGGTGCGCGACGTGAACGGCCTGCCGGTGCTGGAGCGCGACGAGCACCTGCGGCCCGACACCACGGCCGCGTCGCTGGCCAAGCTCGAACCCTCGTTCAAGTTGCAGGGCGAGCGCCTCGGCTTCGACGCCGTGGCGCTGCAGCGCTACCCGGAGCTGGAGCGCATCGAGCACGTTCACCATGCCGGCAATTCGTCGGGCATCGTCGACGGCGCCGCCGCGGTGCTGATCGGCAATGCCGAGATCGGCAGGCAGCTGGGCCTGAAGCCGCGCGCCCGCATCCGCTCGTTCGCGGCCGTCGGCAGCGAGCCGACGATCATGCTCACCGGCCCTTCTTACGCGGCCGAGAAGGCGCTGGCCATCGCCGGCATGAAGGCCTCGGACATCGACCTGTACGAGCTGAACGAGGCCTTCGCCTCGGTGGTGCTGCGCTTCATGGAGGTGATGAACGTGCCGCACGAGCGCATGAACGTCAACGGCGGCGCGATCGCGATGGGCCATCCGCTGGGCGCCACCGGCGCCATGATCCTGGGCACGCTGCTCGACGAGCTGGAACGCCGCAACCTGGCCACCGGCCTGGCCACGCTGTGCGTGGGCGCCGGCATGGGCATCGCCACCATCATCGAACGCGTCTGAACGCGCCCCAAGGACCAACCCCATGACGATCGACTACACGACCGGCGCCGACGGCATCGCCACGCTGACCTGGAACATGGCCGATGCGCCGATGAACGTGCTCAACGAGCGTTCGATGGCGACCTTCGGCGAAGCGGTCCGCAAGGCCGTGGCCGACCCGCTGGTCAAGGGCGTGATCATCACCTCGGCACGGCCCGAGTTCATCGCCGGCGCCGACCTGAACATGATGCTGGCCATCGAAGATGCGCCCGGCATGTTGCGTTTCGTGAGCGAGCTGCACGCGCTGATGCGCGGCATCGAGACCGGCGGCAAGCCGTTCGTCGCCGCGATCAACGGCACCGCCCTGGGCGGCGGCTACGAGGTGGCGCTGGCTTGCCACCGCCGCATCGCCGCCGACAACCCGAAGGCGCTGATCGGCCTGCCGGAAGTCGGCATCGGCCTGCTGCCGGGCGGCGGCGGCACGCAGCGCCTGCCGCGCATGATCGGCGTGCGCAACGCCCTGCCCTTCCTGCTCGAAGGGAAGAAGGTCACGCCCGCCAAGGCCCTGGCCGCCGGCCTGGTCGACGAGGTGGTGCCCGCCGGCGAGCTGCTGGCGCGTGCCCGCGAGTGGCTGCTGAAGGACGGCGCGGCCAACGCCGTGCAACCCTGGGACCGCAGGGGCTTCAAGCTGCCCGGCGGGCCGGTGCAGAGCCCGGCCGGCTACGAGACCTTCACCGCCGGCAACGCGATGTTGCGCGAGAAGACCTTCGGCAACTACCCGGCGCCGGCGGCCATCATGAGCTGCGTCTACAACGGCTGCCAGGTCGACATCGAGACCGGCTGCAAGGTCGAGATGCGCGAGTTCGTGAAGCTCGCGGTCGGGGCCGAAGCGAAGAACATGATCCGCTCGCTGTTCTTCGGCATCACCGCCGCCAACAAGCTGTCGGCGCGGCCGCAAGGCGTGGCCACCGCCGCCTACCGCAAGGTGGGCATCCTGGGCGCAGGCATGATGGGCGCCGGCATCGCCTGCGCGGCGGCCGAAGCCGGGCTGGATGTGGTGCTGCTCGACACCAGCGCCGAGCTGGCCGCGCGTGGCAAGGCCTACGCCGATGCGCGCTGGGCCAAGCAGGTGCAGCAGGGGCGCATGAGCGAGGCCGATCGGGCCAAGCTCGCGGCGCGCATCCGCCCGACCAGCGACCTTGCAGCGCTCGACGGCTGCGACATCGTGGTCGAGGCGGTGTTCGAAGACCGCGCGCTGAAGGCCGAGGTCACGCGCAAGGCCGAGGCCATGCTGGCGCCCACCGCGGTGTTCGCCAGCAACACCAGCACGCTGCCGATCACCGGCCTGGCGCAAGCCTCGGTGCGGCCGGCCAACTTCATCGGCCTGCACTTCTTCTCGCCGGCCGAGAAGATGCCGCTGGTCGAGATCATCCGCGGCCAAGCGACCAGCGACGACTGCCTGGCGCGCGCGATGGACTTCGTGAAGGCGCTGCGCAAGACGCCCATCGTCGTCAACGACAGCCGCGGCTTCTACACCAGCCGCGTGTTCTCCACCTACGTCGGCGAGGGCCTGACCCTGCTCGCCGAAGGCGTGAAGCCGGCGCTGATCGAAAACGCCGGGCGCATGGCCGGCATGCCGGTGGGCCCGCTGGCGCTCGCCGACGAGCTGTCGCTGGAGCTGATGGCGCGCATCCGCCGGCAGACCGCCGCCGATCTGGGTGCAGCCTATGTGCGCAGCGCCATCGACGAGGTCTGCGACCGCATGGTCGACCAGCTCGGCCGGCTCGGCAAGAAGGCCGGCCAGGGCTTCTACGACTATCCGCAGGGCGGCGCCAAGCGCCTGTGGCCGGGGCTGGCCGAGATCTGGCCGCCCGCCGCGCAGCAGCCCGACGTGGCCGAGGCCAAGCGCCGGCTGATGTTCATCCAGTCGATCGAGACCGTGCGCTGCATGGAAGAAGGCGTGCTCACGGCCGCGATCGACGGTGATGTCGGTGCGATTCTCGGCTGGGGCTTCCCGCCGTTCCTGGGCGGACCGATTGGCCAGATCCACAGTCGCGGCATCGCCGCCTTCGTCGGCGACTGCGAGGAACTGGCGCGGCGGCACGGCCCACGCTTCGCGCCGCCCGAGCTGCTGCGCAAGATGGCACGCGAGAACGAGGTCTTCTACCAGCGCTGAACGCCGGCGTGCCCGCTGGGCCGGTTCAATCGAGCCTGCGCTTGCAGTGCGTGCGGCGCTTGCAGCGCTTGCGGCGCGTCACGGCACGCGAGCTCTTCTTCCAGGAAGCGACCGACAGGCCGAGCCGGCACTTGCGGATGTTCTCGTGGGCCCGCGATTCTGCGGTGGCGCCGCGCTGGACGACGCGGCCGCTTTCGATGGCGCAGGCTACCTCGGCGACCTCCGGCGCGGCGCGCGCGCTCTGCTCGACCAGCAGTCGTCGCCATAACGGACTGCCAGTGACGTCGGCGCCACTTTCCTGTACCATTGCTCTTTCTAACGGTCGTTAGGTCAACGGTTGTCTGGTCGGTCAAGGGGCGGGGGTCCGCTCACGCGAACCCCAGCCTGCGTTTCGGCCCTTCCATCCGCATCGAACGAATCATCGCCACCCATGCCCGTCCTGCAGTCCCAGATCGACTCCGGCTCCGAACCGTTTGCGCGCCACCGGGCGCAGATGCTCGCCCTGATCGAATCTTTCCGCGGCTTCGAGGGCCGCGTGCGCGATACATCCAACGCGATGGAGTCCAGGTTCCGCGCCCGCAAGCAGTTGCTGCCGCGCGAGCGCGTCGCGCGCCTGCTCGACCGGGGCTCGCCCTGGCTGGAGTTGTCCACGTTGGCGGGCTTTCGAATGCACGACGACGACGGCGAGAAGAACGTGCTGGGCGGCGGCATCGTCACCGGCATCGGCCTTGTCTCGGGCGTGCGCTGCATGATCGTCGCGTCCGACAGCGCCATCAAGGGCGGCACGATCACGCCGATGGGCATGAGGAAGAGCCTGCGCGCCGAAGCCATCGCGCTCGAGAACAAGCTGCCGGTGGTGCGGCTGGTCGAATCCGGCGGCGCCAACCTGATGCATGTGGGCGAGGTCTTCATCGAGGGCGGCCGGGGCTTCGCCAACCAGGCGCGGCTGTCCGCAGCCGGCATTCCGCAGGTGACGGTGATGCATGGCCACTCCACCGCGGGCGGCGCCTACCTGCCGGGCATGTCGGACTACGTGATCATGGTGCGCGGCCGCGCCAAGGCCTTCCTCGCCGGCCCGCCGCTGCTGAAGGCGGCCACCGGCGAGATCGCGACGGACGAGGAACTGGGCGGCGCCGAGATGCATACCCGCATCTCGGGCGTCGCCGAGTACCTGGCCGAGGACGACGCCGACGGCATCCGCATCGCGCGCGACGTGCTGGCCCGCCTGCCCTGGAGCAACAACACGCCGGCCGTGCCGCTGCGCGCCTGGAAGCCGCCGCGCTACGAGGCCGACGACATCGCCGGCCTCGTGCCGCCCGACTACCGCCAGCCCTACGACGTGCGCGAACTGCTGGCGCGGCTCATCGACGACTCGGACTTCCTCGACTTCAAACCCGAGTTCGGCGCCGCCACCGTCTGCGGCCACGGTGCCATCGAAGGCCAGCCCTGCGGCTTCATCGGCAACAACGGCCCGATCGATCCGCAGGGCTCGAACAAGGCCACGCAGTTCATGCAGCTGTGCAATCAGTCGGGCACGCCACTGGTCTATCTGCAGAACACCACCGGCTTCATGGTCGGCAAGGACGTCGAACAGGTCGGCATGATCAAGCACGGCTCGAAGATGATCCAGGCCGTCACCAACTGCACGGTGCCGCGCATCACGCTGATGATCGGCGCCTCGTTCGGCGCCGGCAACTACGGCATGTGCGGCCGGGCCTACGACCCGCAGTTCGTCTTCGCCTGGCCCAATGCCCGCGTGGCCGTGATGGGCGGCGAGCAGGCGGCCACGGTGATGCGCATCGTCACCGAGGAGAAGCTGGCGCGCGCCGGCAAGGCACCCGAGCCGGCTCACCTGGACGCGATGCGCGCCGAGATCCTGAAGCGCTTCGACATGGAGTCGCACGCGCTGTTCGCCACCGCCCGGCTGTGGGACGACGGCATCATCGACCCGCGCGACACGCGCCAGGTGCTGGCCACCGCGCTGGCCGTCTGCCGCGAAGGCCGGGCACGCACGCTGCGGCCCAGCAGCTTCGGCGTGGCGCGGATGTGAGCCGACGATGAGCAACACCACTTTCAGCAAGGTGCTTGTCGCCAACCGCGGCGAGATCGCCTGCCGCGTCATCCGCACCGCGCGCGCCGAAGGCTACCGCACGGTGGCCGTGTACAGCGAGGCCGACGCCGGCGCGCTGCATGTGCAGCAGGCCGACCAGGCGCTGTGCATCGGCCCGCCGCCGGTGCGCGAAAGCTACCTCAGCATCGACGCCGTGCTGCGCGCTGCCGCCGCCAGCGGCGCCGACGCAATCCACCCCGGCTACGGCTTCCTGTCGGAAAACGCCGCCTTTGCGCGTGCGGTGCAGGCCGCCGGGCTGGTGTTCATCGGCCCCGACCCGCACGCCATCGAGCAGATGGGCAACAAGGCCGCTGCCAAGCGCCTGATGCTGGCCGCTGGCGTGCCCTGCGTGCCCGGCTACCAGGGCGCCGACCAGTCCGACCAGACGCTGCTCGCCCAGGCGCGCGAGATCGGCGTGCCCATCATGGTCAAGGCCGCGGCCGGCGGCGGCGGGCGCGGCATGCGCCTGGTGGCCGACCTGGCCGACTTGCCCGCGGCACTGGCCACGGCGCGGTCCGAGGCCGCCAACGCCTTCGGCTCGGACGAGTTGATCCTGGAGCGCGCGGTGGTGGAACCGCGGCACGTCGAAGTGCAGGTGTTTGCCGACCGGCACGGCAACGTCATCCACCTCGGCGAGCGCGACTGTTCGATCCAGCGCCGGCACCAGAAGGTGTTCGAGGAAGCGCCCTCGCCTGCCGTCGATGCCGCCTTGCGTGCACGCATGGGCGCGGCGGCGGTGGCTGCGGCCAAGGCGGTGCAGTACGTGGGCGCCGGCACGGTCGAGTTTTTGCTCGACCGCGAAGGCCGCTTCTACTTCCTGGAAATGAACACGCGGCTGCAGGTCGAGCACCCGGTCACCGAATGCATCACCGGCCAGG
Source organism: Rubrivivax sp. (assembly GCA_036724445.1). GTDB lineage: Bacteria > Pseudomonadota > Gammaproteobacteria > Burkholderiales > Burkholderiaceae_C > Rubrivivax. The sequence goes on along the minus strand of DAIMFR010000020.1, from coordinate 57,716 downwards.
ACCTGGTGGCCTGGCAGTTGGCCGTGGCGCGCGGCGAAGCACTGCCGCTGACGCAGGACCAGGTGCCGCTGCAGGGCCATGCAATCGAGGTGCGCCTGTACGCCGAGGACCCGCAGGCCGACTTTCTGCCGCAAAGCGGCGACGTGGCGCTGTGGCAGCCACCGGCCGGCCCCGGCATCCGCGTCGACCACGGCCTGGCCAGCGGCCAGACCATCAGCCCTTACTACGACCCGATGATCGCCAAGATCGTCGCCCACGGCGCCACGCGCGACGAGGCGCGCCGCCGCCTGCTGGGCGCGCTGCGCGCCACCCGTGTGCTGGGGTTGCCGACCAACCTGGGCTTCCTGACGGCGGCCGCCGAACACCCGGAATTCGCCGCCGGCGCCGCCACCACGGCCTTCATCGGCCAGCACTTCGGGCCCGCGCAGTTGCAGGCCAAGGCGCCCGGCACGAGCGTGGTGGCCGTTGCCGCCGCGCTGTGCTTCGACGCCAGCGCCTACCGTGGCGCGCAGGCCGGCTGGCGCTCCAACGGGCCGGCGCGCTGGCCCATGGATCTGGCCGAGGGCGAGCGCCGGCATGCGGTGCACGTGACGGTGCGCGGGCCGGGGCGCCTGCACGTCGAGCTCGACGGCGGCGTTGCGCACGACATCGAACTCGGGCCTGCCGACGGCGCCGACCGGCCGCTGTCGATCGACGGCGTGCACACCCGCGTCACCGCGGTGGCGGCCGGCGGCAGCCTGCACCTGGCGCTGGACGGCTGCGTCGCCAGCGTCGACGACGTGACCTACGCGCCGCCGCGCGGCAGCGAGCAGGCGGCCGAGTCGACGATCAGCGCGCCGATGAACGGGCGCGTGCTGGCGGTGCTGGTGCAGGCGGGCGATGCCGTCACCAAGGGCCAGCGCCTGGCGGTGCTGGAAGCCATGAAGATGGAGCACCAGCTCGTCGCGCGGCGCGACGGCGTGGTCGAGCGTGTCGCCGTGCGCGCCGGCGACCAGGTGGCCACGCGCGCCGTCATCGCCACGCTGGTCGAAGCTGCCGCGCCGGCCTGAACGACTACCGAGGGCCAGACCATGAGTGCCACCGCCAACAGCAGCCCCTTCTACAGCGCCGAGCACGCGGCCTTCCGCGACGCCATGCGCCGCTTCGTCGCGCGCGAGATCACGCCGAACGTCGAGGCCTGGGAGGCGCAGGCCAGCTTCCCGGTGGAGCTGTACCGCAAGGCCGCCGAGATCGGCCTGCTCGGACTGGGCTTCCCCGAAGCCTGGGGCGGCAACGACGGCGACCTGTTCATGACCATCATCGCGGCGCAGGAGTTGGCGCGCTGTGGCGCCGGCGGCGTGCTGGCCAGCCTGTTGTCGCACACCATCGGCTGCCCGCCGATCGTCAACGTCGGCTGCGACGAGATCAGGCGCAAGGTGCTGCCTTCGGTGCTGCGCGGCGAGAAGATCAGCGCGCTGGCCATCACCGAGCCCTCGGGCGGCTCGGACGTGGCCAACCTCAAGACCACGGCGCGGCGCGACGGCGATCACTTCGTGCTCAACGGCTCCAAGACCTTCATCACCTCGGGCATTCGCGCAGACTTCTACACCGTGGCGGTGCGCACCGGTGGGCCGGGCCCCGGTGGGGTGTCGCTGTTGCTGGTGGACAAGGGCACACCCGGCTTCACACAGACCCGGCTGGAGAAGATGGGCTGGCTGTGTTCGGACACCGCCACCCTGCACTTCGACGACTGCCGCGTCCCCGTGCACAACCTGGTGGGCACCGAGAACCAGGGCTTCAAGGCCATCATGCTCAACTTCAACCGCGAGCGCATTTTCCTGGCCGCCGGGGCCAACGGCTTTGCCCGCGTCTGCCTGGACGAGGCCCTGGCCTGGGCCCAGCAGCGCGAGATGTTCGGCGGCCGGCTCATCGACCAGCAGGTCACGCGCCACAAGCTGGCCGACATGGCCATGCGCATCGAGGCCACGCAGGCCCTGCTGGAACTGCTGGCCTGGCGCGTCGAACAGGGCGAAGCACCTGTCGGTGAGATCTGCCTGCTGAAGAACCAGGCCACCCAGACCATGGCCCACTGTGCCAGCGAGGCGGTGCAGATGCACGGCGGCGCCGGCTTCATCCGCGGCGTCAAGGTCGAGCGCATCTACCGCGAGGTCAAGGTCAACGCCATCGGCGGCGGCGCCGAAGAGGTCATGCGCGACCTGGCAGCGCGCCAGTTGGGGTTCCACGGATGAACCAACCCGACATCGAGGACGGCGCAACGGCCCGCCTTTGCGCCGCGATGCACGAGGCGCTGCGCAGCGCGCCTGCGGTGTCGCGCGGCGATGCTTTCCCCCGCGCCTGGTGGCAGCACCTGGGCGCACAGGCCATGCTGGGCGTGGGGTTCGACCCCGATGGCGGCGAGCCCCGTGCCGACTGGCCGGCCGTGGCTGCACTGGCGGGCATCATCGCGCGCGAGACGGCCCACCTGGGGCTGGCCCTGGGCTGGCTGATGAACGAGATGCTCGGCCGCTTCGTCATCGGCCCGCACGTCGGCAATGACGGCCATCGCGCCCTGCTGCGCATGATGGCCCGAGGCCGCAAGATCGTTGCCCTGGCCATCTCCGAGCCCCAGGCCGGGGCCCACCCCAAGCTGCTGCGCTGTGCGGCGCGCAGGCACGACGGCCAATGGTTGCTCGAGGGCGAGAAGTCCTTCGTCAGCAACGGCCCGGCGGCCGATGTCGTCGTCGTGCTGGCGGTCACGGGCGAGGACGCTGGGCGCAAGCGTTTCGACGCCTTCATCGTCGACGCCGACAATCCGGGCCTGGCCCGCCGACCGACCGGGCGTGACGCAGTGCTGCTGCCGCTGGGCCACTGCGGCCTGGTGCTGGACGGCTGCCTTGTCCCCGATGCGCGGCCTCTGAGCACCGACGGCAAGGCCTTCGACCTGATCGCCAAACCGCTGCGGACCCTCGAGGACACCCTGCTCGGCAGCGCCATGGTGGGTGCGATGCAGGCCGAACTCGAGGCGCTCGCCCGCTGGCAGCGATGCGCCGGCCCGACCCCGGACACGCTGAAGCGCCTGGGCGCGCTGCGGCTGGAGCTGATGGCGATCGACACCCTGGTTTCGCAGTCTTGGCGGCAACTCGCTGGCCACGGACCCGACGAAAAGCTGGCCGATCTCAACGCCGGGCTGCGCATCCTGCTGCAGCGCTGGCAGGCCGGGTTCGAAGCCTTTGCTGCCCAGCTCGACGATCACGAAACTCGGCTGCTCGACATCGCCAGCGATCTTCGCATCGTGCTCGGCATTGCGCGCGGGGTCGGCGAAGCACGCCATCTGAAGGCCGGCACCGGCCTGGTCAGTACCAAGGAAAACCATGAAATCCCTGCATGACTCGCACTTCGACACCGTCGACGTGGTGTCGTCCCGACTCGCGGACGTCGACTACATCTGCACCCGGGAGCTCGCCACCGCGGTCTACCTGGCGTTCAACCTGGAAAAGCCGATCCTGGTCGAAGGCCCGGCCGGCGTCGGCAAGACCGAACTGGCCAAGAGCATGGCCACCATCCTGGATGTGCCGCTGATCCGCCTGCAGTGTTACGAGGGCCTGGACGAATCGAAGGCGCTGTACGAATGGAAGTACGGCAAGCAACTGCTCTACACGCAGCTGCTGAAGGACAAGCTGGCCGAGATGATGCAGGGCGCGGTCGGCCTGGCGGCGTCGATCGAGCGCCTGCACAGCCACGACGACCTGTTCTTCTCCGAGCACTTCCTCGAGCCGCGGCCGCTGTACCAGGCGCTGCACCAGGAGCGCGGCTGCGTGCTGCTGATCGACGAGATCGACAAGTCCGACCCCGAGTTCGAGGCCTTCCTGCTGGAAGTGCTGTCGGACTTCCAGGTCTCGGTGCCCGAGATCGGCACCATCGTGGCCAAGGTCAAGCCGCTGGTGTTCCTGACCAGCAACAACACGCGCGAGATGAGCGACGCGCTCAAGCGCCGCTGCCTGCACCTGCACATCCCCTTCCCCGAGGCCAAGGTCGAGCGCGCCATCCTCGAGCGCCGCGTGCCCGGGCTGTCGCAGACCCTGAATCGCGAGCTGGTGGCCTTCGTGCAGGCAGTGCGCGCCATCGACCTGAAGAAGCAGCCCTCGGTCAGCGAGACCATCGACTGGGCGAAGACGCTGCTGCTGCTCAACGCCGAGCACCTGAGCCTGGATCTGGTGCGCGACACCCTCAACGTGTTCCTCAAGTTCGAGCAGGACATTGCCTCGGCCACCGAGCAGCTCCCGGCGCTGCTGGCGCAGGCGCGCAAGGACGCGGAACTGCCGCTGTCGAGCCATCATGCAAGCCACGCTTGAAGACTTCTTCAAGGCGCTGCGCGGCAGCGACATCGAAGTCAGCCTGAACGCGCAAATCGATGCTGCTCGCGCCACGGCGCTGGTGGGCTGGCGCGAACGAGAGCTGCTGAAGAGCGCGCTCGGCGCGACGCTGGTCAAGACCGTACCCGACCGGGCCATCTTCGACCAGACCTTTGATCGCTTCTTCCACTTCGATACCTTCGGCACGCGCCCCGCGGGCCAGCCCGGCGCGGCGCCCGCTGCCGTGCCACCGCCCGACGAGCAGCCGCTGTCCAGCGCCGAAGGCAGCGGCCAGGGCAGCGGCGGCCCCGGCGGCTGCCAGGGCAGCGCCGGGCAGGCCCTGTCGCAGCTGCTGCTGGCCGGCGACTCGGCCGCGCTGTCGCGCCGCATGCAGCAGGCGGCGCGCGACGTCGGCCTGACCGACATCTGGTTCTTCACGCAGAAGGGCTACTACACGCAGAAGATCCAGCGCGCCATGGGGCTGGACCTGCTCGACCGCGAGATCACCGAGGCGCGCCGGCAGACGCAGGCGCCGCAGCGCGCAGTGGAGCTCGAACGCGCGCGCAAGCACCTGTTCAACGAAGTGCGCAACTTCGTCGAACGCAAGCTGTCGATGTACGGCACGGCGCCGACGCGCGAGCTGCACGACGACTTCCTGCAGACGCAGAAGCTGTCCAACATCGACCGCCGCGACTTCGCGCGCATGCACGAGATCGTGCGCAAGATCGCGCGCCGACTGGCCGAACGCCACGCGCACCGCAAGCGGCGCGAGCAGCGCGGCCAGCTCGACTTCCGCCGCACCATGCGCGCCAATGCGGCCTACGGCGGCGTGATGTTCGAGACCTTCTGGCGCAGCACCAAGATCGAGCGCCCACGCGTGGTGGCCATCTGCGACGTCAGCGGCTCGGTGCGCCAGTACGCGCGCTTCCTGCTGCTGTTCCTGTACAGCCTGGACGAGCTGGTCTCCGACGTGCAGTCCTTCGCCTTCACCAACCATCTGGTCGACGTCAGCGCCACCTTCGAGGCGCTGCCGGTCGAGCAGGCGGTCGACCGGGTGATGCACGCCGTGGGCGGCGCCGGCACCGACTACGGGCAGGTGCTGGAGGACATCGACGAACAGCTGATGCACCGCATCGACCGCCGCACCACGGTGCTGATCCTGGGCGACGCGCGCAACAACCGCGGCCAGGCGCATGCCGAGATCATGAAGACCTTGTATGGCCGCGCGCGGCGCGTGATCTGGCTCAACCCCGAGCCGGTGTCGTTCTGGGGCCTGGGCGATTCGGAGATGAAACGCTACGCGCCCTACTGCCACATCGCACGCGAATGCAATTCGCTGCGCCACCTCGAGCGCACGCTGGACGAGCTGCTGCGCACCAACAGCGCCAGCGCCTGACGAAGGCCGAAGCCATGGTCCGCCCCACCCTGCACCTGCACCCCGCGCGCCAGCCCGTCGAGCCCCGGCCGGCGGCCACCTTGCTCTGGTTGCGCCCCTCCGCCGCCGGCCCCGAGGTGCTGCTGACCCGGCGCTCGCCGACGGCCAGCTTCCTGCCCGGCGTGTTCGTGTTCCCTGGCGGCCGCATCGACGATGAAGACGCGCGCGCCCACGACCTCGTGCACGGCCGCGAGGGTAGCGCCGCGGCGCAGCTGAGCGCCGCGCTCGCGGCATTGCGCGAGAGCTTCGAGGAACTGGGCGTGCTGCACGCGCGGCACGCCGACGGCCGGCCCGTGGCCGCGGCCGAGCTGGCCGCCATCCGCCGCGACCAGCCGCTGTACCCGCAGCTGCGCGAGCGCGGCCTCCGCCTGGCCGCCACCGAAGTGCACACGCTGGCGCGCTGGACCACCGACCGTGACGTCGGCCCGCGCCGCTTCAGCACCGCCTTCCTGATCGCCCGCATGCCCGAGGGCCAGACCCCCGTGGCCGACGATGCCGAGCAGTTCGAGCCGGTCTGGCTGCGCGCCGAGCTGGCGCTGCAGCGCCACCAGCAAGGCAGCTTGCCGCTGATCTTCCCGACCCTGCGCACGCTGCAGTGGCTGGCCCGCTTCGATCACATCGACGCCGTGCTGCAGGCCTGCGCCGGCGGCCAGCCCTTGTGGGACTCGTGCCCGCGCGGCGCGCTCGTCGGCGGCAAGCCGCAACGCTACATGGAGTCCGACCTGCCCTTCGGCGAGCTGGAACTGGTCTGTCCCGACGGCCAGCTCGAACACGCCCTCGACTGGCAGTGCGAGCGCCCGGTGCAACTGCTGCGCCACCTGTGGCGGCTGACGGCACCCAACGCCGGCGTGATGACCGGCCCCGGCACCAACAGCTACATCGTCGGCAGCGCCGCCGGCGGCTTCGTCGTCATCGACCCCGGCCCGCCCGATCTCGAGCACGTGGCGCGCCTGTTCGAGGCCACCGGGGGCAACATCCGCGCCATCCTGTGCACCCACTCGCACCCCGACCATTCACCCGCCGCCAAGCCGCTGACCGATTTCTGCGCGCAGCGCGGCGGCCAGCGCCCGCCCATCCTGGGCATGGCGTCGGCAGCGACCGCGCGCGCGCACTCGCTGTTCGTGCCCGACCGTGAACTCGGCGACGGCGAGCGTGTGCATCTGGACGACCCGGAGCACCCGGTGACGCTGCGCGCGATCCACACACCGGGGCACGCCGCCAACCACCTGTGCTTGGTCGTCGAAGAAGACGGCCTGCTGTTCTCGGGCGACCACGTCCTGAACGGCAGCACCACGATCATCGATCCGCCGGATGGCAGCATGGCGGACTACCTTGATTCCCTGGACACGCTGAGCGCCGCCTGCGGCAGCGATGCCATCCGCTTCATCCTGCCGGCCCATGGCCACGTGATGGGGGCGGCCGCCGACACCATCGCCAGGCTCAAGGCGCACCGCCTGGCGCGCGAGGCCAAGGTCGTCGCCGCGATGCGCCAGCAGCCCGACGGCGGCCCCGACGACTGGGTGCCGCTGGCCTACGCCGACACGCCCAAGGCCCTGTGGCCGATGGCCAAGCGCTCGCTGCTGGCCCATGTCGAACGCATCCAGGCGCTGGGCCTGGCTGCCTGAACCGGAGACCCACCGTTGAGCGACAACCCTCTGCCTCGGCACGTCATCGACGCCTTCTGGCGGCGTTGGGGCAACAACGACTTCATGCGCGCGCAAGGGCTGGAGGTCGAGATCGTCGGTGTCGGCGAAGCCGTGGTGCGCCTGCCCCAGGTGATGGCGACGCAGCGCGGCGGCGGCGGCTCGGACGCCGTGCTCAACGGCGGCGTCATCGCCTACATGTTCGACGGCGCGCTGGGCTGCGCGATCGCCTCGTCGCTGCTCGCACGGCCCGAGATGCGCGGCATCGACCCGCAGCGGCTGCGCCAGTCGACCATCAACCTCGACATCAGCTACGTCGATGCCGCCAGCGGCGACCACTTCCAGGCCCGCGGCAAGGTCGTGCGCGCCAGCCGCAACATCGCCTTCGCCGAAGGCGAGCTGCTCGATGCCCAAGGACGCACCTGCGCCACGGCCAAGGGCATCTGGCGCATCTTCTGGCCGCGCGACGCCGCACCGGCCCAGCCCTGAGCGCAAACCGAACGCACGGAGACGAACCCCATGAGCAAAGACACCCTTCGCATCGGCTGCGCCTCAGGCTTCTGGGGCGACACCGAATTCGCCGCGGCGCAACTGGTCGAGCGCGGCGACATCGACGTGCTGGTCTTCGACTACCTGGCCGAGATCACCATGTCGCTGCTGATCCGCGCCAAGGCGAAGGACCCGACGCAAGGCTATGCGCCCGACTTCGTGGCGACCATGAAGCCGCTGATGAAGCAGATCAAGGCGCGCGGCATCCAGGTCATCGCCAACGCCGGCGGCGTGAACCCGTCCGCCTGCCGCGACGCGCTGGTGGCCGCGGCGCAGGCCGAGGGCGTGGAGCTGAAGATCGCCGCCGTGCTGGGCGACGACCTGATGCCGCAGGTCGAGGCCATGCGCGCCGCGGGCACGACGGAGATGTTCTCCGGCGCCGCCTTCCCGGCCAAGGTGATGAGCGCCAACGCCTACCTCGGCGCCTTCCCGATTGCCGCGGCGCTGTCCGCCGGCGCCGACATCGTCGTCACCGGCCGCTGCGTGGACAGCGCGGTGACGCTGGCGCCGCTGATCGCCCGCTTCAACTGGACCGCAGCCGACCTGGACAAACTGGCCCAGGGCAGCCTGGCCGGCCATCTGATCGAGTGCGGCACGCAGGCCACCGGTGGCAACTACACCGACTGGGCCAGCGTTCCGGACTGGGACGACATGGGCTTCCCCATCGCCGATTGCCGCGCCGACGGCAGCTTCGTCGTCACCAAGCCGGCCGGCACTGGCGGGCTGGTGTGCCCGTCCACCGTGGGCGAGCAGATGCTCTACGAGATCGGCGACCCGCGCGCCTACATCCTGCCCGACGTGGTGTGCGACTTCACCGCCGTCACGCTGACGCAGCTGGGCCCGGATCGCGTGGAGGTCAAGGGCGCGCGCGGCCGGGCGCCCACCGACCAGGCCAAGGCCAGCCTGACCTACGCCGACGGCTTCCGCGCGATGAGCCTGTTCATGATCGGCGGCATCGACGCCGGTGCCAAGGCGCGCCGCACCGGCGCGGCGATGCTGGCGCGCATGCGGCGCCACTTCGCCGCGCGCGGCTGGCCCGACTTCACCGAGGCCAGCGTCGAGGCCATCGGCGCCGAGGACACCTACGGCGCGCAGGCCCGCGTGTCGGCGCGCGAGGTGATGCTCAAGGTCGGCGTGCGCCACCCGCTGAAGGACGCGCTGGAGCTGTTCTCGCGCGAGGTCGCGCCGATGGCGCTGATGTCGTCGCCGGCGATCACCGGCTTCACCGGCGGGCGGCCCAAGGTGCAGCCGGTGGTAAGGCTGTTCTCGTGCCTGGTGCCCAAGTCGCAGCTGAGCGCGAGCATCGACATGGGTACGCAGCAGGTGGCCGCGCCGCAACTCGCCGGCCAGCCGCTGGACCCGGCCGCGCTGCCCGCCGTCGGCGGCCCGCTGCCCGCGCCCGACGCCTTCGCGCGCGGCACGCGCAGCGTGCCGCTGGTGCAACTGGCCTGGGGCCGCAGCGGCGACAAGGGCGACTCGGCCAACATCGGCATCATCGCGCGCAGGCCCGAATTCCTGCCTTTCATCCGCGCCGCCATCACCGAAGAGGCCGTGGCACGCTGGTTCGCGCACCTCGTCCACGGCAAGGTGAAGCGCTATGACCTGCCGGGCACGCAGGCGCTGAACTTCATGTTGCACGAAGCGCTGGGCGGCGGCGGCATCGCATCGGTGCGCATGGACTCGCAGGGCAAGGCCTACGCGCAAATGCTGCTCGACCACCCGGTGCCCATCCCTGCCGACCTGGCCCTCTGACGCCCTCTGACGCCCTCTGAAACCTGCTCCGCGACGCCTCGCTTCCTGGCACAGCCACCGAAAGGACCCCCCATGAACTCCGTCACTTCGCCCACCGGCCGCAAGACCGCTTCCTCGCAGATCCAGTCACGGGTGCGCGACATCCAGGAAGCCACGCGCGGCGTCACCGCGCAGTACCCGCGCAGCTACATCCTTCAGTGCATCAAGGAAGACCGCTTCCCCGAAGAACTCTGGCAGGCCCTGGGCAAGTTCGGCCTGCTCGGCCTGTCGATCCCCGAAGAGTACGGTGGCTCGGGCGGCGGCGTGCTCGAGATCACGGCCCTGAACGAGGCCCTGGCGTTGGCCGGCGTGCCGACACTGTTCCTGGTCGTCACCGGCCTGGCGCGCGTGCCCATCGTGCGCAACGGCACGCGCGAGCAGATCGCCAAGTACGTGACGCCCACCTGCACCGGCGAGAAGAAGATGTGCTTTGCCATCACCGAGCCCAACGCCGGCACCAACAGCTTCGCGATGACGACCCTGGCCACGCCCAATGCCGACGGCGGCTGGACGCTGAACGGGCAGAAGGTGTTCATCTCCGGCGCGCGCGACGCCGACACCATGATGGTGGTGGCGCGGACGACGAAGGCCGGCGAGGTCAAGCACCGCACCGACGGCATGTCGCTGTTCGTCCTCGACATGAAGACCCCGGGCATCACGCTCAAGCAGCTCAACATCCAGGTCGAGACGGCCGAGCGCCAGTACATGGTGTTCTTCGACAACGTGCAGTTGCCCGCCGACGCCGTGATTGGCGAGCCCGGCAAAGGCGCCAAGCTGATGTTCGAGGGCCTGAATTCCGAGCGCCTGCTGGCCGCGGGCGCTGCGATCGGCTTGGGCGACTACGCACTGGCCAAGGGCGTGGCCTACGCCAAGGACCGCAAGCCCTTCGGCAAGCCCATCGGCAGCTACCAGGCGCTGCAGCACCGCATGGCGCTGGCCAAGGCCGAACTCGAAGCCGCGCGGCTGATGACCTACGACGCCGCCGACCGCTTCGACAACGGCGAGGACGCCGGGGCGCACGCCAACATGGCCAAGCTGCTGGCCTCGCGCGCCGCGGTGGCCGCGGTGGAGGCGGCGCTGCAGACCCATGGCGGCTACGGCTTCGACCGCGATTACGACGTCGTCACGCTGTGGCCGATGATCCGCCTGCTGGAGATCGCGCCGATCAACAACGAGATGCTGATGAACTACATCGGCGAGCATGTGCTGGGGCTGCCGAAGTCTTATTGAGTTCCGCAGCGCGAACATGCCAGTTCCGGCCGGACGACGCGCCGCGAAGAGTTTGGAGTCCGCATCGACAGCCGACCCGGTCGCGTGCCTTGGCATCGTCGAGACCTGCCGCCGGTTCGGGATCTCGCTGCGAGCGATTCGCCACTACGAGGCCTTCGGGCTGCTCAGTCCGCGCCGCGTGGGAGGTGCACGTGTGTACGGTGCCGGCGAGCTTCGCGCACTGAAGCTGATCCTCCGCTTCAAGGCCATCGGGTTCTCGCTGACCGAGATGCGACGGTACCTTCGCCTCTACGGACTGCCCTCCCCCCCTGCCGACTCGGAGTCGGCAGGCACCGTTCTGGAGGGCGAACAGGCCATGGCCGCCCTGGAGCGTCGGCGCCAGTGCATTGACGCCATGCTGATGGAGTTGCACCTGATTCGCGACGACCTTGCGCGAAGGCTGTGCGCACGCGCCGGTACTGCGACCGACAGGCCCTGAAACGACATCCGAAGGACCACGATGCAGCAGCATGAATTTGTCGCGAGCGGGCACCGTCTGAGCGCCTGGAGCTGGGGCCGCATCGACGGCACTCGCCCGGTCGTCGTCATGCTGCACGGCGGCCTGGATTGCACCAGCACCTGGAAGGACCTCCCGCAGGAGATCGCAGACACGACCCAGCTGCCCGTGCTGTCTTACGACCGTTGGGGTTACGGCGGCTCGGACGCATTGACCGGCGGCCGTGAGCGCAGCTATCGCCTCGAAGAGTCCGGCCCCGTGTTCGGCGACCTGCTGCGCCACTTCGGCATCGAGCGCGCGCTCCTGTTCGGCCACAGCGACGGCGGCGCCATGTCGGTGTTGGCGGCCGCGGCGCACCCGAAGGCGGTGCTGGGCGTCTGCGCCTGCTCGCCCACCATCGCCCTGGACCTGCACATGGTGCGAGGCATGGACACCGCGCGCCGGGCGTTCGAGCACGGTGGGCTGCGCGAACGCCTGATGCGCCACCACGGCGACAAGACGGATTCGATGTTCTGGGGCTGGCACGGGCCGTGGTCGACCGACGATGCGGTCGAGTGGACGATGGCCGAACAGATCGCCGAGGTGCGCTGCCCGGTGACAGCGATTTTCGGCCAGGCCGATGACTACGGCTGGCGCCCCAGCGCCAGTGCCCTGGTCCACCACGGCAGGATGCGCATGGAAGTCACGGCCCTGCCTGGCGTCGGGCATGACCCGCAGCACAAGGCGCGCGATGTGGTGCTGGCCGCACTGCAACGCACACTGCGCGCCGCGACTGCCGCTTTGGCCTGATCCTCGCGGTCAGCCAGCGGGTTTCACAGCCCGCGGGCGGCGCTGCGCAGCGCGCCCAGCAGTTCGTCGACGTCGGCGCGACTGTGCGCGGCAGACAGCGCGATGCGCAGCCGGGCGCTGCCGGCAGGCACGGTCGGCGGCCGGATCGCCGGCACCCACAGGCCCTGTTCCTGCAGCCGCTCCATCAAGGCCAGCGCTGCCGCGCTGTCGCCGATGACCAGCGGCTGGATCGCCGTGTCCGAAGGCAGCAGCGCCCACCCGGCCGCATCGACCGCCGCGTCGGCGCCGGGCGCGAGGCCATCACGCAGTTGCGCGACGCGCGCGCGCAGCCGCTGGCGGCGGCGCTCGCCCTCGTCCGTCAGCACGCAGCGCAGGCTGGCGCGCACCGCCTCGGCCAGCAGCGCCGGCGCGGCGGTGGCGTAGGTGTAGCTGCGGGTCTTCTGCAGCAGCCATTCGACCAGCACCTCAGGCCCGGCCACGAAGGCGCCGGCCACACCCAGCGCCTTGCCCAGCGTGGCCATGTAGAGCAGGCCCGGCGAGGCAGACGCGCCGGTCAGCCCGGCCGCTGCCAGCGCACCACGGCCCTGCGGGCCTAGCACGCCGAAGCCGTGCGCGTCGTCCAGCAGCAGCAGCGCATCGTGCCGCTCGCACAGCGCCAGCAGGCCGGGGATGTCGGCCACGTCGCCGTCCATGCTGAACACCGCATCGCTGAGCACCAGCTTGCGGCGTGCCGGGCTGACCGCGAGCAACTTGTCGAGCTGTGCGAGGTCGGCGTGCGCGAAGCGCCGCACCTGCGCCTTCGACAGCCGCGCGCCGTCGATCAGGCAGGCGTGGTTCAGCACGTCGGCGAACAGCGCGTCGCCCGCGCCGACCAGCGCCGGCACGATGCTCGCGTTGGTTGCGTAGCCGGCATAGAAGTACAACGCACGGGGCAGCTGCACGGCTTCGGCCAGCTCCAGTTCGAGCGCCGCGTTGGCGACACTGTGCCCGCTGACCATCGGCGAAGCGCCGGCGCCCACGCCGTACACCTCGACGGCGGCGTGCACCGCGGCCTTCAGTGCCGGGTCGTTGGCCAGGCCGAGGTAGTCGTTGCTGCAGAACGCAAACAGCGATTGGCCATCGACGTTCAGGCGCGCACCGGCTTCCGGCTGCACGGCGCGGCGGCGCCGGCGTAGCGCCTGCGCGTCGAGCGCGGCCAGGCGATCGCCGAACTCGTCCACCCAGCTCATCGGAAGCCGTCGGGCAGCTGCAGCCGAAGCGCGCGTGGATCGGGCGCGTCCAGCCACTGCAGCACGCCGAGCAGCGGCGCGGCCAGGCGCCGCCGCAGCGTGGCGACGTTCCCGTCGCGGCACTGCATGGCCGGGTCGATGCTGTTGGCGACCCAGCCCGCCAGGCGCAGGCCGTCGGCCTGGATGGCCTCGGCGCTCAGCAGCGCGTGGTTCAGGCAGCCCAGGCGCAAGCCGACCACCAGCACGACCGGCGCGGCCATCGCGACGGCCAGGTCGGCCAGCGTCTCGGTGTCATTGATCGGCACGCGCCAGCCGCCGGCGCCTTCGACCAGCACCACGTCGGCGTACGCGAGCAGCGCGCGCTGCGCCGCCAGCAGCTCGGCCACCGTGATGTGCCGTCCGGCCCGCGCCGCCGCCAGGTGCGGCGACCAGGGCTCGGGCAGCGCCACCGGGTTGTCGAGCGCGGGCGGAACCGCGACGGTCGACGCCGCGCGCAGCGCCAGAACGTCTTCGCTGACCCAGCCCTCGCCCTGGCGCACCAGCCCGGCGGCCACCGGCTTCATGCCGACAACGCGCGGGTGGCGGCGTGCCAGCGCGTGCAGCAGCGCGGCGCTGACCAGCGTCTTGCCGACGCCGGTGTCGGTGCCGGTGACGAACAGCGAATGCGGCTCAGACGCCATCGACCTCGCCCGGGATGGGCGCCTGGCCGGCGGCCTCCTCGGCCAGCGTGGCCTCGAGTGCGGCCAGCGCGCCGGTCGCCAGGTGTTCGCCCTCGGCCTCGGAGATCACATAGGGCGGCATCGCATACAGCGTCGAGCCGATCGGGCGCAGCAACACCTCTCGCGCGAGCGCGTGGCGGGCGTAGCGGCGCGCGAAGTCGGGCAGGCTGCTGGCCACATCCCACGCGAAGATCATCCCCTGCCGGCGTGCATGGCGCACCCGGGGGTGCATCGACAGCGGCTGGAACTGCGCGGCAAGGCGCGGGGCGTTGATGGCGTTGCTGCGCAGCGCGTCGGTCTGCTCGAACAGGTCCAGCGTCGCCAGCGCGGCGCGGCAGGCCAGCGGGTTGCCGGTGTAACTGTGCGAATGCAGGAAGCCGCGCGCCACCGCGTCGTCGTAGAAGGCGGCGTAGATCGCATCGGTGCCCAGCACGACCGAGAGCGGCAGCGTGCCGCCGGTCAGGCCCTTGGACAGGCACAGCAGGTCGGGCCGGATGCCGGCCTGCTGGTGCGCGAACAGCGTGCCAGTGCGGCCGAAGCCGACCGCAATTTCGTCCAGCACCAGGTGCACCTGGTAACGGTCGCAGAGTTCACGGGCGCGCTGCAGGTAACGCGGGTGATGCATGGCCATGCCGGCGGCGCATTGCACCAGCGGCTCGACGATCAGCGCGGCCGTCTCTGCATGGTGCGCGGCCAGCCAGTCGGCCAGCGCGGCCGCGGCGCGCTCGGCCACTGCGGCGGCGTCCTCGCCGTCGCCGGCCGCGCGCGCATCGGGACTGGGCACGGTCGCGGCCAGGCGCAGCAGCGGCGCGTAGGCCTCTCGGAACAAAGCGATGTCGGTCACCGCCAGCGCACCGATGGTTTCGCCGTGATAACCGCCGGCCACGCCGACGAAGCGGCACTTGGCCGGCCGGCCGGCGTTGCGCCAGTGGTGCGCGCTCATCTTCAGCGCGATCTCGACGGCCGAGGCGCCGTCGCTGGCGTAGAAGGCGTGGCCGAGGCCGGTCAATGCGGCCAGGCGTTCGGACAGCTGCACCACCGGCGCGTGTGTGAAGCCGGCCAGCATCACGTGGTCCAGCTGGTTCAGCTGCTCGACCAGCGCGGCGCGGATCGCCGGGTGGTTGTGGCCGAACAGGTTCACCCACCACGAGCTGATGCCGTCGAGCAGGCGCCGGCCTTCGAAGTCGTGCAGCCAGACCCCCTCGGCGCGTGCAATCGGGACCAGCGGCTGCGCGGCGCGGTCGGCCGCGCCGTCCGCCGCGTGCAGCTTCATCTGCGTGCAGGGGTGCCAGACCGCCGCCAGGCTGCGGCGCCGCCAGTCCTCGTTCAGGCCCGTCAGCGGGCCGACGCTTGGCGCGCCATCGGGCCCCGTGACGGAGCCGGCCAGCGCCGAACTCGGTCGCGCGGGACGCTCAGCCTTGGGGTACATCGCCCTCCAACGTGATGCGATGCATCACGCGGCGGTGCCCGTGATAGTCGTTGATGGGGTAGTGCTGCACGCAGCGGTTGTCCCACAACGCGAGCGAGCCTTCCTGCCAGCGAAAGCGGCAGGTGAATTCCTCCTTCTTCTGATGCTCGAAGAGGAAGGCCAGCAATGGCGCGCTCTCGGCTTCGGTCATGCCGGCAAAGCGCACCGTGTGGCCGGCGTTCATGTACAGCGCGCGCCGGCCGGTTTCGGGGTGAACGCGCACCGCCGGGTGCACGGCCTCGTAGCTGCGCCGCTCGCCGCGGCCACCTTCTGCGATGCGGTCTTCACGGGTGCGCGAGGTGTCGGCCTTGTCGGAGCTGTTCACACAGCCCAAGGTTCCCAGCAGCCGCTTCATGCCGTCCGACAAGGCCTCGTAGGCCGCCACCTGGCTGGCAAACAAGGTGTCGCCGCCCTGCGGGGGCGCCTCGCGCGCCAGCAACAGCGTGGCCATCGGAGGCCGGTCGAGGTAGGCCGTGTCGGTGTGCCAGACACCGCCGAAGTTGACCTTCTCGTGCTCGAGCTTCTTGACTTCGATGATCGTGGGGTAGCCGGCGATGCCGTTGACGAAGGGGTACTCCACCGGCGTCCCGATCGCTTGGGCAAAGGCCAGGAACTGGTCCGGCGTCAGTGGCTGGTCGCGCAGGAACACGACACCGTTCTCGAGCCAGATGCGGCGCACTGCAGCGCACTGTTCGGCAGACAAGGGTTGACGCAGATCGATGCCGGAGATCTCGGCGCCGATGGCGCCGGCCAGGCGGGCCACACGTATGGCGGCTGGATTCATCGCAAAACCTCCATGCGCTCTGCCACTGCGCGAAGAATCGCGCGCTCGAGTTTGCGAGGCTCGATCGGCTTGACGACGAAGTCGTTCATTCCGGCAGCCAACGCCTCGGCCCGCTCAGCGGAAAAGGCACCCGCGGACAAGCCGATGATCGGCAACTCGAACCGGTTGTGCTCCATACGCAGCAGCCGCGTCGCTACCAGCCCCCCCATCACGGGCATTTGCAGGTCCATCAGCACGAGATCGATGGCGCACCCTTGCGCCGCCTGCTCCCGCACAGCCCGCAGTGCCAGCGCACCGTCTGCGGCCTGCACGACATGCGCGCCGCGCTGCTCGAGCAGGGCCACGCAGATCATCATGTTGACGTCGTTGTCCTCCACTACCAGAACGTTCAAGTCGCCGAGTGCGGCGGTGTCGAGCCCGGCGAAGTCGGATGCCGAAGGCGGGTGCGCGGACGGCGGCAAGGGCAACTCGGCCCAGAAGACACTGCCCTGCCCGGGCACGCTGTCTGCGCCCACGGCACCGCCCATGAGTGCGGCCAGTTCGCGGCAGATGGACAGACCCAGGCCGGTGCCGCCGAAGCGCCGCGTGGTGGATTCGTCGGCCTGGCTGAACGGCAAGAACAGCCGTTGACGGGTCGCGTCGTCAAAGCCGG
Organism: Rubrivivax sp.; assembly: GCA_036724445.1. GTDB lineage: Bacteria > Pseudomonadota > Gammaproteobacteria > Burkholderiales > Burkholderiaceae_C > Rubrivivax. The sequence continues at coordinate 40,600 of DAIMFR010000020.1, read as the reverse complement.
GGCCGGTGTCGTGTACCGCCAGCCGCACGCTCGATCCGGCGGCCCGCCCGATGCGGATCTGCACCGAGCCTGTGGTGGTGAACTTCAGCGCATTGTTGATGAAGTTGGCCAGGATCTGGCGCACCCGCAGCGGGTCGCCCTCGACCACCTCGGGCACCCCAGGGTCGATGTGGAAGCCGAAGTCGAGTTCGATCGCGCGCGACAGAACGCTGAACGAGCGGTGCAGCGACCGCGCCAGCTGATGCAGGTCCATGGGCGTGACTTCGATGTCGAGCCGCCCCGCTTCGATCTTGGAGAGGTCGAGAATGTCGGAGACGATGGACGACAGGCTCTGGGCGCTGTCGGCCATCAGGTCGAGGTACTCGCGCCGGCGCTGCCGGCTGCCCGCGCCCTGCTGCAGCAGGCGCGCCAGGCCCAGCAGCGCGTTCAGCGGCGTGCGCAGCTCATGGCTCATGTTGGCCAGGAACTGGCTCTTGGCGCGGCTGGCCTGTTCAGCGCGGTTGCGCGACTCTTCGAGGTGGCGTGTCAGCTGCATGCGCCCGGTGATGTCTTCGCAGATCCACAGCGTCCCGCCATCAACACCGCGCTTGGGCTCCACCGCCTGGGCCAGCAGGCGCAGCGCACGCGTGGCGCCGTCGGGCCGCACCATGTCGGGCAATTCCAGTTCCACCAGCTCGCCGCGGGCCAGGCCCGGGCCGATTCGGCGCCCGATGTCGGCGTAGAGCTCATCGCTGGACCACACCGCGCGGCCGGGCAGCCCGGCCAGGCGCCCCGGCACCCAGCCGAAGATGCGGTCGAAGGCCGGGTTGGTGTGGACAAATGTGCGGTTGCGGGTCAGCGCGATGCCCACAGGCACCTGCTTGAACATCAGCTCGTGCTCCAACCGCACTGGCCCGACGTCGCGACGCCGGCAGGTGATGAGCTGCAGGTAGCTCACCCCGCCGCCGGCACGCAGGACCGTGGCCCGGGCCGGCGAGCGCAGGCTGCTGCCGTCGCGCGTCCGTACGGCGATCACGTGCTCCACCACGCCGCCGGCGGCCGTGTCGGCGATGAATCGCTCCATCGCGGCGACGTCGGGCCACCATCCGCCCTCCTGGGGTGTGCGGCCGATCACCTCATGCGGGGCGTAGGCCAGCGCATCGAAGAACACCCCATTCACGTGGACCAGGCGGCGCGAAGGCAGCTCGATCAGGACCGCCGCTTCTTTCAACAGCGACGTGGTGCTTGCAAACACCCTGACCAGTTCCGGGACCGTGTCGCTCACTGGGGATGCACCGTGTCAAGACGGCGTTCGGCAAGCGCGCCTACAGCTCGCTGCGCCCGGCCAGCAACTGGCGGGCGATGGTGCGGCGCTGGATCTCGGCAGTGCCGTCGGGAATGCGCATCACGCGGGCGAAGCGGTAGCCTTCCTCGATGCGCAGCTCGTTGGTCAGGCCCATCGCGCCGTGCACCTGGATGCTGCGGTCCATCACCCGGCCCAGCATCTCGGTGGAGAAGGCCTTGACCATGCTGACCTGCGCGGTGGCCGGCAGCCCCTGGTCGATGCGCCAGGCGCAGTTCTGGATCATCGACTTGGCGGCGTAGATGTCCATGGCGCTGTCGGCCAGCATGAACTGCACCGCCTGGTGCTCGGCGATCGGCACGCCCGAGGTCTTGCGCACCTTGGCGTATTCGATGGCCTGGTCCAGCGCCCAGCGCGCCAGGCCCAGACAGGTGGCGGCCATGCCCATGCGGCCGGCGTTGACTCCGTCCATCGCCACCGCGAGGCCGCGGCCGACGGCACCCAGGCGGTGATCGTCGGGCACGCGAACGTTGTCCAGCACCACCACGCCGGTGTCACCGCCCAGGTGGCCGACGGTGTTGATCAGTCGCGGCACGCTGAAACCCGGCGTGCGCGTGTCGACGAAGAAACCGGTGACGCCACCCTTGTGCTGCGCCGCGGCCTCGGGGTCGGTCAGCGCGAACACCATGGCGTGGTCGGCATAGGGCGAGTTGGTGATCCACTGCTTGGTGCCGTTGAGCACCCAGTGATCGCCCTCGCGCACGGCGCGGGCCTTCATCGCGAACACGTCGGAGCCGGCGTCGGGCTCGCTAAGCGCAAAGCACAGCGTCTTGTCGCCGCTGGTGATGCCGTCGCGGTAGCGCTCGAAGACGCCGGCGTCCAGGTGGCGCAGCACCGGCGACAGGCCGTTGGTGAAGGGCGACGGCAGCACCACGGTCTGGATCAGCGGCCGCCCCGGGCCGAAGCGGTGGTTGATGGCCTCCTGCAAATGGGCCATCACCTGCGCGCCCTGGCCGGCGCCGCCCAGCTTCTCGTCGCCGAACAGGTTGTAGTAGCCGAGTTCGGCCGAGCGCATGCGCACCTGGCGGCGCAGCGCCAGCGCCTCGGGCACGTAGCGGCCGTCGGCCTGGAACAGGGTGCGCTCGCTGCCCAGCACGGCCTGGTGCCGGGCCTCGAGCGGCAGCACCTCGCGCTCGATGAAACGCAGCACGGCCTCGGCGATGGCCGTGGTGTCGGGGTCGATGTCGAAGTTCATGCAGGCGCGCCGGGTCAGGCCAGCTTGAACTTGGGCAGCGTGATGTCGTCGGTGACGGCGTCAAAATGCACCGCCACCCGCTGGCCGATGCGCACCGCCTCGACATCGTCGATGACGATGTTGGTCAGCATGCGCGCGCCTTCGTCGAGGTCGATCACGGCCACCACGTAAGGCGCGTCGGCCTTGAAGGCCGGGCCGGCCGGGCGCCGGGCAATGGTGAAGCTGTAGATGCTGCCGGTGCCGCGCGCATCCGACCATTCGAGCGCGTCGGAATGGCAGTGCGGGCACAGCGCGCGCGGGTAGAAGTGGTGCCGTCCGCAATCGCGGCAGTGCTTGAGGATCAGGCGCTTGTCCTTCAGCGCCGACCAGTAGGGTGCGCTTTCGGGGTCGACTACAGGCAGGGGCTTGTCGTACATGGTGGTCATCTGCTGCTCAGCGGGTGGACAGGATGCAGGTGGCGCCGCTGGACAGCGTGCCGCCGGTGCCGTGGACGAGGGCGGTGACGGCGGCCTTGATCTGGCGCTCGCCGCACTCGCCGCGCAACTGGCGCACGGCCTCGATCAGCAAAAAGATGCCGTACATGCCGGGGTGGGCGTAAGACAGTCCGCCGCCGTTGGTGTTGAGCGGGAACGGGCCGCCCGGCGCCGTGCGTTGGCCGGCGACGAAGGCCCCGCCCTCGCCGCGCTTGCAGAAGCCCAGGGCCTCGAGCGTGAGCAGCACGGTGATGGTGAACGAGTCGTAGAGCTCCACCACGTCGATCGCATCGTGGCCGATGCCGGCCATGGCGAAGGCCTCGCGTCCGGCCACCTCTGCGGCCGTCAGGCGCGCCAGGTCGGGCATCGCGGCGATGGTCCAGTGGGTGTGCGCCTCGCCGTAGCCGCGCACATGCACGGCCTTGCGGCCCAGCGCCTTGGCGTGCGCCGCGCTGGTCATGACGATGGCGCCGCCGCCGTCGGTGACCAGGCAGGCGTCCAGCAGGTGCAGCGGGTCCGAGATCATCGGGCTCTTCAGCACGTCGTCGATCGACAGCGGCCCGCGGTTCGTCGCACCCGGGTTCAGCGCAGCCCACTTGCGCGTGGCCACTGCAATCTCGGCCAGGTGTTCCGAGGTGGTGCCGAACTCGTGCATGTGGCGCATCGCCGCCAGCGCGTAGCCACCCACCGGCGTGGGCATGCCCCAGGGCGTCTCGTACTGCATGGTCAGCACCGAAGGCCGCCCGGCCAGGTTGCGGCTGGCCTCGCTGCGCTGCAGGCTGCCGTAGGTGATCAACGCCACCTCGCAGCGCCCGGCCTCGATGGCCATGGCCGCGTGTGCGACATGGGCCTCGAAAGCCGAGCCGCCGATGTTGGTGCCGTCGACGAAACGCGGCACGATGCCCAGGTACTCGGACAGCGTGACCGTGGCCAGTTGCCCAGGCCCGGGCACCCCCCACATGCCGGCCGTGAGCAGGCCGTCGACCTCGCGCATCGGGATGCCGGCGTCGGCCAGCGCGTCGCGCGCGGCCAGTGCCTGCAGTTGCAGCACCGACATCGGCGTCAGCACCTTGCCGTCTTTTAAGGCTACGTCGGCGACCCCGACGATCACCGCTTCAGGTTTGCCCATCGACCTCGAACTCCTTCAAAATGCCATAGAACCAAACAACCGTTAGGTCACACGATAGGACGAAAATGAAAACGCTTCAAGATAGGATTGCCCTTGTCACCGGCGCCACGGCCTACATCGGCCGCGCCGCAGCGCAGGAACTGGCGCAACGCGGCGCACTGGTGGTCGTCAACGGCCGAAACGCCCACAACGGTCAAGCCGTGGTCGACGAGATCCACAGCGCCGGTGGCCGCGCCGAATTCGAAGCCGCCGACCTGACGGACCGCGAGGCGGTGCAGGCAATGGTCGGGCGCATCGTGCAGCGCCACGGCCGGCTCGACGTGCTGGTGGCCAGCGGCGCCGGCGCCAGCAGCGACTCGCTGGCCTTCAAGTTGTTCATGGAGATGGAAGGAGCCGACTTCGAGACCTACATCCGTTCGCACTGGCTGACCCGCGCGCACGCCATCCAGGCCGCGGCGGCGGCGATGCGCGCGCAGCGCCACGGCAAGATCGTGGCCATCGGCACCGATGCCGGGCGCGTGGCCACGGTGGGCGAATCCTTCATCGGTGGCGCCACGGGCGGCATGATGCAGATGTGCCGCGTGCTGGCGCGCGAACTCGGGCGCGACGGCATCCGCATCAACGCCGTGGCGATGAGCTACATCTGGGACGCCGAGCCGCGCTGGGGCGGCGGCTCGCCGGCACTGGCCGGTGCGCACGGCCAGGGGATGATCGACAACCTGAGAAAGCGCATGCTGTTTCCGGTGCACTGCGCCGACATCGCCCAGGCCGCGGCGTTTTTCGCCGGCCCGGAGTCGGATGCCATCACCGGCCAGACGCTGAGCGTCAACGGCGGGCTGAGCACACCGGGCTGACATGGCCGTCAGGCTGCGGCATGCGCGGCCTTGACCGCCGCACGGTCGGCGCCGCCGGCGGCGGTCTTCGGCAGCGCGGCGACGAAGACGACGTGCTTGGGCTTCTTGTAGCGCGCGATGCGCTGGCCGACGAACTCGATCAGCGCGTCGGCCGCCAGCGCCTGGCCGGGCTTGAGCACGCAGACCGCCTTGATCGCCTCGCCCCACTGCGCATCCGGCACCCCGAACACGATCGCCGCGCTCAGTGCCGGGTGCTCGAGCAGTGCACGCTCGACCTCGGCCGGGTAGACGTTTTCGCCGCCTGGCTTGATCAGTTCCTTGGCTGCCGAGCGGCCGATGTACCAGAGGTAGCCGTCGGCGTCGAAACGGCCCATGTCGCCCGTGTGATGCCAGCCGCCGCGGAAGGTAAAGGCGTTGTCGGCCTCGCAGTTCCAGTAGCCGTTGAAGACCATCGGCCCGCGCACCACGATCTCGCCGGCCATGCCTTGGGCGACGGGCCGGTCGTCGTCGTCGACGATGGCCACCGTGTGCTGCTCGACCGGAAGGCCCGCGCTGCCGGGCCGATCGGCATATCGCGAGGTCGATACCGATCCCGAGGTCTCGGTCTGGCCATAGGCGACCCAGAAGCTGGCGTGCGGGCAGGCGGCGGCGAAGCGCGCCAGCGTGTCCGGCGCATCGATGCCCGTCATGATGCGCAGGCCCAGGAGCTTGGACCCGGCGGCCGCAGCGGCGTCGAGCACCGCGCCCAACATGGGCGGGAACGAACCCATGACGCTGCCGCGCTGTTCGTCGATGAGCGCCACCACGGCCTTGGGATCGAATCGCGGCAGCAGCACCGTGGCGCCAGCGGCGGCCATCAGGGCCAGCGTCATGCCGATGCCGGCGAGGTGGAACAGGGGCAGCACACCCACCTGCACGTCTGCGGAAGTCAGGTTCCACGCGTGCACCGACTTGCCCGCCGCGGCCAGCAGGCCGCGGTGCGACAGCAGTGCGCCGCGCGGCCGCCCGCCAACGGCGGCGGTGTGCACGATCAACAGCCCGGCATCGTCAGCGATCGCCGCCGGCGCCGGGGCAGCGCGCTCCAGGTACAGGTCTGCCAGCGCCGACCAGCCCGCGCCGGCATCCGCGCCGGTGCCGGTGGTGTACTTGCGCACCCCTGCGAACTCGGCACCGGCCACCAGCGGCTGCATGTCCGGCGCAACGATCAGCAGCTTGGGCGTGGTGTCCGACAGCACATAGGCCACTTCCTCGGCAGACAGGCGCCAATTGATCGGCACCACGATGGCCCCCAGACGGGCTGCGGCGCCGATGAGGTCGACATAGGCCTGCCCGTTGTGCGCCAGGATGGCGACCCGATCGCCCGCCGCGAGCCCCGCGGCCGCCAAGCCGCCAGCCAGGCTGGCCACGCGCGCGGCGTACTGCGCGTGGGTGATGACCTGACCATCGGCGACAAAGGCCGTGCAGTTGCCGTGCAGGAGGGCATTGCGTTCGATCTGGTCGTGCAGGGTGAAGGATCTGAGGCTCACGGCGCGGGTTCTCCGTTGGCGGCTGACACAGGGGTGTGGGGCTCATGCGACGCTGGCGTCGCCGGCGGCATGACCTCCCGCAGGAATTCGATCAGGGTGGCCGTGAAAGCATCGTTGGCGTCGCCTGCCACCATGTGCCCGGCGCCGGGCAGCGCGACGAATCGGGCCTGCGGAAACGTCTGCTGGAACTGCTCTGCACCTGCCGGGCTGATGACGTCGCTGCGCGCGCCGCGCACCAACATCAGCGGGCCCGCATACTGCTCCAGCGCGCGCTCGAAGAACGCCGGGTCGTTGCGGTGGTTGTGGTTCTCGTCGTTCATCAGCCGTTGGTCCCAGTGCCAGGTCCAGCGCCCGGCCTGATTCAGACGCAGGTTCTTCTGCAAGCCACGCGGGTGGGCCATGACCGGCCGGCCCCGGTAGCTGGCGATGTGGCGCGCAGCATCTTCCAGCGTCGCGAAGCCCTCCGGATGCGCGCGCATGAACTCGACGATGCGGTCGACGCCCTTGGACTCGACGCGCGGCGCAATGTCCACCAGGGCCAGGGCCGCGATGGGCGGTGCGTCGCTGCGCGCGCTCATCGCCATGCTGATCATGCCGCCCAGCGAGGCGCCCACCAGGGCGAGCGGCGAGCCCAGGGTGTGGCAGAAGCGGGCCATGTCGCGCGACAGGGTCTCGATGCGGTAGTCGCCGTTCGGCGACCAGGCCGACTCGCCATGCCCAGGCAGGTCCAGCGCGACGGTGCGCCAGCCGGCCTGCGCCATGGCCAGCGCCGTGCCGCCCCAGGCATGCCGGGTCTGGCCCCCGCCGTGCAGCAGCAGGACCGTGGGCGCATGGCTCGGGCCGGCGATGTCGGCCACCCAGGCGCCGCCGTCGAAACCGGGAAATTCATGGCGCTTCGATGCGGACGACTCCACAGACGAGGTCATTTCGCGCCGTCTGCGCGGACGTCCCGTTCGAAGTCGGCGCTGCCGGTGTGCTGCATCCACGTCTTGTAGTTGGGGTACAGGCTTTCGAAGGCCTGCAGCATCTCCTCGCGCGGCACGTCGGCATAGGCGCCACGGTCGTTGATGTACTCCATGTGCCGCCGGCCCTGGTTGTCGAACTCGTGGAAGATCGAATCGGCGCTGCCGTCGAATTCCAGCGGCTTGACGCCGGCCTTCTGGCACAGGCTCAGGTTGAAGGCCGGTGTGGCCTTGAGCCAGCGGCCGTCGATCAGCAACTCGGCGTAGCCGTGGTAGGCAAAGACGTCGGTCTGCATCATTTCCAGCAGCCTCGGGCTGGTGAGGTGGTTGCGGACGTCGGCAAAGCCCAGGCGGGCCGGCACACCGAGCACGCGCGCCGCCGCCGCCAGCAAGGTCGCCTTGGGCACGCAGAAGCCGCGCCCGCTTTCCACCACCTGGCTGGCCTTGAGGCCGGCCTCCGACATGTCGAAGTGGTACGGGTCGTAGCGGAAGCCGTCGCGCACGGCGTAGTACAGCTTGACGCCAATCTCACGCGGCGTCATCGCGGCGTCGGCATGGGCGTGCGCGAACGCCTGCACCGCCGGATGGTCGCTGTCGATGAAGCGCCCCGGCGCCAGGCAGTCGGCAAGGGGGACGGCGGGTTCGTGGGCAGCGGCAGTCATGTCTGGACCTGGTGAGTTCTGCAGGAGTGGGCGACGGGCATCGCACCGCCCACCACCGGAGGCTGCCACCCGGACCGTGGAAACCCTAGGGGCCGGATGATCGCCGCAAGGCAGATCGACTATATCATCGAACGTACGTTAGTTAGCTGTAGGATGCCGACTTTGCCATGAACGCCCCTTCCGCATTCACGACCCTCCTCTCGCCGCTGCGCCTCGGTGCCCACACCGTGCGCAACCGCACGCTGATGGGCTCGATGCACACCGGCCTCGACGGCCTGGAACGCGGCGTCGAGCGGCTCGCCGCCTTCTACGCCGAACGCGCGCGCGGCGGCGCCGGATTGATCGTGACCGGCGGCTACGCGATGAACCTGGAGGCCATGCTCGACGACCACGGCCCGCAGCTTATGACGGCAGAACAGGCCCAGGCCTTGCGGCCCATCCCGCAAGCCGTGCATGCCGAAGGCGGCAAGATCATCCTGCAGGTGCTGCATACCGGGCGCTACGGCAAGACGGCGCAACTGGTCGGCGCGTCCAACATCCCCTCGCCCATCAACCGCCGCGTGCCGCGCACCCTGAGCACCGCCGAGGTCTGGCAGACGATCGACGACTTCGTCAACTGTGCCGAACTGGCGATGCAGGCCGGCTTCGACGGCGTCGAGGTGATGGCCTCCGAAGGCTATTTCATCAACCAGTTCACCACCACGCGCTGCAACAACCGCAGCGACGAGTTCGGCGGCAGCATGGCCAACCGGCATCGCCTGCCGGTGGAGATCGTGCGCCGCACGCGCCAGCGGCTGGGGCCCGACGCCCTGATCATGTACCGCCTGTCGGCGCTCGACCTGGTCGAGGGCGGCGCGCCGGCGCACGAGGTCATCGCGCTGGCGCAGGCCATCGAGGCCGCCGGCGCTGACGTCATCAACACCGGTTTCGGCTGGCACGAGGCCAAGGTCCCGACCATCGCCTACCTGGTGCCGCGCGCCGCCTTTCGTTTTGCCGCGGCACGCATCAAGCGCGCCATCGGCATCCCGCTGATCATCAGCAACCGCATTAACGCCCCGGACGTGGCCGAGGACATCCTGGCCAGCGGCGACGCGGACATGGTGTCAATGGCGCGGCCCTTCCTGGCCGACTCCGACTTCGTGCGCAAGGCGGCGGCCGGTCGCCCGGACACCATCAACACCTGCATCGCCTGCAACCAGGCCTGCCTGGACTTCATCTTCACCGGCCAGCCCACGTCCTGCCTGGTCAACCCGCGCGCCGGGCGCGAGCTGGAATTCCTGCAGATGCCGGCGCCCAAGGCCAGGCATCGCGTCGCGGTCGTCGGCGCCGGGGCGGCCGGGCTGGCCTGCGCGGTGACCGCAGCGGAGCGCGGCCACGAGGTCACGCTGTACGAGGCCGCGCCGTCCATCGGCGGCCAGCTCAATCTGGCCCGCGCGGTGCCGGGCAAGGAGGAATTCCACGAGCTGGTGCGTTACTTCGAAGCCCGCGTCGCGCAGGAGGGCGTGCAACTGCGGCTCGGTCAGCGGCCGGCCGCGGCCGAACTGGCGGCGGCGAAGTTCGACCACATCGTGGTCGCCACCGGCGTGCGTCCGCGAACCCCGCAGATCGAAGGCCTGGGCCATCCCAAGGTGATCGGCTATGCCGACCTGCTGTCCGGGCGCAAACAGGCGGGCCGTCGCGTGGCCATCATCGGCGCGGGCGGCATCGGCTTCGACGTCGCCGAGTACCTGCTGCACGAGCTGGCGCCCAAGGGTGCCGATCACGGCGCCGCCGAGGGCGTCAGCGCCTTCTTCTCCGAGTGGGGCGTCGACACCGCACCCGCCGCGCCCGGTGGCCTGAAGCCGCCGCAGGCACCCCAGCCGCTGCGCAGCGTCACGCTGCTGCAGCGCAAGCCGGAAAAGCCCGGCCGCACGCTGGGCCTGTCGACCGGCTGGGCGCTGCGCGCCCGGCTCGAACAGCGCGGGCTGCAGACCCTGTCGGGCTGCACCTATGAACGCATCGACGACGCCGGGCTGCACCTGCGCGTCGGCACCGAGGCCCGCGTGCTGGAGGTCGACACCGTCGTCATCTGCGCCGGGCAGGAGTCCGAGACCACGCTGGCCGACGCCTTGCGCAGCCAGGGCCTGGCACCCCAGGTCATCGGCGGCGCCGAGCTGGCTGCGGAACTCGATGCACTGCGTGCCATCGACCAAGGCACACGCCTGGCCATGAGCTTCTAGATCCAGAGACCAAGACCCATGGACTTCAGCGACAACCGCGAACACGAAAGCATCCGCGAGGCGATCGGCCGCATCTGCGCCAACTTCGGCGACGACTACTGGCTGCAGCGCGACCGCGACGGCGGCTTCCCCCATGAGCTGTACAACGCGCTGGCCGCCGGCGGCTGGCTGGGCATCTGCATGCCGACGGAGTACGGCGGCAGCGGCATGGGCATCACCGAAGCGACGGTCATGATGACCGCCATCGCGCGCTCGGGCGCCGGGCTGTCGGGGGCCTCGTCGGTGCACATGAACATCTTCGGCCTGCAGCCGGTGGTGGTGTTCGGCAGCGATGCGCAGAAGCGCCGCATGCTGCCGCCGCTGATCGCCGGCAAGGACAAGGCCTGCTTCGCCGTCACCGAACCCAACACCGGCCTGAACACCACCAAGCTCAAGACGCGCGCTGAACGCCGGGGCGACCACTACATCCTGTCAGGCCAGAAGGTGTGGATCTCCACCGCCCAGGTGGCCAACAAGATGCTGATCCTGGCGCGTACCACCCCGGCCGAGGACTGCCCGAAACCGACCTTCGGCCTGAGCCTGTTCTACACCGACCTCGACCGCCAGTTCGTCGAGGTGCGCGAGATCGAGAAGATGGGCCGCAAGGCGGTCGACTCCAACCAGCTCTTCATCGACGGGCTGAAGGTGCCGGTCGAAGACCGCATCGGCGAGGAGGGCCGTGGCTTCGAGTACATCCTGCACGGCATGAACCCCGAGCGCATCCTGATCGCCGGCGAGGCTGTCGGCCTGGGCCAGGCGGCGCTGGAGCGGGCCGTCAAGTACGCCAACGAACGCATCGTCTTCGACCGCCCGATCGGCCAGAACCAGGCCATACAGCACCCGCTGGCGCAGTCGTGGATGGAACTCGAGGCGGCCTGGCTGATGGCCATGCGCGGCGCCTGGAAGTACGACCAGAAGCTGAACTGCGGCGCCGACGCCAATGCCGCCAAGTACATGGCGGCCGAGGCCGGCTTCAACGCCTGCCAGCGCGCCATGGCCACGCTGGGCGGCTTCGGCTATGCCAAGGAATACCAGGTCGAGCGCTACCTGCGCGAAATGCTGATCCCGCGCGTGGCCCCCATCAGCCCGCAGCTGATCCTGTGCTTCATCGCCGAGAAGGTGCTGGGCCTGCCCAAGTCGTATTGACCCCGTATTGACCCGTCCACCACCGAACAACGCACGCCATCGCACGCAGCCCCAATGTCCGCCGTCATCGCCGATACAGACCGCCAGCAGCAGCTTGACATGCTGCGTTCCAGCGCCCTCGCCTTCACCAGCAGAGAGTCACCTGCATCGCGCGCGCGGGCCTTGCGCGCCAAGGCGCCGGGTTTCGATCTGCGCTTCTGGAATGCCCTGGCAACGCAAGGCTGGACCGGGTTGCTGGTGCCCGAGTCCGCAGGCGGCTACGGACAGGGCTTCGCCGAGATGGCCGAGGTGGCAACCGCTCTGGCGACACAGGCCGCACCCGAGCCCGTGACCCCGGTGCTGGTGTTCGCAGGCCGCCTGCTGCAGAGTTGCGCCGGCAGCACGACGGCGCAGGCGCTGCTGGCGGAGATGGCCGAGGGTCGCGCGCTGCCCGCCGTGGCCTGGCAGGAAGACGCCTCCGGCGCCGCCAGCTTCGACCTTCGGGGCCGCCTTGCCGAACCGGCCGCGGTCTGTGTGCGCGAGGGCGACCAGCTCGTGCTGCGCGGCGGCAAGCGTCACGTGCGGCCGGGCGCGGCAGCCACCGGCTACATCGTCACCGCTTCATCGTCGGAGGGCATGGCGCTGGTCTGGCTGCCCGCGCAATGCGTGGGGCTGGTCAGGAACGTGGACCGGCTTGCCGATGGCACGTTCGCTGCGCGCCTGCAGTTCGACAACGTCACCGTGCCCGCGGCTCACCTGCTGGCCATGGGCCCGCCCGCCACCGCTGCGCTTGCCGCGGCCTACGACGAAACGCTGGTGCTGATCGGTGTCGAGCTGGTGTCGGTGGCCAGGCGGATGCTGTCGATGACGCTGGACTACCTGCGCACGCGCAAGCAGTTCGGCAAGCTGATCGGCAGCTTTCAGGCCTTGCAGCACCGCGCGGTGGACATGCTGATCCAACAGGAACTGAGCGGCGCCCTCGTCGCCCAGGCGCTGGCCGAACTCGACCGTGGCTGCACGGGCAGCGAGCGGGCACTGCTCGCCGCCCGCGTCAAGTCGCGCTGCTCGGAGGCCGCGCTGACGATCGCCCGCGAGTCGATCCAGCTGCACGGTGCCATCGGCGTCACGGACGATTGCGACCTGGGTCTGTACGTGCAGCGCGCGCTGGTGCTGTCGGCCTGGCTGGGCAACGCCGGCGTGCAACGCCGCCGCTACGCGGCCCTGAGCCGCAACGCTGCAAGGCAGCCGGGAGCCGCTGAATGAACACCACCGACTGGAACAGCCTGGACACCGAGGACTTCCGCGCCACGGTGCGCCGTTTCTTCGAGCACAACTACCCCGAAGCCCTGCGTTACCCCAAGCGTCGCCTGCGCTGGGCCGAGATCCGCGACTGGACGCTCAAGCTTTCGGCCCAGGGGTGGCTGGCACCGAGCTGGCCCGTGCGCTACGGCGGCATGGGTCTGGCACCCGAGAAGCTGATCGCCTTCATCGAGGAACAAGAGCGTCACGGGGTCGCGCGCGCGCCGGACATGGGCATTTCCATGGTCGGCCCGCTGCTCATCCAGCACGGCAGCGACGAACAACGTGCGCACTACCTGCCGCGCATCCTGTCGTGCGAAGACATCTGGTGCCAGGGCTATTCCGAGCCCAACTCGGGTTCCGACCTGGCAAGCCTGCGCACCGAGGCGGTGGAAGACGGCGACGACTTCATCGTCAATGGCCAAAAGACCTGGACCACCCTGGCCCAGGACGCCACGCACATCTTCCTGCTCGTGCGCACCGACAAGGCGGCGAAGAAACAAGAGGGCATCAGCTTCCTGCTGGCCGACATGAAGACGCCGGGCATCACCGTGCGCCCGATCCGCAACATCGCCGGCAACGAGGACTTCTGCGAGGTCTTCTTCGACAACGTGCGCGTCCCGCGCAGCCAGCGCGTCGGGGAGCTGAACAAGGGCTGGACGATCGCCAAGGCGCTGCTCAGCTTCGAACGCATCTTCCTCGGCAGCCCCAAGCAGAGCCAGTACGCGCTGGCCCGGGTGCGCGAAGCGGCCGAACTGTTGGGCCTGTTCGACGATGCCGTGTTCACCGACCGCTACACGCAGCTGGCGCTGGACGTGGCCGATCTGGGCACGCTGTACACCCGCTTCGTCGACCAGGTCAAACGCGGGGAGACGCTGGGCCCCGACGTGTCGATGCTGAAGGTCTTCGCCACCGAGACCTATTCGCGCCTGGCCAATCTGCTGGTCGAGATTGCCGGCGCCAGCGGCGGCATGCCGGGCGACATCGAGGCCGAGGGCGGCAGCATCGATGTGCTGACCACCTTCTACAACGCCCGGCCTGCCACCATCTACGGCGGCAGCAACGAGATCCAGCGCAACATTCTGGCCACCAGCGTGCTGCTGCTGCCGGCCTGACGGGCCTGATCAACAGGCGCATCGTCGCCCACGCTCTTCATTCAACGAGACAGGAGATAGGAACCATGAACAAAGGCACCATGCTGGAAGGCAAAGTGGCGGTCGTCACCGGCTCGGGCCGCGGCATCGGCCGCGACATCGCGCTGCAGATGGCGGCGCAGGGCGCCAAGGTCGTCGTCAACGACATCGGTGCGTCGGTCAGCGGCGAAGGCAGCGACGCCAGCCCCGGGCAGCAGGTGGTCGACGAGATCAAGGCCGGCGGCGGGCAGGCCGCGCTGAGCACCGACAGCGTCTCGGAGTGGAATTCCGCCAACCGCATCGTTCAGTGCGCGCTGGACAGCTTCGGCCGCATCGACATCGTCGTCAACAACGCCGGGATCCTGCGCGACCGCATGTTCTTCGCCATGTCGGTCGACGAGTGGAAGGCGGTGATCGACGTCCACCTGAACGGGTGCTTCTACGTCTCGCGTGCCGCAGCGCCGCACTTCAAGACGCAGCAGTCGGGTGCCTATGTGCACATGACCTCGACCTCGGGCCTGATCGGCAATCTGGGCCAGGCCAACTACGGCGCTGCCAAGCTCGGCATCGTGGCCCTGTCGCGCTCGATCGCGGGCGACATGAAGCGCTACAACGTGCGCTCCAACTGCATCTCGCCCTTCGCCTGGAGCCGCATGATCGGCTCCATCCCCACCGACACGCCGGACCAACAGGCGCGTGTCGAGAAGCTGAAGAAGCTCGGCACGGCGCAGATCGCCCCGGTGGCCGCCTTCCTGGCCAGTGATGCCGCCGCCGACGTGACGGCGCAGATCTTCGCCGTGCGCGGCAACGAGATCTTCCTGATGAGCCAGCCGCGCCCGGTGCGCGGCATGCACACCTCGGAAGGCTGGACGCCCGAGACCATCGCCGAGCGCGTGCTGCCGGCGATGAAGCCCAACTTCTTCCCCCTCGAGAGCTCGAACATCGTGTTCTCCTGGGATCCGGTCTAACCGAGCGTCACCATGGCAATCGACTACGACAAGCTGATGGCATGGCCTTTCGAGGACGTGCACCATCGTTACACCCAGCGCGACACGATGCTCTACGCCCTGGGCATCGGCCTGGGCGCGGACCCGGTGGACGAGACTGAACTGCGTTTCGTCTATGAGAAGAGCCTGCTCGCGTTGCCGACACTGCCGGTGGTGCTCGGCGGCCCCGGGATGTGGATCCGCGACCCGGCTACCGGCGTCGATGCGGTGCGCCTGGTGCATGGCGAACAGAGCGTCGTGTTGCACGCGGTGCCCGCACCCGAGGGCGAGGTGATCGGCCGCACGCGCATCACCGGCATCGTCGACAAGGGCGCCGACAAGGGCGCGCTGATCTACACCGAGCGCGATGTCACCGACGCCGCGACCGGCAAGCTGATCGCCACGCTGGGATCGACCACCTTTTGCCGCGCCAATGGCGGCTTCGGCGGGCCGACAGGACCGGTCAAGCCGGTGCACCCGATGCCCGAAGGCGCGCCCGCGCTGACCGAAGACCGCGCCACGCTGCCCAGCGCCGCACTGATCTACCGCCTATCGGGCGACTACAACCCGCTGCACGCCGAACCCGCCATTGGCCGCGCCGCCGGTTTCGAGCGCCCGATCCTGCACGGCCTGTGCACCTTCGGCATCGCCGGTTGGGCCATCACCAAGCGCCTGTGCAATGGCGACCCTTCGCGCCTGGCGTCGATCGAGACGCGCTTCTCGTCGCCGGTTTACCCCGGCGAGACGATACGTACCGAGATGTGGATCGATGGCAAGACGGTCTCGTTTCGAGCCCGTGTCGTTGAGCGCGATGTCGTCGTCCTCAACAACGGCCGCGCCGCGCTGC
Source organism: Rubrivivax sp. (assembly GCA_036724445.1). Classification (GTDB taxonomy): domain Bacteria; phylum Pseudomonadota; class Gammaproteobacteria; order Burkholderiales; family Burkholderiaceae_C; genus Rubrivivax. The sequence continues at coordinate 24,809 of DAIMFR010000020.1, read as the reverse complement.
GCTGAGCCGCGGACGTTTTTTTTCCTTCTTTTTTTAACAGGACTTCAGCATGAACTACTCCGACTTCCAATTCCTCCAGTTCGACCACAAGCCCAACGGCATCCTGCTGATCACCATCAACCGCCCCGAGGTGATGAACGCCACCAACGGGCGGCTGCACTGGGAGCTGACCAAGGTGTGGGGCGTGGCCAACGACGACGCGAAGACCAAGGTGGTCGTCATCACCGGCGCCGGCGACAAGGCGTTCTCGGCCGGCGGCGATCTGAACTGGGTGAACAACATGGTCGGCAACCCCGCGGCCATCGGCAACGTGATGAACGAGGCCTCCGACATCGTCTACAACGTGATGGCCTGCGACAAGCCGGTGATCTCGGCGATCAACGGCGTGGCGGTCGGCGCCGGCCTGGCGGTGGCGATGATGGCCGACATCAGCATCATGGCCGAGGAGGCCAAGATCACCGACGGCCACGTCAAGCTCGGCGTGGCCGCCGGCGACCACGCCGCGATCTGCTGGCCGCTGCTGTGCGGCATGGCCAAGGCCAAGTACTACCTGATGACGGCCGAGTTCGTCTCGGGCAAGGAAGCCGAGCGCATCGGCCTGGTGAGCCTGTGCGTGCCGCGCGCGCAGCTGATGGACAAGGCGATGGAAGTGGCCAACAAGCTGGCCTCGGGCAGCCAGCAGGCAATCCGCTTCACGAAGCGCTCGCTCAACGGCTGGATGAACATGGCGCGACCGATCTTCGAGAGCTCGCTGGCCATGGAGATGCTGTGCTTCTTGGGCGATGACGTGAAGGAAGGCGTGGCCGCGGTGCGCGAGAAGCGCGCCGCGAACTTCCCGTCGGCCAAGGTCTGAGTGCACCGCAGCAGCGCATCACGTCACAGGAGTCACACATGGATTTCGCGCTCACCCAGGAACAACGCATGGTCTACGAGTACGGCGACCGCGTGTCGCAGCGCTTCGACCACAAGTACTGGAAGGCCTACGCCGAGAAGAGCGAGCCGCCGGCCGAGCTGTACAAGCAGATCACCGACGACGGCTTCCTCGGCATCATGGTGCCCGAGGCCTACGGCGGTGCCGGCCAGGGCATGACCGAGATGCTGCTGTTCATGGAGGGGCTCGCCAACAACGGCATCCCGCTGCTGAACCTGGTGGTCGGCCCCACCATGACCATGGGCCTGCTGGCCAAGCACGCCAGCGAGACCATGAAACGCCGCCTGCTGCCGGGCGGATGCGCCGGCGACATCAAGTTCTGTTTCGCGATCACCGAGCCCAACGCCGGTTCGAACTCGATGGAGATCACCAGCATCGCGAAACCGGACGGCAAGGGTGGATTCCGCCTGACCGGCCAGAAGGTCTTCATCACGGACGCCAACCGCGCGGACTACGCGATGGTCGTCACGCGAACCACGCCGCGCTCGGACGTGAAGAAGAAGACCGACGGCTTCACGATCTTCATGGTCGACATGAAGAAGAAGGGCATCAGCATGACGCTGATCCCGGTCGCCTTCCCGGTACCCGAAACGCAGTGGCAGGTGTTCTTCGACGACGTGGCGCTGACGGAGGACGACGTGCTGGGTGAGGTGGACAAGGGCTTCGGCATCCTGTTCGACACCCTCAACCCGGAGCGCATCATCCTGTCGGGCCTGTGCACCGGCATCGGCCGCTTCGCACTGAAGAAGGCGGTGGCCTACGCCAACGAGCGCAAGCTGTTCAACAAGACCCCGATCGGCGCCTACCAGGGCGTGCAGCATCCGCTGGCGATCGCGCGCAGCGAGATCGAGATGGCCTCGCTGATGGCGCTGAAGGCAGCATGGACGTTCGACCAGGGCCAGCCCGCGGGCGAGTTCGCCAACATCGCCAAGTACGCCGGTGCCGAGGCCGGCATTCATGCCGTCGATGCCGCCATCCAGACGCACGGCGGCAACGGCTTCACCAAGGAGTACGGCATCTACGACCTGTACGGCCTGGTACGGCTGTTGCGCACCGCACCGTTGAACCGCGAGATGGTGCTGAACTACATCGCCGAGCACGTGATGGGGCTGCCGCGGTCGTACTGAACCTCGATGCACGGTCGCCATGTTGCCGCCGAGCAGACCCCGGGAAGCCCACAGGAGATCACCATGTCACTCAGTCGCAGACAGCTCCTGCATGCCCTCACCGTGGCGGGTTCGACGGCCTTGACCTGGCGCAGCGCCTCGGCCCAGGACATCTACCCGAGCAAGCCCCTGCGCTTCGTCATCCCTTTCGCTGCCGGCGGACCGGCGGACATTGTCAGCCGCCTGGTCGGCACGCGGCTGCAGGAACAGCTCGGGCAAGCCGTGGTGATGGACAACCTGCCGGGTGCGGGCAGCACGCTCGGAGTGGGCCGCCTGGCCAAGATGCCCGCCGACGGCTATGCCATCGGCTTCGCCCACACCGGCTCGATGGCCATCGGGCCGCAGCTGTACAAGAACGTCGGCTACGACCCGCTGCGCGACCTGACGCCGATCGCCCGGCTGTGCAACTACGTGAACCTGCTGGTCGTCAATGCCAACAGCCCCTATCGCACGCTGGCCGACTTGCTGGCTGCGGCGAGGGCGACACCCGGCGCGTTGACCTACGGCTCGGCGGGAATCAGTTCATCCAATCACCTCTCGGGTGAGCTGCTGGCCATGAAGGCGGGCGTGTCGATGACCCATGTCCCCTACCGCGGAAGCGCCCTGGCGATGAACGAGTTGCTCGCCGGCGGGCTGCAGTTCATGTTCGACGCGCCCAACACGTCGACCCCGCTGCTGCGCGCAGGCAGGCTGCGCGCCCTCGGAACGACGGGCCGCGAACGACATCCCAAGTTCCCGGATCTGCCAACCATCGCGGAAACGGTCCCCGGTTACGAGTTCAGCGGCTGGATGGGCATCATGGCGCCAGCAGGCCTTCCCAGGATGCTGCAGGCGCGACTGACCGCCGAGGTCGAGAAGTCGCAGGCTGCCCCCGAAACGGGCGACCGCCTGGCAGCGCTGGGCCTGGACGTCAGCTTCGGCCAGCCCGCCGAGGTCACGCGCACCATCACGACCGAACTGGCGCTGTGGGGGCCGCTGATCAGATCACGCGGATTGCGGGTCGAGTGAGTCGTCCCTCGATGGATCGGTACGCATGAAGACCGGCGACAGAGCGGCCGGCCCGCTTCCGCAGACTCGGCGCCGACTCGATGCACCGGCTCACGAACTTGCAACGGAGCAGCCATGACCCACACGCTGACACTCGCTTTCGCCGCGCTGCTGATCGCGCTGGGACCGCAGGCGGCCCGCGCCGACCCAGCTGCCGACTTCCCGAGCAGACCCATCCGCTTCATCGCACCGATCCCCCCTGGCGGCAGCACCGACGTTCTGACCCGCGACATCGCCCGCCGTCTGCAGGAGCGCTGGGGACAGCCGACGCTGGTCGAGAACAAGCCCGGGGGCGCCGGCAGCATCGGCGCCGCCGTGGTGGCGCGTGCGCCGGCCGACGGCTACACGCTGCTGCTGGTGAATGCGGGCCACGCCATCAACGGCCACGTCTACAGCAAGCTGCCTTACGACCCGCTCAAGGACTTCACGCCGGTGGTCCACGCCACCAGCATCGCAATGGGCCTGTTCGTGAACCCGTCGGTACCGGCGAAGAATCTGGCCGAGTTCATGGCGCTGGCGCGCAGCAAGCCGGGCGGCTTCAGCTTCGCCACGTCCGGCAACGGCGGTGCCGGTCACCTGGGCGGTGAATCGTTCAAGGCTGCCACCGGCATCGACATGGTGCACGTGCCCTACCGCGGCAGCGCGCCGGCAATCGCCGATGTCGTCGCCGGCCAGGTGCAGGTGTCGTTCGCCGACGTCCCGCTGGCGGCACCGCACGTCAAGTCCGGCGCCCTGAGACCGCTTGCCCTCGCCGCCCCACGGCGTTCCGCCACCCTGCCCGACATGCCGACGTTCGCAGAGTCGGGGGTGGCCAACCAGGAGTTGTCGGTCTGGGTCGGATTTCTCGCCCCAGCGGGAACGCCCAAGGAGATCGTCGACAAGCTGAACCGAGAGATCGTGGCCATCATCCGCGAGCCGGCGATGACGGCGCGGCTGATCGAGCTGGGCTTCGAGATCGTCGCCAGCAGCCCCGATGCCTTCGCGCAGACCATGAAGACCGACTACGAACGTTTCGGTGTCATCGTCCGCAGCGCCAGGATCAAGGCTGATTGATTCGACGACGAACTGCGACATGCCCGCCTGCACTGGCCATCGACTTCGGCGGCGTCCATACCACGGTGGCGGCGACCGATAGCGAAAGGCCGGACATGTCCCACTCCCTCACGCCTTCGGTCAATGGCACGACCATCGCCGCGACGCTGGCGACATTCGTCGCCGACCTGACGCCGAATCAGATTCCAGCGGCCGTGCTCGAACGGGCCCGCCACCTGATCCTCGACGCGGTCGGCATCGCCCACGCCTCGACCCATTACGACTTCGCGCACCGTTCGCTGTCGGCGATGACCGAGTTGTCGGCCGGTGCCGGCGACACGCCGGTGATCGGGCTGGTGGCGAAGCTGTCGCTGCGCGACGCGATGCTGATGAACGGCATCCTGATCCACGGCCTGGACTACGACGACACCCATGCCGCGGGCGTGATCCACGCCACCTCGAGCACCTTCCCCTGCGCCCTGGGCGCCGCAGCACGCGCCGGCCTGGACGTTGACACGCTGCTGTGCGCCTACGTCGCCGGCATGGAAGTGGGCACCCGGCTGGCGTCGGTGGCGCGCGGCGGTTTCCACCAGGTGGGTTTCCACCCGACCGGGATGATCGGCACCTTCGCCTGCGCGCTGGTGGCCGGGCGCCTGTTCGGCCTGAACGCGCAGCAACTGAGCATGGCGCAGGGCATCGCCCTGTCGATGGCCTCGGGCAGCCTGGAATTCCTCCAGGACGGCGCCTGGACCAAGCGCATGCACCCGGGCTGGGCCGCGGTCGCAGGCTTCACTGCGGCGACGCTGGCACGCCACGGGTTCAAGGGCCCGCGCGCGACCTACGAAGGCCGTTTCGGCGTCTTCAACAGTTACCTTGGTCCGCTCGCCAAAGACTGCGACCTGGGCCTGGCCACCGCCGGTCTGGGTGAGGTCTGGGAACTGGCCAAGGTCACCGTCAAGCCGCTGCCGGCCTGCCACTTCACGCATGCCTGCGCCGACGCGGCGGCGATCCTGCGCGAGCGCCACGGCCTGCACGTGGCCGACATCGCGTCGGTGCGCTCGCTCGTGCCCGCGGAGGTCGTGAAGACCGTGTGCGAGCCGGTCGCGACCAAGAAGCGTCCACAGAACAGCTACGACGCACAGTTCAGCATCCCCTACGCCGTGGCCACCGCGCTGGCCAAGGGCCGCTTCGGCCTGGCCGAGCTCGACGACGCCGCGCTGCGCGACGAACAGGTGCTGGCGCTGGCCGCCAAGGTCGAGTACGAGATCGACCCCGACTCGCCGTTCCCGACCTACTACTCGGGCGAAGTGGTCGTGACGCTGAACGACGGTCGCGAACTGCGGCATCGCGAGCACATCAACCGCGGTGCAGCCGATCGGCCGATCAGCAACGCCGATGTCGAGCGCAAGTTCTTCGAGAACATGCAACTCGTCACCTCCACCGCCCGCGCCGCACAGGTTCGCGACCTGGTGCTGGCGATCGGCCGCGACAGCGCAGCGGTCGATGTCCAGCGCGGCCTGGCCGCCCGCGGCTGAAGCCTCTTGATCGATCGCCCCATGACCACCGACCCCGAACAAGAGACCCTGATCCTCGACGCCATCGAGCGCTTCCTGAAAACCGAGGTGCGGCCGCACGTGAAGCGCCTGGAGCAGGCCGACGAGTACCCGGCCGAGATCGTCGAGCAGATGAAGAAGATGGGCCTGTTCGGCGCCATCATTCCGGCGGACTACGGCGGCCTGGGCCTGTCCACGGCCACCTACGCCGCCATCGTAGCGCGCATGGCCGCGGTGTGGATGTCGCTCTCGGGCATCATCAACTCGCACCTGATCATGGCCTCGGCCGTGATGCGCCACGGCACCGAGGCACAGAAGCGCGACCTGCTGCCCCGCTTCGCCAGCGGCGCGCTGCGCGGCGGCATCGGCCTGACCGAACCCGACGCCGGCACCGATTTGCAGGCCATCCGCACGCGCGCCGTGCGCGACGGCGACCACTACGTCATCAACGGCAGCAAGACCTGGATCACCAACAGCCTGCACGGCGGCTGCCTGGCGCTGCTCGTCAAGACCGACCCGCAGGCCGAGCCTCGGCACAAGGGCATGAGCCTGTTCATCGCCGAAAAGGGCCACGGCTTCATTGTCACGCGCAAGCTGAAGAAGCTGGGCTACCGCGGCATCGACACCTGCGAGCTGCAGTTCGACAACTACCGCGTGCCGGCTGACCGGCTGATCGGCGGCGTGGAAGGGCGCGGCCTGCAGCAGGTGCTCTCGGGGCTGGAACTCGGCCGCATCAACGTGGCCGCGCGCGGCCTGGGCGTGGCCACGGCTTCGCTGCACGATGCCGTGGCCTATGCGCAGCAGCGCAAGACCTTCGGCAAGCCGATCTGCGAACACCAGGCCATCCAGCTCAAGCTCGGCGAGATGGGCACCAAGGTCGAGGCCGCGCGGCTGCTGATCGAGGCCGCGGCGCGTGCCTACGACCGCGGCGAGCGCTGCGACATGGAAGCCGGCATGGCCAAGTACTTCGCGACCGAGGCGGCGATGGACAACGCGCTGGAGTGCATGCGCATCCACGGCGCCTATGGCTATTCGCCCGAGTTCGACGTCGAGCGCTACTACCGCGACGCGCCGCTGCTGCTGATCGGCGAAGGCACCAACGAGATGCAGCGCATGATCATCGCGCGCCAGCTCATCCAGCGGCACCCGGCTTGATGCGCCGCAGAACCCGGCATGTCTGAATGGCGCGGGGTGCTGATGCCGGTGGCCGCGATGCTCGCGGCCCAGGCGCTGCTGTCGATGGCCACCGTCACGCTGCCGGTGCTGGCGCCGGCGGCCGCCGCCGAGATCGGCGCGCCCCTGGCGTGGATCGGGCTGTTCGTGGCCATCATCTACGCCAGCAGCATGGCCTGCGGCCTGGCCAGCGGCGCCCTGGTGCGGCGCTGGGGTGCGCTGCGCCTGGCCCAGCTGTGCCTGCTCAGCGCCGGCGCCGGGGTGGCCCTGCTCAGCACCGGGCAGGTGGCTGGCGTGGCCGCCGGCGCGGTGCTGATGGGCATGGGCTACGGGCCGCTGAATCCGGCCAGTTCGCATCTGCTCAACCGCGTCTCGCCGCCGCGCCACCTGTCGAAGATCTTCTCGCTCAAGCAGACCGGCGTGCCGCTCGGCGGTGTGCTGGCCGGCGCGCTGTTGCCGCCCCTGGTGCTGTGGGGCGGATGGCGCGTGGCCGCGCTGTGCGTCGCCGGGGCCTGTGTGCTGCTGGCCGCCGCACTGCAGCCGCTGCGTGCCGGCTTCGACGTTGATCGCACGCCGGGAACGCGGGTCGGCCTGGGCAGCCTGGCGGAGCCCGCCCGCGTGGCGCTGGCCGACCGCGCCGGCCGGCCGCTGGCGCTGAGCTCGTTCTTCTTCGCCGCGCTGCAGCTGTGCCTGGGCACCTACCTCGTCGCCTACCTCACGGCGCAGCAGGGCTACGACCTGGTGCAGGCCGGGCTGACCCTGGCCGTCACCCAGGGCGCAGGCATCGCCGGGCGCCTGCTGTCAGGTGCGCTGGCCGACCGCAGCGGCCGGCCGCGCGTGGTGATGGGCGCGATGGGCTGCACAATGGGCGCCTGCGCCATCGCCTCCGCCTTTGCCGGCCACTGGCCCACGCCGCTGCTGCTGTTGCTGTATGCCGTGTTCGGCGCCAGCGCCATCGGCTGGAACGGCGTGTACCTGGCCGAGGTGGCGCGGCGCGCGCCGGTCGGTGCCGTCAGCGCGGCCACCGCGGCGGCGCTGTTCGTCACCTTCGCCGGCGTGTTGGCCGGGCCGCCGGCGTTTTCGTTCATGCTGCAGTCGGGCCTGAGCTATGGCGCGGCCTTCGTGGCCGTGGCCGCGCCGGCCCTGTTGTGCGGCCTGGTCCTGCTGCGCTCGCCGCGGCCTGCCGCAGGATGACCCGGCCGGGTGCCGGGCCGCACCGCTTTTCTTTTCCCACCCATTCGATCGGAGACCGCACATGGCATCGATGATTTCCTACCCCCGCCCCGATGGGCAAACCGTCAACGCCTACCTGGCCGAACCCGAAGGCGGCAGCGGCCCGGGCGTGGTCGTGATCCAGGAATGGTGGGGCCTGAACGATCAGATCCGCGGTGTCGCCGACCGCCTGGCGGCGGCCGGGTATGTCGCGCTGGTACCCGACCTGTACCGCGGCAAGTCGACGGTCGAGGCCGAAGAGGCCCACCACCTGATGAGCAGCCTGCAGTTCGGCGAAGCCGCCACCCAGGATGTGCGTGGCGCGGTGCAATTCCTGAAGGCGCGCTGCCCGAAGGTGGGTGTCACGGGCTTCTGCATGGGCGGCGTGCTGACCCTGATGGCGCTCGCCAACGTCCCCGAGGTCGATGCCGGCGTCGCGTGGTACGGCTTCCCCTCGCCCGAGCACCTCGATGCCGGCAACATCCGTGTGCCGCTGATGGGACACTGGGCGACGCAGGACGCCGCGTTCGCGATCGCCACGGTCGATGTGCTGGAAGAAAAGTTCCGCGCCGCGAAGCTCGACTACACCGGCCACCGTTACCTCGCCTACCACGCCTTCGCCAACGAGACGGCGGTCGGGCGCGGCCGCATCCCGATCAGCCAGTACGACGCCGCCTGGGCCCGGATGGCCTGGGACCGCACGCTGCGCTTCTTCGGCCGCCACCTCGGCTGAACCTTCGGAATCTTCATGCAGCCCAAACACTTGCTCAGCGGTGTCGTCGTCGTCGACTTCACCCAGTTTCTCGCCGGCCCATCGGTCAGCCAGGCCATGGCCGAACTCGGCGCCGAGGTCATCAAGGTCGAATCGGCACCCACTGGCGACCCGGGCCGCTACCTGCCGCTGCAGCGCGACGGGCGCAGCGGCTACTTCGTGCAGCAGAACACCGCGAAAGAAAGCCTGTGCGTGGACCTGCGCCACGCCGAAGGCAAGGCGCTGGTGAACCGCTTGCTGCAGCGCGCCGACGTGCTGGTCGAGAACTTCTCGCCCGGCGTGATCGACAAGCTCGGCTTCGGCTGGGACGCGGTGCACGCGCTGAACCCGCGCCTGGTGATGGCCTCGGTGTCGGCCTTGGGGCAGGACGGACCGCTGGCCAAGATGCCGGGCTTCGACTTCACCGGCCAGGCCTACTCCGGCGTGGCCAGCATGGCCGGCGATGCCGACGGCGCGCCGGCGCTGATCGGCGTGGCGGTCGGCGACCTGGGCACGGGCATGAGCGCGCTGGCCGCCGTCTGCGCCGCGCTGTACCACCGTGAGCGCGGCGGCCAGGGCACGCGCGTGGAAGTGTCGCTGCTCGACTTCCTGTTCCGCAGCCACGAGGCCAACGTCGAGATGCACACGCTCAGCGGCGGCAGCATCAAGCCGCACCGCAGCGGTTCGCAATCGACCGCCTACGCGCCGGTGGGCTACTACAAGGCGCGCGACGGCTACGTCAACCTGGTCATCCCGGGCCCGATGTGGCCCAAGCTGTGCGAGGCCATGGGCCAGCCCGGCCTGGCGACCGACCCACGCTTCAAGACCAACGAGGACCGCGTCGCCCACCTGGCCGAACTGGTGGCGATCATCGAGACCTGGATGGCGGGCTTCGACAGCGTGGACGCGGTGGTGAAGCACTGCGCGGGCTTTCGCCTGCCGGCCGCGCCGGTGCTGTCGGTCGAGCAGGCCGTCAAGCACCCGCAACTGGCGGGGCGGGGCACGGTGCGCACCGTGGCCGACCCCATCCTGGGCGAGGTCACCATCGCCGGCCAGCCGATCCGCGCGCACGGCTTTGCCCACCACACCGGCAAGCCTGCGCCGCTGCTGGGCGAGCACAACGCTGCGGTGCTGAAGCGCCACCTCGGGCTGGGTGACGCCGACGTGGCGCGGCTGACGCAGGCCGGCGTGCTGGCGTCGGCGCGGGTCTGAAGCGCGGCGGCGGGCGCAGGCTGCCTCAGACCTCAGCGCGCCGGCGCCGTCTGCCGCGCGCTCGGCCGCTCCAGCAGGCGTGCCGCCCACGCAGCCACGGCCGGCGGCGGCGTGATCTCCATGAGCGCAAGGAACTGCAGGAACGGCGTGTAGCACAGGTCGGCCAGCGAATAGGCATCGGCCACCAGGTACGAGCGCCCCGCGAGTTGGGTCTCGAGGATCGCCAGGTGGTCCTCGATCTCGCCCTTGGCGAGCGCCATCGCATCCTTGTTCCAGCGCGCCGGCGGCAGGAAGCGCTTGGGGAAGATGATGATGCCGGTCTGGCGTGCCATCTGCAGGTCGCACAGCTTCATGTGCATCGCCACCAGCGCGCGGCCCTGCACATCGGCCGGCACGAGTGCGGGCGCCGGGAAGCACGCCTCGAGGTAGTCGAGGATCGCGGTCGACTCGCTGAGGACGAAGCCGTCGTCCACCAGCGTCGGCACCCGCCCGTACGGGTTCAGCGCCCGGTAGGCCGGACTGCGGTGCTCGCGCGCGGCCATGTCGACCAGCACCTTTTGGTGCGGGATGTCCTTCTCGATCAAGGCCATCGTGACGCGGCGCGCGAAGGTGGAATCGGGGTGGTGGTGGATCGTGATCACGGCATGTCTCCTCGGCTGTCACCAGGGATAGAACGGCGGCATGTCCTTCGACGGTGACGACATGAACTTCGGCTCGCGCCGCTCGCGGAACGCCGCCACGCCTTCCGTGCCGTCCTTCTGGCTGGTGTAGAAGACGCCCAGCGATTCGAGCTTGTGCACGCGGTCGCGGTCGGCCGTGCCCAGGCCGGTGTAGACCAACTGGCGCGTCAGCGCCGCCGACACCGCCGAGCGAGCGCCCATGAAGCCGCGCGCCATGCGCTCGGCCTCGGCGCGCAGTTCGGCCGCCGGCACCACGGCGCGCAGCAGCCCGCCACGAAGCGCTTCCTGCGCGTCGAACACATCGGCACGGTAGAACCACTCCAGCGCCTGCGACACGCCGACGATGCGCGGCAGCAGCCAGCTCGAGCAGGCCTCGGGCACGATGCCCACGCGCCCGAAGATGAAGCCGAAGCGCGCCTGGTCCGAGGCCAGCCGGATGTCCATCGACAGCAGCATCGTGGCACCGATGCCGACCGCCGGCCCGTTGACGGCCGCGATCACCGGCTTCCTGCACCCCATGATGGCGAGCGCCACCCGCCCGCCGGAGTCGCGCACGCCGTCGGCAGAGGCCGGCTCGTCGTGGCAGATGTCCATGTCGGCCAGCGTCGGTGTCTTGTCGTGCGCAAAGCCGAAAGGGTTGTCGCCTTCCTTGCCCAGATCCATGCCGGCGCAGAAGCCCTTGCCCTCGCCGGTGACGATGACGACGCGCACCGCATCGTCGTCGCTGGCGCGGCCGAAGGCGTCGATCAGTTCGTCGGCCATCTGCAGCGTGAAGGCATTCAGCATCTGCGGGCGGTTCAGCGTCAGCCACAGGATGCCGTTGTCGTGGTCGAGTCGGATGGTGTCGTAGTTCATGGTCGGTGCGCGCGTGGTGGGATGCAGGCGGGGCGTCGCTGCGGCATGCTAGCAAACGCGTGCACTTGAACGGCTGCGCCGCCGCGTCGCATCAGGGCGCCTCGGCGGCACTTGCGGCGAGCTCGGCCCGCCGGATCTTGCCGGTCGACGTGAGTGGGAAGTCGTCGACGATTCGCACCTGGCGCGGCACCTTGAAGTCGGCCATCAGGGGGGCTTGCAGTACGCGACGATGCCGTGCCACTTGCGTCGCAAGTGGCGGCCCTTCGTTGCGGGCCGTCGTTGCGCCGCGGCGGCCCGCCGCACCGCTGCTTGCGCAACGCCTCTGGTTGACAGCGACCCTGGTGTGCCGCATCATAAACCAAACGAACGATTGTTTTTCGGTTCCCGCGGCGGCGCTCCTGCAAGTCGCGGCGCGCGCCGAGCCTGCCGGCCCCGTTCGACGCTCGAATCACGCCACATCGTGTCCTCCCGCCCGCTGCGCACTCCCCGCTCCGACAGCCGCCTGCATGGCCTGCTGGACGTGGCCGCGAGCCTGTTCGCGCAGCGCGGCTATGCCGCGACCTCGATGCGCGACATCGCGCTGGGCGTGAAGATGCTGCCGGGCTCGGTCTACTACCACTTCGCGTCGAAGGAAGAGCTGCTGGTTGCCGTCTACGAGGCCGGTGTCGGCGAGCTCGAGGGCGCCGTGCAGGCAGCCCTGAAGCCCGGCGCCGAACCCTGGGAGCGGCTCGAAGCCGCCTGCCTGGCGCACCTGCAGACCGTGCTCAAGAGCAGCGACTACGCGCAGGTGTTGATCCGCGTGCTGCCCGAGGACGTGCCGCCGGTGGCCGAACGCCTGCGCACGCTGCGCGCCGGTTACGAGCAGGTGTTCCGCGAGCTGGTGGCCGCCCTGCCCCTGCCCGCAGGCACCGACCGGCACGCGCTGCGATTGATGTTGCTCGGCGCGCTCAACTGGGCGCGCTTCTGGTTCGATCCGCAAGGCCGCGAGACCCCGCGCGGCCTGGCACGCAAATTCGTGGGGCTCCTGAGAGAAGCACAACATGCAGCATGAACACCCGCCCAAGGTCATCGTCACCAAGATCGGCTTCGACGGCCATGACCGCGGCAGCCGCGTCATCGCCGCCTGCCTGCGCGATGCCGGCATGGAGGTCATATACACCCCGCCGTGGCAGGAGATCCCCACCGTCGTCAAGCTGGCGATGGAAGAGGACGCCGACGTCATCGGCATCTCGTCACTGGCCACCGACCACCTGATCGTGCCCCGGCTGATGGACGCGCTGCGCGCCGCCGGGCTGGCCGACATCCAGGTCATCGTCGGTGGCATCGTGCCCGCCAAGGACGAGAAGGTGCTGCTGGCGGCTGGCGTCGCCCAGGTCTTCCACCCCGGCGCCGCGCTCGACGACATCGTCACCGCCGTGCGCGCGCTGGCCGCCGCGCGCCACGCCCGCCAGGGAGCCTCCGCATGAACAAGCCCGTCCCGCAAATCGCTGCCGCCGATCTGTCGCTGGCCCAGGCCCGCTGGGAGCAGGAATTCGCCGCCGGAGCCGGGCAAGCCGAGCCGCTGCGCAACCGCTCCGGCGTCGAGATCAAGCCGCTGTACACGCCGCGCGACTGGTCGGGCGCGGCCTATGCCGACAGCCTGGGCTTCCCCGGCGAGTTCCCCTACACCCGCGGCATCTACCCCACGATGTACCGGGGGCGCAGCTGGTCGCAGCGCCAGCTCATCGGCCTGGGGGTGCCGGAGGACTACAACAGCCGCGTCAAGGAGATGCTGGCGCTGGGCGCGTCGGCGCTGTCGCTGATCCCGTGCAACTCGGTCTTCCGCGGCTACGACGCCGACGAGGTGCCGGCCGAACTGCTGGGCACCTGCGGCACGGTGATCAACCACGTCGGCGACATGGACCGCGCGCTCGACGGCGTGCCCATCGGCGACCTGTCCACGGCCATGAACGACCCCACGCCGTTCACGCTGCTGGCCTTCGAACTGGCGGTGGCCAAGCGGCGCGGCGTGCCCTGGACGCGCATCACCGGCACCTCGAACCAGAGCGACTGCATCTCGCACTTCGTCGCCAACCACATGTTCTTCCGCATCGCGCTGCAGGGTGCGCGGCGCATCGTGGTCGACCACATCGCCTTCGCCAACGAACAGGTGCCGGGCTGGAACCCGCTGTCCATCGTCGGCCAGCACATGCAGCAGGCGGGGGCCACGCCGGCAGAGGCGATGGCCTTCACGCTGTGCTCGGCCATCCAGTACGCCGAAGACTGCATCGCCGCGGGCATGGACCCCGACCGCTTCCTGCCGCGCTTCACCTTCTTCTTCGACATCTCGGTCAGCCTGTTCGAAGAGGTGGCCAAGTTCCGCGCCGGCCGCCGCGTCTGGGCCAAACTGTGCCGCGAACGCTTCGGCGCCAAGGACCCGCGCTCGTGGCGCTTCAAGTTCCACGGCCAGACCTCGGGCGTGGACCTGACGCGCCAGCAGCCGCTGAACAACATCGCCCGCGTCACCACGCAGGCCATGGCCGGCATCTTCGGCGGCCTGCAGTCGCTGCACACCGATTCCTACGATGAGGTCTTCTCCACCCCCACGACGGAGGCCGCGCGCATCGCCGTGGCGACGCAGAACATCCTGCGCGAGGAAGCCCACCTCACCGACGTCATCGACCCGCTCGGCGGCTCGTATTACGTCGAGTCGCTGACCGACGCGATGCAGCAGAAGATCGAGGCCATCATTGACCTGATCGACGCTGCGGGCGGCATGTACAAGGCGGTCGAAAAGGGCCTGGTGCAGAAGATGATCGGAGACTCGGCGCTGGCCTTCCAGAAACGCGTCGACGCCGGCGCGGAGACCGTGGTCGGAGTCAACAAGTACACCGTCGAGGAAGACGCGGCCGACTACCCCGCGCTCGACTACCCGGACCGCGCCCGCATGGACGCCTACCTGATCCGGCTCAAGGCCTTCAAGGCCGAACGCTCCGCCGCCGCGGTGTACAAGGCGCTCGCTGCGCTGGCCGCGGCCGCGCAGTCGAAGCGCGACAACGTGTTCGCGCAGGTCGTCGCCGCAGCCGAAGCCAGCGCCACGCATGGCGAGATCTGCGCCACGCTGCGCCGTGAAATGGGCTTCGGTCAGCCCTTGACGATCGTGTGATGAACGCCGAAACGAACCCGCTCGAAGCCATCCTGGCAGGCGACCGGCGCGCGGTGGCGCGCGCCATCACGGCGCTGGAAAACGACAGCGACAGCGCGCACACCGTTCGCGCCGGGGTGGCCGCGCACGTGGGCCGCGCGCATGTTGTCGGCGTCACCGGGCCGCCGGGGGGCGGCAAGTCCACGCTGGTGTCGGGCCTGATCAGGCAGTTGCGCGTGCGCGGCCACACGGTGGCGGTGGTCGCGGTCGATCCGTCCAGCCCCTTCACCGGCGGCGCCGTGCTCGGCGACCGCATCCGCATGGGCGAGCACCAGGCCGACGAAGGGGTGTTCATCCGCTCGCTCGCCTCGCGCGGCCACCTGGGCGGGCTGGCACGCTCGGCCACCGACGTCGTCGATGTCTTCGATGCCGCCGGCTACCACACGGTGATCGTCGAAACCGTCGGCGCCGGGCAGTCCGAGGTCGAGGTCACGCGCATCGCCGACACACGCCTGGTGGTCTGCCCGCCGGGGCTGGGCGACGACATCCAGGCCATCAAGGCTGGCGTGCTGGAGATCGCCGACGCCTTCGTCGTCAGCAAGGCCGACCTGCCCGACGCGCAGCGGACCGAGAACGAATTGCTGTCGATGCTGACGCTGCGCCGCGGCCCGGCTGCCAAGCCGCCGGTTCTGCGCACCATCGCGACCACCGGCGAAGGCTTGCGCGAACTGGTCGACTGGCTGGAACAGCGCACGCAGCGCGGCAGCCGCCACGCCGCCACCGAGGACCGCGCCGCGCGCGACCTGGTCGCACGTTCGATTGCCGCCGACGGCTACGGCAGGCATCTGGGGTTCGAACTCGTGGCTGCGGCCCGCGGCACGGCCACCGTGCGCATGCGGGTCGGGCCGCAGCATCTGAACTTCAACGGCCGCTGCCACGGCGGCGCCATCTTCTCGCTGGGCGACATGGCGCTCGGCCTGGCCTGCAATTCGCACGGCACGATCGCCGCGTTGATCGACGGCAACATCAGCATCTCGACCGGCGTCGAGCCGGGCGACTGGCTGGTGGCGCATGCCACCGAGGTGTCGCGCTCGCGCAAGGTCGGCGTGTACCGTGTCGATG
The DNA here is from genome assembly GCA_036724445.1 of Rubrivivax sp. Lineage (GTDB taxonomy): Bacteria > Pseudomonadota > Gammaproteobacteria > Burkholderiales > Burkholderiaceae_C > Rubrivivax. The sequence continues at coordinate 8,951 of DAIMFR010000020.1, read as the reverse complement.
TGAGCCGCGCCAGCGACCAGGCGCACATCGCCTGCCTGTCGGGAACGGTCTACGTCACCGGCAAGCCGGTGCCGGTCGCAGCGCCGGGCGAGCGGCCGGGCCTCGCGCCGCTGCTGAACTGATGGCCCGTCCGCCGATCCGTCTACTCAAACGCAGCCTGGCCGTAGGCGCGCGCCCCGACGCGTGCGCGCCGGCTGCGGCGGCAGCACAGGCCAGTGCGCTGGCCTTGCTCGCACGCAGCGTTGCGATGGGGCACCGTCGCCTGGCTTTGTTGCGGTTGCTGGCCGCGGTGCGTGTGCGTGCGGTCGTCCCGGCGTCCGACTGGGCGTATTGCGGTAAGGTTGCATCGCAGGCGGCGGACGAGGCCCTGCGCAGACTGTTTGCCGAGGCCGAGCAAGCCGTGGGCGTGGGGCACGGCAGCGCCCGAGGCGCCGATGCCGCCCCGACGCGCCAAGCCTGAAGCCGCCCGCGTCTGCTGCCAAGCCCACACTACCGACTGGAGAACTCGATGAACAGGCCCGAAATCTTTGTCGTCAGCGCAACGCGCACCGCCATTGGCAGCTTTGGCGGTGCGCTGAAGGACCTGCCGCTGTCGCAACTGGCCAGCACGGCGGTACGCGAGGCCATCGCCCGCGCCGGCACCGACGCCGCCAGCATCGGCCACGTGGTGCTGGGCAACGTCATCCCCACCGAACCGCGCGACGCCTACCTGGCGCGCGTGGCCGCCATCGAGGCCGGCATTCCGAACGAGACGCCGGCATTCAACGTCAACCGGCTGTGCGGCTCGGGCCTGCAAGCCATCATTTCTGCGGCGCAAACGCTGCTGCTTGGCGACGCCGAGATCGCCATCGGAGGTGGCGCCGAGTCGATGAGCCGCGGGCCCTACCTGCTGCCTGCCGCGCGCTGGGGGGCACGCATGGGCGATGCGCCCATGACCGACTACATGCTCGGCGTGCTGCACGACCCCTTCCATGCCATCCACATGGGCATCACGGCCGAAAACGTTGCTGCCAGCGCAGGCATCACGCGCGAAATGCAGGACGCGCTGGCTGTGGCCAGTCAGCAGCGCGCGGCCCGCGCCATCGCCGAAGGCAGGTTCAAGAGCCAGATCGTCGCCGTCACCATGGCCACGCGCAAGGGCACTGTGGTCTTCGACACTGACGAGCATGTGCGCGGCAATGTGACCCTGGAGCAGTTGGCGGCCATGAAGCCGGCTTTCAAGAAGGACGGTTCGGTGACGGCCGGCAACGCCTCGGGTCTGAACGACGCCGCATCGGCCGTGGTTCTGGCCACCGGCGCCGCCGTCCAGGCGCGCGGGCTCAAGCCGCTGGCTCGGCTGGTGGCCTACGCCCACGCCGGCGTGGACCCCAAGCTGATGGGCCTGGGCCCGGTACCGGCCTCGCGCCTGGCCCTCAAACGCGCCGGCCTCGGCGTCAACGACCTCGACGTGGTCGAGTCCAACGAAGCCTTTGCCGCGCAGGCCTGCGCCGTGACGCGCGCCCTCGAACTCGACCCCGCCAAGGTCAACCCGAACGGCTCGGGCATCTCGCTCGGCCATCCGGTGGGCGCCACGGGCGCGATCATCACCACCAAGGCGCTGTACGAGTTGCAGCGCATCCAGGGGCGCTACGCGCTGGTGACGATGTGCATCGGCGGCGGGCAGGGCATCGCCGCGATCTTCGAGCGCGCCTGACGCAGCCCGCCGAGGCGCTGGCGCCTGGGCGGCCTTGGCCTACAGGAACTCGGTGCCGCCGTCGACCATCAAGGTCTGTCCGGTCATGAAGTGGCTGTCGGCCGACAGCAGGAAGGCAATGGTGCCGACCAGGTCACCGGCCTCGAGGTTGCGTTGCAGCGCCTGGCTTCCGGCAATGGCCTTGGTGACCTGCTCGTGCTTGGCGCCGAAGTAGCTCGTCGTTCCCTCGGTCAGCACCAGCGACGGCGCCACTGAATTGACGCGGATCCAGTCGCGCCCCAGTTCGCGCGCCAGGCAGCGCGTGATGCCGATGACCGCCGCCTTGGACACGCCGTAGTCGATGGCATACGCCATGCCGTGCACGGCGGCCAGCGACGAGATGTTGACGATGCTGCCGCCGCCGGCCTTGCGGATCTGCGGCACGGCTGCCTTGCACATCTGCCAGATGCCCTTCACGTTGACGTTCATCACCGCGTCCCACTGCTTCTCCTCGATCTGGTCGAAGCGGGCACCCTTGATGTCGGCGTACAGCGCAGCGTTGTTCACCAGCCCGTCGAGCCGGCCGAACTCGGCCACGGCCAGCTCGACCGAGGCCAGGCAGGACGCCATGTCGGTCACGTCCAGACGCAGGGCCACAGCGCGACCGCCTGCGCCGCGGATCGCGGCAACGGTCTCGTCGCACGGCCGCAGGTCGCCACAGACCACCGCCGCGCCCTCGGCGGCGAGCCGCTCGGCGAAGCCTCTGCCCAGGCCGCGCGCGGCGCCGGTGACGATGACGACTCGTTCCTTCATTCTCATGCTGTCTCTCCTGTTGGGGTGGTGTCACCGACGGCCTGCGCCACGGTACGCTGAAAGTAGGCCAGCGCGGGCTCGTTGCGCCCGTAGGTGGCATGGGTCTGCGCCCCGGACGCAAAACCGCGCTGCATGCCTTCGCTGGCCGGGAAGTCCTCGTCGCAGACGGTACGGATGGTGAGGTCCATGTTGCGCTGCCAGTGGCGCCGCGCGCTGTCGGAGTCGACCGGATGGGGCACATGGAAGTCGAGGTACATGGTGCACTCGTCGACCTTGCCCGCCGTCGGGTAGACACGCCAGGTCTCGACATGGTCGACCTGCACGACAAAGACGGTGTTCGGGAACAGCACGTAGACGAGGGTGTGGTGGGGGATCAGGTCCCACTCGCTTTCGTGCAGGCTGCGCTGGCTCTCCAGGCTGCGCCGCGGCAGAACTTCGCGCAGGTGCAGGCCGAATGGCTTGAACAGACACAGGTTGGGGTGGAAGAGCGGCGCCACGGAGTCGCGGTGCAGCACGCTGAAGTGGTAGCTCTCGAGGAAGGTGTCGATGACCAGCTTCCAGTTCATCTGGCGCTGGATCTGGCGCGTCTCGTAGTGGTGGTAGCCGGCCAGGCCGAAGGACGCGAACTCGGCGTCGAGTTCCCCCAGGAGGCCCTGGGCATCGATCTCCAGGCCCTCCGGGCCGACGCTGGGCTGCACCCACAGCATGCCGTGGCGTTCGGCCAGCGGCAGCGGCGCCAGGCCGTAGGCGGCCTTGTCCACACCGGGAAAGTTGCGCTGGTCGGGAATGCCACGCAACTCGCCTTCGAGGCCGTAGGTCCAGCCGTGGTAGGGGCAGACGAAGTTCTTCTGCCGACCGCAGCCTTCGGCCAGGCGTGCACCACGGTGCCGGCAGACATTGTGGAAGGCCCGCGCCCGGCCGTCCTGGCCACGAACCACCAGGATCGGGATGCCGCTGAGGTCGTCGGTGAAGTGGTCGCCCGGCTGCGGGATCTGGTTGGACAGGCCCATCAACAGCGGGTACTTGCGGAACAGCAGCGCCGACTCGCGCGCCAGGCGCTGCGGGCAGGTATAGGCACTCACCGGGTTGAAGCTGACCGCGTCGGCCAGATCCGTGGTGCCGGCGTCTATGTGGGCGAATGCCTGGCGCATCAGCGCCACCTGTTCGTCGCGGTTCATGGCTTCTCCCGATGCATTTGCGGGAACGCGATGTTAGTTTGCCAAACGTACGCTAGGTAGACCATCCACCAAGCGACCTGTCAGTCGACGGTGGGCCTAACGCAATCTCGCGTCGGCCGGCACTACGGCCGCGCGGCCTGCCCAGGCATAGCGGCAACGGAGGAATCATGTTCAGACTCAAATTCTCGGCGGTCGCGCTGCTCACACTGGCCTGCTTGGCCGATGTTCACGCGCAGACCGCACAGACCTACCCGGCCAAGCCGATTCGTTTCATCGTGCCCTATGCCCCTGGCGGCAGCACGAGCCAGGTGGCACGGCTGGTGGCGGACAAGATGACCGAGAGCTGGGGCCAGCAGGTGCTGGTCGACAACCGGGGCGGGGCCAACACCGTGATCGGCACCGACGCGCTGGCGAAATCAGCGCCCGACGGCTACACGATCGCGCTGCACACATCCACCCTGGCCACCTTGCAGCACCTGCTGCCCACGCTGCCGTTCGACCCGATCAAGGATTTCATGCCGGTGACGACTCTCGTCACCACCCAACTGGTGCTGGTCCTGCACCCGTCGGTGCCGGCGAACAGTCTCAAGGAGTTCATCGCCCTGGCCAAGGCCAAGCCGAACGAGCTGAACTTCGCTGCCGTCGGCACCGGCAGCTCGACCCACCTGGCGGGCGAGATGTTCAAGACTGTGGCCGGCGTGAAGATGCAGCATGTGCCTTACAAGGGCACGGCACCGGCGTTGACCGATCTGATCGGCGGCCAGATTCAGCTCAATTTCGATACGCCCATCACCTCGTTGCCGCACATCCGCGCCGGCAAGCTCAAGGCGATCGCGGTGACCGGCAAGGCGCGCCTGGCCAGCATGCCGGATGTGCCCACGTTCGCCGAAGCCGGTCTGCCCGACTACGACTTCCAGTTGTGGTTCGGGGTACTCGCGCCGGCCGGAACACCGAAGGACATTGTCGACAAGCTGGCGACCGAGATCACCAGAATCCTGGCGCTGCCCGATGTGAAGGAGAACTTGACGGCGCAGGCGATCGACCCTCAGAGCATGGGACCCGCCCAGTTCGGCGCGATGATCAAGAACGACATCGAACGCTACGGCAAGGTCATCAAGGCCGCCGGGATCAAGATCGAGTAGGCGGCGCCCCAAGTCAAACTAACACCTGTTCGGTTGTTATACTGAAAAACCGGCGCCCGGAGGCGCTCTCACAGGCAAAGGAACATCATGGATCTCGAACTGAAAAACAAGTCCGTCATCGTCACCGGCGGCGGCTCCAACATCGGCCGTGCCATCGTGCTGGCGTTCGCCGGCGAAGGCGCCCACATCACGATTGGCGATGTCGACACCGCGCAGGCCGACAAGACGGCCGAGTTCGCCACCAAGCTGGGCGCTGCATCGGTGCAGGTGATCAAGACCGACGTCACCAGCCTCGAGCAGGTGCAGGCCATGTTCAAGGCGGCGACCGACAAACACGGGCGGGTCGACGTGCTGGTCAACAACGTCGGCTGGGACAACCTGATGTTCTTCACCCAGACGACGCCCGACTTCTGGCGCAAGGTGATCGACATCAACTACGTCGGCGTGCTCAACTGCACCAAGACCGCGCTCGACCTGATGATCAAGCAGAACGGCGGCGCCATCGTCTCGATCAGCTCCGACGCCAGCCGCCAGGGCGAGCCGCGCGAAGCCGTCTATGGCGGCGTGAAGGCGGCGGTCAACAGCTTCATGAAGACGATCGCCAAGGAGAACGGCCGCTACGGCATCCGCTGCAACGTGGTCTGCCCCGGCGTGACCATCCCCGAAACCACCGACGAGGTGGGCGGCAACAGCATGTGGACCAACGCCGGAGCCATGTTCACGCCTGAGCAGATGGAGAAGGTCACCAAGAGCCTGCCGCTTCGCAAGGTCGGCCGGCCGCAGGACATCGCCAACGCCGTGGCCTTCCTGGCGTCGAGCAAGGCCGGCCACGTGACCGGGCAGGTGCTGTCGGTCTCCGGTGGCTACAGCATGATCGGCTGAGGGGCAGGCCCATGAGCTACCAGGACATCGTCTACGAGGAGCGCGACCAGATCGCCTACATCTCGATCAACCGGCCCGACGTGATGAACGCGTTCCGCGGCCAGACGGTCGAGGAGATGCTGCACGCCATGATGAAGGCGGGCTGGGACAAGAACATCGCAGCCATCGTGATCGGCGGCACCGGTGATCGCGCGTTCTGCACCGGCGGCGACCAGTCGGCCCACTCCGGCCAGTACGACGGCCGCGGCACCGCGGGTCTGCCGATCGAGGAACTGCACAGCGCGATCCGCGACGTGCCCAAGCCGGTGATCGCGCGCGTGCAGGGCTACGCCATCGGCGGCGGCAACGTGATCGCGGTGTTGTGCGACATGACGATCGCTTCCGACAAGGCGGTGTTCGGCCAGGTCGGGCCCAAGGTCGGCTCGGTCGACCCCGGCTGGGGCACGGCCTATCTGGCGCAGGTCGTCGGCGAGAAGAAGGCGCGCGAGATCTGGTACATGTGCCGGCGCTACAGCGCGCAGGAAGCGCTGGCGATGGGGCTGTGCAACGTGGTCGTGCCGCACGACCAGCTCGACGCCGAGGTTGCCAAGTGGGGCCGCGAGATCGTCGAGAAGAGCCCGACCGCCATCGCCATCGCCAAGCGTTCCTTCAACGCCGCGACCGAAAACATCCGCGGCATCGGCAGCCTGGGCATGCAGGCGCTCAGCCTGTACTACAACACCGACGAGTCCAAGGAAGGTGTGCGCGCATTCCTGGAAAAGCGCAAGCCGGACTTCCGCAAGTTCGGCGCCGGCAAGGCCTGACGCAAGGCCTGACGCCAGAGGCGATCGGACGGCGGGGCCAACCCCGCCGTCCGGTAGTACGCCGGATGGCGGGTTTCCCCGCAGGCGGGCGAGACTAACTACCGTTAGATTAGCAGTCGTGGAGCAGCTTGGCTGCGCCGCCAAAGCCACCCCCCGGGCGGCGCGCCCACCGCACCCGCCGAACCGCCTCATCCTGATGCTGACCCTGACGAATGTCCAGATCGTCTATGACAATACGATCGAAGCCGTCCGCGAGGCGTCGCTCGCGTTGGGCAAGCAACAGATCGTCGCCCTGCTGGGCGCCAACGGCGCCGGCAAGTCGACGACGCTGAAGGCCATCAGCGGCGTGCTCTACCCCGAAGACGGCGAGGTCAAGGGCGGCCAGATCACGTTCGAGGGCCAGCCGCTGACCGGCATGACGCCCGACCGCATCGTGCGCGCCGGCGTCGTCATGGTGCCCGAGGGCCGGCGCCTGTTCGACCAGCTCACGGTCGAGGAAAACCTGCTGATGGGCGGCTACACGCGTTCGGTGGCCGAGTCCAAGCGCGGCCTGGAGCGCGTCTATGCCACGTTCCCGCGCCTGACGCCCAAGCGCGCCACGGTTTCAGGCTACCTGTCCGGCGGCGAGCAGCAGATGGTGGCCATCGGCCGCGCGCTGATGTCGGCGCCCAAGCTGCTGATGCTCGACGAACCCACGCTCGGCCTGGCGCCACAGATCTGCGAGGAGATCTTCGCCATCGTCACCCGGCTGTGCCGGCAGGACGGGGTGAGCATTCTGCTGGTCGAGCAGAACGCGCAGATGGCGCTGTCCATCGCCGACACCGGCTACATCATGGAAAACGGCCGCGTCGTCCTTGACGGCCCGGCCGACAAGATGCTGCGCAACGAGGACGTGCGCGAGTTCTACCTCGGCTTCGGCGAGGGCGGTTCGCGCAAGAACATGCGCGACGTGAAGCACTACAAGCGCCGCAAGCGCTGGTTGTCATGACCCACGAGCAGCGGAGCCACTGACGTGAACGACATCCTCCTGCAGGTCGAAGGCCTGTCCAAGCGCTTCGGTGGCGTCGAAGCCGTGGCCGGCGTCAGCTTCCACGTGCGGCGTGGCGAGATCTATTCGCTCATCGGTCCGAACGGCGCTGGCAAGACCACCACCTTCAACATGATCAGCAGCGTCGTGCGCCCGAGCGGCGGCACGGTGCACTTCCAGGGCCGCGACATCACCGGCACGGCTTCGCACCGCATGTCGGCCATCGGCATCGGCCGCACCTTCCAGAACCTGGCCGTGTTCAAGCACGCGACCGTGGTGCAGAACCTGCTGGTCGGCCGCCACTGCCACATGCGCAGCAATGTCTTCGACGCGGCCTGGTTCTTCGGCCGCGCCAGGCGCGAGGAGCTCGAACATCGGCGCAAGGTCGAGGAGATCATCGACTTCCTCGAAATCGAGGACATCCGCGACATGCCCGTGGGCGCCCTGTCCTACGGCATGCAAAAGCGCGTCGAACTCGGCCGCGCGCTGGCGACCGAGCCCAAGCTGCTGCTGCTCGACGAGATGGTCTCGGGCATGAACACCGAAGAAACCGAGGACATCGCGCGCTTCGTGCTCGACATCCGCGACGAACTCGGCATCACCGTGCTGATGGTCGAGCACGACATGGGCATCGTCATGGATATCTCCGACCGCATCTGCGTGCTCAACTTCGGCCGCAAGATCGGCGAAGGCACACCGGCCGAGATCTCCGCCAACCCGGCGGTGATCGCCGCCTACCTGGGCGGCGCGCAGGCGGCAGCATGAGCAAGCTCCAGCACAAAGCCCTGCACGAAGCCCTGCACAGCGGCAACCATACGCTGCCCAAGCTGCTGCAGCACTGGGCCCGCACCACGCCCGACGCGCTGGCCTTCCGCGAGAAGGACCTGGGCATCTGGAACCGGATGAGCTGGCGCCATTACCACGACACCGCGCGCCGCTTCGCGCTGGGAATGCTGGCGCTGGGTTTCCGGCGCGGCGAACGCCTGGCCATCGCCAGCGAGGACACGCCCGAGTGGATGTTCGCCGACCTGGGCACGCAGGCCATCGGCGGTGTGGTGGTCGGCATCTACCCGACCAACCCGTGGCCCGAGCTGCAGTACATCGTCCACCACTCGAACAGCCGCTTCGTCGTCTGCGGCGACCAGGAGCAGGTCGACAAGGTGCTCGACGCCATCGCCAAGCACGAGGTCGGCCTGCCCGACGTCGCCAAGATCATCGCCGTCGACATGAAGGGCATGCGGCTGTACCCGCGCGAGATGCTGATGTCCTTCGAGGACGTGCTCGAACTCGGCGACCAGTACGCCGCGGCCAACGCGGAACAGGCGCGCGCCTTCGACGACGGCATTGCCGCCACGCAGCCCGACGACACCTGCATGCTCGTCTACACCTCGGGCACCACCGGGCCGCCCAAGGGCGCGATGCTGTCGCACCGCA
>DAIMFR010000019.1:0-71759 GCA_036724445.1 Rubrivivax sp. | reverse complement strand
ACGTATGACTCTTTCATTCACAACATCTCGCCGGTTTTGACCGGCGCACGGAGGATCCGATGGCACGCATCGACTACGTGGACGAAGCCTCGCCGGCGGTGGACGCCGGGTTGTTGCGCGCGATCGCGGCGCGGCGCGGCGGGCGGCTGCTGAACCTTGACCGGCTGCTGCTGCACAGTGCGCCGCTGGCGCAGGGTTGGAATGCCTGCCTGGGCGCGATCCGCGGCGCCACGCGGCTCGACGGCGCGCTGCGCGAGCTGGTGATCCTGCGCGTGGCGGTACTCAACCGCGCGCCCTACGAATTTGCGCAGCACGCGCCGGCGGCACTGGCCGAAGGGCTGTCACAGGCGCAGATCGACGATGTCGCCGCCTGGCCGGCCTCGGCGCTGTTCGACACGCGCTCGCGCGACGTGCTGGCCTATGCCGACGCGATGACGCTGCAGGTGCAGGTACCTGAAGAGCTGTTCGACGCGGTGCGCCGGCATCTGGACGAGCGCGAACTGGTCGAGCTGACCGGCACCGTCGCCGCCTACAACATGGTGTCGCGTTTTCTCGAAGCGCTGCAGATCGACATCGAGCCTTAAGCTCGAATATCGGACGCTTCGAGCAACCGCCGCGGATCCGGCTGTGCCGGTCCGTCAGCGGTGCCCCCTCGAGGGGGCGCGCGAAGCGCGTAGGGGGTGGGACTAGATCGCTCGGATGTTCGCCGCCTGCAGGCCCTTGGCGCCTTGCTTGACCTCGAACTCGACGCGCTGGTTCTCCTGCAGGCTCTTGAAACCGGTGCCGCCCTTGATCTCGCTGAAGTGCGCGAACAAGTCCTTGCCGCCGCCCTCGGGCGTGATGAAGCCGTAGCCCTTGCCGTCGTCGAACCATTTGACGGTGCCGGTCTGGGTGGTGTTTTCCATCGCTGGATTCCTCGAGTGAAAAGTTGGATGACGAAGCCACCGCGCCCTCGTCGCCGACGGCACGGACAGAGACACTCAAGAAACATCAACCAGGGGGATTTCGAACCGGGCCGGCCGTCGCTGCAATGAGTTCGGGCGGTGAAGCGAAACAAGACCTTGAAGTAACGGCCCTGCGTATGTCTGTGCAGGCATTGTATCCGGGCGGCTTGGCCGCCCCCGCGAGCGCAGGGCTGCGCCGGCAATGACAGTGCAACATCCGATTGTCAGAACCCCGGATTGCGGCCTATAACCCGCTCGCCTTTCAGCCGGGGCCTGCGCCCCCCGTGACGGAAACCCCGAGTCCTCGACCCATGCCGAACCCAACGGATCCTTTGCTCAGCGTGCGTGGCGTGACGGTGCGCTTCGGCGGCATCGTCGCGCTCGACGGCGTCAGCTTCGACGTCAAGCGCGGCGACATCTGCGGCCTGATCGGCCCCAACGGCGCCGGCAAGACCACGCTGTTCAACTGCCTGAGCCGGCTGTATCAGTACCAGGCGGGCGACATCCTGTTCGAGGGCAAGTCGATCACCCACACGCCCACGCACCAGATCGCCGGGTTGGGGCTGGGCCGCACCTTCCAGAACCTGGCGATGTTCAGGACCATGCCGGTGCGCGAGAACGTGATGGTCGGCGCGCATTGCCGCTCGTCGGCCGGCTTCCTATCCAGCGCACTGCGGCTGCCGCGCGTGTCGGCCGAGGAACAAGGCCTGCGCGAGCGCGCCAGCCGCATCATGAACGACCTGGCGCTGACGCCCTTCGCCCAACGTCCGGTCGGCGCCCTGCCCTTCGGCATCCAGAAACGCGTGGAGTTCGCGCGCGCGCTGGCCGCCGAACCCAAGCTGCTGCTGCTCGACGAGCCGGCCGCGGGGCTGAACCACGAAGAGCTGTCGGAGCTGTCGCGGCTGATCCGCGACGTGCGCGACCGGCTCGGCATCACCGTGCTGCTGGTCGAGCATCACATGAGCCTGGTGATGAGCGTGTCCGACCATATCGTCGCGCTGAACTTCGGCCGCAAGATCGCCGAAGGCACGCCCGAGCACATCCAGCAGCATCCGGACGTGATCGAGGCCTACCTGGGAGCCCCCGCGAATGTCTAAGCTCCTGGAAGTGAGCAAGCTGTGCGCGTCCTATGGCGCGACGCAGGTGCTGTACGACGTCGGCTTCACGCTCGAAGCCGGCCACATCACCGCCATCCTCGGCGCCAACGGCGCGGGCAAGACGACCACGCTGCGCGCGCTGTGCCAGGTGGTCAAGACCAGCGGCAGCATCGTGCTCGACGGCACGCAGGTGGTCGGCAAGTCCACGGAAAGCGTGGTGCGCATGGGCGTGGCCCACGTGCCCGACGGGCGCGGCACCTTCACCGGCCTGTCGGTCGAGGAGAACCTGCGCCTGGGCGCCTACGCGCGCGGCAACAAGGCCGAGATGCAGCAGGACATGGAGCGCATGTTCGCGCGCTTCCCGATCCTGAAAGCAAGGCGCCATCAGCAGGCCGGCACGCTGTCCGGCGGCGAGCAGCAGATGCTGGCCATCAGCCGCGCGCTGATGCTGCGGCCCAAGCTGCTGCTGCTGGACGAGCCCTCGTTCGGCCTGGCGCCGCTGGTCGTCGCCGAGATCTTCCGCATCATGCGCAGCATCAACCAGGAGGACGGCGTCAGCATGCTGCTGGTCGAACAGAACGCTTCGCTGGCGCTGGACCTGGCCGACCATGCCTACCTGCTGGAGACCGGCCGCGTCGCGCTGTCCGGGCCCAGCGAAACCATCAAGAACGACGAGTCGGTGCGCCGCGCCTACCTCGGCTACTGAAAGCGAGCATGGAAGCGCTGCTCTTTCAAGTCTTCTCCGGCCTGGCCAACGGCATCATCTACGGCTCGGTGGCGCTGGCGCTGGTGATGATCTACCAGGCCACGCACCACATCAACTTCGCCCAGGGCGAGATGGCCACCTTCAGCACCTTCATCGCCTGGTGGCTGATGCAGCAGGGCTGGCCGTACTGGGGCGCGTTCTTCTTCACCGTGGCGGTATCCTTTGCCGGCGGACTGCTGGTGCAGCGCATCATCGTGCGGCCGATCGAGAAGGCGCCGGTGCTGACCAACGTCATCGTCTTCATCGGCCTGCTGCTCATCTTCAACGCGCTGTCGGGCTGGATCTTCGACCACACCATCAAGTCCTTCGACAGCCCCTTCCCCAAGGATTCGTTTCTCGCCACCAAGTACTTCTCGGCGCACCAGCTCGGCTCGGCCGGCGTGCTGCTGGTGCTGCTGCTGGCGCTGTTCGCCTTCTTCAGGTTCACGCCCGTCGGTCTGGCGATGCGCGCCGCGGCGCAGAACCCCGACTCGGCGCGGCTGGTCGGCATCCGCGTGTCGTGGATGCTCGGCCTGGGCTGGGGCCTGGCCGCGGCCATCGGCGCGGTGGCCGGCATGATGGTCGCGCCCATCGTCTTCCTCGACCCGAACATGATGGCCGGCATCCTGCTGTACGGCTTCGCCGCGGCGCTGCTGGGCGGCATCGACAACCCGCTGGGCGCGGTCATCGGCGGCTTCATCGTCGGCGTGCTCGAGAACCTGCTCGGCGCCTACGTCATCGGCACCGAACTGAAGCTGACCGTGGCGCTGGTGCTGATCGTGGCCACGCTGACCCTGAAACCCGCCGGCCTGTTCGGCAAGAAGGTGGTGGTGCGGGTATGAACGGCACGATGGCATCGACGGCGGATCGCAAGTGGCTCTGGATCGGCGGCATCGCCGTCGCCATCGCGCTGCTGATCCTGCCCTTCCTGTTCAAGAACTACCGCGTGTTCCAGTTCAACCTGGTGCTGGTCTACGCGGTGGCGATCCTGGGGCTGAACATCCTCACCGGCTTCAACGGCCAGTTCTCGCTCGGGCACGGCGCGTTCTATGCCTTCGGTGCCTATACCGCGGCGATCCTGATGTCGCTGTACGGGGTGCCCTACTGGGCCACGCTGCCCGCGGCCTTCGTGGTCTGCTTCGTCTTCGGTTTCCTGATCGGTTTTCCGGCGCTGCGCCTGGCGGGCCACTTCCTGGCGCTGGCCACCTTCGCGCTGGCGCTGGCCGTCCCGCAGCTGCTGAAGTACAAGAAGATCGAACACTGGACCGGCGGCGTGCAGGGCATCGTGCTGAGCAAGCCCGAACCGCCGTTCAGCTTCACGCTGTTCGGCCAGCCGCTGTCGGCCGACCGCTGGCTGTACTTCTTCACGCTGTTCGTGGCGGCGCTGATGTTCCTGCTCGCCTGGAACCTGCTGCGCGGCCGGGTCGGCCGCGCGCTGGTGGCCATCCGCGACCATCCGATCGCCGCCACCGCGATGGGCATCAACCTGCCGATGTTCAAGTCGCTGACCTTCGGCACCTCGGCCGGCTTTACCGGACTGGCCGGCGCGCTCGGCGCCATCGTCGTGGCCTTCGTCTCGCCGGACAGCTTCACCATCACGCTGTCGATCTTCCTGCTGGTGGGCGTGGTCGTCGGCGGGCTGGCGTCGATCCCGGGCGCGATCTTCGGCGGCATCTTCATCCAGTTCGTGCCGAACGTCGCCGAGGAGATTTCCAAGTCGGCCCCGGCCGCCATCTACGGCGTGCTGCTGATCGGCCTGATGTACCTGCTGCCCACCGGCGTGATGGGCGGCCTGCAGCGCCTGTGGGCGCGACTGCGCCCCAGAACCAGGGGCTGACCCGCGGTGGCGGAACCGGACGCGCCACTACCTGCTCGAAACCCAGCTCACCAAGGAGACACTGCAAATGAACCTGAATCGCATCACCCTGGCCGCGGGCATCGCGGCACTGGCCTTCACCGGCGCCGCGCTGGCGCAGAAGAAGTACGACCCGGGCGCCAGCGACAAGGAAATCGTCGTCGGCGCGATCCACCCGTATTCGGGCCCGGCCTCGGCCTACGGCGCCATCGGCAAGGCCATCGGTGCCTACATCGAGAAGGTCAACGCCGAGGGCGGCATCAACGGCCGCAAGATCAAGTACATCCCGCTGGACGACGGCTACAACCCGGCCAAGACGGTGGAGCAGGCGCGCAAGCTGGTCGAGCAGGACGAGGCGCTGATCGTCTTCAACCCGCTGGGCACGCCGTCGAACACCGCGATCCAGAAGTACATGAACGACCGCAAGGTGCCGCAGCTGTTCGTCGCCACCGGCGCCAGCAAGTGGAACGACCCGAAGCACTTCCCCTGGACCATGGGCTGGCAGCCCAGCTACCAGGCCGAGGCCAAAGCCTTCGCGCATCACATCCTGGAGACCAACCCGAACGCGAAGATCGCCGTGCTGTACCAGAACGACGACTTCGGCAAGGACTACCTGACGGGCTTCGAGGAGGGCCTGGGCGACAAGGCCAAGACGATGATCATCAGCAAGCTCACCTACGAGGTCACCGACCCCACGGTGGACAGCCAGATGGTCTCGCTGAAGGCCACGGGCGCCGACACCTTCTTCAACATCACCACGCCCAAGTTCGCGGCGCAGTCGATCAAGAAGGCGGCCGAGATCGGCTGGAAGCCGGTGCACTATCTGGTCAGCGTGTCGGCCTCGGTGGGTGCGGTGCTGACGCCGGCCGGCCTGGACAACAGCACGGGCCTGTATACCGCCGCCTACATCAAGGATCCGACCGACCCGCAGTTCCAGAAGGGCAAGGAGTGGGACGACTACGTCGCCTGGTTCAAGAAGTACAACGCCGGCGCCAACATCAACGACGCCTTCAACGTCTACGGCTACACCGTGACGCAGGGCCTGATGCAGGTGCTCAAGCAGGCGGGCGACAACCTGACGCACGCAAACATCATGAAGCAGGCCGCCAGCCTGGACATGACGCTGCCGATGCTGCTGCCCGGCGTCAACGTCAAGACCGGCCCGGACGACTTCGCCCCGATCGAGCGCGAGCAGATGGCCAGGTTCGACGGCAAGACCTGGGTGTTGTTCGGCAAGGTCTACGGCCGCTGAGCCGGGCCGACTGCGCATGCGGCACCCTGCGGGGTGCCGTTTTTCTTGGTCCGGGCCGGCGATGACACCGCTGTTCGAGGACGAGGCGCTGCTCGCCTTCGACAAGCCGGCCGGCCTGCTGGCCGTGCCCGGCCGCGGCGCAGACAAGCAGGACTGCCTGGCCGCGCGCGTGCAGGCGCGCTGGCCCGACGCGCTCGTCGTGCACCGGCTCGACATGGCGACCTCGGGGCTGATGCTGTTCGCGCGCGGCGCGGCGGTGCAGCGCCGGCTGAGCATCGACTTCGCCGCGCGCCGCATCGACAAACGCTATGTCGCGCTGGTGCACGGGCGCATGCCGGCCGCGCAGGGCCGCATCGAGCTGCCGCTGGCGGCCGACTGGCCGCGCCGGCCGCTGCAGAAGGTGGACCACGCGCACGGCAAGCCCTCGATCACCGACTGGCAGGTGCTGGACTTCGATGCCGCGCGCCGGCTGACGCGCCTCGCACTTCAGCCGCACACCGGCCGCACCCACCAGTTGCGCGTGCATCTGGCCGCCATCGGCCACCCGATCCTCGGCGATGCGCTGTACGCGCCGCCGCAGGTGTGCTCGCGCGCCGCACGGCTGCTGCTGCATGCCCAGGCGCTGTCGCTGCCGCACCCGTTGACCGGCCGGCCGCTGCAACTGCGCTGCGCGATACCGTTTTGACAGAATGCAGCGTTCCTTGGAGATGCCCATGAACGACGATCTGGTACTCACCGAAATCGACTCCTGCGGCTGCGCGCTGCTGACGCTGAACCGCCCGGCTTCGCTGAACGCACTGTCGCGCGCGCTGATGGCGCAGCTGGCGGCCGCGGTGCGGCGCCTGGAGGCCGACCCCGCCGTGCGCGTGCTGATCCTCACCGGCGCCGGCAAGGCCTTTTGCGCCGGGCTGGACCTGAAGGAACTGGGCAGCGGCCAGGCCGGCCTGGGTGTAGACAACGCGGTCAGCGGCAACGATCCGGTGACGGCGCTGCAGCAGTTCAGCGGTCCGGTGATCGGCGCGATCAACGGCGCCGCGGTGACCGGCGGCTTCGAGCTGGCTCTGGCCTGCGACGTGCTGCTGGCCAGCCCGCAGGCGCGTTTCGCCGACACCCATGCGCGCATCGGCGTCGCGCCGGGCTGGGGGCTGTCGCAGAAGCTCAGCCGCGCGATCGGCATCTACCGCGCGCGCGAGATCTCGCTGACCGGCAACTGGGTCAGCGCAGAGCAGGCCGCCGCCTGGGGTTTCGTCAACCGCGTGGTGCCGGCCGAGGAGCTGCTGGGCACCGCAAAGCAGCTGGCCGCCGACATGCTGAGCTGCCTGCCGGAAATGCTGGTGCGCTACAAGGCGATCATCGACGACGGCTTCGCGCTGGGCTTCGGCGAGGGCATGGCGCTGGAGCGCTCGCGCAGCCGCGAATACAACGCCCAGGTCGGCGCCGCGGCCATCGAAGCGCGGCGCGAGGGCGTGCGCGCGCGCAATCGCGGATAGAACTCCCGCAGGATCACGGCCGTTCCAGCCGGGTCTTGAGTTCGAGCAGCGCTTCGCGGTCGATGCGGTCCTTGGCGCGGTAGTCGGTCTTGGTCTTCAGCAGGCCTTCGATGTTCAGCGTGCGGATGGCGACGCCCTCGACCTGCAATGTGCGCACATGGCCTTGCAGGCTCTCGTAGGTCTGGCCGTTGGCCGCGAACAGCAGGTCGATCAGCAACTCGTCGGCCACCCGGATGTTCTCCGGGGCCTCGGCAGCAACCTCGAACCACGCCGGATCCAGTTCGCGGCTGGAAGGCAGAAACGACAGCGCGCGGATCACGCGCCGGCCGTTGTCCATCGACGACGGCAGCAGGATGTCGATGTCCTCGGTGGCGCGCACGAAGCCGTTCAGCCGCACCGCATGTCCGCCGACCAGGATGTACTGCACGCCTTCGGCCTGGAAGCGGCGCAGCAGGTCGAGCAGTGCGTCCGCGTCCATGTCCGGGGCTCAACGTCCCGGATTCAAGCGCCGCGCCGCCTGCAGTTGAAGCGCGTCGTCGATCCGGTTCATGGCCTCGTGCGTTGCGCGCATCACGCCGCGGGGGCGCCGCATGCGCGCGGAGGCGAGCATCGCATCGAGCACGCGGCCGCGCCGCAGCGCCTCGACAGGGTCGAAGATCCATTCGGAACGATCGCGCGGGCCGACGGTGCGGGTCACAGGCGCATCGTATCCGGATCGTCCGCGAGCAGCGCCGCGTAACGCTGCAGGTCGACGTTGCCGCCGCTGACGATGACGCCGACGCGCCGGCCGCGCAGGTCGATCGCGCCCTGCAGCGCCGCCGCCGCGGCCAGGCAACCGGTGGGCTCGACCACCAGCTTCATGCGCGTGGCGAAGAAGCGCATCGTCTGCACCAGCTGCTCATCGCTGACGGTGACGATGCCCGACACCAGCGCCTGGATCACCGGGAAGGTCAGCAGGCCGGTGGACTGCGTCTGCGCGCCGTCGGCAATGGTGCGCGGCGTCTCGATCTTCACGATCTCGCCGCGCTGCAGGCTCAACTGCGTGTCGTTGCCGGCCTCGGGCTCGACGCCATGCACCTCGATCTGCGGCAGCAGGTGTTTGGCCGCCACCGCGCAGCCCGAGATCAGCCCGCCGCCGCCGACGCACACCAGCAGCGCATCGAGCGGGCCCGCCTCCTCGATCAGCTCCAGCGCCGCGGTGCCCTGCCCGGCCATCACGTCCGCATGGTCGAAGGGCGGGATCATCGTCATGCCGCGCTCGTCGGCCAGGCGGCGGCACAGCGCCTCGCGGTCTTCGGTGTAGCGGTCGAAGAGCACGACCTCGCTGTGTGCCATGCCCTGCTGGTAGCCGCGCGTCGCATCGAGCTTGCTCTGCGGCGCATCCTGCGGCATGACGATCACCGAAGGCATGCCCAGCAGCCGCGCCGACAGCGCCACCGCCTGCGCATGGTTGCCCGACGAGAAGGCGATCGCACCGGCGCGCTTCTGCTCGGGCGTGAAGCGGCTCAGCGCGTTGTAGGCGCCGCGGAACTTGAACGCGCCCATGCGCTGCAGGTTCTCGCATTTGAAGAACAGGCTCGCGCCGCTGAGTTCGTCGGCGCTGCGCGAACGATGCACCGGCGTGCGATGGGCCACGCCGGCCAGGCGCCGAACAGCCCGCTGCACGTCGTCGAAGCCGATGGCCAGCGTCATGAGCTCACCCCGCCTCCTGGAAACCGCCGGCGCGGTAGGTCAGCACCAGCGTGTCGCGCTGCGCCTGCGCTGCCGCATCCAGCGGCTGGATCGGCGTGGTCTCGTGGATCACGCGCGCGTCGTCGAGCAGCAGCACGCTCCACGGCTCGGCCAGCGTGAAGCGCAGCCCCTGCGGACCGCGCGCATCGAAGACCCGCGTTTCGCCGCCCTTGACGTTGCGCCGGCCGACCAGGATCACCGCCACCAGGTCGACGCCGTCGCGGTGCGCGCCTTCGGGCGTCGGCCGGCCGATGCCTTCGTCGCCGGTTTCGATGCGAAAGGCGTGCGCTTCCGTGTACCAGCGCCGGCTGCCGCGCAGACTGCTGGCGCAGCGGCCGAGCGCGAGCAGCAAGCGCGGCCACGCGGCATCGGCCAGCAGCGCCTGCGGCAGCGGCTCGAACCAGCGCTCGATGCCGCCGTGCAGCGCGTTGTATTCGACCGGCTGCCAATGCGCGCGCTGCGGCACCGCCGACACCGCCGCTTCCTCGACGATGAAGCTGCCGTGGCGCCGGCGCCGGTAGCGCCCGCCGTCGCGCAGATGCGCGTCCGCAGGCAGATCGTCCCAGAAGCGCTGCCAGGACAGTAGTTGCTGCAGCGCAACATCACTCATTCGAGTCAATGACGCCGCGTCGAGCACGGCATATCCTGCGCTATGCAGTTGTGCATCCAGATCCGCAAGGGCCGTCAGTGGCGGTGGATTCAAAGTCGATTGCGTCATGCAAAAAACCGAGCCTCGAAGCTGGTGGGCCAACTCTAATCGCTGTCAGCCGCGGATCAAGCCGCCGCGTTAATCTCTCCAAGGACCAACGGGACTCGCACCCACTTCGATGAACGTCTGCACATTGTCTGAACAACGCGCGCTGAGCTTGGTCGACATCGTCGAGTTGAAATGGATGTTGGCCGGCGAAGGGCTGCACGTGCACGTCGAGAAGGTGCAGTCGGACCCGGCTTATGCGCGCGAATGCCTGTGCGCCGCCGAGCGTTCGCAGAACCCGACGGTGCGCCAGGTGGCGGCGCGCTTGCGCCCGCTGCTCGAACAGCGCTGCGGCGACTGATCCGGCTTACCACGCGTCGACGAAGCCGCGCCGCGGCGCCAGCTTCCGGCCGGCCACCGACTTCAACCCGCGCAGCAGCCAGTCGCGGCTCTCGGCCGGATCAATGACGTCGTCGATCTCCAGATGGCTGGCCATGTTCAGCGCCTGGCCCTTGGCGATGGCTTCGGCCACCAGCTTGTCGAACAGCGCCTCGCGCGCCTCGGGCGCCGCGGCTTCCAGTTCCTTGCGGAAACCCAGCCGCACCGAGCCTTCGATGCCCATCGGCCCGAACTCGCCGCTGGGCCAGGCGGCGATGGCCACCGGGGCATGGAAGTGTCCGGCGGTCAGCGCCATCGCCCCCAGGCCGTAGCCGCGCCTGAGCATCAGGCTGAACACCGGGATGCGCAGCGACGCCGCGGTGACGAACAGCCGCCCGGCGCGCCGCACCATCGCCGTCTTCTCGCTTTCCGGTCCGACCATGAAGCCCGGCGTGTCGACGAAGGTGATCAGCGGCAGGCCGAAGGCATCGGCCAGCTGCATGAAGCGCGCGAGCTTGTCGCAGCCCGGCGCGTCCAGCGCACCGCCCAGGTGGCGCGGCTGGCTGGCCGCCACCGCCACCGCGCGCCCGCCCAGGCGCGCCAGCGCGGTGATCACGCCGACGCCGAAGTCGCGCCGCAGTTCCATCACGCTGCCGGCGTCCATGATCGTGTGCAGCACCGCGCGCGGGTCATACAGCGCGTTGCGGTTCTCCGGCAACGCCAGACGCAACGACAGCGCGTCGCCGCCGGCCGGCGCATCGGGCGGCAGATCGCCTTGGAAGAAGCCGAGGTACTGCTTCGCGGCCGCCACCGCCGCGGCTTCGCCGGCGACGCGCAGGTCGATGACGCCGTTGGGCGATTGCACCGACACCGGGCCGACCTCGTCGGCATGCACGCGCCCCAAGCCGCCGCCTTCGATCATCGCCGGGCCGCCCATGCCGATGCTGGCGCTGTCGGTGGCGATGATCACGTCGCAGCAGCCCAGCAGCGCGGCATTGCCGGCAAAGCAGCGGCCCGAGACGATGCCCACCACCGGCACCTGCCCCGACAGCCGCGCGAAGCGCTGGAAGGTGGTGATGTGCAGCCCGGCGATGGCGATCGAATCCACGTCGCCGGGGCGTCCGCCGCCGCCTTCGGCGAACAGCACCAGCGGCAGCGCCTGGGCTTCGGCGATCTCCAGCAGCCGGTCGCTCTTGTGGTGGTTGAAGTAGCCCTGCGTGCCGGCCAGCACCGCGTAGTCGTAGGCCATCACCGCGACGCGTGCGCGCTCCGGCCCGAACAGCGCCGCGTTGACGCTGCCGGTGGCGGTGATCAGCCCGTCGGCGGCGGTATTGCGCTGCAGGTCGTCCAGGCTGCGCCGGCTGCGCTGCGCGGCCACCGCATGCGCGCCGTATTCGAGCAGGCTGCCGGCATCGAGCAAGTCGGCCACGTTCTCGCGCGCCGTGCGCCCGCCCTGCCCGTGGCGGCGCGCCACCGCCTCGGGCCGCGCCGCGTCGTCGATCTGCGCGCGCCGCGCCCGCAGCGCCTGCAGGTCGGCGCGCGGCCGGCTCGGGTCGGGCGGCGGCGCGGCCGGTGCCGCGGCCACCGGCGCCGCACCGGGCTCCAACTCGACCAGCACGCTGCCTTCGGCGACCACGTCGCCCACCGCGGCGGCGATGGCGCGCACGATGCCCGGCAGCGGCGCTTCGAGCGGCACCTCCATCTTCATGGCTTCGAGCAGCAGCAGCGTCTGGCCGGCCGCGACCGCCTGGCCGACCACCACCTCGATGCCGATTACCGAGCCGTGCACCGGCGCGTGCAAGGCCTTGCGCAGATTGCCCATCCAGCCGCTCCCTTCTGTCGCCCCACGCGGGCTCGAGCGGCATGCATTCTCCACGCCCGCGCGCGGCGCCAGGTCAGGCCGGCTCGAGCAGGCCGCGCTTGCGCAGCAGCGGCTCCACCGTCGGCGCGCGGCCGCGGAAGGCGGCGTAGGCCGCGCCCGGCTCCACGCTGTTGCCGCTGGCATAGATGCAGCGGCGCAGCCGCTCGGCCACCTTCGGATCGAAGGGGCTGCCGGCTTCGGTGAAGGCCTCGTAGCCGTCGGCGTCCAGCACCTCGGCCCACAGGTAGACGTAGTAGCCGGCGGCATAGCCGGAGCCGGAAAACAGGTGCTGGAAGTGCACCAGCCGGTGGTTCATGCCCACGCCCTCGGGCAGGCCGCGGCGCTGCAGTTCGTCGGCCTCCCAGGCACTCAGGTCGGCGGGTATCTGCCCGCGCGGCAGCGAGTGCACGGCCATGTCGGCCCAGCTGCTGGCGCAGTAGCGCACCGTCTCGTAGCCCTGGTTGAAGCGCCGCGCCGCATGCATGCGCTCGATCAGCGCGTCGGGGATCGGCGCGTCGGTCTGCCAGTGGCGCGCATGCTGCTTCAGCACCTGCGGCTCGCTGATCCAGTGTTCGAACAGCTGCGACGGCAGTTCGACGAAGTCCTTCAGCACGCTGGTTCCCGACAGCCGCTCGTAGGTGACGTCGGACAGCATGCCGTGCAGGCCGTGGCCGAACTCGTGGAACAGCGTGCGCGCGTCCTCCAGCGACAGCAGCGCCGGCGCGCCCGGCGCGCCCTTGGCGAAGTTGTTGTTGTTCAACACCACGGCGATCGCGCTGCCGCCGCCCGGCTCGTTGCGGCTTTGCGTGCGCAGCGTGCTCATCCAGGCGCCGCTGCGCTTGGCCGTGCGCGCGAAGTTGTCCTGCAGGAACACGGCCACCACGCGGCCGGCGGCGTCGCTGACCTCGTAGGCCTTGACGTCGGGGTGATACACCGGCAGGTCGTCGCGCGGCGTGAAGCGCAGGCCGAACAGGCGCTGCGCGCAATCGAAGGCCGCCTGCACCACGCGCGGCAGCGGGAAATAGGGCTTGATCTGCGCATCGTCGAGCGCGTAGCGCTGCTGGCGCAGCTTCTCGGCCCACCAGCGCCAGTCCCAGGCTTCGAGCGGCTGGTCGACCGCGCCGTGTTCCTGCATCAACTGCTGCAGTTCGTCGCGCTCGCGCTGCACCGCCGCCAGCGCGCGCGGCCAGACCTCGTCGAGCAATCGGTAGACCGCCGTGCGCGTGCCGGCCATGGTGTCGGTCAGCGCGTAGTCGGCATAGCAGCCATAGCCGTGCAATGCCGCCTGCTCGCTGCGCAGCTCCAGGATGCGGCGCGCCAGCGGCCGGTTGTCGTGTTCTCCCGCGTGTTCGCCGCGCGTGACCCAGGCGCGCCAGGCCTGCTCGCGCAGGTCGCGCCGTTCGGAGAAGGTCAGGAAGGGCACGATCAGCGAGCGCGACAGCGTGATCACGTGGCCGTCTTCCACACCCCGCTCCAGCGCCGCCTGGCGCGCCGCGTCGCGCACGAAGCCGGGCAGCCCGGCGAGATCGGCCTCGCCCTGCAGCCGCAGCCGCCAGCTTGCTTCGTCGTGCAGCACGTTCTGGCCGAACTGCGTGGTTGCTTCCGCCAGCGCTTCCATCAGCTGCGCATAACGCGCCTGCGCGTCCGGCGCGAGCTTGGCGCCGGCACGCACGAAGTCCAGATGCGTGCGCTCCAGCAGCCGGCGCTGCTCGGGCGTCAACGGCAGCGACTCGCGCTGCGCATGCAGCGCGTCGACGCGCGCGAACAGCGCCGCGTGCATGTAGACCGAGCTGTAGTGCGCCGCCAGCGGTGCCGCCAGCTCGCGCTGCACCGCCTGCAGCTCGGCCGAGGTCTGCGACGCCGTCAGGTTGTAGAACACCGACTCGATGCGCGCCAGCAGCCGCGCGCAGCGGTCGAAGGCGGCGACGGTGTTGTCGAAGCCGGGCGGCTCGGGCTGGCGGGCGATGGCGTCGAGCTCGTCGCGGTGGATCTGCATCGCTGCGCGCAGCGCCGGCTCGAAATGCTCGGGCCGGATGCGCTCGAAAGGCGGCAGCGCATGGGGCGTGTCCCAGTCCTGCAGCAGCGGGTTGGTGGAAGTCGGGGTCGTGACACGCTGGTCCATGGAGGCGAATCGTTGCAGTGCGGCGGCGCCGCGAGCGGCCATCATGCCATCGCAGCGCCGCTGGAATAATCGCCGCATTGCATCAACATCCCGTGCGCATGGTCAGCCTGACTCCCGTGGCTTCATTGATCGAACGCCGCCGCATCGTCGGTGGCGCCGTGCACTTCCCGCTCAGCGGCGACTGGCAACAGGGCCGCACCTGTTACGGCGGGCTGATCTCGACGCTGGCCGTGGTGGCCATGCGCGACGTCGCCGGCAGCGCCTGGCCGGCCGAGGCCAGCCTGCGCGGGCTGCAGACCTGCTTCATCGCGCCGGTCGAACCGGGCGAGGTGCAGATCGACGTGCAGCTGCTGCGCCAGGGCCGCAACGTCTGCCAGGTGCAGGCGCAGGCGCTGCAGGGCGGGCAGGTGGCCGCCGTGCTGCTGGGCGTGTTCGGCGCCGACCGGCCGTCGAGCCTGGCGCCGCGGCGGCCCGGGCGACCGGCGCCCAGGCGCGAAGCCGACGCGCTGCCCGTGCCGCCGGCAGCGCCGCAGGGTGCGCCCGCGTTTCTGCGGCATTTCGACATGCGCTGGGCCGACGGTCCGCCGCCCTACAGCGGCGGCGAAGGTTTTCGCACCTGCATCCACCTGCGGCTGGCCGGCGGCGAAGCGGCGTCGCTGTCGCCCGAGTTGCAGACCGTCCTGCTCGCCGACCTGCCGCCGACACCGGCGGTCGGCCAGCTGAGCCGGCCCAGTGCCAACAGCTCGGTGACCTGGGCGCTGGAGCTGCGGCCGGTGGCGGGCCAGCCGGCGCAGGGCTGGTGGCGCGCCGACAACGAATCGCTGAGGGTCGAGGGGGGTTACGTCAACCACCGCTCCGAGCTGTGGGCACCCGACGGCGAACTTGCCGCCTACGGCAGCCAGGTGGTGGCCGTCTTCGGTTGAAATGACCCACCCCCTACGGCCTTCGGCCGCCCTCTCGAGGGGGCACCGTCAGCGGCCCGGCAAAGCCGGTTCCGCGACGGTCGCGCGCAGCGTCCGGTGCATGTTTGGCGGCAGGCGCCTGGGCGCCACTGGCCACTGACCCATGTGTTCGCTGCGCCATCAGGCGCTGCACTGGCTGCTGTGCGCCGACCCCGAGCGCAAGGCACAGGGCACACGCGCGCTCGATCTGCAGCGACCGCTCGACATCGACGAAGTCATCGCCGAGCCGCCCGGCATTCCCGGCCGCCCGCCGCGGCCGCTTCTGGTGCCGCACACACGGCTGAAGACGCGTTCGGTGCACACCACCGCAGGCCGCGCCGCGCTGCTGCATGCGCTGGCGCATATCGAGCTGAATGCCATCGACCTGGCGCTGGACGTGGTCTGGCGCTTCGCCGGCCTGCCCGACGCGTTCTACCGTCAGTGGCTGCAGGTGGCGCGCGAGGAGGCGCATCACTTCGAGCTGCTGCGCGAGCATCTGGCGGCACTGGGCCACGCGTATGGCGACTTCGATGCGCACGACGGCCTGTGGCAGATGGCCGAGCGCACGCGCCACGATGTGCTGGCGCGACTGGCGCTGGTGCCGCGCACGCTGGAGGCGCGCGGCCTCGATGCCTCGCCCGCCGTCAAGGCCAAGCTGCTCGCCGCCGGCGATGCGCGCGGCGGCGCGATCCTCGACATCCTCCTGCGCGACGAGATCGGCCATGTCGCGGTGGGCAACCGCTGGTACCGCCGGCTGTGCGCACAGCGCGGGCTCGAGCCGCGCGCCACCTACGCCGCGCTCGCGCAGCAGCACGGCGCGCCGCGCCCGCGCGGCCCCTTCAACCTCGACGCACGCCGCGCCGCCGGCTTCGACGACGACGAACTCGCGGCGCTGGCTACCATCGGCTCCTGACCGCCACCCCGCCCCAGCCTTCCATGCGCATCTTCGTCGCCGGCTTCCAGCACGAGACCAACACCTTCGCCCCCACGAAAGCCGACTGGCCGGCCTTCGAAAGCGGCTCGGCCTTCCCCGCCTTCAGCCACGGCGAGGCGATGCTCGAGCGCCTGGGCCCGACCAGCCTGCCGATGGGCGGCTTCATCCGCGAGGCGCGCCGGCGCGGCTGGGCGCTGCTGCCTTCGGCCTGGGCCGGCGCCAGCCCGTCGGCGCAGGTCACGCGCGCGGCCTTCGAGCGCATTGCCGAGCACATCGTCGGCGACGCCCGGCGCGGCGGCTTCGACGCCGTCTACCTGGACCTGCACGGCGCCGCGGTGGCCGAGCATGCGGACGATGCCGAGGGCGAGTTGCTGCAGCGGCTGCGCGCGGTGCTCGGGCCGGACATGCCGCTGGTCGCCAGCCTGGACCTGCATGCCAACGTCACGCGGCGCATGCTGCAGCACGCCAGCGCGATGAGCGCCTACCGCACCTATCCGCACGTCGACGGCGCCGACACCGGCGCGCGCTGCGCGGCTGTGCTGGCCGAGCTGTGGCAGCACGGCAAGCCCTGGCAGACGCATCAGGTGCGCATCCCCTTCCTGCTGCCGCTGAACGCGCAGAGCACGATGCTGCAGCCGGCCGGCGGCGTGTACGAACGGCTCGCCGCGCGCGACGAACGCAGCGGCGTGCGCCTGAGCTTCGCGATGGGTTTCCCGGCCGCGGACTTCGACGAATGCGGACCGCTGGTGTTCGGCCACGGCCCCGACGCCGCGGCCGTACACAAGGCGGTGCAGGACGTGGCCGACGAGGTCATCGAGCTGCGCCCCGACTGGGCGCTGGAGCTGTTCGACCCCGCCACCGCCGTGCAGCGCGCGCTGGCGCTGGCCGAGCGCAGCGACCAGCCGGTGGTCATCGCCGATACGCAGGACAACCCCGGCGCCGGCGCCGACAGCAACACCACCGGCATGCTGCATGCGCTGCTGGCGGCGGGCGCCGGACGCCGCTTCCCCGGCCGGGTGGCGCTGGGCCTGCTGTTCGACCCCGAGGCGGCACGCATCGCGCACCAGGCCGGCATCGGCGCCGAACTGGAGCTGTCGGTGGGCAAGGCGGTGCGCTGCTTCGACGGCCGGCTCAGCGACCCGCCGGTGCGCGGGCGCTTCAAGGTGCTGTCCCTGAGCGACGGCGTCGTGCCGCTGCACGGACCGATGACCGCCGGCAGCACCGTGCAGCTGGGCCCGAGTGCCGGCGTCGAGATCGACGGCATCCGCGTCAACCTCGTCAGCGGCCAGTGCCAGATGCTCGACCTGGACCTGTTCCGCTTTCTCGGCGTGATGCCGCAGGCGATGCGGGTGCTGGTCAACAAGAGCTCGGTGCACTTCCGCGCCGCCTTCGCGCCGATCGCCTCGCACATCCTGGTGGCGGTGGCGCCGGGTCCGATGGCGGCCGATCCGAGCACGCTGCCCTGGAAGCATTTGGGACAAGGGATTGCGCTGAAACCCTGAACACGGCCAGACTGCGCGCCCAGCCACCCTGGAGAGCCCGATGCCCTCAGCCGCCTTCGCAGCCGCGATGCCCTTCATCCTGCGCTGGGAGGGCGGCTTCGTCGACCACCCGGCCGACCCCGGCGGCCGCACCAACAAGGGCGTGACGCAGCGCGTCTACAACGCCTGGCTGGCGCGCCAGGGCCGACCCGGCCGCGACGTCAAGCAGATCGAGGAGGCCGAGGTGCAGGCGATCTACGAATCGGGCTACTGGGTGCCGCCACGCTGCGACCTGCTGGCGCAGCCGCTGGACCTGGTGCAGTTCGACACCGCCGTCAACATGGGCCCCGGCCGCGCGGTGCGCTTCCTGCAGCAGGCGGTAGGCTGCGGTATCGACGGCGACTTCGGCCCGGCCACCGAACGCGCGGTGTCGGCCTGCGATGGCGGCGACGCCGTCGTCAAGTACTGCAACATCCGCGAGGCCTTCTACCGCGGCATCGTCGCGCGCAAGCCCGACCAGGGCGTGTTCCTGAAGGGCTGGATGAACCGGCTGAACAGCCTGCGCCGCCAAGCCGGCCTGCCCGGCTTCGAAGCCGCACGCGGCATCGAAGCCGATTTCGGCGACGCCGGCTGGATCGCCAAGGTGCCGGACATCGGCGAAGACCCGTCCTTCGACTTCTGAAGCAGGAGACTTCGATGGCCCACGTCACCTTCATCCACGGCATCGCCAACAAGCCGCCGCCTGCGGATCTGCTGCGCATCTGGCGCGAGGCGCTGGCCAACGCCGCCGACCCGCTGCCGCTGGGCGACCTGGGCATCAGCTCCGAACTGGTCTACTGGGCCGACCTGATGTACGACAAGCCCGACGACAACCTCGCGGCGCACGAGGGCTTGCTGGAGAACACGCCCGCAGCCGTGGACGGCGGCGGCGGTGCCGCCGCGCCGCAGCCGCGCAATGCCGAGGAAGCCGCCTTCCTGAATGCGCTGCGCCAGCACATGAGCGGGCTGTCCGACGAGCAGATGGCATCGGCGCCGGCCGTCCCGGCGCAGCCGCAGGGCGCGCTGGAGCGCGTGCCGCTGCCCTGGTTCCTGAAGAAGCCGATCATGGATGCCTTCCTGCGCGACGTGCACCACTACCTGTTCGACGTGGAGTTCGCGCCGCCCGGGCGCACGCCGGTGCACATCCAGCAGACCATCCGCCAGCGCTTCGTCGACGCCGTCTGCGGCAAGACCGTGACGCGGCCGCACGTGGTGGTGTCGCACAGCATGGGCACGGTGATCGCCTACGACTGCCTGAAGCGCGTCGGCGCCTGCGCCCAGATCGACGGCTTCATCACGCTGGGCAGCCCGCTCGGCCTGGACGAGGTGCAGGACCAGCTGCAGCCCGGCTGGAGCCGCGACGACGGCTTCCCCAGCGCCAAGCTGGGGGCGGGCTGGGTCAACTTCTTCGACCGGCTCGACCCGGTCTGCGGCTTCGACCCGCAGCTGGCCAACGACTACCGCCAGGGCGGCAAGAGCGTGGTCGACGACGTCGCGGTGCAGAACGACGGCGCCTGGCGCCATTCGATCACCAAGTACCTGCGCCAGCCGGCGGTGGCCGGCGCGCTGCGGCGCCTGCTGCGGCTGGGCTGAACATGGCCGACACCGATATCGACGCGCTGCGGCGGGCCGCGCGCGCGGCGCTGCAACAGTTGCAAGGCCGCGCTTCCGCCGCCGAGTTGCAGGCTGCGAAGCCGCTGGTCGAACAGCTGCGCAACCAGCGCGACTACGAGCTGATGGCCCAGCTGGCCGAGGCGGTGAGCCGGCGCGACCCGAAGGACGCGAGCAATCGCCGCCTGTATGCGCAGGCCCTGATCGACACCGGCAAGGCGAGTGCGGCCGTCGACCTGCTGCAGCCGCTGATGCGCCGCCTGGCGCAAAGCGACCCGGAGTGGGCCGAGGCCGCCGGCCTGCTGGGCCGCGCGTGGAAGCAGATCTACTTCGATGCCAGCGACAAGAGCGAGGCCTTCGCGCGCGATGCGCTGAAGAAGGCCATCGCCGCCTACCGCGGGCCTTTCGAGGCCAGCGGCAACCCCTGGCACGGCGTCAACCTGGTCGCGCTGCTGGAACGCATGCGCAGCAGCGGCTGGCGCGCCCCGGCGGGCCTGGAGGGCACGGCCGTCGCGCAGCAGGTCGTCGCGACGCTGGAGGCCACGCCGCCCGCGCAGCGCGATGCCTGGTTCCTGGCGACGCTGGCCGAAGCCTCGCTGGGCCTGCGCGACTGGAGCAGCATCGAAGGCCATGTGCGCCAGTACGTGTCGGCCGCCGACACACAAGCCTTCCACGTGGCCGGCACGCTGCGCCAGTTCACGCAGATCTGGAACCTGGAAGCCGAGCCGCGCGGCCGCACGCTGGTCGACCTGCTGCGCGCGCGGCTGATGCAGCTGCAGGGCGCCGAACTGCGCGTCGCGCCGGCCGAACTGCAGCGCCTGAGCCGGCAGGACGCACCGCCGCCCTTCCAGCTGGAAGCGGTGCTGGGGCCGAACGGCGCGCAGACCTACAAGTGGTGGAAGACCGGCATCGAACGCGCCGCGGCGGTGGCCTGCGTGCGCCAGCGCCTGGGCGGGCGTGTCGGCACCGGCTTCCTGCTGCGTGCCGGCGACCTGGGGAGGGAGCCGGCCGACGAGCGGCTGCTGCTGACCAACTTCCACGTGATCAACCCGCAGGGCGCGAGCCCGGGGCTGGCGCCGGCCGATGCCGAGGTCGTGTTCGAGGCGGTCGATGCGAACCAGGCCTACGACATCGCGCAGATCGTCTGGCACTCCACGCCGGACCGCCACGACGCCGCGCTGCTGCGCCTGGCCACGCCGGTACAGGGCATCGCGCCGCTGCCGATCGCCGCCGCGCTGCCGGTGCTCGAGGACAGCGCGCGCGTCTACATCATCGGCCACCCCGGCGGACGCGACCTGGCCTTCTCGTTCCAGGACAACGAACTGCTGGACCATGAAGGCCCGCCGCAGGGCCAGCCGGCGATTTCCGGCGTGACGCGGCTGCACTACCGCGCGCCCACCGAAGGCGGCAGCTCGGGCAGCCCGGTGTTCAACTCGCGGCTGTGGCAGGTGGTCGCGCTGCACCATGCCGGCGGCAAGATCGGCATGCCCAGGCTCAACGGCAAGCCGGGCAGCTGCGGTGCCAACGAAGGCATTTCGATGGCTTCGATCATCGCCGCGATGAAGGACGCATAATCCACCGGCGAACGCTAGGGGTGTCGGCAGGAGCCGACTGAGAAACACCCTCTGAACCTGAACTGGGTCGTGCCAGCGTAGGGAAGCGATCATCGGCGCGCCCCGCGCCCATGCGCCTCCCCGCCGTCGGCCGCCCGCCCACCGCCTTTGGAGGACGACGATGAGCGCTCAACTGATCGATGCCGCGGCCCTGTGGGCCGACCTGCAGGCCGTGCGCCGGCAGGCGCCGCTGGTGCACAACATCACCAACTTCGTGGTCATGAACTACAGCGCCAACGCGCTGCTGGCGGTGGGCGCGTCGCCGGTGATGGCGCATGCCAAGGAAGAGGTGCAGGACATGGTCGGCATCGCGCAGGCGCTGGTGCTGAACATCGGCACGCTCGAACCCGCATGGATCGAAGCGATGCTTCTCGCGCTGCAGGCGGCGCGCGCGCGCGGCGTGCCGGTGGTGCTGGACCCGGTCGGCGCCGGCGCCACGCCCTACCGCAATGCCGCGCTCGCCGAGCTGCTGCGCAGCGGCGCGCCCAGCGTGGTGCGCGGCAACGGCTCCGAGGTGATGAGCGTGGCCGGCCTGGCCGCCGCGACGCGCGGCGTCGACAGCGCGGCGTCGTCGGGCGAGGCGCTGGACGCGGCACGCGCGCTGGCGCGCGACCTGCAAGCCGTCGTCTGCACCAGCGGCGCCGACGACCACGTGGTCGATGCCGGCGGGCGCTGGGCCACGCTGTCCAACGGCCACCCGTGGATGACCAAGGTCACCGGCGTCGGCTGCTCGGCCAGCGCCTTGGCTGGCGCTTTCTGTGCGGTGCAGCCGGACCCTTGGCGCGCGACGCTGGCGGCAATGGCCGTGCTCGGCGTCGCCGGCGAGCTGGCGGCCGAACGCACGCAGGCCGCAGGTGCCGGCGTCGGCCGCCTGCAGATCGAGCTGCTCGACGGCCTGCAGCTGCTGGACGCGGCCAGCTTCAGCTCCAGGCTGAAGCTGCAGGTCCATGGTTGAGGCTGCGGCGGCGCGCATCGCCGGGCTGCACCTGGTCACCGACAGCGCGCTGTGCGGCGCACGCGGCGTGCTCGCGGTGGTCGAGGCCGCGGTGCGCGGCGGCGTGCGCGTGGTGCAGTTGCGCGAGAAGACGCTGGCCACGCGCGCCTTCGTCGAACGCGCGCGCGCGCTGAAGGCGCTGCTGGCACCCTTGGGCGTGCCGTTGATCATCAATGACCGGCTCGACGTGGCGCTGGCCTGCGGCGCCGACGGCGTGCATGTCGGCCAGCACGACCTGTCGCCCGAGGACGTGCGGCGCTGGCTGCCGCAGGGGCTGATCGGGTTGTCGATCGAGCACCTCGATCAGTTGCCGGCCGCCGAGCGCGAACCGGTGGACTACTACGGCGCGAGCCCTGTGTTCGCCACCGCGACCAAGACCGACATCGCACCGGCCCTGGGTCTGGACGGGCTGCGGGCGCTGCGTGCAGCCACGCGCCGGCCGCTGGTGGCCATCGGCGGCATCGATGCCCGCAACGCTGCCGCAGTGATGGCCGAGGCCGACGCGATTGCCGTGGTCAGCGCGCTGTGCGCGGCGGCCGACCCTGAAGACGCGGCGCGGCGCATTCGCGCCGCGATGGAGCAGCGATGAACGACCGCCCTGCCCCGCCCCGCTATGCGCGCGTGCTCAGCATCGCCGGCTCCGACAGCGGCGGCGGCGCGGGCATCCAGGCCGACCTCAAGACCATCGCCGCGCTCGGCGGCTACGGCATGACCGCGATCACCGCCATCACCGTGCAGAACACCGTCGGCGTGCGCGCGATCCAGGCGCTGCCGCCCGAGTTGCTGGTGCAGCAGATCGACGCCGTGGCCGAGGACATCGGCGTCGACGCCGTCAAGATCGGCATGCTGCACGATGCCGCCGTGGTACGGGCGGTAGCCGCGGCGATCCGCCGGCATCGTTTCGCGCACGTCGTGCTGGACCCGGTGATGGTCGCCACCAGCGGCGACAAGCTGATCCACGCGGACACGATGGCAGTACTGATCGCCGAGTTGTTCCCGCTGGCCACGCTGATCACGCCGAACCTGGACGAGGCCGGTTGGTTGATTGGCCGCGCCATCGGCGGCGCCGGCGAACTCGAAGCCGCGGCCCGCGATCTGCTCGCACTGGGCGCACCCGCGGTGCTGCTGAAGGGCGGCCACCTGCCGGGCGACGAACTGGTCGACCTGCTGCTGGCGCCGCCGGCACCGCCGCGCCGCTTCAGCGACCGCCGCATCGACACGCGCAACACGCACGGCACCGGCTGCACGCTGTCCAGCGCCATCGCCTGCGGGCTGGCGCAGGGCCTGCCGCTGGCCGATGCGGTGCAGGCCGCCCGCGCCTACGTGCGCGGCGCGCTGTCGGCCGGTGCCGGCGTGCGCACCGGCCAGGGCCACGGCCCGCTGAACCACGGCTTCGCGCCGCGGCCGATGCAGGTGCTGTATACGGCACCGGTTTCGATTGAACATGGCTGATCGGCTGCTGCGTCACGTCGCCGACCGTCGTTGCAGCCGCCCCCCAGGCGTGCTTACGGCCATTTTCCTCGGCTCAGACATCTGCTCCGGAGCGGCCGTCCCCACTCTTCGAGGTGAGCTCTGGTGCCGTTCTCATGAGCCAATGTGGCTCCGCCACTTTGCTCGTACCCCCGCGGGGGGCGGCCGGCAAGGCCGGCCTGGGGGCGCTCTCGAGCAAATGCGGTTTTGCCACTTTGCTTGACCCCCACGGGGGGCGGGCTGGGCGCAGCCCGGCCCTGGGGGCGCTCAGAGGCACACGGCGCTGTCGTTGCAACGACAGCGCAGCGTTTTGACGCCTGATACCTTGTGGAACATGCAGCGACCGGCTGCGCGTTGAAGCAAGGAGAGATTCCATGGCATGGGACATCGAGGCGGTGGACGGCTGTGCCGTCGTGCGCATGAACACCAACAAGGTCAACGTGCAGAACGACCAGTTCTTCACTGATCTGCACGATGCGTTCGACCGGCTCGAGCGTGAGTTCAACGAGCTGCCGGTCGTGCTGACGGGCCAGGGCGACACCTTCTCGGCCGGCATCGATTTCCAGTACAGCTTCGAGATCTTCGGCAGCGGCAGCCACGACAAGATCCGCGAGTGGTACCGGCAGTACCGCGAGACCAACCTGCGCATCTTCCGCTACCCGCGGCCCACCGTGGCGGCCATCAACGGCCACGCGATCGCCGGCGGGTTGATCACCGCGCTGGACTGCGACTTCCGCGTGGCGGCGCGCAAGAGCGCCAAGTTCGGTCTGAACGAAGTGCCGATCGGCATCCCGATGCCGGCCGCCTATGTCGAGATCATCAAGTACGCGCTGGGCGACCAGGCGGGTGCATTGACCACGCTGCGCGGCGAACTCTACGGCCTGGAGCAGGCGGAGAAGCTGGGCTTCTTCCACGAAGTGGTCGAGCCGGAGCAACTGCTGCCGACGGCCATCCGCTGCGCCCGCTGCATCACGCCGGACTGCAACACCGCCTACGCCATGTCCAAGAAGGCGCTGCAGGACCACGTGATGCGCCGGATCGGCGAGCGCAGCGTCGCACTGGACGCGCAGCTTCCGGCCGGCATGAGCGCCGCAGGCAACCGCCGCGCGCAGGACCGCCGCCGGCAGGAAATCATGCACAAGCGCAAGTGAGGGCCCCATCGTGATCGATCTCTATACCTGGCCGGCGCCCAATGGCCACAAGGTGCAGATCCTCGTCGAGGAACTGGGCATCCCGTACCGCGTCGTGCCGATCGACATCACCCAGGGCGACCAGCATCAGGCCGGCTATCGCGCCGTGAATCCGAACGGCAAGATCCCGGCCGTCGTCGACCATTCGCCGCCTGGCGGCGGGCCGCCGCTGACGATCTTCGAGAGCGGCGCGGTGATGCTCTACCTCGCCGACAAGCAAGGACGTTTCGTTCCGAGCGAACTGCGCGCGCGCAACGAGGTGTTGCAGTGGCTCTTCTGGCAGGTCGGCGGTCTCGGGCCGATGATGGGCCAGGCGCAGCACTTCTTCC
The DNA here is from genome assembly GCA_036724445.1 of Rubrivivax sp. Taxonomy (GTDB): domain Bacteria; phylum Pseudomonadota; class Gammaproteobacteria; order Burkholderiales; family Burkholderiaceae_C; genus Rubrivivax. The sequence goes on along the minus strand of DAIMFR010000019.1, from coordinate 46,988 downwards.
GCTACGCGCCGCAGCCCGTGCCCTACGGCATCGAGCGCTACCAGCAGGAGACCCGGCGCCTGCTCGGAGTGCTCGAGGGTCGCCTGGAAGGCCGCGACTTCATCGCCGGCGACTACTCCATTGCCGACATGGCCTGCTTCCCCTGGATCCGCATCCACAAGCTGACCGGTGTGGCGCTGGACGACTTCCCTCGTGTCCAGGCCTGGTACGGCCGGGTGCGGGCCAGACCCGCCGTGGACCGCGGCGTGTCGCTGTTGCGGGAGCGCTGGGTGGACGTGACGACCTCCGACGACGCCAAGCGCAATCTCTTCAGGAAGTCATCGACATGAGCGGCAGCGGCCCTCGAGGGGTGGAAGCCTTCGTCGATCTGCGCAGCCCCTATTCCTACCTGGCGCTGCGCCCGGCGCGCCAACTGGCACAGCGCAGCGGGTTTCACTTCGAGTGGTGGCCGTACCTGACCGACTTTCGCTCGGCCTATGGCGGCGAGGTCGAGCAGCGTTCCAGCCGCGACATCGCGAAGCTGAAGTACCTCTACATGGACTGCCGCCGCCTGGCCCGGCAGCAGGGGCTGACGATCCGTGCCACGACCAAGCTCTGGGACGCGACGCTGGGCAGCCAGGCCATGCTGTTCGCCAAGTCCAAGGGACGAATGTGGGCGTTCTGCGATCCGGTGCTGCAGGCCTTCTGGCGCCGCGAATTCGACCTGGAATCCGCCCCGGCGGTGGAGGCGGCCTTGGTGCACGCAGGCCTGTCGCCAACCGAATGGCATGCCTACCGCAACGACCGTGCCGATGCCGATCTCCAAGCCGCCGCGGCGCATGCCGAGGACCTCGGTGTCTTTGGCGCGCCGACCTTCGTCTACCGGGGCGAATTGTTCTGGGGCAGCGACCGCATCGAACTGCTGGCAACGGCCATCGCCGAAGCCCGTGCGTAGGCCCGCTCAGCCTGCGTGGCCGCTGCGCTCGGGCGCTGAACGGTCGCCGTTCACCACGTAGTCCCGCAGCCGAGGCAGGTCGACGAGCAGCAGGCCCTTGTGGGGATCGCTGCGCACGAAGCCGGCGCGCCTGAACTCGCTCAAGGCCATGTTGACGCGCTGGCGCGACAGGCCGCAGATCAGCGCCAGTTCGTGCTGCGGGATCGACAGCTGCTGCGCGTCCGCCGCCACGTTGTGGGCCAGCATCAGCAGACCTCGCGCCACGCGCATCTCGGGCCCGAGAAGGCGGGTCGCTTCGAGCATGCCGACGAAGGCCCCCATGCGCTCGTTGAGGATGTCGCACAGGAAGTGGTTGAACGGGATCGACGACTGGCGCAAGGCCTCGAAAGTCGCGGCCGGCACCATGAAGATGCGCGACGGCGTCAACGCGCGCAGGTCGTAGCGGCGCAGTTCCTTCTTCAGCAGCGAGCCGTCCCCGCCCCACTGGCCCTCGCGCATGCAATACAGCGTGGTCTCCGAACCGTCGGCGCCCAGCACGTACATCTGCAGGAAGCCGCGCTCCAGGCCGTACCAGTGCAGGCACGGTTCTCCCGCCCGGGCGATGTATTCGCCTGCCGCGGCCGTGCGCTCGCTGGTCGTGTGCAGCAGCAGGCGCTGCAACTCGGGCGGCAGCGCGTGGTACCAGGGCCACCGCTGCAGGAAAGCAAGCAGCCCGGCAGGCGGTGAACGATGCGCCTCTGTGTTGGCCATGGCGTCGCTGCGTGAAATCAAGGAACCCATCCAACGCAGTGCCGACGGGCATCGCGAGACGCCCTGTCGTTGCAACGACAGACGCCCGCGGCGACTCGGTGCACAGTCGGCATTCTCGCCACCTTCACGCATGGTTGCCATGGAACAGGCCTGCTGGTTCTTCGACCTGATCTCGCCATTCTCGTACCTGCACTATCGCAGGTTGCGCGTGCTGAGCGACCGGCTCGACATCCAGCCGGTTCCGGTGCTCTTCGCCGGGCTGCTGAAGCACTGGGGGACGAAGGGGCCCGCCGAGGTGCCGTCCAAGCGGTTGCACACCTACCAGTACTGTGTCTGGGCGGCGAGCCGCGAGGGCCTGCCCTTTTGCATGCCGGCGCGGCATCCGTTCAACCCCTTGCCCGCGCAGCGGCTGCTGATCGCGCTGGGTGCCAGCGCGCCCGTGGTCGAGGCGGCGTTCGACTTCGTCTACGGGCAGGGGCGGGATCCGGAACTCGAATTCGCGGCGCTCGCCGAGCGGCTCGGCGCCCCGGACGCGCCATCGCTGATCGCCGCGCCCGAGGTCAAGCAGCAGCTCATCGTCAACACCCAGCGCGCCATCGGGCGCGGCGTGTTCGGCGTCCCCACGCTCGCATTCCGCGACCGGCTCTTCTGGGGCAGCGACACGGTCGATTGGGCGGCCCGGTTCCTCGACGACCCGGCGTTGTTCGATCGTCCCGAGTACCAGGCCGCCGCCAGCCCGGAGTTCGGCGTGGCGCGGTCATGACGCCAAAGAAGAGCCCTTCACCCTCCTTCATCCATCAACCACCGGGAGGCACCATGCCTGAAATCATCGACGCCTGGATGCAGTTTCCGAACCAGGCCTACTTGCTGGATCCGATGTTCGACTCGCTGCGCCGCTGGCCGACCCACTGGAAGACCCTGGCGGAGGACAACCCGGCGATCTCGCATGCCCAGGCGCTGAGCACCTTCCGCGAGCAAGGCGTGTCGAAGGTGCTGGCCAGCGCGTGGTGGGGGCCGGCAGGTCCGATGATCAGCAACGACGAGATCGCTGCTGCGGTGCGGGCGAGCCCCGAACACGTGGTGGGCATCGCCTCCGTCGACATCCACCGGCCGATGCACGCCGTCCGCGAACTGAGGCGCTGCGTCAAGGAGTTCGGCTTCAAGGGCCTGCGCGTGCTGCCCTGGCTTTGGGGTCTGCCGCCGGACGACCGCCGCTGGTACCCGCTGTATGCCGAATGCATCGAACTCGACGTGAGCTTCTGCCTGCAGGTGGGCCACGCCGGACCGATGCGTCCGTCCGAGCCCGGCCGACCGATGCCCTACCTGGACAACGTCGCGCACGAGTTCCCGGAACTGCGCATCGTCGGCGGCCACATCGGCTTCCCCTGGGTCGCCGAGATGATCTCGCTGATGATGAAGCACCCGAATGTCTACGTCGACACGTCGGCGTACAAGGCCACGCGCTTCCCGGCGGAACTGGTGGCCTACATGCAGGGGCCGGGCAAGAACAAGGTGCTGTTCGGCAGCAACTACCCGATGCTCACGCCTGCGCAGTGCCTGGCGGGGCTCGACAAGCTGGGGCTCGGCGACGACGTTCTCGCGGCGTTCCTGTCGGGCAACGCGCGCCGAGCGTTCAAGCTGGGCTGAAGCCAGGCAAGACGCTCGCGCCTCGGTGATGAAGGGCCGATGACCGCACCAACCTGAAGTCGAGGCCGGCAGCGGGTCGGAAGTGCGAGTCGAAAGCCGGCCGCCAAACGTCGGAAGCCGGGCCGAACGCCGTCACGCAGCCTCGAAGCGCTCGCCTGCAGATCGTCCTCAAGCCCGCGGGTGATGCCGCGCATGCAGCTGCTTCAGCCTCTCGCGCGCCACGTGCGTGTAGATCGTCGTCGTCGAGATGTCGGCGTGACCCAGCAGCATCTGCACCGCGCGCAGGTCGGCGCCGTGGTTCAGCAGGTGCGTGGCAAAGGCATGGCGCAGCGAGTGCGGCGACAGCGGCGCGTGGATGCCGGCGCGCAAAGCATGTTGTTTGATCAGCTTCCAGAACATCTGCCGCGTCATCGGCCCGCCGCGCGCGGTGACGAACAGCGCGTCGCTGGCCTGGCCCTTCAGGATCGCGGCGCGCGCTTCGGCCAGATAGCGCCGCACCCAGGCATGCGCCTCGGCGCCGAAGGGCACGAGCCGCTCCTTCGCGCCCTTGCCGGTGACGCGCAGCGCGCCTTCGTCCAGGCTCAGGTAGACGGTCTTCATGCCCACCAGCTCGCTGACGCGCAGGCCGCTGGCGTACATCAGCTCGATCATCGTGCGGTCGCGCAGGCCCAGCGGCGTGTCCGCGTCCGGCGCGGCCAGCAGCGCCTCGACCTGCGCCTCGCTCAGGATCTTCGGCACGCGCAAGGGCTGGCGCGCCGCCTGCAGCCGCAGCGTGGGGTCGGCATCGATCAGCTTCTCGCGCAGCGCCCAGCGGCTGAAGCGCTTGAACACGCTCAGGCGCCGGTTGGCGGTGGTGGCGCGCGTGCCGGCGTGGCGCTCGGCCATGTAGGCCAGCAGGTCCGATTCGCGCGCCTGCTGCAGGCTGCGCTCGTGCTGCGCCTGCAGCCACCGCGCCAACAGCTTCAGGTCGCGGCGATAGGCGGCCAGCGTCTGCGCGGACAGGCCGTCCTCGATCCACAACGCATCGATGAAGCGGTCGATCAGTGCGGCACTGCTGTCTGCCATCAACGCAAAAGCCACCCGCGGGTGGCTTCCTCTGCACTGCGGTGCCGGGCTATTCGAGCACCAGCTTCTGCTTGGTCACCACGTCCTTGTAGAGATTGAACTCGGCGGCGATCTGCGCCGCAAATTCGGCCGGCGTGTTGGCGACGATCAGCGAACCGGTGTCTTCGATGCGCTTGCGCACGGCCGGATCCTGCAGCACCTTCAGCGTCGCGGCGTTGATCTTGTCGACGATCTCCTTCGGCGTGCCCTTGGGCGCGAGGATGCCGTAATAGGCCATGCGGTTCACCGGCTCCAGGCCCACTTCCTTGAAGGTCGGCACGTTGGGCAGCACCGCCAGCCGCTGCGGCGCGGCGACGACGATGGGCACCAGCCGGCCGTCCTTGATGAAGGGCAGCGCCGACGGCAGGTTGTCGAAGATGATCGGCACCTGGCCGGCGACGGTATCGTTCAGCGCCGGGCCGGCGCCGCGGTACGGGATGTGCGTGATGAAGGTGCCCGACAGGTTCTTGAACAGCTCGGTCTGCAGGTGGCCGATGCCGCCGGTGCCCGAGCTGGCATAGCTGAACTTGCCCGGATTGGCCTTGAGCAGCGCGATGAAGCTCTGGTAGTCCTTGGCCGGAAAGCTGGGGTGCACGGCAAGGACGTTCGGCGTGGCGGCGATGTTGATCACCGGTGCGAAGTCGACCAGCGGGTTGTAGCCGATCTTGGTGTTGATGGCCGGGTTGGCGGCGGTGGTCGATACCGTGGCCACGCCCAGCACATAGCCGTCGGGCGCGGCCCTGATCATCTCCAGCGCGCCGATCGAGCCGCCGCCGCCGGCCTTGTTCTCCACCAGCACCTGCTGGCCGAGCTCCTTGCCCAGGCCGGGGGCGACAACGCGCGCGATGATGTCGGTGGTGCCGCCGGGGGCGAAGGGCACGACCAGCCGGATCGGCTTGCTCGGAAAGGCCTGCGCCAGGGCCAGGGCGGGTGTCAGGGCCAGCACGGCCAGGGCGGTCTTCAACAATCGCGACGACATCGTCAGGCTCTCCAAGGGCTAGAGGGTCAAAAAGGCTGGGGGGAAGGCGCCGATTGTGGCAAAGCCCGGCACCGGCACGTCTCAGGGTTGTCGCGCGTGAAGTCCGGCAGCGCCCACGGTGGCGCCGCCGAGCGCTTGGCGGCCAACGGCAGCAGCATCCACGCAAACCGCAGCGGCACCCACACCCGCCGGATCCGCCGCTCGCCGCGCCGGCGGGGCACGATGCCCGGCAGCCGCAACCGGGCAGACGGGCCGCGCAGGCACACTCGGCGCATGTCGCACGCGCTGCTGCTGGTACCGGACTTCCTGCTCATCCTGTGCGGCTTCGTGCTGTGCCGCTGGACCGCGCTCGACCGCAGCGTCTGGGACGGCGTCGAGCGGCTGGTGTACTACCTGCTGTTCCCGGTGCTGCTGTTCAACTCGATCCTGAAGTCGCCGCTGCAACTGGGCACGACGCTGAGCCTGGGCTTGTCCGGCCTGGCCGTGACCGCCTGCGGCGTGCTGCTGGCCTATGCGCTGCGCTGGCTGCCCGGCGTCGATGCGCGGCTGCATGCCTCGGGCGCGCAGACGGCGTTCCGCTTCAACACCTTCATCGCGCTGGCGCTGGCCGAACGCCTGGCGGGCCCGCAGGGGCTGGCCTGGATCGCGCTGCTGGTCGCGCTGTGCGTGCCGCTGTGCAACGTGGCGGCGGTGTGGCCGCTGGCGCGGCACGGCGGCCACGGCTACCTGCGCGAGATCGCGCGCAACCCGCTGATCCTGGCCACCGCCGCCGGGCTGCTGGCCAACCTGGCCGGGCTGCGTTTTCCCGACGCCGTGGCCGCGACGCTGCAGCGCATCGGCGTGGCGGCGCTGCCGCTGGGGCTGATGGCGGTGGGCGCGGGCCTGAAGCTCGGTGCGCTGAAGGCCGCGCCCGGCCTGGCTGCGGCGCTGCTGACCATCCGCCATGTGCTGCTGCCGCTGCTGGCCGTGGGCCTGTGCCTGTGGCTGCCGCTGCCGCCGCAGCAGAGCCTGGTGCTGGTGGCCTTCGCCGCGCTGTCCACCGCGTCGTCGGCCTACGTGCTGGCGGTGCGCATGGGCGGGCACGGCGCCTTCGTCGCCGGGCTGGTGACGGTGTCGACGCTGCTGTGTGCGCTCAGCGTGCCGCTGTGGCTGGCGGTGCTGGAGGCGCTGCAGGCGCTGCAGGCGCTGCAGTGAGCTGCGCCAGCGCCCAGCCGATGTGCTCGGCGAGCAGCTCGTCCGCGCCGGCCAGCCGCGCGCGCAGCGCGGCTTCGATCTGCGCATCGGGCCGCGCACGCAGCGCGTTGCCCAGCGCCACCGCCAGGTTGCGCTGCCAGCGCCAGTGGCCGATGCGGCGGATCGCGCTGCCTTCGGTGCGCCGCAGGAACTCGGCTTCGTCCCAGGCCCACAGCTGCAGCAGCGTGGCGCCGTCCAGCGGCGCGCGCGCGTCGAAGTCCGGCAGCGTCGAGCGCTGCGCGTACTTGTTCCACGGACAGACGAGCTGGCAGTCGTCGCAGCCGTAGATGCGGTTGCCGAGCAGCGGGCGCAGCGCGACGGGTATCGCGCCGTCGTGCTCGATGGTCAGGTACGAGATGCAGCGCCGCGCGTCCAGCCGGTACGGCGCGACGATGGCTTGCGTCGGGCAGACGTCCAGGCAGGCGCGGCAGCTGCCGCAGTGCGCGGCGGCCGGCGGCGTCGGCGGCAAGGCCAGGTCGACGAAGATCTCGCCGAGGAAGAACATCGAACCGGCGCCGCGCTGCAGCGCCAGCGTGTGCTTGCCGCGCCAGCCGATGCCGCTGCGCGACGCCAGCTCGACCTCGAGCACCGGCGCCGAATCGGTGAACACGCGCGCGCCCAGCGGGCCGACTTCGTCCGCCAGCCTTGTCGCCAGCGCCTGCAGCCGCTGACGCAGCACCTTGTGATAGTCGCGGCCGCGCGCGTAGATCGACACGCCGGCCTGCTGCGCATCGCCGAGCCGCCGCCATTCCACGGCCTGCCAGCCGTCGGCCGTGCCTTGCGGCAGGTAGTCCATGCGCGCCGTGATCACGCTCAGCGTGCCCGGCACCAGCTCGGCGGGCCGCGCGCGCTTCATGCCGTGGCGCTGCATGTAGTGCATCGAGCCGTGAAATCCCTGCGCCAGCCAGTCGCGCAGTCCGCTCTGCGCAACACCGAGGTCGACGCCGGCCACACCGATCTGTGAGAATCCGAGCCCATGCGCCCACTCCCGCAGTTGCGCGAGCAGCAACTGCCCGTCGAAGTGATGACGCTCACGCATGCCGAGATTCTAGAAACCCGCTCCCGCCCCTGGCCCGACGAGGCCGCGTGCGCCGCCCATGCCGCCGCGCTGGCCGCACGGCCGGCATTGCGCGACGCGACGATCGAGCTGCGCGGCGCGCTCGGCGCCGGCAAGACCACCTTCGTGCGCCACCTGCTGCACGCGCTGGGTGTGCCGGGCCGCATCAAGAGCCCGAGCTACACCGTACTCGAACCCTATGAACTGCCGGGATTTGCGATCTCGCATTTCGACTTCTACCGCTTCGACGATGCGCGCGAATGGGAGGACGCGGGGCTGCGCGAGATCTTCGCCGCACCGGGGCTGAAGCTCGTCGAATGGCCGCAGAAGGCCGAGGCGCTGCTGCCGGCGCCGGACCTGCGGCTGCAGATCGACATCGCCGGCGAGCACGCACGCCAGGTCACGCTGCAGGCGCTGACGCCGCGCGGCCGGGAGCTGCTGCGATGACGCCGCGCCGCGCCGCCTTGCAGCGCCTGGGCGCGCTGTGCCTGAGCTTCGGCGCGTGGCACCGCGCCTGGGGCGCGAGCATCGTCGCCGTGCGCGTCTGGCCGGCCGACGACTACACGCGCGTCACGCTCGAATCGGACCAGGGCCTGAGCGCACGCCACCAGCTGCTGCACAACCCGCCGCGGCTGCTGGTCGACATCGACGGGCTGACGCTGGATACCGCGCTGCGCGAGCTGGTCGGCAAGGTGCGGCCCGACGATCCGTACATCGCCGGCGTGCGCGTCGGCCAGAACACGCCGCGCGTGGTGCGGCTGGTGCTGGACCTGAAGCAGCCGGTGGCGCCGCAGCAGTTCGCACTGGAGCCGGTGGCCGCGTACCGCCACCGGCTGGTGCTCGACCTGTATCCGACGCAGGAGCACGACCCGCTGCTGGCGCTGGTGCGCGAGAAGGAGTCCGCCGATCGTGCCGCGCAGAGCGTGCGCGATGCGCTCGGCGAACTGATCGCGCGCGTCGACAAGCCGGCGGCGCTGCCGGCTCCGATGCCCGCACCCGCGCCTATGCCTGTGCCTGTGCCTGCGCCTTCCGCACCGCTGCAAACCAAGGCCCCGCCGCCGCCGCCCGAGCCGCCCAGCGCCGACGAGCAGCAGCGCATCGACCGGCTGATCATCGTCGCGCTCGATCCCGGCCACGGCGGCGAGGATCCGGGTGCGATCGGCCCCGGCGGCACCAGGGAAAAGGACGTGGTGCTGCAGATCGCGCTGCGCCTGCGCGACGAGCTGAACGCCATGCCGAACCTGCGCGTGATGATGACGCGCGACGCCGACTTCTTCGTGCCGCTGCACGAGCGCGTGCGCAAGGCGCGGCGCGTGCAGGCCGACCTGTTCGTGTCGATCCATGCCGACGCCTTCATGCGGCCCGAGGCGCGCGGCGCCAGCGTGTTCGCGCTCAGCGACGGCGGCGCCAGCAGCGCCGCGGCGCGCTGGCTGGCGCAGCGCGAGAACGCCGCCGACCTGGTGGGCGGCATCAACGCCGCCGCCACCAAGGACCGCCAGGTGATGCGTGCGATGCTCGACATGAGCACCACGGCGCAGATCAAGGACAGCCTGAAGCTGGGCAACGAGGTGCTCGCGCCGCTGGGGCGTGTCGGCCGGTTGCACAAGCGCCAGGTCGAGCAGGCCGGCTTCGCGGTATTGAAGGCGCCCGACGTGCCCAGCATCCTGGTCGAGACCGCGTTCATCTCCAACCCGGAAGAAGAAGCGCGGCTGCGCGACCCGGCCTACCAGGCGCAGCTGGTCGACGCGCTGGCCACCGGCATCCGCCGCTACTTCGCGAAGAACCCGCCGCTGGCGCGCAACCGTTCGCTGTGAGCGCGCATGGCCGCTGCAAAGCGCTCATACCGGAACGCGATCAGCGCGCAGGTTGCCTTATGAGCCCGAAGACGCTGCTCGTGGTCTGGCATTCGCTGACCGGCGGCAGCCGGCAGATGGCCGAAGCCGCGGCCGAAGGCGCGCGTCTGGAAGCCGGCGTGCAGCTGCGCGTGAGGCACGCACGCGCAGCCGGCGCCGACGACCTGCTGGCCGCCGACGGCTGCCTGTTCGTGGCGCCGGAGAACCTGGCGACGATGGCCGGCGTGATGAAGGACTTCTTCGACCGCAGCTACTACGGCGTGCTCGGCCGCATCGAAGGCCGCCCCTACGCGGCGATGATCTGCGCCGGCAGCGACGGCCAGGGCGCGGCGCGGCAGATCGAACGCATCTGCACCGGCTGGCGGCTGAAGGCGGTGGCGCCGGCGCTGATCGTGTGCACACACGCGCAGACGCCGGAGGCGATCCTGGCGCCGAAGACCATCGCGCCGGACGAACTGGCGCGCTGCCGCGAGCTCGGCCAGGCGCTGGCCAGCGGCATCGCGCTGGGCATCTGGTGAGGCAGCGCCGCGCAACGCGACCTTGCTGCGGCTGCGCCAAGGACATTCCTGATCGGCGAAGAAGCCCGGCACCCGGGCTGCGGCGCGCGCTCGCCTGAACGGCGATCAGGCGACCGGTTCCACGCCTTTGCGCTTGGCGCGCCAGGCGCCGAGCAGCGCGAGCAGCCCGGGCACGATGATCATCAGCCAGATGATCAGGCTCATGTTGGCCTTGGCCCACGGCAGGTTGCCGAACAGGTAGCCGGCGGCGATCAGGCTGATCACCCAGACCAGCGCGCCGACCACGTTGTACATGGTGAACTTGCGCCGGCTCATGTCGGCCACGCCGGCCACGAAGGGCACGAAGGTGCGGATGAACGGCAGGAAGCGCGCCAGCATGATGGTGATGCCGCCGTACTTCTCGTAGAAGTCATGCGCCTGCTGGAAGGCGTGCTTGTTGAAGAAGCGCGAGTGTTCCCAATGCCATACCTTCGGCCCGAAGTAGCGGCCGATGGTGTAGTTCATCTGGTCGCCGGCCACCGCGGCGACGATCAGCAGCGGCATGACGATGCCCATCTCCATCAGCCCCAGCCCGCACAGCGCGCCGACGACGAAGAGCAGCGAATCGCCGGGCAGGAAGGGCATGACGACGACGCCGGTCTCGACGAAGATGATGGTGAACAGCAGGGCGTACACCCAGGCGCCATACAGTGCGACGAACTCGGCCAGGTGCTTGTCCACGCGCAGCACGAAATCCAGGGCGAAGGCGAGCAGGTCCATGGGGCGGGCACTCTATCAGGTGGCGCGCGCGGCGCTTGCCCGCGCACCCCCGCAAACAGGTGCGTGCCGCGACTCGTCCCCTGCGCGTGCCAGGTGACGCCAACTCGAGCTCGAACCAGGCTCGAGAAGCTGCTGTCGGCGCAAAGCGGCCGTAGGCCGCTTTGCGCCAAGGCGCGTTGATGCGGCTCCCCCGCGCCCCCTCCGAGAGGGGGCTCCAGCAAGGCCGTCGGGCCGGCCTTGCGGCCGGCGCAGCCCCCCCCTGCGCGTGCCTGGCGAATGCCAGGTACGCCCGTCCGTCGGCCGCCAGGCCGGCTTGTATAACGAACTGGAGCCCCCTCTCGGAGGGGGCTCGGGGGAGCGGTGTGCATAGCGCCCCCAGGCGCAAAGCGGCCTACGGCCGCTTTGCGCCGAGAGCAGGTCCACCTCTGCGGAGACTGGATCGCGATCCGCACGAAAAGTACGAGCAGCGCTCAGTGCGCAGCCGGCAGCCGCAGGCGCATGCGCAGGCCGCCGAGCGGCGAGGCCTGCGCCTGCACGCTGCCGCCATAGCTGTGGGCCAGCTCGCGCACGATGTCCAGCCCCAGGCCGCTGCCCGGGCGCCGCTCGTCGAGCTGCACGCCGCGTTCGAACATGCGCTCGCGCTGCTCGGCGGGGATGCCGGGGCCATCGTCGTCGACCGTGAAGCACAGCTGGCCGCCGACGCTGCGCACGTCGACGGCGACGCGCGTGCGCGCCCATTTGCCGGCGTTGTCGAGCAGGTTGCCCAGCAGCTCGTACAGGTCCTGTTCCTCGCCGCGGAAGGCGCCGTCTTCGGCCCCGGGCGCCAGCTCGAAAGTCAGTTGGCGCTGCGCATGCAGGCGCTGCATGGTGCGCAGCAGCGCGTGCAGCGGCGGCAACACCGGCGTGCGCAGGCCGGTGGCGCGCACCGCGGCGGCGGCGCGGGCGCGCGCCAGGTGGTAGTCGACCTGGCGCCGCGCCGCGCCCACCTGCTCCTGCACCAGCTGCGCCAAGGGGCCGCTGTCCTGTGCGGCGGCATTGGCCAGGATCGACAGCGGCGTGTGCACCGCATGCGCGAGGTTGCCGGCTTGCGTGCGCGCGCGCTGCACCATGTCGGCATTGGCGCCGAGCACGTGGTTGAACTCGTCGACCAGCGGCTGCAGCTCGCGCGGGAAGCGGCCTTCGATGCGCGCCGCATCGCCGCTGCGCACGGCGCCCAGGCGCTGGCGCAGCTGGTTCAGCGGGCGCAGCGCCAGCTGCAGCTGCACCGCCACGGCCACGGCCAGGCCCAACGCCAAGCCGCCCAGCGCCATCCACAGCAGCCGCGTGAAGCGGCCGATCGGTTCGGCGATCAGCGCCTTGTCAGCGGCCACGGCCAGGCGCAGCGGCGGCGCATCGTCTTCGGGCAGCTGCAGCGTGCGCGCCACCGTCAGCAGCTCGTGCCCCTGGGCGTCGCGCAACTGCAGCACGCGGTGGCCCGAGGCTGGGAGCGGCCCGGGCGCCGCCGGCAGCGGCAACACCTGATCCCACAGCGAGCGCGAGCGCGCCACCGCCGCCTGCGGCGCGCTGCCGAGCCGGTCGACCTGCCAGTACAGGCCCGACAGCGGCCGGCTCAGGCGCGCGTCGCCGGCCATCGGCGCGACCTCCACGGCGCCGCCGGGCGTCACGCCGACGGCTGCGCTCAGATGGTCGAGCTGGGCCACCAGCTGCACTTCCAGCTGCTGGGTGACGTGATCCTGGAACAGGCTGCGCAGCCCCCAGGCAACGAGCGCGATGCTCACCAGCATCCAGGCCAGCGTGCCGGCGAAAAGGCGCAGGCGCAGCGAGCCCGGCCAGGCGCCGGGCTTCATGCAGCCGCGCCGGCGTCGACCAGCCGGTAGCCCAGGCCGCGCACCGTCTCGATGCTGCCGGGCGGCAGCTTGCGGCGCAGGCGGCCGACGAAGACTTCGATGGTGTTGGAGTCGCGGTCGCTGTCGTGCGCATACAGATGCTCGGACAGCTCGGTGCGCGACAGCACTTCGCCCTTGCGCTGCATCAGCAGCGCGAGCAGCTTGAATTCGTGGCTGGTCAGCTCCAGCGGCTGGCCGTCGACCAGCACGCGCGCCTGGCGCGTATCGAGCAGGATCGGCCCGCACTGCCACTGCGCGCTGCCGTGCTCGCCCAGGCGGCGCAGCAGCGCGCGCAGCCGCGCCAGCAGCTCTTCCATGTGAAACGGTTTGGCCAGATAGTCGTCGGCGCCGGCATCGATGCCGGCCACCTTCTCGTGCCAGGCGCCGCGCGCGGTAAGGATCAACACCGGCATGTTGCGGCCGGCGGCGCGCCAGCGCCGCAGCACCGACAGGCCGTCGAGCACCGGCAGGCCCAGGTCCAGCACCACCGCGTCGATGGCCTCGACCTCGCCCAGGTAGTGGGCCTGCGCGCCGTCGCTGGCGCTGTCCACCGTGTGGCCGGCCGCGCTGATGGCCTGCACCAGCTGCGCGCGCAGCGTGGGCTCGTCCTCGACCACCAGGATGCGCATCAGCGCTCCCTGCGCTTGGCGGAAAGCACCTTGCCGTCCACGGCATCGACCTCCAGCTTGACGACGCGGCCGTCGTTCTGCAGCAGGCGGATCTCGTAGATGAAGCGCCCGTCGTCGCGCTCGAACTCGATCTTGATCGCCTGGCCCTGGTAGTCGCGCTCGACCTTCTCCAGCACCGTGCGCAAGGGCAGGACCTTGCCCTGTTCGAGCGCCTGGCGCGCCGCATCGTGATCGCGTTGATCGGCCTGCAGCGGCCCCGCCGCAGCCAGCGCGCAGGCGATGAGCAGCGGCGGGACGAGCCGGTGCGCGAGGCGAGGACGATGGGCGGCCATGCGCTGCATCTTGCCGCAGGATGCTGAACGGTAGATGAACGCGCTCTTCAGCATCGGTTCATGGCGCGGTTTCGACAATGCCTGCATGCCCCGGCACGGTGCCGGCGCAATCAAGCCACAGGAGCCATCGTCATGCAAGCCCTCCACACCCCTGCCCGCCGCCTGCTGCTCGCCGCCTGCGCAGGCACCGCACTCACGCTCGGCATCGCGCAGGCGCAGCCCGCCCAGCCGGCAAGTGCCGCCGCTCAGGCCACGTCGCCGGCCGCGACGACCCAGGCGACGCCGCCGGCCGCGCCGCAGCTCACCATTCGCGACATCTACGACCGCATGGAAGCGGCCGGCTACCGCGACATGCGCGAGATCGAGCTCGACAACGGCCGCTACGAGGTCAAGGCACGCAACGCGCAGGGCGAACGCGTGAAGCTCTACGTCAACGCCGGCACCGGCGCGGTCGAGCGCGAGCGCCGCGACCGCTGAAGCGCCCTCACCGTGCAGCAACCCGGGAGAAGACCATGCTCGAGCCATCGATCCCCCGCGCCGCAACGGCCCCTGGCACCTATCACCCGCTTTCGATCGGCGCGCACTGGCTGACGCTCGCGCTGCTGGCCGCCATCTACGCGCTGATCGAGATGCGCGGCATCTTTCCCAAGAGCAGCGACGCGCACCAACTGATGAAGACCTGGCACAACATGCTCGGCCTGACGGTGTTTGGCCTGGTCTTCGTCCGCCTGGCGCTGCGCGCGGTCTATCCCGCGCCGTCGATCGATCCGCCGCCACCGGCCTGGCAAGACACGCTCGCCCGGGCGATGCACTGGGCGCTGTACGCGTTCCTGCTCGTCATGCCGCTGCTGGGCTGGATGCTGCTCAGCGCCAAGGGCAAGCCGATTCCCTGGTTCGGGCTGGAGCTGCCCGCGCTGATGGCGCCCGACCGGAGCACGGCGAAGGCGCTCGAAGAGATCCACGAAGTCATCGGCGTGCTCGGCTACGGGCTGATCGGCGTGCATGCGGCAGCGGCACTGTGGCATCACTACGCCATGCGCGACGACACGCTGCACCACATGTGGCCGCCCGCCCGGCCCAGGCCGCCGGCCGGCTCCGCGCCGCGCGTGGCGCATGAACCGGAATGAAGGAGGGAACGGCCATGAAACCCGTACGCCGCACCACGCCATGGGCCCTGGCCGCACTGACGGCTGCGCTCGCCGCCGCACCCGCGCTGGCCGATGACGACTGCGATGTCCCGACCCAGCGCTGGCAGTCGCGTGAGGCCGTCATGCAGATGGCCGCACGCAAGGGCTGGCAGGTGCAGCGCCTGAAGATCGACGACGGCTGCTACGAGATCCGCGGCAAGGATGCCGCAGGGCGCAGCTTCAAGGCCAAGATCGACCCCGAGACATTGGCGCCGGTGAAGATCAAGTACCGCGACGGCAGCGACGATCAGGATCGCGACCGTGCCCGTGCGCGCGAGCGCGAGCACCCGCCGCCGCAGGACGCCGCGCCCGGCAGCAGCGCGCAACCCCAGTCCAGTTCGCCGGCCGGAGACGCAGCCTCGGGCACCCCACCCCCGCTGTTCACCCCCGGCACCAAGCCGCGCGCCCAGATCGACTGACACAACCGACGGAGCAAGACGATGAACAAATCCTTGATGAGCACGCTGCTGGCCGCCACGACGCTGGCCATTCCCGCGCTGGCCGAAAGCCGCCCGGTGACGCTGTCGACGACGCTGAAGGACTACGGCGGCGACGGCGCCTACCTGGCCGTGTACCTGACCGACGCCAAAGGCGCCTACGCCGGCACGCTGTGGGTGGCAGGCGGCAAGGCCAAGTACTACAAGCACCTGGCCGACTGGAACCGGCTGTCGGCGCGCGACGCCAAGCGTCTGGACGGCGTCACCGGCGCCAGCGTCGGCCAGGGGCGCACGCTGAAGGTCACCGTGGACCTGGCCGATGCGCTGCTCGATGCCGGCTACGAGATCCGCATCGACGCGGCGGTCGAGGACATGCGCGACAGCCCGGCCGAGATCCGCGTACCGCTGACCAAGGGCGACGCCGGCAAGGCGCAGGCCGGCCGGCAGTACATCCAGTCCTTCACCTACCAACTGCCCTGAGCGGCCCTGAGCGCCGCCGCCCATCCCATGAGCTTCAGACTCGTTCACCGCTGGCTCGGCCTGGTGGCCGGGGCCGTCGCGCTGCTGCTCGGCCTCACCGGCGTGATCCTGGCGATCGATCCGGTACGCGATGCCGCACAGGCCGTGCCGGCCGACGCCGGGCTGCCGGTGGCGACGCTGGTGCAGCGCGTGGCCGCCACGGTCCCCGGTGCCGAGGAGATCCGCCGGCTGCCGGCCGGTGACATCGTCGTCTATGCCTTCGATGGCGACCGCGCGCACGCGGCGCGGGTCGATCCGGCCGACGGCCGGGTGCTCGGCGAGTACCAGCCGTCGGCGCTGTCGCGCTGGGTCAAGAACCTGCACCGCTCGTTCCTGCTCGGCGACGGCGGCCGGCTGGCGGCCGCCGCCGTGGCGCTGGCCATGTTCGTGGTCTCGCTCAGCGGACTGGTGCTGCTGCTGCGCCGGCTGGGCGGCTGGCGCCGGCTGGCCGGACGCGTGCACGGCTCGGTGCTGCAGCGCGTGCACGTGCTCACCGGCCGGGTGGTGGTCGTCGTGCTGCTGTTGACGTCGGCGACCGCGCTGGTCATGAGCGCCGCGACCTTCGGCCTGCTGCAGGTCGAAGCCGATGCGGACCCGGACCTGATGTCGCAGCCGAGCGCGCAACCCGACCTGCCACCCGCCGCGCTGCCGCTGCTGCAGGAGCTGCGCGTCGCGCAGCTGCGCAAGCTGAACTTCCCCGCCGCTGCCGACCCGGAGGACACCTGGCGCGTGGTGACGGCGCAGGGCCAGGGCTGGATCGACCGCCGCTCCGGCCAGACGCTGGCTTGGCAGCAGGCGACGCTCGCGCAGCGCGGCTACGACTGGGCGGTGCTGCTGCACACCGGTGAAGGCGCCTGGCCCTGGGCCGTGGTGCTGGGCCTGATGGGCGGCAGCATCCCGGTGTTCTGGGTATCGGGGCTGATGCTGTGGCAGCAGGCGCGCCGCCAGACGCCGCGCCTCGCGCGCAACAGTGCCCTGGCCCAGGCCGAAGTGCTGATCTTCGTGGCCAGCGAGAACGGCAGCACCTGGGGCTTCGCGCAGGCGCTGCACGACGCGCTGGTGCGCAACGGCCACGCGGTGCACACCGCGGCACTCGAGCACTTCGCGGTCGGCGCCGCAGCGCGGCAGGTGTTCGTGCTCGCCGCCACCTATGGCGACGGCCAGGCACCCGCGCATGCGGCGCGCGCGCTGGAACGCATTGCGCGCCAGCCGGTGGGCAAGGCTTTAGTGAGCGTGCTCGGCTTCGGCGATCGCCAGTTCCCTGCGTTCTGCGCCTACGCCGAAGCCCTGGACCAGGCGCTGCGCGCCAAGGGCTGGGCGCAGCTGCTGCCGCTGGAGCGCATCCACCAGCAGTCGGCGCAGCAGTTCGCGCTGTGGGGCCAGGCGCTGGCGCAGGCGCAGGCGCTGGGCGAAGCGCTGACGCTGGACTACGCGCCGCGCGTGCCGAGCACCACCACGCTGCAGCTGTTGTCGCGCCGGGACTACCCCGGCGCCCAGGGCCGGCCGGCGGTGATCCTGCGCCTGGGCTGGCCGCAACAGTCCGGGTGGGCCCGCCTGATGGGCCGCGGCTGGCCGCGCTTCGAAGCCGGCGACCTGATCGGCATCGTGCCGCCCGGTTCGGCCGTGCCGCGCTACTACTCGCTGGCGTCGAGCCGGCAGGACGGCTTCGTCGAGATCTGCGTGCGCCGCATCGACGGCGGCGTGTGCTCGAGCTGGCTGCACGCGCTGCAGCCGGGCGACGCGGTGCAGGCCTTCGTGCGCTCGAACCCGAGCTTCGCGCTGGACGGCGTGCGCCGGCGGCCGGTGGTGCTGATCGGCGCCGGCACCGGCGTCGCACCGCTGGCCGGCTTCATCCGCAACAACGCGCGCCGCGTGCCGATGCACCTGTACTTCGGCGCGCGCGACCCGGCGCGGGACTTCTATTTCGGCAACGAGATCAAGGGCTGGCTCGGCGAAGGCCGGCTGGCGAGCCTGAAGACGGTGTTCTCGCGCACGCCCGGCGGCGGCTACGTGCAGGACGCGCTGCGCGGCGACGCCGCGCAGGTGCGCGATCTCGTCGCCAAGGGCGCCGTGCTGCGCGTGTGCGGCAGCCGGCCGATGGCCAAGAGCGTGGCCGAGGCACTCGACGCCATCCTGGGCGCGCTCGGCCTGAGCGTGCGCCAGCTGAAGACCGCGGGGCGCTATGCCGAAGACGTGTTCTGAGCGCCCCCAGGGCCGGGCTGCGCCCAGCCCGCCCCCCGCGGGGGTCAAGGAAACTTGGGGCGGCCCGGCGTTTCCTTGTGAGCCCACACCCCCAGGCGCGGCGGGGCTGACTCGAATGACGCGCATGACGCTGCACGGGCCGACGATGGGCACGCGCTGGTCGCTGCGCTGCGACGCCGAGGTATCGCTGGACGCGCCCGCACTGCAGCGCGACCTGGCGGCGGCGGTCGAGCAGGTCGACCGCCAGATGTCGCCGTTCAAGCCCGACAGCGATCTGTCGCGCCTGAACCGCGCCGCGCCCGACCGCTGGGTCGATCTGCCCGAGCAGATACTGCAGGTGCTGGCGCACGCGCTGGAGGTCTCACGGCTCAGCGGCGGCGCCTTCGATCCTGCCGTCGGCGCGCTGGTCGACGCCTGGGGCTTCGGCGCCGCGCGCGACGCGCCCGACGCGGCAGCGATCCAGGCGGCGGCGCAAGCCGCGGCCCGCCCGGCGCACCGCTGGCTGGAGCTGGACCTGGGCGCCGGCCGCGTCTGCAAGCGCGCACCGCTGCAGCTGGACCTGTGCGGCATCGCCAAGGGTTATGCGGTGGACCGCATGGCCGCCGTGCTGCCGCGCCACGGCGTGGCGCATGCGCTGGCCGCGCTCGACGGCGAACTGCGCGCCTGCGGCACCCAGGCCGACGGCCAAGCCTGGTCGGTGGCGCTGGAAAGCCCGCAGGCCGGGCGCCGCGCGGCGCACGGCGTGATCGAACTCGCCGATCTGGCGGTGGCCACTTCAGGCGACTACCGCCGCTGGTTCGAGCTCGGCGCCGCGCGCGTGTCGCACACCATGGACGCTCGCCGCGCTGCGCCGGTGAACCACGCCGTGGCCTCGGTCACGGTGCTGGCCACCGACTGCATCAGCGCCGACGCCTGGGCCACCGCGCTGCTGGTGGCCGGCCCGGCGGAGGGTCTGGCGCTGGCGCAGCGCGTCGGGCTGGAGGCGCTGTTCCTGCTGCGCCGGGGCGCGGCGCTGGTTGAAGTGGGTCTGGGGCGCTTCGCGCGCTGAGGGGCAAAGCGCCGGCATCGACGGTCGGCACGAAGGCGATTGACAACAGTTGTCAAACTGCGCGAGAATTTGCCATGAGCCGTCAAACCATGAGCTTCGCCTTGCCCGAGTCGATGCGCGAGTACATCGACAACCGGGTCGCTGCAGGCAACTACGGCAACACCAGCGAGTACATCCGCGACCTGGTTCGGCGCGACCAGGAAGAGCAGGCCAAGAAACGGCTTCGAGAGCTCATCGAAGAAGGACTGGCATCCGGGCCTGGCCGGCGTCGCACCAAGGCGGACGAGAAGGAACTGCTGGCGATCGCTCGCGGCGAGATCGTTTGAAGCCGGCGATTCTGCGCCCGCAGGCGCTGCGCGATCAGCAGGGTGAGGCCCGGTACTACCGCAAGGAGGGTGGCGCCCGAGTGGCGGTGAAGGTGGCCAAAGCCACCGAAGACGCGCTTGACCAGATCGAACTCGAACCGGGCATAGGCTCGCCGGCGCTCGGCAAGCGCCTGGGCGTTCCAGGGCTTCGGACGTGGCGGGTCGGAAGGTTTTCGCTGCTGTGGTGCTACTTCGAACGCGCCGACCACTTGGATGTGGTTCGGCTGCTGGGCGAGCGCCAGGACATCGCCGGGATCTTGGGCGACGAATTCGTCTCGAACTGATGGGTACTCCGGTCGCGGCGGCGTCACGTGGCGCGTGCGGCCTCAGCAGCACGGTGCACGGCAACAACATCGCCGTCGACCACCAGCGCAGGCAGCTCGCGCCGGTGGTCGAGACGGCCGCGGAAGTCTGGGGCTGAGCGTGGACGTGGGCGTAGGCTGAGGCGCTGCCCAGCTGAGACAGAACCCGGCAGCAAGCCGCCGGCAGAGAACAGCGGCGCGGGCCGCCTTCAGGGTTTCGCGACGTGCCAGGCCTGGCGAAGGCCATCACCGTCCCGATCGCCCGGCTTCTTGTCGTTGTACCAGCGGTACAGCGGCCTGCCCTTGTGGGCCCACTGCAGTTTGCCGTCATCCCGCGTGATCAGCGTGTAGTCGCCCGCGGCCTTGGCTCCAGTTTGCGCGAACAGGGGCGTCCACATGTTCAGGCATGCGCCAATGCATGCACTCTTGCCAGGAACGGTGGCGTCGTTGTCAAAGACGTACAGCGTCAGCCCGGACGAATCGGTCAGCACGCCATTCACGACCTTGGGTTGCGCATGGAGCAGCGATGCGCTCAAGACCAAGCCGAGCCCGGCCAGTGCTGCAACCATGGTCTTCGCGAGTGACATCGCATGACTCCAGAGCAATCAACGCTGGCAGGCTACGCGCACGGCGTCTTCCGGCCATTGACAGCGGTCAACAGCGACCGCGAACCCAAGTTGCGTCGCAGCCAAAACGCGCTTGAGCAGCCGCGCCCAGCTGATGCGGTGAGGCCGGGCGTGGCCAGTCCCGACCCCGCACTCTGCGGCGACTGCAGCCTCGGTGGCCGCTTGCGCCTGCGCGGGCGGCCCTGGCGTACCACCAACGCCCGCAGCTTGGCGTTCGGGGCCAGCGCGCCGTGGAACCCGATCAGGTGCTGGCGTGCGCGCTCGAAGTCTCGCGCCTCAGCGGCGGCGCCTTCGCTGCGGCGGTCGACGCCCGGGGCTTCGGCGCCGCGCCGGTGAACCACGCCGTGGCCTCGGTCACGGTGCTGGCCACCGACTGCATCAGCGCCGACGCCTGGGCCACCGCGCTGCTGGTGGCCGGCCCGGCGGAGGGTCCGGCGCTGGCGCAGCGCGTCGGGCTGGAGGCGCTGTTCCTGCTGCGCCGGGGCGGCGCGCTGGTGGAACTCGGCCTCGGCCGCTTTGCGCGCTGAGCACGCGGTCGAGGCGCTGGTGTCGGCTGCGCCGCCGGCAGCGGCCGATGACGCGCAGCGCGTCGAGCGGGCCGCGTGCCCGCGCCACGCGGCGCAGAAGTTTCCGATCGCAGCGTGGCCCCGCGAAGGCGAACGCGCAGGTGCAGGTGCAGGTGCAGGTGCAGGTGCAGGTGCAGGTGCAGGTGCAGACGCAGGCCGCTCTGTGAACGCATGCTGAACGAGCCGTTCAAGCTCGATTCAGGCGTGCCGGAACACACTGCCTTCACGGTCGATCGAGACCGGGCTTCGAGCAAAGGCAGATCCTCATGAACACCTCCCTTCTTCGCTCCTCGTGCGCGATGCTGGCCGTCGTCGCCAGCGCTGCTGCGTTCGCCGCGCCGCACGGTGATTCGGCCATGACCGAAATTGCCAACCGCGCGGCGCCCGGCGAGGCGGCCTATGGCTGGCGCTACTTCTCCGATCCCGCCGCACGGCACGCCGTGGTGATCAACCCGGCCGGCGAATACTTCGTCAGCTTCGGCAAGGGTCTGCAGCCGGTCGCCGGCACGGGCCCGGCCGCGCAGGGCAACGCCCCGGCGATGGCGGAGCTTGCCAACCGCGCGGCGCCCGGCGAGGCGGCCTACGGCTGGCGCTACTTCTCCGATCCCGCCGCACGGCACGCCGTGGTGATCAACCCGGCCGGCGAGTACTTCGTCAGCTTCGGCAAGGGCCTGCAGCCGGTCGCCGGCACGGGCACGCGCCAGCTTTGATGTGCATCGCTCGCACACCCGCCCATGCCGACGGCGGGTGTCTCGAGGATCAGGCCGCCGGTCCGTGCTTCCTGCGCCGCGCGCCGGCGAGCAGCGTCATGACCACCGTCGAGACCAGGCGCGAGCGCAGCGAAACGGCGCGGCTGTCGAGCACGATCGGCACGCGCGCACCGAGCATGCTGCCGGCGCTGTCGGGGCCGGCCAGGTATTGCAGCGCCGGCTTCGCCGTTCGGGGCCGGCACGCCTTGGTTCGCAGACCTGCGGGTGCTACACGCGCTCGATGATGATCGCCGGTGCCATGCCGCCCGCCGCGCACATCGTCACCAGCCCGCGCTTGAGGTCGCGACGCTCGAGTTCATCGAGCAGCGTGCCGATCAGGATCGAGCCGGTGGCGCCGATGGGGTGCCCCAGCGCCATCGCGCCGCCGTTGACGTTGACCTTGTCGCGGTCGAGCCTCAGGTCGCGGATGAACTTCTCGGCCACCACGGCGAAGGCTTCGTTGATCTCCCACAGGTCGATGTCGCCCACCGTCAAGCCGGCGTTGGCCAGCGCCTTGCGCGCCGCCGGCACCGGGGCGTTGAGCATCAGCGTGGCGTCGTCGCCCACGTTGGCCACGGCCACGATGCGCGCGCGGGGCTTCAGGCCGCGCTTCTTCGCGTAGGCGCCGGAGGCCAGCAGCACCGCGCCGGCGCCGTCGACCACGCCGCTGCTGTTGCCGGCGTGGTGCACGTAGTTGATCTTCAAGTCCGGGTAGACCTGCCGGATCAGGCCGGCGTAGGTGTTGCCCTGTTCGTCCAGCTCGAGCTCGGCCAGCACCGCGAAGGCGGGCTTCAGCGAGGCCAAGCCCTCCAGCGTGGTCTGCGGGCGCGGGAATTCCTCGCGGTCCAGGGCCAGGCTGCCGTCTTCGCGGTGGACGGGCACCAGGCTGCGCTCGAAGTGCCCGCCCGCGATGGCGGCGGCGGCGCGCTGCTGGCTCACGTAAGCCAGTTCGTCGAGCGCGCTGCGCGGGATGCCTTCCAGCGTGGCGACGGCGTCCGCGCACACGCCCTGGTGCGACTGCGGCACGTTGCGGCGCAGCCGCAGGTTGCCCGCGTCCATCATGGCGGGCGAGGCAGGGTCGGCCAGCGTGGCGGTGTAGCTCATCATCTCGCAGCCGCCGGCGATCACCAGGTCCTCGAAGCCTGCGGCCACGCTGGCCGCCGCCAGGTTCACCGAGGTGATGCCCGAGCCGCAGAAGCGGTCCAGCGTCACGCCGCTGGCCAGGTGGCTGTAGCCGGCATCCAGCAGCGCCATGCGGGCCATGTCCATGCCCTGCTTGCCGCGCTGTGTGGAGGTGCCCCAGATCACGTCGTCCACCTCGGCGGTGTCCAGCTGGTTGCGTTCGGCAATGGCCCCGAGCACCGTGGCAGCCAGGTGCTGGGGATGCAAGTCGGCAAGGGCGCCCTTGCCGACCCTGCCGATGCCGCGCGGCGTGCGGCAGGTATCGATGATGTATGCGTCTGACATGGTGTGGACCTGTGCGTGGGAAGGGACCTGAAACGGTAGCGGAGCGCGACGGCCGTGTCATCGTCCGAAGCGACGAAGGGGTGCGGCCGGCTCTCGAGCAAATGTGGTTTCGCCACTTTGCTTGACCCACGGGGGGCGGGCTGGGCGCAGCTCGGCCCTGGGGGCGCTCAGTAGTCGTCGGCCACCTGCAGCACCGTCTTGCCGCTGCCCTGGCCGGACAGCGCGTACTCCAGCGCCGGCGCGAAGTCTCCGAAGGCGAAGCTGCGGCCGGTCGGCGGCACCAGCGTGCCCTCGGCCACCCAGCCCAGCAGTTCCGCCAGGTGGGCCGCGCCCAAGGCGGGCTCGTGGAGCAGGAACTGGCGCACGTCCACGCCAACCAGCGCGGCGCCCTTCAGCAGCGCCAGGTTGGCCGGCAGCGCCGGCACGGGGCCGCCGGCGAAGCCCACGACCAACTGCCGGCCGCGCCAGCCCAGCGAACGGAAGCTGAGCTCGAACAGCGGGCCGCAGACCGGGTCGAAGACCACGTCCGGCCCCTTGCGGCCCGAGAGTTGGCCGCACAGCGTCTGCAGCCGCTCGCGGAAGCCCTCGGCCGCCGAATCGATGCTCAGGTCGGCACCCAGCCGGACAGCGAAGTCGCGCTTCTCGGCGCTGGACGCGGCGGCGATCACCCGTGCGCCCAGGCGCTTGCCGACCTGGATCGCCGCCGAGCCGACGCCGCCGGCGGCGCCGATCACCAGCAGCGTCTCGCCCTGCAGCAGCCGCGCCCGGTCGCGCAATCCGTGCAGCGCGGTGAGGTAGTTGACGCGAAAGCCCGCGGCCTGGGCGAAGCCCATGCGCTCGGGCAGCTTGTGCACGCCGGCGGCCGGCGCCAGCGCCAATTCGGAGAAGCCGCCGCGCACCTCGGCCATCACGCGGTCGCCGACGGCCAGGCCCTCGACCCCGTCGCCCAGCGCCTCGACCCAGCCGCCGACCTCCTGCCCGGGCACGTGCGGCAGCGGCGGCTTGACCTGGTAACGGCCCAGCGCGACCAGCGCGTCGACATAACCCACGCCACAGGCGGCGACGCGCAGCAGCACCGTGCCCGGCCCCGGCGAGGGTGCGGGAACGTCGATCAGGCGGTAGTCGCCGATCGAACCCAGGGAACTGGCTTGAACTTGTTTCACGAAGGCCCTCGTGTGCTGGTTGATGCGCTCTCAGTTCCGCCACTTGTCCGCGGCCTGCTCGAGCACGCCGCGCTGGTCCGGCAGGCCCCACATGAAGCCCATCACGCGGGTGTAGTCCGCGCCGTCGGTGAGCATCATGAAGCCGAGCCGGTGGCTAGGCTTTGGCTAGGCTGGGCCAGCACATTGGCTTGGTTGCTGCCGCGTAGGTTGTTGATGACGCGCACGCCCGCCTGGTGCGGGGTGTCGGGCGTTTTCACGGGTTTTTCATCCGGTTCGGCCAACGGGTCTGCACGTACTCCACCTTCACGCCGAGATTCGCGGCCATTCGTTCGATCGCGTCGATGTCATCGCTGCGTATTGGGAAGTTTAGACTCGCGGCGCGCCAGGCCGCTGCAGGAGGTCCACGGGTGAATACCGACGCCACGCTGTCCCGCCGCCCCGCGCGGCGCTTCTGGGGCTGGGGACATGCCGACGCGCAGTTGGCCCCGAGCGAGCTCGCCACGCTGCGCTCGATGGTCCAGAACCTCGATCTGCGCTTCGAGGCGCGGCGCGCGCCGCAGCTCGACGACTTCGTGCTGCCGGCGCCGCGCGTCACCCCGCCCGCGCCGCTCGCGCCGATGTGTTCCGCCTCGCCGCTGGACCGGCTCAACCACGCCGGCGGCAAGAGCTGGGCCGACCTCGCACGCATGTGGCTGCGCACACCGCCCGCGCTGCCCGACTGGGTCGCCTTCCCCGACGGCGAGCCTGCAATCGCCGCCCTGCTCGACTGGGCGCAGACGAACAACGTCGCCGTCGTGCCCTACGGCGGCGGCAGCAGCGTCTGCGGCGGGGTCGAGCCCGACGTCGGCGCGGCCTACGCGGGCGTGGTCTCGCTCGACCTGGAGCGGCTGAACCGCGTGCTCGAGGTCGACGCGGCCAGCCGCAGCGCGCGCATCCAGGCCGGCGCGCTCGGCCCCGAACTGCAGGCGCAACTGAAGCCGCACGGCCTGACGCTGCGCCACTTCCCGCAGAGCTTCGAGTTCTCGACGCTCGGCGGCTGGATCGCCACGCGTGCCGGCGGCCACTATGCGACGCTGCACACGCACATCGACGACTTCGTCGCCGCCGTGCGCATGCTCACGCCCGCCGGCACGCTGCAGACGCGGCGCCTGCCGGGCTCCGGCGCCGGGCCCGCGCCGGAGCGCCTGGTGCTCGGCAGCGAAGGCACGCTCGGCGTCATCACCGAAGCCTGGCTGCGGCTGCAGGCGCCGCCGCGCTTTCGCGCGTCGGCTGCGGTGCACTTTGCCGACTTCGGCGCCGCGGTGCGCTGCGCCCGCGCGCTCGCGCAGTCCGGGTTGCACCCGGCCAACTGCCGCCTGCTCGACCCGCTGGAGACCGTCTTCGCCGGCGTGGGCGACGGCAGCCATGCGCTGCTGGTGCTCGGCTTCGAATCCGCCGACCACCCGCTGCAGGCGCCGATGGCCCGCGCGCTCGAACTGGTGCGCGATCACGGCGGCAGCTTCGACGAGGCGGCGGTGGCGCGTTCGATGGCCGCCGAGGGCAGCCGCGAACACCGCAGCGGCGCGGCCGGCGCCTGGCGCGACGCGTTCCTGCGCATGCCCTACTGGCGCGACCCAGCGGTCGGCCTGGGCGTGATCCTCGACACCTTCGAGAGCGCGGTGCCCTGGGACCGCTTCGACGCCTTCTACGCCGGCGTGAAGGCCGAGGTCGGCGCGGCCATAGAACGCGCCACCGGCCGGCCGGCGCTGCTGTCGTGCCGCTTCACGCACCTGTATCCGGACGGACCGGCGCCGTACTTCACCTACGCCGCGCGCGGCGGCGCCGACGGCAGCGTGGCGTCGGCGCTGGCCGCCTGGCGCGACATCAAGCGCGCCGCCAACGAGGCCGTGGTCGCGCACGGCGGCACCATCACGCACCACCACGCGGTCGGGCGCGACCACCGCAGCGGCTGGGAGCGCGAGGCCGATCCGCTGTTCAGGCGCATGCTGGCCGCGGCCAAGCAGGTGGTCGACCCGCACGGCGTGATGAATCCGGGCGTGCTCATCGACCCGCTCGATCGCCGCGTCGGCATCACCGGGGCGCTGCGCGCCGGCTGAGAAGCTGCCGCCGCGCCGGCGCGGCTGCGCCGCCGACGGGCGGCCGACGACGCTGCGCGCATCGAAGGGGCCGCATTCGGCGATCAGTGCGCGCGCCGCATCGACCTGGTCCCAGCTAGTCCACAGCAGCACGCCGCGCACGCGGCCGCCTTCGAGGTAGTACACGACGCCGTCGCGGAACGACGTGATTCATTGCTCGACCGTCTGCAGCCGCGCGTCGAGCGTGCCGACGGCCTCGCAGCCCAGCTCGAACAGGATCGGCCGCCAGATGTCCTGCTCCTTGCCGTCCTTCCACAGCGCCTTGCTCAGCGGCGGGCGGTCGTAGGGCGGCTGCGCTTCATCGCCGAGCATGGCGATGGCCGCCGCGGCATCGGCTTCGCGCAGCGCCAGCGCGGCCGCCGCGCCGGCCATGCCGGCGCCGATGATCAGGTAGTCGGACGGGTGTTCCATGCGCTGCTCCGCGATCGGCCTGCGCCGGCAGCATGCCGCGCACCCGCTTCACGCGCGCGCCAATGGCATTCGCTGCACCGCCGATGAACGTGCCGTTCAAACCCGATTCCGCGGTGCCGCAACACACCGCCATCACGGTCGACACGGAGCGGGACTCGGGCAAGGCAGCCCCTCATGTCAGGGTGCGGCCGCGTCACTGCGCCGCTGGCTGTGCCGATTCGCCGCGGGGCGGAAGCCAGGCACGCACGTGGCAGCCCTGCCCGAGTCCCGCTCCTTTGCGATCGAGCGCGAGCCGCTCAGGCGCCGCGCCGCAGCACCAGCCGCAGCCGGTTGCGGCCGTCGGCATGTACGTAGTCGAACTGCTCGGCCATCTGCGCCACCAGCGGCAGACCCAGGCCGCCGACCTGGCGCTCTTCAGCGCCCAGGTCCAGGCGCGGCGCTGCTTCCGCCAGGTAGCGCAACGGGTCGAAGGGCGGCGCCTGGTCCTCGAAGTGCAGCGCCAGTTGCGACTCTCCCACCGCGAGCCGGAGTTGCACCGGCGCGTCGCCGCCGCCGCCATGGCCGTGCACGATGCTGTTGGTCAGCAGTTCCTCGACGACCAGCGTCAGCCGCAGCACATCGGCCGCGGCGACGCCGTGCTGCGCGCAGAAGTCCTGCACGAAGCGTGTCGCCGGCGGCAGGCTGTCCATGCGCGCGCTGAAGGTCTGCGTCGGGCTGTGCGCCATCGTGCGGCCCGGTTAAGCTTGCGTCCGCTTTCGGCTGACCGCGGAGTTCACGATGAAGCCTGCCCCCGCCCGCCCCCTGCTGCGCTGCGCCTGGCTGGCGCTGGCGCTGGCCGTCGCCTGGCCCGCCGCCGCCGACATCGGGCAGATCAAGACGCGCAAGGGCCAGGTGTCGGTGGAACGCAAGGGCCAGACGCTGAACGCCGAAGTGGGCATGGCGCTGGAGGCGGCCGACACGCTGAAGACCGGCGCCGACGGGACGGTGGGCATCACCATGCGCGACAACTCCCTGCTGTCG
Organism: Rubrivivax sp.; assembly: GCA_036724445.1. GTDB lineage: Bacteria > Pseudomonadota > Gammaproteobacteria > Burkholderiales > Burkholderiaceae_C > Rubrivivax. Next base: position 19,110 of record DAIMFR010000019.1, on the reverse strand, counting down.
GCGGGGCCGAACAGCGTGCTGTCGCTGGAACACTTCGAGTTCGACGCCACCACGGCCCAAGGCCGCTTCGACGCGCAACTGCAGCGCGGCACGCTGGCCGTGGTCTCCGGGCGCATCGCCAAGCAGTCGCCGCAGGCGATGACCATCCGCACGCCGTCGGCGCAGCTCGGCGTGCGCGGCACCGAGTTCGTGGTGAGCACCGGTGACTAGCCCGACCAGCCTCCGGCGCGCGTGGGGCGCGCTGCTGCTGGCCGCGCTGCTCGGCGCCTGCGCCTCCAAGCCGCAGGGCACGGTGGTGCTGCTGCCCGAGGCGCAGGGCCGCGACACCGCGGTGCTGGTCAGCCAGGACGGCGGGCAGCTGCTGCTCGACCAGCCCTATGCCGCGGCCGAGCTGAGCAGCAAGGGCCCGCTGAAGGCCACGTCCAGCGCCGAGCAGGTGCGCGCCGCCTTCGGCGCCGCGCTGGACGCGCAGCCGCTGCCGCCGCAGCAGTTCACGCTGTACTTCGTCGAGGGCAGGGACGAGTTCACCGACGAATCCAAGCGCGCCTTCGACGGCGTGTTCGCCGAGATCGCGCGCCGCCCGCTGCCCGACGTGCTGGTCATCGGCCATACCGACAGGGTCGGCAACGACGCCTACAACGACGCGCTGTCGCGCCAGCGCGCCGAGGTCGTGCGCCGCGCGCTGGTGGCGCGCGGCATCGCGCCGGACAGCATCGTCGTCGTCGGCCGCGGCAAGCGCGAGCCGATCGTGCCCACCGCCGACGGCGTGGCCGAGCCGCGCAACCGCCGCGTCGAGATCCTGGTGCGCTAGCGCGCTCAACTCGCAGCTCCGGCCGGGCCGTTCCAGCGCAGCGCCAGGATCGTCAGATCGTCGGCCGCTTCGGCGCCGCCGACGTGCGCGGCGACGTCCGCCTGCAGAGCCTCGACCAGCGCGCGCGCACCAACGCCGCGGCACTGCAGCCCGGCCAGCAGCCGCTGCAGCCGCGCGCTGCCGTAGCGCGTGCCGTCGGCGGCCTGCGCGTCGGTGACGCCGTCGGTGATCAGGCACAGCATCTCGCCGCGCAACAGCCGGCAGGACGAAGCGCGGTAGTCGAAGCCCGGCACCGCACACAGCGGCGGGCCGTCGCCGTCGGCGATGCGCTGCGGCTCGGCATGCGCGGCGTGCAGCCGGTAGGGGTTGTCGTGGCCGGCGTTGCAGTAGTGCAGCTCGCCGCTGTGCAGGTCGAGGATCGCGGCGAAGGCGGTGACGAACAGGTTGTCGGGGTTGTCGCGCGACACCTCGCGCTCGGCCTCGGCCATGATCGCGCCCAGCTCGGCGTCGGGCGCGCGCAGCATCGCGCTCTTGTACAGCGCCTTGCTCACCGCCATGAAGATCGACGCCGACAGCCCCTTGCCGGCGACGTCGCCGATCAGCAGGAACAGCCGCCGCGCGTCGAGCATGAAGAAGTCGTACAGGTCGCCGCCGACCTCGCGCGCCGGCTGCAGCGCGGCGTAGAGCTCGACGCGCGGGTCGCCGTGCAGCGACTCGGGGCTGGGCAGCGCGGCCGTCTGCACGCGCTGCGCCGCCTGCAGCTCGCCGGCCAGGCGCGCGCCGTCCTCGCGCTGCTGCTGCACCAGCCGCTCCAGCGCGCGGCCCTGCTGCGTAGCCTCGACCAGCGTCAGCAGCAGCAGCACGCCGAAGAACAGCAGCAGACCCAGACCCGGCGTCAGCGCGTCGAACAGCAGCTGCTGCCAGCGGAAGGCGGCCAAGCTCAGCAGCAGCAGCCCGGCGATGCAGCCCAGCAGCAGCAGCGCGGCGGCATAACTGCGCCAGCGCGGCACCGCCCACAGCAGCACGCCGCCCAGCGCCAGCAGCAGCAAGGCTTCGGCGCCCGAGACCCAGCGCGGGCGCCGCAGCAGCGTGCCGTCGAGCAGGTTCTCGAGCAGCTGCGCGTGGATCTCGCTGCCCGGCATGCGCTCGCCCAGCGGCGTGTTCTGGTATTCCTGCAGCGCCACGCCGGTCAGGCCGATCAGCACCAGTTGGCCGCGCAGATCGGCTTCGGGCACGCGGCCGCCGAGCACGTCCACCGCGGACACGAAACGCTGCTCCAGGTGCGGCGAGAAGTACACGCGCACCGTGCCGTCGGCCGCGGTCGGCACCTGCAGCCGGCCGACGGCGACGCTCGCCATGTCGCCGTCCGAGGCCGTCACGCGCAGCGCCGGCGCGCCCTGCGCCACGCGCAGCATCTCCAGCGCCAGCGCCGGCACCAGCGTGCCTTGCACATTGGCCACGGTGGGCATGCGCCGGATCACGCCGCGCGTGCTCTCGACCGACACCAGGCCCCAGCCGCGGGCCCGGCTGCCCAGCTCCTCGATGCTGCTCAAGGCGCCGGCATAAGCCGGCACGCGCGGCAGCCCGGCAGCGCTGGCGCCGTCCTGCACCATCACCGGCGCGACGTGCAGCGCATGCCGCCCGGGCTCGGCGGTACCGGCCACCGCCAGTACCGCCGGCGCCGCGGCCATCGCCTTGGCCAGTTGCGCATCGTGCGTCGGCAGCGCACGCAACGCCTCGACCAGCCGCTCGTCCAGGTGCGACTGCTCGAGCAGCCGCTCGGGCGACAGCGCGTCGGGCTCGGGCATCAGGATGTTGATGCCGATGGCCGCCGGCTCGGCGCGCCCGATCACGTGCAGCAGCCGTGCCAACTGGTCGCGCGGCCACGGCCACTGGCCGATCTCGACCAGGCTCGTCTGGTCGATGGCCACCACCGTCACCGGCAGCGTGGCCACGTGGCGCGGCCACAGCACCTGGTGCGCGTCGAACCAGGCGCTCTGCATGCGCTCGGTCCACGGCCCGCCGCGCCAGACGCCCAGCGCCAGCAGCCCGAGCAGCGCCGCGCCGACCAGATGCGTGCGGTCCGACCAGGCCCGGCGCCGCGCGGCCGTGGGCAGCGGCTCGGCGCCGGGCTTCACAAGGCGATTTCCAGCCCGTCGTAGGCCGCGCTGACCTGCAGCGGCGCGCCGGTGCGCGTGATCTCCTCGAGCCGCCGCGTCTCGGCGAGCACGGCCTCGATGGCCGCGTCGTCGAACACCGGCTCGTGGTGCGTCATGCACAGGTGGCGCACGTTGGCCAACTGGCACAGCTCGACGCCGACGACGTTGCTCGAATGGCCCCAGTCGGCCTTGACCGAGATGGCGTCGGCCAGCGAATACATGGCGTCGAAGATCACCAGGTCGGCGTCGCGGAAGAACTGCACGAAGCGCTCGGTATGCGCCGGGTCGGCCAGCGGATGCTCGGAATCGGTGGAATAGACCAGCACCTTGCCCTGGGCCTCGAAGCGGTAGCCGTAGGAATCGCCGGTATGGCGCTGCAGCATCGTCGTCACCGTCATGCCGGCGGCCTGCGCCGGCACGCCGGGTTCGAGATGCACGAATTCGACGCGGCCGTCGAAGATGGTGTCGAAGCTCACCGGGAACGATGGCGGCTGCTGCTGGCGGCGCAAGGCGGACTCGAGCTCGCGGTGGCTGCCGTAGACGACGACGCGGTTGCCCGGGATGAAGGCCGGCACGAAGAACGGCAGGCCCATGATGTGGTCCCAGTGCAGGTGCGACATGAAGACGTGGAAGGTCTGCGCACGGCCGGCGCGCTGCGCCAGCGCCGCCTGGCCGAAGGGGCGCAGCCCGCTGCCCATGTCGCAGACCACGTAGTCGAGGCCATCGGTGTCGCCGATCTGGATCTGCACGCAGGCGCTGTGGCCGCCGTAGGTGCCGGCCACCGGGAAAGGCAGCGCGGACAGCAGGCGCTCGATGTCGGTATCGCTGTCCAGCGGCCGGCCGCGCGCGGCGCGCAGCACCTCGCGCAGCTTGTGGTTCAAGCCGGCGGCCGTCAGCGCCACCGGCAGCGAACCGCGCGTGCCCCAGAAGCGCACGCCCTTCATGTCGGCGCTGCCCCTCGCGCCGCGCGGTACGCAACCAGCGCCGCGTCAGACGGGGCCAGCGCCTGCTCGAGCGTGGCATGCACTTCGAGCACCTTGTCGAAGCGGCTGATGCTGAAGATTTCGGCCACCACGCTTTGCAGCGCAGCCACGGCCAGCCGCGCCTGCGCCGCGCGCATCTGCCGCGCCGCGAGCATCAGCACGCGCAGGCCGACGCTGCTGATGTAGTCGACGCCCGAGAAGTCCAGCACCAGCGCGCCGCGGCGTGCGGCGGCGCTGTCCAGCAACGGCGCCAACGCAGCCTCGAGCTCGGCGGCGCTGCGATGGTCGATGCGGCCGCTGGGCGTGACCACGAGGGTGTCGGCAAACTGCTGCGTGGCGATGTGCACGGCGCGACCTCTGCAAGCGGGGCATCGGCCCGGACGGCGACGCTGCGAGGCAGTATAGGTAGGAGCGCGACGGCGCGAAAGTGGCGTGCGCTGCGGGCCGGACGACTCAGCGCGCCGCATCACCGCCGCGCGCCGCGTCGCGCCAGCGCGCCGCGGCCTGGCCGCGCGTGTCGACGCCGAGCTTGTCGAGGATGTTGGCGACATGCCGCTTGATGGTGTGCGGGCTCAGGTCGAAGGCGCGTGCGATCAGCTTGTTGCTGTCGCCGCGCGCGATGCGCGCCAGCACCTCGCGCTCGCGTTCGCTCAGTGTTGCCAGCGCCCCGGGCACGGCCGCCGCCGACGTGGCCGGCGGCGCGGCCGGCGGCGGGTTCAGCGCCGACAGCGGCGCCAGCACCGCAGCAAGTACGGGCGCGAGCTCGCCGTCCCAGTCGGCGGCCAGCAGCCGCTGCCGCACGCCAGCGCCGGCGAACAGCGCGCCGGCGAGTTCGGCGCCGCCGCGCACCGCGTCCAGCCAGGGGCGCAGCGCGCGCGCCGCCTCGGCTTGCCGGCCCTGGCGCAGCAGCAGGTCGGCGAGCAGCAGCCGCGCCGTGTCGGCCAGGAAGCAGGTGACGCGGTTCGGCCCCTGCGCCAGCGCTTCGAGCAGGCCGCGCGCAGCGTCGAGCCGCTCATCGAGCAGCGCGACGCAGGCGCGGCTGAACTGCCGGCACAGCGCCGCGGCGCGCCACTCCAGCGCATTGGCCGCGCGCGCCAGCGCGGCGTCGGCGGCGCGCAGCGCGGGCTCGTCCTGCAGCACCCAGGCGGCCTGCACCTGCGCAGCGAGCACCAGGTGTTCGCTGGTGCGGCGGTGGCTGGCCGGGCTGTGCTGCTGCAGGTCCTGCGCCAGCTGCTGCAGCACGGCCAGGCTGGGTTCGCGCTCGCCGCGCAGCGCGTCGAGCAGCGCATGCGTGATGCCGTTGCTGTGGTTCATGCCGCGCGTCATGCCGAGCCAGCGGTAGGCCTCGTCGGCGCGCGCCAGGCAGGCCTCGGCCTCGTCGAGCCGGCCGCGGCCGATGGCCAGCCAGGCGCGCAGGTGCAGCGCCGAACATTGCAGCTCGCTGGGCATGTCGCCCGCGGCGCGCAGCGCGCCGGCGGCGAAGCGTTCGAGCAGCGGCGCCATGCCGGGCAGGCCGATGAGCAGCGAGACGATCGCGCAACGGTGCCACAACGGCGCGTCATCGCTTTGCTCCAGCGCGGCCAGCATCGCCGCGTAGCGCGGCGCGATGGCTTCGGCCTCGGCGCGCGCATAGGCCGACCAGACACCGGCGCATTGCACGAAGGCGCGCGCCGGCGCGTCCAGCGGCAAGGCGAGCAGCCGCTCGACCTCGTGCGCCTCGTCGTCCAGCCGTCCGGCGTGCTGCAGGCCGAGGCAGGCATAGGCGCGCGCCAGCACCGCCTCGCGCTCGCGGTCGGCGCGCTCGAAGCCGGCCGCGGCGCGCTGCATCGCCGCCAGCACGGCATCGAAATCCAGGTGCTGCATCGCGGCCAGCCCGTGCAGCCATTGCAGCTCGGGCCGCGCTTCGTGCTCGGCGGCGGGGAACAGCGCCAGCAGCTGCTCGACCGCGGCGCCGCTGCCGCGCATGAACAGCGGCTCGCCGCGCTGCAGCAGCAGCGCCGCGGCTTCGTCCCAGGCGCCGGCGCGCGCCAGCCACGACACCGCGCGCTGCAGGTCGCTCTCGTGCTCGGCGGCGCGGCGCAGCAGTGCCGGCAGCTCGCTCGCGTGGTCGCGCTGCAGACGGTCCTGCAGGAAGTCGCGTACCAGGTCGTGCATGCGCAGCGTCAGCTCGCCGGCCTGCAGCACGCTGACGAAGAGGCTGCGCCGCTCCAGCTCGTCGAGCAGCCGCGCGGAGCGCGCCATGCCGCTGACGTGTGCGCAGCGCGCGGCCGTCATCTCCGGCAGCACCGAGCAGCGCAGCAGGAACAGGCGCAGCTCGGCCGGCATGTCGTCCAGCACCTCGGCCGCCAGGTAGTCGAACAGGTGGCGCTGCGTGACGCCGGCCAGCCGCCGCGGATGCACGCCGGCCGGCACGTTCAGGCTCAGGCGCAGGCCGACCGGCCAGCCTTCGGTGCGCTGCAGCAGCTCATCGACATCGGGCGGCGGCAGGCCCGGCGGCAGCGAGCGCAGCAGCGCCGCCACCTCGGCGGCGCCGAAGCGCAGCGCGTCCTGGCGGAATTCGGCCAGCTCGCCGCCGACACGCCACCGCGCCAGCGGCAGCGGCGGCTCGGTGCGGCTGGCGATGACCACGCTCCAGCGTTCGGGCAGCCGCTCGATCAGCGCCTGCAGCAGCGCGAAGACCTGCGGGTCGGTGATGCGATGCAGGTCGTCGAGCACGATCAGCCCGCACGGCAGCTCGGCTGCGGCCAGCGCGTTGACCAGCTCGGCGGCCGCGTCGCGCAGCCCGTGGCCGGATTGCGCCAGCACCGGCAGCGCATCCGGCGCCATGCGCCAGGGCAGGTCGTAGGGTTCGAGCGCCGCGCACAGGCAGGCGAGGAAGCGTTGCAGCTGATCGTCCTCGTCGGCGCACAGCCAGGCCAGCGCGCAGCCCTCGGGCAGCTGGCGGATCAGTCGCGTCAGCACCGCCGTCTTGCCGTAGCCCGCCGGCGCCACCAGCAGCAGCAGCTGCTGCTCCTGCAACGCGCGCTGCAGCGCCTGCTCCAGCGCCGGCCTTTCGACCAACCCGACGCGCGGCCGCGGCGGCTGGATCTTGGCCAGCGCGAAGTCCGGCAGCGGCGCGGTCGGTGTCGGCATGCGCCGAATTCTTGCCCAACGCGCCTGCCGCTGCCGCGGCAGCCTGCGCGCGCGTCAGACGGCGCCGCGCACGCGTTTATGCTCGGTCGTACGACAACCGATGTATTCAACCGGAGGCCCCGATGAGAGACAACCGACTGCGTACGCTGTGGCAGCAGGACAAGTTCGCCGTCAACGGCTGGCTGGCCGTGCCCGATGCCTTCTCGGCCGAAGTCATGGCCCACCAGGGCTGGGACGCGCTGACCATCGACATGCAGCACGGTGTCGTCGACTACGCGTCGATGCTCGGCATGCTGCAGGCGATCTCGACCACGCCGGCGGTGCCGGTGGTGCGCGTGCCCTGGCTCGAGCCGGGCATCATCATGAAGACCTTGGACGCCGGCGCCTACGGCGTGATCTGCCCGATGGTCAATACGCGCGAGGACGCGCAGAAGCTGGTCGCCTACACGCACTACGCGCCGCGCGGCACGCGCAGCTACGGCCCGGTGCGCGCACTGTTGTACGGCGGGCCCGACTATCCGCAGCAGGCCAACGACACCATCGTCGCCTTCGCGATGATCGAAACCGCGCAGGCGCTGGACAACCTGGACGCGATCCTGTCGGTCGAGGGGCTGGACGCGATCTACATCGGCCCGAGCGACCTGTCGCTGGCGCTGGGCTGCAAGCCGGATTTCGACAACCCCGAGCCGAAGGCGGCGCAGGCCATCGAGCACATCCTGGAGCGCGCGCAGGCGCACGGCATCATCGCCGGCGTGCACAACGGCCTGCCCGACGCGGCGCTGGCGCGCGCGAACAAGGGTTTCCGCTTCGTCACCGTCAGCTCCGACGCGCGTCTGCTGGCCGCGGGCTCGCAGCAGATCCTGAAGGCCATGCGCGGCTGACTTCGAGCCGCGGCCCGGATGTCACAATCGCCCGACCCGATCGTCGGAGCTTGCGCGCGATGGCCCGTTCGTTCATTCCCGATCCGCTGGAATTGCTGCGCCAGGCGGTCAATCACCTGGAAAGCCGCGCCAATTCGCTGGCCGGCCGCGGCATGGAAATCGACCAGGTGGTGAAGACGCTGCATCAGGTGTCGTGGCTGTCGATGACGCTGCGGCAGGTGGTGGAGATGGCGCTGGACGGCTTCTACAAGCGGCTGAACCTGCCCACCGGCCGCGAGTTCGCCGAGATGGCGGCGACGCTGCAGCGCCTGGAAGACAAGCTCGACAGCCTGCTCGCGGTGCAGGCCGCCGCGTCCGCCTCGGCGCCGCGCCCGCAGCGCACGCGCAAGCCGGCCCCGGCAGCGCCGGCCGCGCCGGCCGCCAAGCCGGCGCCGGCTGCAAAGCCGGGCCGCGGCGCCGCCGCCCCGGCGCGGCGCCGCACCGCGCGTTGACGCGCTGGCGAAGTCGCGCGCCGAGGGCCGCGGCCATGGCCATGCGGCTGCGCACCGAGGCCGACAGCGACCTGCCGGCGATCAGGCAGGCGTGAGCGCGCATGGCCGCTTACATGGACACCTCCCGTGTGGCAAGCGAGTGTTTGAAGTTTTGACTTGGCGGATACGACTGCGGTCTTACATCCGGCCTTTGGGTGCGGACAGGGCAAGCCCGCCGCTGGCCTTGATGGTCATTCGCGAGGCCGGTGCTTATCTCCTGCTGCGGGGTTTGCACGAGGCGTTCCCCCGGCGGCCATTCAGCTTTATCCGGCCCGCGGTCCGACCGCTTTGCCATCACTTCATCGACTCGACTCACGCACTCTTTGCGGCGTCCACTCCTTGTATCGGTAGGTTGATCTCACGCGGCGGCCGCTTGCGCGGCGCCGCTGCCGGGCTTCGCACTCTTCCAATCCCGCTGATACGCCCGGCCGTGCGCGATCAGCGCCCAGGCCGTGCGCGCCATCTTGTTGGCCAGCGCCACCACCGCCACGTTCAGCGGCCGGCGCGCCAGCAGCTGCTCGAGCCACTTGGGCTTGTGCTTGGCGTGCTGGATCACGGCCCTGGCGCCGTGGATCAGCAGCGTGCGCAGGTACGGGTCGCCGCGCTTGCTCAGGTGGCCCATACGCACTTTGCCGCCGGTGCCCGTGTGCGCCGGCACCAGCCCCAGGCTGGCGGAGAACTCCCGCCCCGAGCGCCAGGCCTTCGCGTCGCCCAGCGTGGCCGCCAGTGCCGTCGAGCCCAGCACGCCGATGCCCGGCACCCGGTCGAGTTCGCGGGCCCCCTTGATCTGCTCCTGCAGCGCCGCGATCTCGCGCTCCAGCGCGTCGATGCGCTCGCCGATCTGCGTCAGCGTGTTCAACTGGCCGTCCACCAGCGCGCGCATCGTCGCCGGGATCTGTTCGTCGATGCTCGCCCGCTGCTCGGCCAGCGCCTTCAGCCCTGCACGGCGCCCGCCGCGCAGCACCACGCCGAACTCGTACAGCAGTCCGCGCAGCGAGTTCACCGTGGCGGTGCGCACGCTCACCCAGTGCGAGCGTGCCCGGTGCAGCGCCAGCACGCCTTGTTGTTCCACGCTCTTTTGCGGCACGCGCCGGATGTCGCTTTGCTGCGCCGCCAGCCAGATCGCCCGCGCGTCGGCCGCGTCGTCCTTGTGGCTGCGCACGAATGCTCGCACCTGCGCCGCCGGCAGCAGCTCGACCTGGTGGCCCAGGCCCCCGAGCACGCGCGCCCAGTGGTGCGCGCTGCCGCAGGCTTCCATGACGATGCGCACGGGCTGCAACTCGGCGAAGTACGCCGCCAGCTTGGCTCGCGCCAGCTTCTTGCGGCCGATCTCGCCGGTTTCAGCCTCGACCCAGTGCAGTTGCATCACGTTCTTCGCAATGTCCAAACCGTAAGTCGTACGATCCATTCGGGGCCTCCGTCAGCGAAGTTCACAAAGGAACCTCACTTTGGCACTCAATGCCGTGCGACGCGAGGCCCCGCCCACGCCGCCGGCCCGTCTTCTCCTTGCTCAGCGGTATTCGGCTTTCTCGGCCTCTCGCCTGTCACAGCACTTGTTCATCGGGTGGGAGGTGTCCATGCCATCTCCAAAGCGCTCACACCGGAGCGCGATCAGCGCGGAGGTTGCCTTATGAGCGTCTACAGGCCCGAGTGCAGCGCAGCGGCGCGCGCCGCGCGGATCGCCGCGCCGATCTGCGGGCCGGGCCGGCCCTGCGCGGCCATCGCCTCGGCCAGCGTGCGCGTGTCCACCGCACGCGCCAGCTCCAGCGCGCGCAGCAACCGCGCGCGCTGCGGATAGTCGCGCTGCTCCAGCCCCAGGCGGCCGCGCGCGTCGCATTCACAGGCCAGCAGCAGGTCGGCGAAGCGCGCCGGCCGGCGCAGCGCGTCGCAGCGTTCCAGCAGGCGCAGCGACGCCGCCGGCGCCAGCGCCAGGCTGGCATGCACGTGGCCGTGTTCGCGCGCCGCCAGTTCGGCCAGCTCGCGGCATTCGAGCGGCGCCTTCAGCCGCTCGCCCACGGCCCGCGCCAGCTTGGCGCCGCGCTGCTCGTGGCCGATGTGGCGCGGCCACTGCTCGGGCGGCGTCGTGCCCTTGCCCAGGTCGTGGCACAGGCAGGCCCAGCGCACCGCCAGCGGCGCCTGCAGCGCCGCCGCGGCATCCAGCACCATCATCAGGTGCACGCCGCTGTCGACTTCCGGATGGTGCTGCGGCGGCTGCGGCACGCCCCACAGCCGATCCACTTCCGGCAGCAGCACGCGCAGCGCGCCGCATTCGCGCAGCACCTCGAACAGGCGCGACGGCTGCGCTTCCATCAGCCCGCGCGCCAGCTCCTGCCACACGCGTTCGGCGACCAGCGCGTCGGCTTCGCCGCCTTCGACCATCGCACGCATCAGCGCCGCGGTTTCCGGCGCCACGCGGAAGTCGGCGAAGCGCGCGGCGAAGCGCGCGACGCGCAGGATGCGCACCGGATCCTCGGCGAAGGCCTCGGACACATGGCGCAGCACGCGCGCGCGCAGGTCCGCCGCGCCGCCGAAGGGATCGATCAGCGTGCCGTCCTCGCGCATGGCGATGGCGTTGATCGTCAGGTCGCGGCGCGACAGATCCTGCTCGAGCGTCACCGACGGCTCGGCGTGCACGACGAAGCCGCGGTAGCCGGGCCTGGTCTTGCGCTCGGTGCGCGCCAGCGCGTATTCCTCGCGGCTGTGCGGATGCAGGAACACCGGGAAGTCGGCGCCGACCAGGCGGAAGCCGGCCTGCAGCATCTGTTCGGGCGTCGCGCCGACGACGACCCAGTCGCGGTCGTTGACGGGCCGGCCGAGCAGGCGGTCGCGCACCGCACCGCCGACGACATAGGCCTGCATCAGCGCGTCCCCGGCGCCGACGCGGCGTCCTGCTGCGCCAGCGCCGCGGCCAGCGCCTGCACCGCGCTGCGGTAGCGCTGCGTCTGTTCGGCCGGCGTGCCGCCGGGCGCGGCGCTCAGCGGCTGCCACAGCGCGGACGCGATGCCGGCCAGCGCCGCATGGCGGCGGATCAGCGCCGCCGGCGGCGCCGACCGCTCGCCCTGCGTGGCCTCGATGCGCGCGCTCTCGATGCCCAGATGCACGCCCAGCAGGTAGACGTGGCGGTGCCATGGCGACAGCTGCTGCTCCAGGCGCGCCGCCAGGCCGCTCTCGTCGGCTTCGTAGCGCGCGTCCAGCTCGCCGAACTCGCGCAGGCTGCCCGAGCGCAGCGCGGCGGCGGGCGCGACGCCGAGTTGCGCGGCCATCGCATCGGCCGTGGCCCGCTGCGGCGCCAGCACCTGCCAGGCCCGCTCGCGCGCCGGTTCCGGGGCCAGCGCAAACAGGCCGAAGTGCTCGCTGACGTAGCCCAGCTCGTAGCCCAGGCGCAGCGTCGCCAGCCGGTGGCCGGCCGGCGCGCGCGCCAACGCGTCGCGCGACGCGGCGGCGACGGCCGCGGCCTGCTCGCCCAGCTTGGCGTCGCTGAGCCCGTCGACCAGGCCGGTGCCCTGCAGCAGCCGCTGCACCGCCGGCGCATTGAACAGCGCGACCTGCGCCCGCCCCAGCGCGACGAAGGCCAGCGCCAGCACCAGCGTGTAGGCCAGCACGCGCCAGGATTCGCCGAAGGAGATGCCGCCTCGCGCCACCGTCATGGTCCGCCGCCTCGAATGCGGCTATCGTAGCCGCCCCTCTGAGGCGGGAGTGGATGCGCATGCTGGGTGCCGAGCTGTCGCTGTTCGTGCTGAACGCGGTGCTGCTGACGGCCGTGGTCGCGCCGCTGCTGTTGTGGCGCTACCGGCGCGCGGTGCTGTGCGGCATGATGGCCCGGCCCGCGGCCACGCTGGCGCCGGCGCTGCCGCGATCGCCGCCACCGGCAACACCGCCGCAGGCCGACGGCGACGTGCCCGCCGCGCTGCGCTGGGAAGCGCGCGTGCAGCGGCGCGTGTTCATCGCCGTGCTCGGCGTGGTCTTCGTCTGCGCGCTGCCGCTGGCGCTGCTGTTCGTGTACCTGGGCGAGCTGCCGCGCACGCCGGCCCATGTGTTCCCGAAGGCCGGCGTGCTGGCGACGCTGGCGGTGCCGATGGCCGCGGTGCTGATCGCGCTGCCGCTGCGCCGCGCGGCCGCCCTATGGCTGGCCACGCTGCTGCTGCTGGCCGCGGCCGGTGTGGCGCTGTCGATGCTGCAGCGGCCCTTCTACGGCCGCGCGCCGACGCTGGACCAGCTGTTCAACTTCGTGCTCTTCCTGCAGCTGGCCGCGGTGACGCTGCCGCTGCCGCTGGCGCTGCTGCTGGCCAGCGGCGCGCGGCGCGTGCGCGGCGTGGCGCCGATCGTGCTGGCCGCGCTGCTGGTGTTCGGGCTGGCGCCGCTGTTCGGCATGCGGCTGACCACCTGGCTCACCGGCACGCGCGGCGGCGCACAGTGGGTGCTGGCCGGGCCGGGGCTGGACACCGGCTTCGTGCTGCTGGCGCTGCCGGTCGGCCTGCTGGCGTGGTGGCGGCTGAAGCGCGTGGCGCGCGCCTACGAGGCCAAGCGCTTTTCCGACGCGCAGCTGCTGCTGCGCACCTGGTGGCTGCTGGTGGTGGCGGTGGAAGCGGTGGACCTGGTCAACGCGAACGCGCACGCGCTGCTGCCGGTGCTGCTGACGGCGCTGCTGTCGGTGGCCGCCTTCGCGCCGCTGCTGAACGCGGCGCTGCGCCGCGCCGCGGCCGTGGCCGGGCGGCCGCCGCCGCGCACGCTGCTGCTGCTGCGCGTGTTCGGCGACACCGCGCGCAGCGAGGCGCTGTTCGACCGGCTCGTGGCGCGCTGGCGCTGGTTCGGTCCGGTGACGATGATCGCCGCGCCCGACGTGATCGCGCGTACCGTCGATCCCGGCGACTTCCTGCGCTTCGCGGCCGGCGACATCGGCTCGACCTTCGTGACCACGCCGCAGGACCTGGAGCGGCGCTTGGCGGCGCTGGACACCGCGCCCGACCCGGACGGGCGCTTTCGCGTCAACGAGTTCTGCTGCCGCGACAGCAGCTGGCAGGCCACGGTGGTGCAACTGATCGAGCGCGCCGACGCGGTGGTGATGGACCTGCGCGGTTTCAACGCGCAGCGCGCCGGCTGCGAATTCGAGCTGGGCGAGCTGGCGCGCCGCCGCCGGCCGCAGCAGGTGGTGCTGCTGGTGGATGCCAGCACCGAACGCGCGCGCCTGGAACCGTGGCTGGGCCCGCCCGACGCGCGGCCGGCGATGATCGAACTGCCCAGGGGCGACGCACACGCGCTGGGCCGGGCCTTCGAGGGCCTGCTGCGGGCCGCCTTATGAGCGCGCATGGCCAAAGCGCTCGCACCGGAGCGCGCAAGCGCGAAGCTTGCCTTATGAGCCGCACCGCAGCATCTGCGCTTTGCCGTTATGGTCGGGGCCGTACCGCCCCCGGGAGAGCACATGCCCACCGACCTTGCCGACTGCACGGCCGGCGAACTGCTGCAGCTGTACCGCAGCCGCCAGGCCTCGCCGGTGGAGGCCGTGCGCGCGGTGCTGGCGCGCATCGAAGGGCTGAGCCCGAAGCTCAACGCCTTCTGCCACCTGGCGTCCGAACAGACGCTGCACGCCGCCCGCGCCAGCGAGCAGCGCTGGCGCGAGGGCCGGCCGGCCGGCGTGCTCGACGGCGTGCCGGCCTCGATCAAGGACCTGATCCCGACTCGCGGCTGGCCCACGCGGCGCGGCAGCCGCACCATCGGCCCGCAGCAGCCCTGGGACGTGGACGCACCGGTCAGCGCCCGGCTGCGCGAGGCCGGCGCGCTGCTGCTGGGCAAGACCACGCCGCCGGAGTCCGGCTGCAAGGGCGAGACCAATTCGCCGCTGACCGGCATCACGCGCAACCCCTGGGATCCGGCCAAGACGCCGGGCGGATCGTCCGGCGGCAGCGCGGCGGCGGTGGCCGCCGGCATGGGGCCGCTGTCGGTGGGCGCTGACGGGGCGGGATCGGTGCGCGTCCCGGCGGCCTTCTGCGGCAACTTCGGCCTCGAGCCCAGCTTCGGCCGCGTGCCGGCCTATCCGCTGTCGCCGATGGGCACGGGGTCGCACCTGGGGCCGCACGCGATGAGCGTGCGCGACGCGGCGCTGATGATGAACGTGCTGAAGCGGCCCGGCGCACGCGACTGGCATTCGCTGCCGCGCGACGACAGCGACTACCTGGCGGGCCTGGATGACGGCATCCGCGGCCTGAAGATCGCGTACTCGCCGGCGCTGGGCTATGCGCAAGGCATCGACCCCGAGGTGGCGGCCGCGGTGCAGGCGGCGGTGCGGCAGCTGCAGGAACCGGGCGCGCAGGTCGAGCAGCTGGACCCGGACATCGAGGACCCGCTGCCGGTCATGATCGGCCTGCGGTTCGCCGGCGCCTGGGCGATCTGGAACGGGCTGACGCGCGAGCAGCAGGCGCTGGCCGACCCCGACTTCGCCAGCGAAGCCGAGCAGGGCTCGAAGTACGGCGTGCTCGAGCTGCACCAGCTGACGCTGGCGCGCGGCGCCTTGGGCGCGCACATGCGCCAGTTCATGCAGCGCGTCGACCTGCTGCACACACCGGCGGTCGCGGTGTCGGCCTTCGACGCGCGGCCGGCCGGCAGCGTCGTACTGACGCCCGAGAACATGCTCGGCTGGACGCCGTTCTCGTACCCGTTCAACCTGACGCAGCAGCCGGCCTGCACCATGGCCTGCGGGCTGACGAAAGCCGGGCTGCAGATCGGGCTGCAGATCGTCGGCCCGATGTTCGGCGACGCGCTGGTGCTGCGCACCGCGCGGGCCTACGAAAGCGTGCAGCCGATTCCGCGGCCCGGCCTGCAGTCCTGAAGCGCGCAGCCGGTGCCTGCCTTCGACGTGGTGGTGGTCGGCGCCGGTGCCGCCGGCCTGTTCTGCGCCGGCATCGCCGGGCAGCGCGGCCTGCGCGTGCTGTTGCTGGACCATGCACACAAGCTGGCCGAGAAGATCCGCATCTCCGGCGGCGGGCGCTGCAACTTCACCAACCGCGACGCGGGCCCGGCCAACTTCCTGTCGGCCAACCCGCATTTCTGCCGCTCCGCGCTGGCGCGCTGCACGCCGGCGGACTTCGTCGCGCTGGTGCAGCGCCACGGCATCGCCTTCCACGAAAAACACCGCGGCCAGCTGTTCTGCGACGAGTCGTCCGAACAGATCATCGGCATGCTGCTGGCCGAGTGCGCGGCCGGCGGCGTGCAACGCTGGCAGCCCTGCAGCGTGGCCGCCGTGCGTCACGGCGGCAACGGCTTCGAGCTGGACACGCCGCGCGGCACGGTGCGCGCGCCGCGCCTGGTGGTAGCCACCGGCGGCTTGTCGATGCCGAAGATCGGCGCCAGCGACTGGGGCCTGCGCCTGGCGCGGCAGTTCGGCCATGCGATCGTCGAACCGCGCCCGGCGCTGGTGCCGCTGAGCTTCGACGCCGCGGCCTGGGCGCCGTTCAGCGCGCTGGCCGGGCTGTCGCTGGAGGTAGCCATCGAAACCGGCGAAGGCAAGCCGGCACGGCGCACGCGCTTCGTCGAAGACCTGCTGTTCACGCACCGCGGCCTGAGCGGCCCGGCGGTGCTGCAGATCTCCAGCTTCTGGCAGCCGGGCACGCCGCTGAACATCGCGCTGGCCGGCCCCGAGCTGGCCGAAACGCTGCGCCAGGCCAAGGCGCGCTCGCAGCGCCATCTGGGCAACGAGCTGGCGCAGCACCTGCCCGAACGGCTGGCGCAGACCTGGCTGCGCGTGCACGACCTGCCCGCCGAGCGCCCGCTGCCCGAAGTGCGCGACCGCGACCTGGCGCGGCTGGCGGACGGCCTGGCGCACTGGCAGCTGCAGCCCACCGGCACCGAAGGCTGGCGCAAGGCCGAGGTGATGGCCGGCGGCGTGGACACGCGCGAGCTGCAATCGCAGACCCTGGCCAGCAAGCACGTACCGGGGCTGCATTTCATCGGCGAGGTGGTGGACGTCACCGGCTGGCTGGGCGGCTACAACTTCCAGTGGGCCTGGGCCAGCGCGGCGGCTTGCGCGCGCGGGTTGTGAGCGGGCGGCGCTGACTTCAGTGGTCCTCCTCTTCGCGCTGGTGGCGCAGTGCCGGCACGACCACCTTGGACACGCTGACGATCTCGACCAGCGCGACATAGCCGGCGCCGCCGAACGGGATGATCAGTTCGCGCTGCGCCGGGTTGCGGGCCGCCTTGCGGAAGCTGAAGGGCGTCACGGCCAGACGGTGCTGCACCGCCGCGCGGATGGCCTCGATCGCTGCCTGCGCACGATCGAGGTCTTCGGTGGTGTCGGTCTGGCCGAGCAGGAAGTCGAAGAGGCGCTCCAGATCGGCTTCGGCCGTCGGAGACAGTTCGACGACAAGACTCATCGGCCGAGCTCAGCGGCCGAGCTCAGCGACCGAGCTCAGCGACCGAGCTTCTTGCGCTTGGCGTCGAGCTTGGATTGCAGCCGCTGCAGCACCGGCTCCACGGGCACCGAAACACCGGTCTGGCGGTACGCCTCGGACGCCGCTCGGGCACGCACATGGAATGCAGTCTGGACACGCCGGAAAGCGATGGCATTGCGCACCGAAGTCTCGACGAAGTCGGTCAGGGTCTCGCCCTGCCTGAGCACGGACTCGAGCTCGGCGCGCAACTCCGGCTCGACACGGATCTGAGGGATGACGGCGGACTTCATCGGGCAAGCGTATTGCGCGTGAGTTACGCTCGTAAAGACGAGGCCCGGCTCCAGGCTCATACCTCGTTGGACAAGACTGCTGACCGGCGCCGATAGTCGTCCGGGTTGAGCGCCGGGTTATGCCATAGACGCAACCACTGTTTATGCACGTGCATCAATGCCGAGTGCCTGCCCTTGCTGTCTGCGCATGACTTCTATCGCAGTCCGCAACCTCTGAGCCAAGTCTGGGTCGTTACGCGAGCGCGCGGCCTCGATGCCCAAGTGGGCCTTCTCGATGAAATTGATGCGTGTGGCGTCCGTGGAAATGTCTACTGGCTGACCAGTTGCCACCGAGATTTTCATTGTCATTCCCAGGAAAGGCGAACTCTCGTCAAGCGACATTTCTCCACTACGGATTTGGTCATTCATCCAATCGAACATTTCCCGGCGTGTCATGTTGGTGAAATCTGCTTGCTTGACGGCAGGCGTTTCGGTAGTGGCTGCGGCCAGTGCAGACGAAAACGGCGAGGGGTTGGCGCTTGCCGCAGTAGATGTCTGGACGCGCTGGCTGGGATAAAGCCGGTTGGCTTCAGTGTCGATCTTCATGAAACTCTCCTTGCGGGTAAACGGGCATAAGCTGCTGATGATCGGCGACACGCTCGCGACCATCGCTGCGGCACTCAGGCAACTCGCCGCCGACACGCCACGCCGCCGTGCGGCACGGTCCCGACCCCGGCCGCCGAACCATGTCAGGCCTCACGCGCTGCGCCTACAAGGGATGACTTGGCTTGACTTCGGTGGATGGCTACTCCCCCGCCCCCACCGCCGGATGGCCCTCGGCGCGCCAGCGCAGCATGCCGCCGGACAGGTTCGCCACTTCGGCAAAACCCGCCTTGCCGAGCATCGCCGCGGCCCGCGCCGAGCGTGCGCCCGAGCGGCACACGGTGACCACCGGCCGCTCGCGCGGCACTTCGCTCAGGCGCGCTTGCAGCTGCCCCAGCGGCAGCAGCAGCGCGCCGCCGATGTGGCCCAGGCCATAGCCGAACTCCTCGGGCTCGCGCACGTCCAGTACCTGCACCTCGTGCGCCACTTCGGCCAGCGCGTGCGGCGTGATCTCCCACAACCCGGCGATGCTGCAGCTCAGCGGCGCCCAGCGCGGCTCGGCCGGCAGCTCGAAGTCGCCCTCGGGGCGGCCGCAGCGCAGGTTGGCCGGCACCGCCAGCTCCATCTTCTTCGGGTGCGGCAGGCCCAGGTGCTGCATGAAGCCGGCGAAGTCGGCCTCGGCCACGTCGCCGCCCAGGCGCGGGTTGAAGCGGCGTTCCTCGTCGATGCTGCTGACGCCCATGCCGTTGTAGTCGTGTCCCGGGTAGACCAGGCAGCCGCCGGGCAGCGTGAACAGCTGCATGTGCACCGAGCGGTACAGCGCCGCGGCGCTGCCCTGCTGGAAGTCGGTGCGGCCGCAGCCGCGGATCAGCAGGCAGTCGCCGCTGAAGACGCACGATTCGTCGTCGAGCACGTAGCTCAGGCAGCCGTCGGTGTGGCCCGGCGTGGCGCGCACCTGCAGATGGCGCGTGCCGAAGGCGACATGCTCGCCGTCGCGCAGCAGCCGGTCGGCGCCGCTGGCGCCGCCGTCGGCCGACAGCGCGATGCGGCTGCCCAGGCGCTGGCGCAGCAGCCAGGCGCCGGTGACGTGGTCGGCATGCACGTGGGTCTCCAGCGTCCACTTCAAGCTCAGCCCCAGCTCGCGGATCAGCGTCTGGTCGCGGCGCAGCTGCTCGAACACCGGGTCGATGAGCACGGCCTCGCCGCTGGCGCGGTCGCCGAGCAGATAGCTCCAGGTCGAGGAGCTGGGGTCGAACAGCGGGCGGAAGATCAGCATGGGGCGCTCCCTGGCGTGGCCAGCGGGCATGCTAACCATTCATGATCCGGCCGGCTCGCCCCCGAGCATGAAAGCTCTGGCGGCG
>DAIMFR010000018.1:0-77727 GCA_036724445.1 Rubrivivax sp. | reverse complement strand
CACCGCGGGAGGCTCAGCCGTGCGCGCGCCGCGGCGAGCTTTCACGGTAACGCTGGTTGTCGGGTCTTGTCCCAACCAGTTTCGGTCACGGCTGTCAGTTTTGAATCATGCCTGAGAAAGTCATTGCGCACCGGCATCAGCAGGCAATCGGGGGAACAATCGGGGGAACAAACGGGGGAACAAATCCCAAGCGCCATGACGAAGAGCCAGCATTCATGCGGTTTTCTGGCAGGTGTTCGATGCGGACGGCCCTCAGCGCTGCTGCACACGGATGCGGATCGTCGTCGCCGGCCAGCCCTGCTGCTGCAGCGCGGCCTGCAGCTGCGGCATCAGCTGGCGCAGCTTGGATGCCGCGGCGCCGCCCGGCACCAGCAGCGACCAGCCGGCGTCGTCCAGCGGACCGGGCCGCACCTGGCTGCGCAGCGTCTCGGGCAGCAGTTCGCGCACCGCGGCCAGGCGTGCCTGCGATTCCTGCAGCCGGCGCAGCAGGCTGGTCAAGGGCCGGCTCTGGTCCAGCGCCTCGCCCAGCGCCAGCGTGCCGGGATGCGCGGTGCTGCCGGGTTTGTGCGGGGACATGGCGCGGCAGTCTAGCGGCGTGGCGCTTCAGCAGCCGCGCCGCCGGATGCGCAACGCTCGGATGCTAAACTCGCCGCTCCTTGCGGCTGTGACAGCTTGCAAAGCGGGCCTCGGCACCCACCTGCCCCGCGAGTGGGCCTGCAGCGCCGGCCGGGCGCGTGTCCGGCAACGCCGGGTGCCCCGGGCGCCTTCGTCCCCTTCCATTGCTGATGCCGCATGTTGCCCAAGATCCTGACCCAGATTTTCGGTAGTCGCAACGACCGCCTGCTGAAGACCTATAGGCGCACCGCGCAGCAGATCAATGCGCTGGAACCGAAGTTCGAGGCACTGGACGACGCCGCGCTGCGCGCCCAGACCGACGAGTTCCGCCAACGCCTGGCCAAGGGCGAGACGCTGGACCAGCTGCTGCCCGAAGCCTTCGCGGTGGTGCGCGAAACCGGCAAGCGCGTGTTGAAGATGCGACACTTCGACGTGCAGCTGATCGGCGGCATCGCGCTGCACGAAGGCAAGATCGCCGAGATGCGTACCGGCGAAGGCAAGACGCTGATGGCCACGCTGCCGGTGTACCTGAACGCGCTGGCCGGCAAGGGCGTGCACGTGGTCACCGTCAACGACTATCTGGCGCGGCGCGATGCCGAGTGGATGGGCCGCATCTACAACTTCCTGGGCCTGAGCGTCGGCGTGAACGTGCCGGGCATGGACCGCGACGAGAAGCAGCTCGCCTTCCTGGCCGACGTCACCTACGGCACCAACAACGAGTTCGGTTTCGACTACCTGCGCGACAACATGGTCTACGAGGTGCGCGACCGGGTCGCGCGCGGGCTGTACTACGCGATCGTCGACGAGGTCGACTCGATTCTCATCGACGAGGCGCGCACGCCGCTGATCATCAGCGGCCAGGCCGAGGACCACACCGAGCTGTACGTGCGCATCAACGCCGTTGTGCCCGGGTTGAAGAAGCAGATCGGCGAGGCCGACCCGCGCACCGGCGAGGGCGTGATCGAGCCCGGCGACTTCACGCTCGACGAGAAGACCCACCAGGTGTTCCTGACCGAAGACGGCCACGAGAACGCCGAACGCATCCTGTCCGAGGCGGGGCTGCTGAGCGAAGGCGCGAGCCTGTACGACCCGGCCAACATCACGCTGATGCACCATGTGTACGCGGCGCTGCGTGCGCGCCACCTGTACCACCGCGACCAGCACTACGTGGTGCAGAACGGCGAAGTGGTCATCGTCGACGAGTTCACCGGCCGGCTGATGAGCGGCCGGCGCTGGTCGGACGGCCTGCACCAGGCGGTCGAGGCCAAGGAAGGCGTGGCGATCCAGAACGAGAACCAGACGCTGGCTTCGGTGACCTTCCAGAACTACTTCCGCATGTACGGCAAGCTGTCCGGCATGACCGGGACGGCGGACACCGAAGCCTTCGAGTTCCAGGAGATCTACGGCCTCGAGACGGTGGTCATTCCGCCGAACAAGCCGACCATCCGCAAGGACGAGAACGACCTGATCTACAAGACGGCCAAGGAGAAGTACGACGCCGTCATCGCCGACATTCGCGCCTGCCACGAAAGCGGCCAGCCGGTGCTGGTGGGCACGACCTCGATCGAAAATTCCGAACTGATCTCCGGCCTGCTCGACAAGGCCAAGCTGCCGCACCAGGTGCTCAACGCCAAGCAGCACGCGAGAGAGGCCGAGATCGTCGCCCAGGCCGGGCGGCCGGGCGTGATCACCATCGCCACCAACATGGCCGGCCGCGGCACCGACATCGTGCTCGGCGGCAATGTCGAGAAGCAAGTGCAGATGGTCGAGGTGGACGAAGTGCTGTCCAACGCCGACAAGGACCAGCGCATCCGCCAACTGCACGACGAATGGCAGGGGCTGCACGATCAGGTCAAGGCCCATGGCGGGCTGCGCATCATCGCCACCGAGCGCCACGAGAGCCGGCGCATCGACAACCAGCTGCGCGGCCGCTCCGGCCGCCAGGGCGACCCGGGCGCGAGCCGCTTCTACCTGAGCCTGGACGACCAGCTGATGCGCATCTTCGCCGGTGACCGCGTGCGCGCGATCATGGACCGGCTGAAGATGCCCGAGGGCGAGGCCATCGAGGCCGGCATCGTCAGCCGCAGCATCGAAGGCGCGCAGCGCAAGGTCGAGGCGCGCAACTTCGACATCCGCAAGCAGCTGCTCGAATACGACGACGTCGCCAACGACCAGCGCAAGATCGTCTACTCCGACCGCAATGCGCTGCTCGAGTCCTCCGAATTCGCCGAGAGGGTGCGCGACCTGCGCCACCGGGTCTTCACCGACCTGTTCCGGCAGTTCGTGCCGGCCGAGTCGGTCGAGGAGCAGTGGGACGTCGCCGGCTTGCAGAAGGTGCTCGAGACCGACTGGCAGCTCGAGGTGCCTCTCGCCTCGATGATGAAGGGCGAGGCCGAGGTCGCCGACGACGACCTGCTCGAGGCGGTCCTGAAGGCGGCCGACGCGATGTACCAGTCGAAGGTCGACCAGGTTGGCGCCGAGGTGTTCGCCGGTTTCGAGCGCTCGATCATGCTGCAGACGATCGACCAGCACTGGCGCGAGCACCTGTCCTCGCTGGACTACCTGCGCCAGGGCATCCACCTGCGCGGCTACGCGCAGAAGAACCCGAAGCAGGAATACAAGCGCGAAGCCTTCGAGCTGTTCAGCCAACTGCTCGACGTGGTGAAGATGGAAGTGACGCGGCTGCTGCTGACGGTGCGCATCCAGTCGCAAGAGCAGGTGGCGCAGGCGGCCGAGGCCATCGAGGAGCGCGCGTCGCAGGTCGGCAACGTCACCTACACCCACCCCAACGAGGACGGCAGCGTGTCCAGCGAAGCCGAAGCGGCGGCCGGCGGCGCCGCGGTGGCCAGCCTGCCCAAGGTCGGCCGCAACGAGCCCTGCCCCTGCGGTAGCGGCAAGAAGTACAAGAACTGCCACGGCAAGCTGAACTGATCGGAGCGGCCATGCCCGTGAACCTGAAGGCCCCGGACCCGGATGCGCTGCACGCCGTGCGCGGCGTCGAGCTCGGTGTGGCGATGGCCGGCGTGCGCAAGGCCAACCGCCGCGATGTCACGGTGGTCAAGCTCGCCGAAGGCGCCAGCGTCGCCGGCGTCTTCACCGCCAACCGCTTCTGTGCCGCGCCGGTGCTGCTGTGCCGCGAGCATCTGGCCACGGGGCAGGGCATGCGCGCGATCCTGGTCAACACCGGCAACGCCAACGCCGGCACCGGCGCCGACGGTCTGGCGCGTGCGCGCTCGACCTGTGCGGCGCTCGGCCGGCTGCTGGGCGTGGCCGCGCAGCAGGTGCTGCCGTTTTCGACCGGCGTGATCATGGAGACGCTGCCGCACGAGCGCATCGAAGCGGCGCTGCCCGCAGCGCTGGCCGATGCGCGGCCGGATCACTGGGCGCTGGCGGCCGAGGCGATCATGACCACCGACACCGTGCCGAAGGCGGCGTCGCGGCGCATCACGCTGGGCGGCAAGGCGGTGAACATCACCGGCATCAGCAAGGGCGCCGGCATGATCCGGCCGAACATGGCGACCATGCTCGGCTTCATCGCCACCGATGCGGCGATCACGCCGGCGTTGCTGCAGCCGCTGGTGACGGAGATGGCCGATGCGTCCTTCAACCGCATCACCATCGACGGCGACACTTCGACCAACGATTCCTTCGTGCTGATCGCCACGCATCAGGCGGGCCACGCGCCGATCACGCAGTTGGACGACGGTGACGGCGCGCTGCTGCGCACGGCGCTGACCGAGGTCGCGCAGCAATTGGCGCAGGCCATCGTGCGCGACGGGGAAGGCGCGACCAAGTTCATCACCGTGCGGGTCGAAGGCGGGCGCGACGCCGCCGAATGCCGTCTGGTGGCTTATGCGATTGCGCATTCGCCGCTGGTGAAGACGGCCTTCTTCGCCAGCGACCCGAACCTGGGCCGCATCCTCGCGGCGGTGGGTTATGCCGGCATCGCCGACCTCGATCAGTCGCTGATCGACCTGTTCCTCGACGACGTGCACGTGGCCAGGCAGGGCGCGCGCCATCCGGCCTATGCCGAAGAGCAGGGACAGCGCGTGATGAAGCAGGCCGAGATCACGGTGCGCGTCGACCTGCACCGCGGCCCGGCCAGCGATACCGTCTGGACCTGCGACCTGTCGCACGACTACGTCAGCATCAACGCCGACTACCGCTCCTAGACTTTTGCGCCGGGGCCGAGCCGGTCGACCGCATCGGTGACGATGCCGTCGATGCCCCAATCGATGAGCGTGCCTGCGCGCTCGGCATCGTTGACCGTATAGACCAGCGCGCGCAGCCCGGCGGTATGCAGCCGCGCCACCAGCGCCGCGTCCATCAGCTCGTGGCCGGTGATCAGGGCGACGCATTGCAGCGACCGTGCGGCGCCGACGGGATCATCGGGCAGCCGGTCGAGCAGCAGCGCGCGCGGCAGTGAGGGCGCGGCCTCGCGCGCGGCGCGCAGCGCCTCGGGCTGGAACGAGCTGAGCAGCGGCGGCGTCGCCTGGCCTTGCCACAGCTTCAGCACCTCGGCGGCAACTGCGGCGCCGGTATGCGCTTCGGTGCCCGGCGTGGGCTTGATTTCCAGGTCCAGCAGGAAGCCGTTCGCCTGCAGGAAGCGCGCCACGGCCTGCAGCGTGGGCAGCGGCTCGCCCGCGTAGTGCGCGCCGTGCCAGCCGCCGGCATCGAGCCGTGACAGCTCGGCCCAGCTGCGCTCGGCGGCGATGCCGACGCCATCGGTCGTGCGCTCCAGCGTGGCGTCGTGCAGCAGGAAGGGCACGCCGTCGCGGCTCAGCTTGACGTCGCATTCGAAGGCGCGGTAGCCGTATTCGGCGCCCAGGCGGAACGCGGCCAGCGTGTTCTCCGGCGCCAGCTTGCCGGCGCCGCGGTGCGCGAACCAGCGCGGATAGGGCCAGTTCGGACTCATGCGACGCGCTGACCGCTGGCGGCGTCGAACCAGTGCAGCCGCGCGGCGGGCGGGCCCAGTGGCACGCTCTCGCCGGACCGTGGCGCCGGCAGCGTGCCGTCGATGCGCACCGTGAACAAGGCCTCGCCGAGGCGACAGTAGACCAACCGTTCGGCGCCCAACGTCTCCACCACCTCGACCTGCAGCTGCCAGTCGCCGCGGCCCCAGACCGCATGCTCGGGCCGCAGGCCGAGGATCAGCTCGCCGTGGCGCGGCGCCGGCTGCGGCAGCGGCAGCGTCTGCGTACCGACCGTGAAGCGCGCGCCGTCGGCGTGTCCGCGCAGCAGGTTCATCGGCGGGCTGCCGATGAAGCCGGCGACGAAGGTGGTCGCCGGCCGCTGGTAGACCTCCTCGGGCGTGCCGAACTGTTCCATGCGCCCGGCGTTCATCACCATCATGCGCTGCGCCAGCGTCATCGCCTCGACCTGATCATGCGTGACGAACAGCGAGGTGATGCTCAAGTTCCGGTGCAGCTTCTGGATCTCCAGCCGCGTCTGCGCGCGCAGCTTGGCGTCGAGGTTGGACAGCGGCTCGTCGAACAAGAACACCGAGGGCTCGCGCACGATCGCGCGGCCCATGGCCACGCGCTGGCGCTGGCCGCCCGACAGCTCGCGCGGCTTGCGTTCGAGCAGCGCGCCCAGCTCGAGGATCTCCGCCGCCTTGTCGACGCGCGCGCGGATCTGGTCCAGCGGCAGCTTGGCGATCTTCAACCCGTAGGCCATGTTGTCGAACACGCTCATGTGCGGATAGAGCGCGTAGTTCTGGAACACCATGGCGATGTCGCGTGCGCTCGGTTCGACCTGATTGACCACACGCCCGCCGATGGCGATCTCGCCCTCGGTGATCTCCTCCAGCCCGGCCACCATGCGCAGCAGCGTGCTCTTGCCGCAGCCGCTGGGGCCGACGATGACGACGAACTCGCCGTCGCCGATTTCGGCGCCGACGCCGTGGATCACCTGGTTGGCCTTCGGGCCGCTGCCGTAACGCTTGACGACTCTGCGCAGGGAGATGGCTGCCATTATTTTTCTGCGTCCACGAGGCCCTTGACGAACCACTTCTGCATGAGCATGACGACGATCGCCGGCGGGATCATCGCCAGCATCGCGGTGGCCATCACCGCGCTCCATTCGGTCTGCGCGTCGCCGCCGGAGATCATGCGCTTGATGCCGATGACCACCGGGTACATGCTCTCGTCGGTGGTCACCAGCAGCGGCCACAGGTACTGGTTCCAGCCGTAGATGAACTGGATCACGAACAGCGCGGCGATGGAAGTCGACGACAGCGGCAGCAGCACGTCCTTGAAGAAGCGCATCGGCCCGGCGCCGTCGACGCGCGCCGCCTCGACGAGCTCGTCGGGCACGGTCATGAAGAACTGGCGGAACAGGAAAGTGGCGGTGGCCGAGGCGATCAGCGGCACCGTCAGGCCGGCGTAGGTGTTCAGCATGCCCAGATCGGCGACCACCTTGTAGGTCGGCGCGATGCGCACCTCCACCGGCAGCATCAGCGTGACGAAGATCGCCCAGAAGCAGGCCTGCCGGAACGGGAAGCGGAAGTAGACGATGGCGAAGGCCGACAGCAGCGAGATGACGATCTTGCCGATGGCGATGACCAGCGCGGTCACCAGGCTGATCCACATCATGCGCGCCACCGGCGCCTTCGAGCCCTGGCCTTCGCGCGTGCCCTCGAGCACGCCGCGGTAGTTCTCGATCAGGTGGCTGCCGGGCGTCATCGGCATCGGCGGGTGGATGATCTCGTCGTTGCTGCGCGTGCTGGCGACGAAGGTGATGTACACCGGCAGCGCGACCGCCAGCACGCCCAGCAGCAGCACCAGGTGCGCGAGCAGCGTCAGCAGCGGGCGGCGTTCGACCATCTCAGCGGTCCAGGGTGTCGATGGCAGCCCTGCGATGCAGGACCTGGGCGTATCGAGCGACCGCCGCGGAACCGGCTTTGCCGGGCCGCCAGCGGTGCCCCCTTGAGGGGGCGCGCGAAGCGCGTAGGGGGTGGGTCATTTCAATAGGTCACGCGCTTCTCGACGAAGCGGAACTGGATCACGGTGAGTGCGACGACGATGGCCATCAGCACCACCGACTGTGCGGCCGAGCCGCCAAGGTCCAGCGCCTTGAAGCCGTCGTAGTAGACCTTGTAGACCAGGATCGCCGTGTCCTTGCCGGGCCCCCCTTGGGTCGACGCGTCGACGATCGCGAAAGTGTCGAAGAAGGCGTAGACCACGTTGATGACCAGCAGGAAGAAGGTGATCGGCGACAGCAGCGGGAACTGGATGCTCCAGAAGCGCCGCCACGGCCGTGCGCCGTCGATCGCCGCGGCCTCGACCAGCGACTTGGGGATCGCCTGCAGCCCGGCCAGGAAGAACAGGAAGTTGTAGGACAGCTGCTTCCACACCGCGGCGGTGACGATCAGCGTCATCGCCTGCGCGCCGTTGAGCAGGAAGTTCCATTCGATGCCGATCTGCTCCAGCGCATAGGACAGGATGCCGACGCTGGGCGCGAACATGAACATCCACAGCACGCCGGCCACGGCCGGTGCCACCGCATAGGGCCAGATCAGCAGCGTGCGGTAGGCGGTCGAGCCCTTGATCACGCGGTCGGCGAACACCGCCAGGAACAGCGACAGGCCGATGCCGATCGAGGCCACCAGCACCGAGAACACCGCGGTGGTCCAGAACGACGCCAGGTAGGTCGGGTCGTTGAACAGGTTGCGGAAGTTCTCCAACCCGACCCATTCGACCGAGGTGCCGAAGGCGTCGGACTGCTGGAAGGACTGCACCAGCGCCTGGCCCGCCGGCCAGAAGAAGAACACCGCGATCACCAGCCCCTGCGGCGCGAGCAGCGCCCAGGGCAGCCAGCGCGAGCGGAAGACGACGCGCTTCTCAGCCGCCATAGACCGGGCCGGACTCCGTTCGTCAGCGTGGCGAGGCGCCAGCCGCAACGCGCGGACTGGCGTATCGAGCGACCGTCGCGGATCCGGCTCTGCCGGTCCGCCGACGGTGCCCCCTCGAGGGGGCGCGCGAAGCGCGTAGGGGGTGGGCCACGTCAGTTCTTGATCGATTTCTCGAAGCGCGCCAGCAGCTCGTTGCCGCGCGACACGTAGGCGTCGAGCGCCTCCTTGGCCGTCTTCTTGCCGGCCCACACGCCTTCGAGCTCCTCGTCGGCGATGCGGCGGATCTGCACGTAGTTGCCCAGCCGGATGCCGCGCGACTTGTCGGTCACCTTGCGGATCATCTGGTTCACTGCGGTGTCGGTGCCGGGGTTCTCCTTGTAGAAGCCCGACTGGTCGGTCAGCTGATAGGCGGCCATGGTGATCGGCAGGTAGCCGGTGCGCTTGTGGCTGGCCGACTGCACCTCGGGGTTGGATAGGAAGTTGAAGAAGGCCGCCACGCCCTTGTATTCCTCGGCCTTCTTGCCGCTCATCACCCACAGGCTGGCGCCGCCGATGACCGTGTTCTGCGGCGCGCCGGGCACGTCGGCGTAGTAGGGCAGCGTGGTGACCGCGAAGTCGAACTTGGCGTTCTTCTTCACGTTGCCGTAGAAGCCCGAGGACGTGGTGATCATCGCGCACTCGCCGGAAACGAAGGTCGCCTCGGGGATGTTGTCGCGGCCCTTGTAGATGAAGATGCCCTGCTTGGCCAGGTTGCCCAGGTTCTCGATGTGGCGCACGTGCAGCGGCGAATTCGCCACCAGCCGCGCGTCCCAGCCGGCCAGGCCGTTCTTCTTCGTCGCCAGCTCGACGTTGTGCCAGGTGGAGAAGCTCTCCAGCTGCGTCCAGCCCTGCCAGGCGATGGTCAGCGGGCACTTGTGGCCAGCCGCCTTGAGCTTGGCCGCGGCGGCGGCCACGTCCGACCAGGTGGCGGGCAGCTTCGTGGTGTCGATGCCGGCGGCCTTGAAGGCGTCCTTGTTGACGTAGAACACCGTCGTCGAGCTGTTGAACGGGAAGCTCAGCATCTGGCCGTTGGGCGCGGTGTAGTAGCCGGCCACCGCGGGAATGTAGGCCGAGGGGTCGAACTTGTAGCCGGCGTCCTTCATGATCTTGGCCACCGGCACGCTGGCGCCCTTGCTGGCCATCATCGTCGCGGTGCCGACCTCGAACACCTGCAGGATGTGCGGCGCCTGGCCGGCGCGGAAGGCGGCGATGGCCGCGGTGAAGGAATCGGTGTAGCTGCCCTTGTAGGTGGGTACGATCTTGTACTGCTTCTGGCTCTCGTTGAACTGCTTGGCCAGGTCGTTGACCCACTCGTTGTTGACCGCGGTCATCGAGTGCCACCACTGGATCTCGGTCTGGGCCGACGCGGGCAGCGCGGCCCACAACGAACAGGCCGACACGGCGAAGGCGAGCGATTTCAGTTTCATGGGGACTCCGGTGGCAAGGGTTGGATCTTGTGGGCAGCGGGCACTATGCCCGACGCGCATGACACTCGCGTTTCTTTCATAGAAGCATGGTCTGCGGCTACGGGGATAACCCGCCGCGCCGCAGGGCCGGCAAGCCGAATGTTGCACTGCGATAATGCAAGGCTTGCAGCGGCAGGCCCCTGCGGGTCCCGATTCCATGAACGCACCGCTACCGATCGCTCCCGCCCTGGCCGACGCCGCTGGCGGCGTCGCGGATGGCGCGCCGCGGCTGCGCGAGATTCCCTACAACTACACCTCGTTCTCCGACCGCGAGATCGTGCTGCGCCTGCTCGGCGCGCGCGCCTGGGAACTGCTGAACCTGTTGCGCCAGGAGCGCCGCACCGGCCGCTCGGCGCGCATGTTGTACGAGGTGCTGGGCGACATCTGGGTAGTGCAGCGCAACCCCTACCTCGAAGACGACCTGCTCGACAACCCCAAGCGCCGCCAGCTGCTGGTCGATGCGCTGCAGCACCGGCTGAACGAGGTCGAGCGCCGCCGCGAGGCCGCGGCCGGCGAGCGCGACGCCTGGGTCGGCGAACTGCTGGCCGCGGCGCGCGGCGCCGTCGAGCGCTTCGCCGCGCAGTTCCGCCAGGTGTGGGACCTGCGCAAGACCGCGCGCCGCGTGCTCGGCCGCGTGACGGCCAAGGACAACATCAAGTTCGACGGCCTGTCGCGCGTGTCGCACGTCACCGACGCCACCGACTGGCGCGTCGAATACCCGTTCGTCGTGCTCACGCCCGACAGCGAGGCCGAGATGGCCGCGCTGGTGCGCGGCTGCATCGAGCTCGGGCTGACCATCATCCCGCGCGGCGGCGGCACCGGCTACACCGGCAGCGCCGTGCCGTTGAGCTGGAAGAGCGCGGTCATCAACACCGAGAAGCTGGAAGGCTTAAGCGAGGTCGAATGGATCCAGCTGCCCGGCGTCGGACGCGAGGTGGCGACCATCCGCACCGAGGCCGGCGTGGTCACGCAGCGGGTGGCCGATGCGGCCGAAGCCGCGGGCCTGGTGTTCGCGGTCGACCCGACCTCGGCCGAAGCCAGCTGCATCGGCGGCAACATCGCCATGAACGCCGGCGGCAAGAAGGCGGTGCTGTGGGGCACGGCGCTGGACAACCTGGTCAGCTGGCGCATGGTCACGCCCGAGGCCAAGTGGCTGGAAGTGACACGGCTGGACCACAACCTGGGCAAGATCCACGACGCTGCGGCGGCGCGCTTCGAAATCAAGTATTTCGACGCCGGCGGCAAGACGCTCGAGCGCACCGAGACCCTGGAAATTCCCGGCATCACCTTCCGCAAGGAAGGTCTGGGCAAGGACGTCACCGACAAGTTCCTGGCCGGGCTGCCGGGCGTGCAGAAGGAAGGCTGCGACGGCCTGATCACCAGCGCGCGCTGGCTGCTGCACCGCATGCCGGCGCACACGCGCACCGTGTGCCTGGAGTTCTTCGGCAATCCCAAGGACGCGGTGCCGAGCATCGTCGAGATCAAGGACTACCTGTTCGCGCAGGCCGCGCAAGGCGGCGCCATCCTGGCCGGGCTGGAACACCTGGACGACCGCTACCTGCGTGCCGTCGGCTACGCCACCAAGAGCAAGCGCGGGAATGCCAGCGGACCCGGCGGCGGGTCCGTGCTGCCGAAGATGGCGCTGTTCGGCGACATCGTCGGCGACGATGCCGACGCGGTGGCGCGCGCCACCAGCGAGGTGGTGCGCATCGCCAATTCGCGCGGCGCCGAAGGTTTCATCGCCGTCAGCCCCGAGGCGCGCAAGAAGTTCTGGCTCGACCGCAAACGCACGGCGGCCATCTCGCGCCACACCAACGCCTTCAAGATCAACGAGGACGTGGTCATCCCGCTGCCGCGCATGGGTGAATACACCGAAGGCATCGAGCGGCTGAACGTCGAGCTGAGCCTGCGCAACAAGCTCGAGCTGGTTGCGGCCCTGCAAGCCTTCTTCGCCCGCGGCGAGCTGCCGCTGGGCAAGGCCGACGACGCCGCAGCGCTGCCCAGCGCCGAGCTGCTGGAAGACCGCGTGCAGCAGGCGCTGCGGCTGCTGCGCGAAGTACGCGAGCTGTGGCAGACGTGGTTGACGCAGCTGGACGCGGTGCAGCCCGACAGCGGCAGAAGTTTCTTCGCGCAGCTGCAGGACAAGACGCTGCGTGCCTCGTGGAAGACGCAGATCCTGGCGCCGTTGCGCGGCATCTTCTCCGGCGCGCCCTTCGAGCCGATCCTTGCCGAATGCCGGCGCATCCACGCCGAGGTGCTGCGCGGCCGCGTCTGGGTGGCGCTGCACATGCATGCCGGCGACGGCAACGTGCACACCAACATCCCCGTCAACAGCGACAACTACGCGATGCTGCAGACGGCGCACGAAACCGTCGCGCGCATCATGGTGCTGGCGCGGCGGCTCGACGGCGTGATCAGCGGCGAGCACGGCATCGGCATCACCAAGCTCGAGTTCCTCAGCGACGCCGAGCTGCAGCCCTTCGCCGACTACAAGGCGCGCATCGACCCCGAAGGGCGCTTCAACCAGGGCAAGCTGCTGCGCGCCACGGTCGGCGGCAGCCGTGCCGGCGACCTGAGCGCGGCCTACACGCCCAGCTTCGGGCTGATGGGCCACGAGTCGCTGATCATGCAGCAGAGCGACATCGGCGCGATCAGCGACAGCATCAAGGACTGCCTGCGCTGCGGCAAGTGCAAGCCGGCGTGCGCGACGCACGTGCCGCGCGCCAACCTGCTGTACAGCCCGCGCAACAAGATCCTCGCGACTTCGTTGCTCGTCGAGGCCTTCCTCTACGAGGAGCAGACGCGCCGCGGCGTCAGCCTGGCGCATTGGCAGGAGTTCGAGGACGTCGCCGACCACTGCACCGTGTGCCACAAGTGCCTGGCGCCGTGCCCGGTGAACATCGACTTCGGCGACGTGACGATGAACATGCGCAACCTGCTGCGCAAGATGGGGCGCAAGAGCTTCAGGCCCGGCAATGCGGCGGCGATGTTCTTCCTCAACGCCACCGACCCGCGCGTGATCAAGGCGATGCGCGTGGGCATGGTCGGCATCGGCTTCAAGGCGCAGCGCATCGCCAACGACCTGCTCGAGCGCCTGGCGCGCAAGCAGACGGCGGCGCCGCCGGCGACGCTGGGCCCGGCGCCGGTCAAGGAACAGGTGATCCACTTCATCAACAAGAAGATGCCGGGCGGGCTGCCGAAGAAGACCGCGCGCGCGCTGCTCGATATCGAAGACAAGGACTACGTGCCGATCATCCGCAACCCGGCCGCGACCACGGCCGAGAGCGAGGCGGTGTTCTACTTTCCCGGTTGCGGCTCGGAGCGGCTGTTCAGCCAGGTGGGGCTGGCGACGCAGGCGATGCTGTGGCATGCCGGCGTGCAGACGGTGCTGCCGCCCGGCTACCTGTGCTGCGGCTATCCGCAGCGCGGCTCGGGCCAGTACGACAAGGCCGAGCGCATGATCACCGACAACCGCGTGCTCTTCCACCGCGTGGCCAACACGCTGAACTACCTGGACATCAAGACCGTCGTGGTCAGCTGCGGCACCTGCTACGACCAGCTGCAGGGCTACAAGTTCGAGGACATCTTCCCCGGCTGCCGCATCATCGACATCCACGAGTACCTGCTCGAGAAGGGCATCCGGCTCGAAGGCGCGGGCGGCTACCTGTACCACGACCCCTGCCACAGCCCGATGAAGCTGCAGGAGCCGTTGAAGACGGTGCGTGCGCTGGTCGGTGACAACGTGCTGCAGAGCGCGCGCTGCTGCGGCGAGAGCGGCACGCTGGGCGTCACCAGGCCGGACATCGCCACCCAGGTGCGCTTCCGCAAGGAAGAAGAACTGCGCCGCGACGAAGCCGCCTTGCGCGCCACCGGCAGGGTCGCCGCCAGCGGGCCGGTGAAGATCCTGACTTCGTGCCCCAGCTGCCTGCAGGGGCTGCTGCGCTACGGCGAAGACCTGAACAACGGCCTGCTCGAGGCCGACTACGTGGTCATCGAGATGGCCAACAAGATCCTCGGCCCCGACTGGCTGCCGCGCTACGTGGCCGAGGCCAACGCCGGCGGCATCGAACGCGTGCTGGTCTAGAGCCGCAGCCTTAACAGGCCCTAAACTTCCCCTATGTCCGGACTGCAACCCAACACCCCGAAACCGACATCGCTGACGCTGCATCAGGCGTCGCGCGTGCTCGAAGTCGGCTTCGACGACGGCAGCGTGTTCCGCCTGCCTTTCGAACTGCTGCGCGTCTATTCACCGTCGGCCGAGGTGCAGGGCCACGGCCCCGGCCAGGAAGTGCTGCAGACCGGCAAACGCGAGGTGCAGATCGTGTCGCTGGAGACGGTGGGCCACTACGCGGTGCAGCCGAGCTTCTCCGACGGCCACGACAGCGGCATCTATTCCTGGGACTACCTGTACTCGCTGGGCCATCGGCAGGACGAGCTGTGGCGGCGCTACGAGCAGCGGCTGGCCGAGGCCGGCATCGACCGCGACGCGCCGATGCCTGCGCGCGGCGCCGCGGGTTGCGGGCATTGACGCCACGGACAGGGACGGGGGACGGGCGCGTGAGCAAGACCCATTTCGGCTTCAGCACGGTCGACGAGGCGCAGAAGGCCGAACAGGTGCGCGGCGTCTTCGATTCGGTGGCGTCGAAGTACGACCTGATGAACGACCTGATGTCGCTGGGCGTGCACCGCGCCTGGAAGGCCTATGCGGTGGCCGTGGCCAACGTGCGCACCGGCGACAAGGTGCTGGACATCGCCGCCGGCACCGGCGACCTGACACGCGCCTTCGCGCGGCGCGTGGGCGCGAGCGGCATGGTGGTGCACACCGACATCAACGAGGCCATGCTGCGCGCCGGGCGCGACCGCTTGCTGGACGACGGGCTGGTGCTGCCCAGCATCGTCTGCGACGCCGAACGCCTGCCCTTCGCCAGCGGCGGCTTCGACCTGGCCAGCGTCGCCTTCGGGCTGCGCAACATGACGCACAAGGAGCGCGCGTTGGCCGAGATGTGCCGCGTGCTGCGTCCCGGCGGCCGGCTCCTGGTGCTGGAGTTCTCGCGCGTGGCCGAGCCGCTGCGCAAGCCCTACGACTGGTATTCGTTCAACATCCTGCCGCGGCTGGGCCAATGGGTGGCCGGCGATGCCGACAGCTACCGCTACCTGGCCGAGTCGATCCGCATGCACCCGTCTCAACAGGAGCTGAAGGCGATGATGCAGGCCGCGGGCTTCGGCCACGTCGACGTGCACAACCTGAGCGCCGGCATCGTCGCGCTGCACGCCGGCGTCAAGTGTTGAGCTTGGTGCCGAGCTCGGTGCCGAGCTCGGACCTGCACGCTTACACTGCGCGTCCACGACCTTAGACGCCCTGGGGCACGACGACGATGCAGATCTCGATGAATGGCAGCTGGGCGCCCCGGCTTGGCGTGCTGCTGCTGGTCGCCGGCGCCTTGTCGCTCGCGGGTTGCGAGCAGAAGAAGTCCGTCGACAGCGCGCAAGTGGCGGCCACGGTCAACAAGCAGGAGATCACGCTGCCGCAGGTCAACCTGGTGCTGCAGCAGCAGCGCGGCCTGCGGCCGGAGCAGCTCGAAGCCGCGTCCGCTCAGGCCCTGGAGCGGCTGATCGACCAGGAACTGGCGGTACAGAAGGCCACCGAGCTGAAGCTCGATCGCGAGCCGCGGGTGCAACTGCTGCTGGAGGCGGCGCGGCGCGAGGTGCTGGCGCGCGCCTATCTGGACAAGGCCGACGAGGCGGCGGCCATACCCGGCGCCGACGAGGTTGCCAAATACTACGAGGCGAACCCGGCGCTGTTCAAGGAGCGGCGCATCTACAACCTGCAGGAATTCGCCATCGAGGCCAGCCCCGAGCAGGTGGTGCAGCTGCGCACGAAGATGGCGGCGACGAAGAACGGCGCCGAGTTGATCGAGTACCTGAAGGCCAACGACATGCGCTTCAGCGGCAACCAGGCGGTGCGCGCGGCCGAACAGCTGCCGTTGCCGAGCCTGGGCACGATCGCGGCGATGAAGGATGGCGAGGCGGTGCTGATGCCGACTCCCAACGGGGCGCTGGTGGTGGTGCTTGCCGGCTCGCGCTCCCAGCCGATCGCGCTGGACAAGGCCACGCCGGCCATCGAGCAGTTCCTGCTCAACGCGCGCAAGCGCGAACTGATCGCCAGCGACCTGAAGGCGCTGCGCGCCGGCGCGAGCATCGCCTATGCCGGCAAGTTCGCCGAAGCGGCGGCGTCGGCCCCGGCGGGCGGCAGCGCTTCCGCCGCCGCGGCGAGCTTCGCGCCCGCGGCGTCCGAAGCCGCCGATGCGGCGTCGCACGCGAAGGACGGCGGGCTGAAGTGACGCCGGCTCGAGCCCGCCACCGCCGGCGGTCACGCGGTGGCGCAGCGTGCCGGAGCGTGGCGTTTGACGCGGATTTGCGCGGTGGGCCTCGCCGATAATTTGTCCGGTTTCCGCTTGGCGCCTGGCGCCCGTCCTCCATGAAGATCCTGGTCACCGGTGCCGCCGGTTTCATCGGCATGCATGTGTCGCAACTGCTGCTGGCGCGCGGCGATACGGTGGTCGGGCTGGACAACCTGAACGACTACTACAGCGTGCAGCTCAAGCGCGACCGCCTGGCGCGGCTGACGCCGGCCGCCGGCTTCAGCTTCGTGCACCTGGACGTGGCCGAGCGCGAGGCCATGGCGGCGCTGTTCGCCGAGCAGGAATTCGACCGCGTCGTGCACCTGGCGGCGCAGGCCGGCGTGCGCTACTCGCTGCAGAACCCGCACGCCTACATCGACAGCAACGTCGCCGGCTTCATGAACATCCTCGAAGGCTGCCGCCACGGCCGCGTCGGCCACCTGGTGTACGCGTCGAGTTCCAGCGTCTACGGCGGCAACACCAGGATGCCGTTCTCCGAGCACCACAACATCGACCATCCGGTCAGCATGTACGCGGCGACGAAGAAGGCCAACGAGCTGATGGCGCACACCTACAGCCATCTGTTCGCCCTGCCGACCACGGGGCTGCGCTTCTTCACCGTCTACGGCCCCTGGGGCCGGCCGGACATGGCGCTGTTCCTGTTCGCCAAGGCGATGCTCGAGGAGCGGCCCATCGACGTCTTCAACCACGGCCGCATGGTGCGCGACTTCACCTACATCGACGACATCGCCGAAGGCGTGGTGCGCGTGCTCGACCGTCCGGCCAGCGCCGATGCCGGCTTCGACGCGGCCGCGCCCGACCCGGCGCGCAGCAACGCACCCTATCGCGTCTTCAACATCGGCAACAGCGACCCGGTGCCGCTGATGGACTTCATCGAGGCCATCGAACAGGCGCTGGGCCGCACGGCGCGCAAGAACTTCCTGCCGCTGCAGGACGGCGACGTGCCTGCCACCTTCGCCGACGTGTCCGAGCTGGCCGCCTGGACCGGCTTCAAGCCGGGCACGCCGGTGCGCGAAGGCGTGGCCAACTTCGTGCGCTGGTACCGCAGCTACTACGGCGCCTGATCATCCAATCACAGGGACCCCAACACACATGACCACCATCGCTGTCATCGGGCTCGGCTACGTCGGCCTGCCGCTGGCCGTCGAGTTCGGCAAGAAGTTCGACACCTTCGGCTTCGACCTGGCCGCCGACAAGGTGGCCGCCTACGCGCGGCACGTCGACCCGACCGGCGAAGTCAGCGGCGAGGACCTGCGCGCCGCCGCACGCCTGAGCTGCGGCACCGACCCGACGGTCATCGGCAAGTGCGACTTCGTCGTCGTCGCCGTGCCCACGCCGGTGGACGAGGCGCACCAGCCGGACTTCACGCCGCTCATCAAGGCCTCGGAAAGCGTCGGCCGGCATCTGCAGCGCGGCACGACGGTGGTCTTCGAGTCGACGGTCTATCCCGGCGCGACCGAGGAGGTGTGCATCCCGATCATCGAGAAGCACTCGGGCATGAAGTGGAAGCAGGACTTCTTCGTCGGCTACAGCCCCGAGCGCATCAACCCGGGCGACAAGGAGCGCACGGTCACCAAGATCGTCAAGGTGGTGTCCGGCGACACGCCCGAGACGCTGCAGCGCGTCGCCGAGGTCTACGGCGCGGTCATCGCGGCCGGCGTCTATCCGGCCAGCTGCATCAAGGTGGCCGAAGCCGCCAAGGTGATCGAGAACACGCAGCGCGACCTGAACATCGCGCTGATGAACGAGCTGTCGCTGATCTTCGGGCGCATCGGCATCGACACGCTCGAGGTGCTGAAGGCCGCCGGCACCAAATGGAACTTTCTGCCGTTCCGCCCCGGGCTGGTCGGCGGGCACTGCATCGGCGTCGATCCGTACTACCTGACGCACAAGGCCGAGATGCTGGGCTACACGCCGCAGGTGATCCTGGCGGGGCGGCGCATCAACGACAGCATGGGCAAGTACGTGGCCGAGCAGACGGTCAAGCAGATGATCGCCAACGACCTGCCGGTCAAGGGCGCGCCGGTCATCGTGCTCGGCATGACCTTCAAGGAGAACTGCCCCGACATCCGCAACAGCAAGGTCATCGACGTGGTGCGCGAGTTGCAGAGCTACGGCGCCAACGTGCTGGTGCACGATCCGCTGGCCGATGCGGCCGAATGCGAGCATGAGTACGGCATTGGCCTGACCGACTGGGCGGCGCTGCCGCCGGCCTCGGCCATCGTCGCCGCCGTGTCGCACCAGGAATACACCGAGATGGGCCTCGAGCGGCTGCTGCGCAAGCTCGCGCCGGGCGGCGTCTTCGCCGACGTGAAGAGCGCCTACGACCCGAGCGCGCTGCAGGCAGCCGGCGTGCGGCCCTGGCGGCTCTGATGCCAGCTCGCGCTCGAACGCCAAGGATCAAACAGCGGCTTCCGGCGCAAAGCGGCCTTCGGCCGCTTTGCGCCTGTGGGCGCTATGCACCACTCCCCCGAGCCCCCTCCGAGAGGGGGCTCCAGTTCGTTCGACAAGTCGGCCTGGCGGCCGATGGAGGGGCCGGGGCCTGCGCCGGCCGCAAGGCCGGCCCGTCGGCCATGCTGGAGCCCCCTCTCGGAGGGGGCGCGGGGGAGCTGCACGAACGCGCCTTGGCGCAAAGCGGCCTACGGCCGCTTTGCGCCGAGAGCGGCTGTCCACCGCGATCCGCATGACGCGCAGCTGATCCGGGATCAGCCGGCGCTGCGCGCCTGCGTGTTCCTCAAGCGGATGTGCAGCTCGCGCAGTTGCGCCTCGTCGACCGGGCTCGGCGCACCGGTGAGCAGGCACTGCGCGCGCTGCGTCTTCGGGAAGGCGATCACGTCGCGCAGCGATTCGGCGCCGGTCATCAGCATGACGAAGCGGTCCAGGCCGATGGCGATGCCTCCGTGCGGCGGCGCGCCGTACTGCAGCGCGTCGAGCAGGAAGCCGAACTTGGCCTGCGCCTCGTCGGCGCCGATGTTCAGCGCGCGGAACACCTTGCTCTGCACCTCTTCGCGGTGGATACGCACCGAGCCGCCGCCGAGCTCGACGCCGTTGAGCACCACGTCGTAGGCCTTGGCGATGCAGCGCCCCGGGTCGGTCTGCAGCCAGTCCTCGTGGCCGTCC
This sequence comes from Rubrivivax sp., assembly GCA_036724445.1. Classification (GTDB taxonomy): domain Bacteria; phylum Pseudomonadota; class Gammaproteobacteria; order Burkholderiales; family Burkholderiaceae_C; genus Rubrivivax. Next base: position 58,213 of record DAIMFR010000018.1, on the reverse strand, counting down.
TTGGGCGCGGTGAAGGGGTGGTGCACCGCGTTCCAGCGGCCGGCCGCCTCGTCGTGCTCGAACATCGGGAAGTCGACCACCCACAGCGGCTCCCAGTCGCCCTGCAGCAGGCCGCGAGCCTTGCCGAAGTCGCTGTGGCCGATCTTCACGCGCAGCGCGCCGATGGCGTCGTTGACCACCTTGGCCTTGTCGGCGCCGAAGAACAGCAGGTCGCCGTTGGCGGCGCCGCTGCGGCGCAGGACCTCGGCCAGCGCCTGGTCGTGCAGGTTCTTGACCACCGGCGACTGCAGGCCCTCGCGCCCCTTGTCGGCGTCATTGACCTTGATCCACGCCAGGCCCTTGGCGCCGTAGATCTTGACGAACTCGGTATAGGCGTCGATCTCGCTGCGGCTCAACTCGGCGCCGCCGGGCACGCGCAACGCGACGACGCGGCCGTCCGGCTGACCGGCCGGCCCGGCGAAGACCTTGAAGTCGACGTCGCGCATGACGTCGGTCAGTTCGGTCAGCTCCAGCTTGACGCGCAGGTCGGGCTTGTCCGAGCCGTACAGGCGCATCGCCTCGGCGTACTTCATCACCGGAAAGGCCGGCAGCTCGACGCCGATCGCGTGCTGGAAGACGCTGCGGATCATGCCCTCGAACATCGTGCGGATCTCGTCCTCGCCGAGGAACGAGGTCTCGATGTCGATCTGCGTGAACTCGGGCTGGCGGTCGGCGCGCAGGTCCTCGTCGCGGAAGCACTTGACGATCTGGTAGTAGCGGTCGAAGCCGGCCACCATCAGCAGCTGCTTGAACAGCTGCGGGCTCTGCGGCAGCGCGAAGAAGTGGCCATCGTGCACGCGGCTGGGCACCAGGTAGTCGCGCGCGCCTTCGGGCGTGCTGCGCGTCAGCATCGGCGTCTCGATGTCGATGAAGCCGTTGGCGTCGAGGAACTTGCGCACCTCCATGGCCACGCGGTAGCGCAGCATCAGGTTGCGCTGCATGGTGGGGCGGCGCAGGTCGAGCACGCGGTGCGTCAGGCGCGTGGTTTCCGACAGGTTCTCGTCGTCGATCTGGAACGGCGGCGAGATGCTCGGGTTCAGCACCTCGAGCTCGCGGCACAGCAGCTCGACCTTGCCGCTGGTCAGGTTGGCGTTGTCGGTGCCGGCCGGCCGCGCGCGCACCAGGCCGACGACGCGCAGGCAGTACTCGTTGCGCACGCCTTCGGCGGTGGCGAACATGGCGGCCCGGTCCGGGTCGCATACCACCTGGACCAGGCCTTCGCGGTCGCGCAGGTCGATGAAGATCACGCCGCCGTGGTCGCGCCGGCGGTGGGCCCAGCCCATCAGCGTGATGGTCTGGCCCAGCAGCGATTCGCTGACGAGGCCGCAATAGGTGGTTCTCATGGAAACGGCTCCAAATCTGTATGCGGGCGGCGAGGCGCGCGGCGCATCGCGCGGCGCCGCGAATCAAGCGGGCGCTGCGTTCAACTGCCCGGCTGCCGTGCCGCTTGCACGGCGGGCACGCGATGCGGCGGCGCCACCACGCCCATCGAAATGATGTACTTCAGCGCCTCGTCCACGCTCATGTCCAGCGGCACGACGTCGGCGCGCGGCATCATCAGGAAGAAGCCCGAGGTCGGGTTCGGCGTGGTCGGCACGTAGACGCTGATGCTGGCGCCGGGCAGGTGCTGCGCCACCTCGCCGCCGGGCTTGCCGGTGACGAAGGCAATGGTCCACGAACCCTGGCGCGGGTACTGCACCAGCACCGCCTCGCGGAAGGCGTTGCCGTTGCTCGAGAACAGCGTGTCCGACACCTGCTTGACCGAGCTGTACACCGAACGCACGATCGGAATCTTGTGCAGCACCCGGCTCCACTGGCGCATCCACCACTGGCCGAAGATGTTGGTGGCGAACATGCCGGTCAGCAGCAGCGCCACCCCGACGACCAGCACGCCGAGTCCCGGCACGTGGAGCAATTGTTCGATGTGCGCGTGCGCCGACGCCGGCAGCAGCGGCTTCGGCAGCGACAACAGCCAGGCGAACAGCCCGTCCATCGCGCCGAGCAGCCAGCCCAGCACCCAGACGGTGATGGCCAGCGGCATCCACACCAGCAAGCCGGTGAGCAGGTATTTCTTCACGCCGCGTCCGATGCGGGCGGCGAGGCCTTCTTCTCCGCAGGCGCAGACGCAGGCGCTGCAGCTGCGGCCGGCGCCGCGGCGGGTGCGCCCCCGGCCGGCGCGGCCGCAGCCGGCGCGTCGGCGGACTTGGCTTCCGCCTTGTCGGCGGCGGGCTTCTTGGCGTCCCGGAAATCGGTGACGTACCAGCCCGAGCCCTTCAGCTGGAAGCCGGCGGCCGTGAGCTGCTTGACGAACGTCGCCGCGCCGCAGGACGGACAGATGCTGAGCACGGGGTCGGAGATCTTCTGCAGCACGTCCTGCCGGTTTCCGCAGGACTCGCACTTGTAGGCGTAGATCGGCATGATGGCAACGCGAAAGCAAACCTACAATTATAGGGCGAGGTGCAATGTCCCGCGGGGCGGCGCGATCGCGCCGGCCGCCGGCTCAAACCGGCCACCAGTGCAGCCAGATGCGCGCCAGCAGCGCGCCGGCCATGAAGCCGACGGCGCCGAACAGCAGCGCCTGCAGCAGGCGGTTGGTGCGCCGCTGCTCGCCGAGCAGCGCCACCAACGCGGTCGACTCGGCGGCCGACTGCGCCGGCGCCTGCAGCGCCTGGTGCAGCAGCCGCGGCAGCTCAGGCAGCAGCTGCGCATAACGCGGCGCTTCGTTCTTCAGCCGGTCGAGCAGACCCTGCCAGCCGACCTGCTGGTTCATCCAGCGTTCCAGGAAGGGCTTGGCCGTGCTCCACAGGTCGAGCTCGGGGTCGAGCTGGCGCCCCAGGCCTTCGATGTTGAGCAGCGTCTTCTGCAGCAGCACCAGCTGCGGCTGGATCTGCACGTTGAAGCGGCGCGAGGTCTGGAACAGCCGCATCAGCACCTGGCCCAGCGAGATGTCCTTCAGCGGCCGGTCGAAATGCGGCTCGCAGACCGCGCGGATGGCGTTCTCCAGCGCGTCGACGCGCGTCGCCGGCGGCACCCAGCCCGATTCGACGTGCAATTCGGCGACGCGCTTGTAGTCGCGGCGGAAGAAGGCGATGAAGTTCTGCGCCAGGTATTCCTTGTCCCACTCGGTGAGCGTGCCGATGATGCCGAAGTCCAGCGCGATGTAGCGGCCGAAGGTGGCCGGCTCGGTGCTCACCTGGATGTTGCCCGGGTGCATGTCGGCGTGGAAGTAGCCGTCGCGGAACACCTGCGTGAAGAAGATGGTCACGCCGTCGCGCGCCAGCTTGGGCAGATCGACACCGGCCTCGCGCAGGCGCTGCGTCTGGCTGATCGGGATGCCGTACATGCGCTCCATGACCAGCACCGTCGGCGTGCAGTAGTCCCACAGCATCTCCGGCACCAGCACCAGGTTCAGCCCCTGCATGTTGCGGCGCAGCTGCGCGGCGTTGGCGGCCTCGCGCACCAGGTCCAGCTCGTCGTGCAGGTAGGTGTCGAACTCGGCGACGACCTCGCGCGGCCGCAGCCGCTTGCCGTCGGCGCTGAGCCGCTCGACCCAGCGCGCCAGCGTGTGCAGCAGCGTCAGGTCGTCGTCGATGACCTTCAGCATGCCCGGGCGCAGCACCTTGACCGCGACCTCGCGAGCGTCGTCCTTCATCGTCGCGAAGTGCACCTGGGCGATCGACGCGCTGGCCACGGCCTCGTCGTCGAAGCTGGCGAAGAGTTCGTCGACACGCCGGCCGAAGGCCTTCTCGACCAGCGCCGTGGCCTGCGCCGCGGGAATCGGCGGCACGCGGTCCTGCAGCTTGGCCAGTTCGTCGGCCACGTCCAGCGGCAGCAGGTCGCGGCGCGTCGACAGCACCTGGCCGAACTTGACGAAGATCGGCCCCAGCCGCTCCAGCGCTAGGCGCAGGCGCACGCCGCGCGGCTGGTCGAAGCGCCGGCCCAGCGTCACCGTCCACGACAGCGCGCGCACCCAGCGTTGCCTGAAGCCCGACAGCGCCAGTTCGTCCAGACCAAAACGCAGCACGGTGAACACGATGAACACCAGCCGCAGGAAGCGCCTCATGGCGGCGGCGGTGTGCGCGGCGCCAGGCTCGACGCTCCCTGCAGTGCGCCGCGCAGCGCGCGCGCCAGTGCCGAACCCAGCCGCTGCAGCGGATAGGCCACGGCCGGGCCGAACAGCCGCTCCAGGTCGGCGGCGATGTCCCAGCGCAGGTTCTGCAGCAGCCAGTTGACGTCGGCGGCGAGCTGCGCATCGCCGTCGATGGCCACCGACGGCTTGTCGCCGGCCGCGGCACGCGCCATCAGCAGCACCGGGTTCGAGGCGTCGATGCGCACGCTCAGGTCGGCCGACGCCGATGCCGCCGCGCCGCCGTACCATTCGAGCATGCCGGCCGGCGTGACCTTGAAGGCCAGCGCCGGAGGCGCCGGCAGCAGCGGCGGCCAGTCCTGCAACTGCAGCTCGATGATGCGCTGGTCGTGGCCGCGCAGGCGTTGGGTGGCTGCCGGCTCGGCCTGCAGCACGTGGTTGATGACCAGCACCAGGCGCTCCATCAGCGCCGGCGCCAGCAAGGCGTTCAAACTTTGCAGCATCGCGCGATTGTAGGGAGGCGGCCTCGCCGGGCCGTGCTTGCCGGCAGGTAGCATCGGCCGGCCACGCACCGCAGGACAAACCCATCAACTCCGCGATCGATCTTCCCTCAGCCGGCGGCCCGGCCGGCCGGCGCAGCGTGCTGCTGACCGGTGCCACCGGCTACATCGGCTCGCACACCTGGCTGGCGCTGCATGCGGCCGGCTACGCGGTGGTGGGTCTGGACGACTTCTGCAACAGCTCGCCCGAAGTGCTGCGGCGCATCGCGCGCCTGAGCGGCGAGGAGCCGGTGTTCGTGCAGGCCGACGTGCGCGACGCGGCGGCGCTGCGGCGGCTGTTCGACACGCATGCGCCCGATGCGGTGGTGCACTTCGCGGCGCTCAAGGCGGTCGGCGAATCGGTCGCCCGGCCGCTGGACTACTACGCCAACAACGTCGGCGGGCTGCTGACGCTGTGCCAAGCGATGCAGCAGGCCGGCTGCCGGCACCTGGTGTTCAGCTCCAGCGCCACCGTCTACGGCGTGCCCGAGCGGCTGCCGCTGACCGAGGACGCTGCGCTGTCGGCGACCAACCCCTACGGCCAGACCAAGCTGATCGGCGAGACGCTGCTGCGCGACCTGGCGGCCGGCGACGCGCGCTGGAAGGTGGCGACGCTGCGCTACTTCAATCCGGTCGGCGCGCATGCCAGCGGGCTGATCGGCGAGGATCCGCGCGGCACGCCGAACAACCTGATGCCCTACGTGGCGCAGGTGGCCATCGGCCGGCGCGAGCGGCTGCAGGTCTTCGGCGACGACTACGCCACCGCCGACGGCACCGGCGTGCGCGACTACATCCATGTCTGCGACCTGGCCGAAGGCCACGTCGCGGCGCTGCGCCACCTGCTGCACGCGCAGCAGTCGCTGACCGTGAATCTGGGCACCGGGCGCGGCTACAGCGTGCTCGAACTGGTGCGCGCCTACACCCGCGCCAGCGGACGCGAGATCCCGCTGGTCGTCGCGCCGCGCCGGCCGGGCGACGTCGCCGAGTGCTATGCCGACGCGACGCGCGCCGCGCAGCTGCTGGGCTGGCGTGCCGCGCTCGACCTGCAGCGCATGTGCGCCGACAGCTGGCGCTGGCAGCAGATGAATCCGCACGGTTTCGACGGCGCGCCGCAGGACTGACGCGGCGTGCCGGCCGGAAGCGGGGCTGCCCTCGTCTAGACTCCTTCAATGAGTGTGATCGAGCTACAGCCCGTGATCATCGCGGGCGGGAGCGGCACGCGGCTGTGGCCGCTGTCGCGCTCCGGCTACCCTAAGCAGTTCCTAGCGCTGCACGGCAAGCACAGCCTGTTCCAGCAGGCGGCATTGCGGCTGCGGGCACTGGCTGCCGAAGACATCCGCGTCGCCGGACTGTGCGTGGTCGGCAACGAGGAGCACCGCTTCCTGGTGCTCGACCAGCTGGCCGGCCTGAAGCTGGGGCCGGCCAGCGTGCTGCTCGAACCCTCGGGGCGCAACACCGCGCCCGCCATGACGCTGGCTGCGCTGCATGCCACGCAGCAGGGCGGCGACCCGGTGCTGGTGGTGACGCCGGCCGACCAGAGCATCGGCGACGAGGCGGCGTTCAGCGCCGCGCTGCAGCGCGCGGTGCGCGCCGCCGCCGACGGCGCCTTCGTGATCCTGGGCGTGGCGCCGGACCGTGCCGAAACGGGCTACGGCTACATCCGCTGCGAGCATGTTCCTCGCGGCGAAATGCAGGTCGCGCAGTTCGTCGAGAAGCCCGATGCGGCCACCGCGCAGCGTTACCTGGCCGAGGGCAGCTACTACTGGAACAGCGGCATGTTCGTCGTGCGCGCGTCGCTGTGGCTGCAGGCGCTGGCGCGCTTTCGCCCCGACATCCTGCAGGCCACGCGCGCCGCCTGGGACGCGCGCACGGTCGATGCGAGCTTCGTGCGCCCGGACAAGGCGGCCTTCGAGGCCATTCCCGCCGAATCGGTCGACTACGCGGTGATGGAGAAGTGCCCGGGCACGGCCGAGTTCGACATGCGCATGGTGCCGCTGGCCGCCGCCTGGTCCGACCTCGGCGCCTGGGATGCGGTGTGGCAGGTCGGCGCCAAGGACGCCGCCGGCAACGTCACGCACGGCGACGCGCTGCTCAGCGGCACGAAGGACACGCTGGTGCATGCCGGCAGCCGCCTGGTCGGCGTGATCGGGCTGCAGGACGTGGTCGTCGTCGAGACGCCCGACGCGGTGCTGGTGGCCGACCGCGCGCACAGCCAGGACGTCAAGCACATCGTCGGCCAACTGCAGCAGGCCGGGCGCAGCGAGCCCACGCTGCACCGCCAGGTGCACCGCCCCTGGGGCTGGTACGACAGCATCGACTCGGGCCCGCGCTTCCAGGTCAAGCGCATCATGGTCAAGCCCGGCGCGTCGTTGAGCCTGCAGAAGCACCACCATCGCGCCGAGCACTGGATCGTCGTCTCCGGCACGGCCGAGGTGACCAACGGCGAGCAGGTGACGCTGCTCGGCGAAAATCAGAGCACCTACATCCCGCTCGGCCAGGTGCACCGCCTGGCCAACCCGGGCAAGGTGCCGCTGGAGATCATCGAAGTGCAGTCCGGCAGCTACCTGGGCGAGGACGACATCGTGCGCTACGACGACCACTACGGCCGGGTCAAGTGAACCACCCCCTACGCGCTTCGCGCGCCCCCTCGAGGGGGCACCGCTGGCGGACCGGCGAAGCCGGATCCGCGGCGGCCGCTCGGGCGGCGCGCTTTGCCACCCGGCACAACTGATAGACAAGACCTCATGATCCTCGTCACCGGCGGCGCCGGCTTCATCGGCAGCAACTTCGTGCTCGACTGGCTGGCAAGCAGCGGCGAGCCGGTGCTGAACCTGGACGCGTTGACCTACGCCGGCAACATGGAAAGCCTGGCCGCGCTCGAAGGCGACGCGCGCCACCTGTTCGTGCACGGCGACATCCGCGACCGGCCGCTGCTCGACCGGCTGCTGGCCGAGCACCGGCCGCGCGCGCTGCTGCACTTCGCGGCCGAGAGCCATGTCGACCGCAGCATCCACGGCCCGGCGGCCTTCGTGCGCACCAACGTCGAAGGCAGCTTCGCTCTGCTCGAGGCGGCGCGCGGCTACTGGGGCGGCCTGGCCGAGGCCGAGCGCGCGGCCTTTCGTTTCCTGCACGTGTCCACCGACGAGGTCTACGGCAGCCTGGGACCCGGCGACGCGGCCTTCACCGAGACGCATCCGTACACGCCGAACAGCCCGTATTCGGCCAGCAAGGCGGCCAGCGACCACCTGGTGCGCGCCTGGTTCCACACCTACGGCCTGCCGGTGCTGACCAGCAACTGCTCGAACAACTACGGGCCGCACCAGTTTCCCGAGAAGCTGATTCCGCTGATGGTCGTCAACGCGCTCGCGGGCAAGGCGCTGCCGATCTATGGCGACGGGCTGAACGTACGCGACTGGCTGTACGTCGGCGACCACTGCCGCGCGCTGCGCGCGGTGCTGGAACGCGGCCGCCCGGGCGAGACCTACAACATCGGCGGCGGATGCGAGCGCACCAACCGGCAGATCGTCGACGCCGTGTGCGCGCTGCTCGACGAGCTGCGGCCGGACCCGGCCGGGCCGCACCGGCGGCTGATCAGCTTTGTCGCCGACCGGCCCGGCCACGACCGGCGCTACGCCATCGACGCGCGCAAGATCGAGCGCGAGCTGGGCTGGCGCCCGGCGGAAAGCTTCGAAAGCGGCATGCGCAAGACGCTGCGTTGGTACCTCGAGCATGCCGATTGGGTGGCGCACGTGCAAAGCGGCGCCTACCGCGACTGGCTGGCGCAGCACTACGGAGCCGCCGCATGAGCATGAATATGGCCGGGCGCGGGAGGGTCCTGCAATGAAGGTGACGGTAGTCGGTACGGGTTACGTCGGGCTGGTCTCCGGCGCCTGCTTGGCGGAGATGGGCAACGACGTGCTGTGTCTGGACGTCGACGCGGCCAAGATCGCCACGCTGAACGGCGGCGGCATGCCGATCCACGAGCCGGGGCTGGACCGCGTCGTGGCGCGCAACGTCGCCGCTGGGCGGCTGGATTTCACCACCGACGTGGCGCGCGCCGTGGCCCACGGCGTGCTGCAGTTCATCGCCGTCGGCACACCGCCGGACGAGGACGGCTCGGCCGACCTGCAGTACGTGCTCGCCGCGGCACGCAACATCGGCCGCCACATGGACGACTACAAGGTGGTGGTCGACAAGAGCACGGTGCCGGTGGGCACGGCCGACCAGGTGCGCGCGGCGATCGCCGAGACGCTGGCCGCGCGCGGCGCGAAGCTCGACTTTTCGGTGGTCTCGAACCCCGAGTTCCTGAAGGAAGGCGCGGCGGTCGACGACTTCATGCGCCCTGACCGCATCATCGTCGGCGCCGATGACGAGCGCGCCGTGCAGCTGATGCGCGAGCTGTACGCACCGTTCCAGCGCAGCCACGACAAGCTGGTGGTGATGGACCTGCGCTCGGCCGAGCTGACCAAGTACGCGGCCAACGCCATGCTGGCCACGCGCATCTCGTTCATGAACGAGCTGGCGCTGCTCGCCGAACGCGTCGGCGCCGACATCGAGCAGGTGCGGCTGGGCATCGGCAGCGACCCGCGCATCGGCTTCGGCTTCCTCTACGCCGGTTGCGGCTACGGCGGCTCGTGTTTCCCCAAGGACGTAAAGGCGCTGATCCACACCGCCGACGAGGCCGGCCGCGGCCTGCAGGTGCTGCGCGCGGTGGAAAGCGCCAACGACGCACAGAAGCGCGTGCTGATCGAGAAGATCACGCGCCGCTTCGGCGACGACCTGTCGGGCCGGCGCTTTGCGCTGTGGGGCCTGGCCTTCAAGCCGAACACCGACGACATGCGCGAGGCGCCGAGCCGCGTCATCATCGATGAACTGCTGGCGCGCGGCGCCGCCGTGTGCGCCTACGATCCCGTAGCCATGACCGAGGCGAAGCGCGTGCTCGGCGAGCGCCCGCGGCTGGCCTTCGCCGACAGCGCCGCCGCCGCGCTGCAGGATGCCGACGCGCTGGTCATCGTCACCGAGTGGAAGGAATTCCGCAGCCCCGACTTCGAGCGCATCCGTACCAGCCTGCGCCAGCCGGTGATCTTCGACGGCCGCAACATGTTCGCGCCGGCCATGGTCGAAGCCAACGGCATCGAGTACCACGCCATCGGCCGGCTCGGAGCGCGCGCCTGAGGCGCGCTGCGGTCGCCGCGCTATGCTGCGCGGCATGAACGACGCTGCCGGCACACGCCGGCCGAAGATCCCCGAGTCGGTGCTGGTGGTGATCCATACGCCCGAGAGCCAGGTGCTGCTGATCGAACGCGCCGACCATCCCGGCTTCTGGCAGAGCGTCACCGGCTCGAAGGACGCGCTGGACGAGCCGCTGGCGCGGACCTGCGCGCGCGAAGTGCAGGAGGAGACCGGCATCCGCATCGGCAGCCCGGAGCTGCCGCAAAGCGCGCTGCGCGACTGGGGCCTGCGCAACGTCTACGAGATCTACCCGGTGTGGCGCCACCGCTATGCGCCGGGCGTGACGCACAACACCGAGCATGTATTCGGGCTGTGCGTCGCCGCCGGCACGCCGGTGCGGCTGAACCCGCGCGAGCACCTGCGCTTCGGCTGGTGGCCGTGGCGCGAGGCCGCCGACCGCTGCTTCTCGCCGAGCAATGCCGAAGCCATCCTGCAGCTGCCGCGCTTCGTGCCGGCGCCGGCGTCATGAGCACGCCGGGCCGCTCCCAAGTGCGAATCCCGGAGCACGTAGTGCGGAGGGTCGTCCAGTGAGCACGCCGGGCCGCTCCCAAGTGCGAATCCCGGAGCACGCAGTGCGGAGCAACGTCCAGTGAGCCCGATCCGCCACGGCGGCCCGGTTTTTGCCCCGTCGACGACGATGGACCTGTCGACGCTGCGCGTGGCCACCTACAACATCCACAAGGGCGTGCGCGGCGTCGGCCCGCGCAAGCGGCTGGAGATCCACAACCTGGGCCTGGGCGTCGAGGCGCTGGACGCCGACCTGGTGTTCCTGCAGGAAGTGCGGCTGTTCAACCACCGCGATGCGCGCCAGTTCGAGCGCACCTGGTTCGGCTGGCCCGATGGCGGCCAGGCACAGTTCCTCGCCCCGGAGGGCTATGACGTGGCCTATCGCACCAACGCCTTCACGCGCTACGGCGAGCACGGCAACGCGCTGCTGTCGCGCTGGCCGCTGGGCGACGCCGGCCACCACGACGTCAGCGACCATCGTTTCGAGCAGCGCGGCCTGCTGCATGTGCCGGTGCGCTGGAACGGCCTGCCGCTGCACGCCGTGGTGGTGCACTTCGGCCTGGCGCACCGCAGCCGCGTGCGCCAGGTGCAGCGGCTGGCCGACTTCCTCTCGGCCACGGTGCCGCCGGGCGAACTGCTGGTCGTCGCCGGCGACTTCAACGACTGGGGCGAAAAGCTCGACGCGCCGATGCGCGAGCTCGGCCTGCAGCGCGCCGGCTCGCCGCTGGACCGCGGCGCGCAGCGGCTGACCTTCCCGTCGCGCGTGCCGGTGTTCGCGATGGACCGCATCTACACGCGCGGGCTGGCGTGCCTGTCGACCGCCGTGCCGCGCGGCAGCGCCTGGGCACGCATGTCCGATCACCTGCCGCTGCTGGCCGAACTGCAGCAGCCTTGAAGGCGCCCGGGCGCGCGACCCCCTCGCCTTGAACCTGCCCGCGCCGCTTGCCGACACCCGCGACGCCGCGCCGCAGGCGCAGGTCTACAGCGGCGGCAACCGGGTGCGGCTGCTGCAGGGCGGCGACGAGCTGTTTCCGGCGATGCAGCAGGCGATGGCCGCGGCGCGCAGCGAGGTCTGGCTCGTGACCTACATCTTCCACGACGACGAAGCCGGCGCGGGCATCGCCGAGGCGCTGCGCGCGGCCGCGCGCCGCGGCGTCGCCGTGCACGTGCTGGTCGACGGTTTCGGCTCGCGCGGCTCACTGTCGCGGCTGCGCGCGTGGTTCGCGGACGACGGTCTGAGCTTCGACGTGTTCCGCCCGCTGCAGCGCTGGTCGGCCTGGCTGCAGCCGGCACAGCTGCGCCGCCTGCACCACAAGCTGTGCGTGGTCGACGACGCGGTCGCCTTCGTCGGCGGCATCAACATCCTCGACGACCGCAACGACCTGATGCATGGCCGCAGCGGGCAGCCGCGGCTGGACTTCGCGGTCGAGCTGCGCGGGCCGGTGGTGCCGCAGGTGCGGCATCTGGCGCAGGCGCTGGACATGCGCGCGCGGCTCGGCCACGACTGGCGCAGCGAGGTCGGCGCGCTGGCGCGCAGCCGCAGCCCGGTGGCCGATACGCTGCAGTTGCTGCGCGAACTGCGCAGCACGGCGCCGCCGCGCGCGGCCGGCATGCCCGATCCCGTGCACGTGGCCTTCGTGGTGCGCGACAACCTCGGGCAGCGCCGCGCCATCGAGAGCAGCTACATCGAGGCGGTGCGCGGCGCGCGCCACCGCGTGGACATCGCCTGCCCGTACTTCTATCCGCGGCGCGCCTTCAGGCGCAGCCTGCAATCGGCGGCGCAGCGCGGCGTGCAGGTGCGGCTGCTGATGCAGGGCAAGGTGGACTACCGGATGGCGGCGCTGGCGGCGCGCGTGCTGTACGACGAACTGATGAGCCACGGCGTGCACATCTTCGAATACACACCGGCATTCCTGCACGCCAAGGTGGCGGTGGTCGACGAGCGCTGGGCGACGGTCGGCAGCTCCAACATCGACCCGCTGTCGCTGCTGCTGAACCTGGAGGCCAACGCGGTCGTGCGCGACGCCGCGTTCGCCGCCGAGCTGCGCCAGCGCCTGGACGCGGCCTTCGCCGTGTCGCATGAAGTGCGCGCGCCGCCGCTGCGCGACGGCTGGCGCAGCCGGCTCGCGCGCCGTTTCGTCGCCTGGTGCGCGCAGGCGTACCTGCGCGTGGCCGGCATCACCAGCCGGTACTGAGCACCTACAGGGAATGACTTCGTCATTCCCTCGTCATTCCCGCCCCCAAGGAGTCAACAGAAGCGGCAAAGCCACATTGCCGGCCGGTGATGCTCGAGCGATGGCGGCTTGCGGCGCAAAGCGGCCGTAGGCCGCTTTGCGCCAAGGCGCGTTGATGCGGCTCCCCCGCGCCCCCTCCGAGAGGGGGCTCCAGCAAGGCCGTCGGGCCGGCCTTGCGGCCGGCGCAGCCCCCCCCTGCGCGTGCCTGGCGAATGCCAGGTACGCCCGTCCGTCGGCCGCCAGGCCGGCTTGTATAACGAACTGGAGCCCCCTCTCGGAGGGGGCTCGGGGGAGTGGTGCATAGCGCCCCCAGGCGCAAAGCGGCCGAAGGCCGCTTTGCGCCGTCAGCCGCCTTCAGCGCTGCAGCGCCAGCTCGATCCAGCGCACGCCGGCGCCTTCGTCGCTGGCGCTTTCGGTGAAGCCCAGCTGCCGCGCCAGCTCGAGCATGCGCTTGTTCTCCGTCAGCACGGTGGCTACCAGCTTCTTCGTGCCGTGGCCGCGCTGGTAGTCGATGATGCGGCGCATCAGCAGCTCGCCCAGGCGCGCGCCCTTCAGGTCGGAGCGCACGACGATGCCGAATTCGGCATTGATGTTGTCCGGGTCGGCGATGGCGCGCACCACGCCCAGCGTCTGCTCGACGCCGTCGTCGTCGGCCTCGACGGCGACGAAGGCCATCTCGCGTGCGTAGTCGATCTGCGTCAGCCGCGCCAGCTCGCTGCGCTCGATGCTGCGCCGCGCGTAGAACAAGCGCATGCGGATGTCGGCCGGATCGAGCCGGTTGAGGAAGGCCATGTGCTGCGCTTCATCCTCGGGGCGGATCGGGCGCAGCGCCAGGCGGCGGCCGTGCCAGTCGAGCGTCTCGACCAGGTTCGACGGATACGGGCGGATGGCGAAGTTCAACGCGCCCGCAGGCGCGGCCAGGCTCAGGCGCACGTGCGCGCGCCACGCCAGCACGCCGTCGCTGCCGGCGAGCAGCGGGCTGAGCTCGACTTCGGCGATCTGCGACACGTCACTGAGCAGCTGCGACAGGCCGACCAGCACGCGCTGCAGGGCCGCGTCGTCGGCCGGCGGCGCGGCGCGGTGGCGGCGCAGCAGCGCCATCACGCCGCTGCGGTGCATCAGCGCGCGCGCCAGCGGCAGGTTCAGCGGCGGCAGCGCCGCGCTCGGGCCGGGCCCGTCGTCGCTCGGCGCGCCGCCGATGCCGAGCAGGATCACCGGGCCGAACAACGGATCGATGCGCGCGCCCAGGCTCAGCACGCGCGCATGCGCCGGCCAGGCCGCGGCCATCACGCGCAGGCCGTCGACGCGCGTGCGCGTGCTGCGCTGCGCGTTGAGCAGGCGCTGGGCCGCGTCGCGCACCTGCACCGCGCTGCGCAGGTCCAGCCGCTGCGTGCCGCGGTCGGGCCCGTCGGGCAATTCCGGCGACAGCAGCTGCAGCGACACCGGGTAGCCGATCGACTCGGCCGCGCTGGCCGCGGCATAAGGCTCGGCCTCGACCTGCCGCATGGCCAGCACGCCGATGCCGTAGGCCGCCAGCAGCGTGCGCGCCTCGTCGGGCTCGAGCTGCGTGCGCCCGCTGCCCAGCACGCGCTGCACGAGGGCGCGCGCCGCGGCGGCGTCGGCCCGGATCTCGCTGCTGCGGCTGGGCGGCGCTTCGATCAGTTGCGCCTGGTTGCGGCGGTAGGTGACGAGCATCGCGAAGGCGCCCACCGCCTCGTCGGGCGTGGCGCAGCTGGTGATGCCGGCCTGCAGGAATTCGCGCCGCGCCTCGGCCACCGCCTCCTGGCCCAGCCAGCAGCCCAGCAGCCGCGGCGGCTGTTGCTGCCCCAGCGGCAGCAGCGCGCGCGCCACCTGCACGCTGGGCACCACGGCATTGGGCGCGTGCACCACCAGCAGCGCCGGTGCGGCCGGATCCTGCGCCAGCAACTGCAGCGCCTGCTCGTAGGCCGCGGGAGGCGCATCGGCGCGCAGCAGCAGCGGTGCGGCTTGCGCGGGTGCGCGCGCCAGCAGCGGCTGCAGCCGCTGCAGCGTGGCGTCGGCCAGCGTGCACAACGGCACGCCTTCGCGCGCGGCCGCGTCGGCGGCCAGCGCGCCGGCACCGGCGCCGTTGCTCAGCACCGCCAGCTGTTCGCTGCGGTTGCTGCGAAAGCGCGCCAGCGTCTCGGCGGCCAGGAACATCTGCGGCAAGGTGCCCACGCGCAGCATGCCGGCGCTCCGGATGGCGCCGTCGTAGACGCGGTCGGCGGCTTCATCGACCGGCTCGCCGGGCACCGCGCGCGGCGAGCGCAGCACGATCACCGGCTTGTTGCGCGCCGCGGCGCGCGCCGCCGAAAGGAACTTGCGCGGCGACTGGATGGCGTCCAGGTAGAGCAGGATCGAACGCGTGCGCCCGTCGCTGGCCAGCTGGTCGAGCAGGTCGCCGGCATCGACGTCGGCGTGTTCGCCCAGCGACACCACGTGCGAAAAGCCGATGGCGCGCGCCCGCGCGACGTCGAGCATCGCGCGGCACAGCGAGCCCGACTGCGACACGAAGGCCAGCTCGCCGGCCAGCGCGTCGGTGTGCGCGATGCTCGCGTTCAGCCCGAGCTGCGGCGACAGCAGGCCGATCGAGCCCGGGCCGAGCACGCGCAGCAGGTGCGGCCGCGCCGCATCGAGCATCGCCTGGCGCTGATCGGCGTCGAGTCCGCTGCTGAGCACGATGGCGGCGCGCGTGCCGTGCGCGCCCAGCTCGGCGACCAGCGCGGGCACGGTGGGCGCCGGCGTGCAGATCAGCGCCAGGTCGGCCGGCGCCGGCAGCTCGGCGACGCGCGCGTAGACGCTCTGGCCGTCGAGCCGGCGGTACTTGGGGTTGA
Organism: Rubrivivax sp.; assembly: GCA_036724445.1. Lineage (GTDB taxonomy): Bacteria > Pseudomonadota > Gammaproteobacteria > Burkholderiales > Burkholderiaceae_C > Rubrivivax. The sequence continues at coordinate 42,723 of DAIMFR010000018.1, read as the reverse complement.
CGGCGAACACCGCGCCCTTGAACGGCCCGGCGCGCAGGTTGCGCCAGGCCGTTTCGCCGAGGCTGCCCGGCCGCGCCGACGCGCCAACCACGACCACCGAGGCCGGCTGCAGCAGCGCCTCCAGGTGGCGCGTGCTCACGGCCGGCTCCGCGTCCGGGCGCTGGCGCGCCCGCGGTCCGCGGCGCAGCGCGGCAGATCGGCAGCAGTAGCAGGCGCCAAGATCGGGTTCCTCCAGCAGGCGGCGGGATGGGGGGGGCGGCGGGCGGCGCGCGGCGCGCGGCGGGATGGTGCCGGGCGATGATGACAGGATCGCGGCTGCTGTCACACTAGGGCTTCAACTCCGATGGAGAACACGAAGCGATGAAGATGCTCCTGCCTGTCGACGGATCCGAGGCCTCGCTGGCCGCGGTGCGGCATGCCTTGGCGATGGTGCGCGACGGCCTGCAGGCCAGCCTGGTGCTGGCCAACGTGCAGGAACCGGCGACGCTGTACGAGATGCTGCTGGCGCACGACGCCGAGGTCATCGACCAGGTCAGCGCCAAGGCCGGGCTGCACCTGCTCGAGCCGGCGCAGGCGCTGGTGCGCGAAGCCGGCGTGCCCTACGAAATCGAAGTGGCGGCCGGCGACCCGGCGCACACGCTGATCGACATCCTCGAGAACTTCGGCTGCGATATGGTGGTGATGGGCGCGCGCGGCCGCGGCACGCTGCGCAGTGCGCTGCTCGGCTCGGTGTCGCACGAAGTGCTGCACGCCGCGCCGGTGCCGGTGCTGATCGTCAAGCTGCCGCCCGAAGCCGAGGAGCCGGCCGCGGAATAGCCGCCGATGAGCGGCGTGCGCGGCTCGAAGCGCGGAGGCCGCCCACGCGAGACCGCTGTCGCCGCTGCAGTCGATGCTCGCTTAATGTGGAAGTCTTCCATGATCCGGGGCGTTGCCCCGTACCATGAAAGTTAGCATGTCCGCATGGCATTGACCGGCCTCAGCGTCTTTCTCGGCGCCTTCCTGCTGTTCCTGGTGCAGCCGATCATCGCCAAGCTGATCCTGCCGCGCTTCGGCGGCAGCGTCGCGGTGTGGGCCACCTGCCTGGTCTTCTTCCAGGCGGCGCTGCTGCTCGGTTATGCCTTTGCGCACCAGCTGGTGCGGCGCGACGCGAGCCGCGCCTGGCGCTGGGCGCACGTCGCGCTGCTGCTGGCCAGTCTGGCGCTGCTGCCGATCGTGCCGGTGCGGCTGTGGCCGGGTTCGCAGCAGGCCGAGCCGGCGCTGCAGATCCTCGGACTGCTGCTGCTGACCATCGGGCTGCCGTTCACGCTGCTGGCGATGACCAGTCCGCTGCTGCAGGCCTGGCTGGCGGCGGCACGGCCGCCGCGCAATCCGTACCGGCTGTTCGCGGTGTCGAACGGCGCGTCGCTGGCGGCCTTGCTCGCCTATCCGTGGCTGATCGAGCCGTGGCTGCACACCGCCACGCAGGCGGTGCTCTGGTCGGCGGCCTACGCGCTGTACGTGCTGGCGCTGTGCGCGATCAGCCTGCGCCGGCCGATCTCGGCGGCGGCTGCCGCCGCCAGCGCTGCGCCGCCGCCGGGCGCGGCACGCACGCTGAGCTGGTTCGCGCTGGCCGCGCTGGGCAGCTATGCGCTGGTCGCGCTGACCAACCACCTGACCCAGAACATCCCGTCGTTCCCGATGATGTGGGTGCTGCCGCTGGTCATCTACCTGCTGAGCTTCACGCTGGCCTTCGACACCGACCGCTGGACGTCGCCGCGCGTCTGGCGCGCCGCGGCGCTGCTGGCGCTGGCGGCGATGTGCCTGCTGCTGCTGCACGAGCGCCGCGTCGGCCACATCGCCTGGGAGATCGGCGGCTTCCTGCTCGGCCTGTTCGCCGTCTGCATGTACTGCCACGGCGAGCTGGCGCGCAGCCGGCCGGCGCCGGCGCTGCTGACGCACTTCTATCTGGCGGTGTCGGCCGGCGGCGTGGCCGGCGGCGCGCTGGTCGCGCTGGCCGCGCCGGCGCTGCTGCGCGGCTACTTCGAGGTCGAGATCGGGCTCGTGCTGCTGGCCGCGGCGGTGTTGTGGCGGTCCATTGCAGACCTTCGGGCTGCGCGCTCCGGTATTCGCCCTTCGGGCGGCCGGGCGGGCTCATGGCACCAGGGCCGCGCCTGGGCCGCGGCCGCGGCCGCGGCGGTGGTGCTGCTGGGCAGCGCGCTGACGCTGGTGATGCGCGTCGACGAGGCGCTGAGCGAGGTCACCGCCATCGGCCGCAACTTCTACGGCGTGCTGCGCGTGCGCGAATACGGCCGCGACGACCCCGACGCGCACGAACGCGTGCTCATCCACGGCACGGTGATGCACGGCCAGCAGTTCCTGGCGCCGCAGTTCCTGCGCCGGCCGACCAGCTACTACACGCCGAACTCCGGCGTCGGCCGGCTGCTGCGCGCGCTGGACGACCGGACGATCGAGGTCGGCGCGGTGGGCCTGGGCGCGGGCACCATCGCCGCCTACGGCAAGGCCGGCGACCGTTACCGCTTCTACGAGATCGACGACGCCATCGTGCGTGCCGCGCACCGGCACTTCAGCTTCATCGCCGATTCGCCGGCGACGGTGGAGGTGGCTGTCGGCGACGGCCGGCTGCTGCTGCAGCAGGAGGCCGAACGCCGCTTCGACGTGCTGGTGGTCGATGCCTTCTCCGGCGACTCGATTCCCGTGCACCTGCTGACGCGCGAGGCGGTGCAGCTGTACCGCCAGCGCCTCGCACCGGGCGGCGTGATCGCGCTGCACCTGAGCAACAGCCACCTGGAGCTGGCGCCGGTGGCCGGCCGCATCGCCGAAGAGATCGGCCTGCAGGCGGTATTGATCGCCGACCCGGGCGTCGCCGGCGACCCGAGCACGGCGGTGTCGGACTGGGTGCTGCTGGCCGAGGACCGCGAGGTGCTCGAGCTGCCGCCAATCCGCGAGGCCGCGCAACCGGTGCCGCAGCGCGCAGGCCTGCGCACCTGGACCGACGACTACAGCAATATTTTGCAGGTGCTGTCCTTCGGCCGCGGCGGCGGCTGAAGCCGCCGCGCCCGCGCCGGTTATCGTTGCACGCCGGGCCGCCGACCCGCAGCGCCGCATCCACGAAGAGGAGACGACATGGCCACCAAGCGCAACGGGGCGCCCCAGCCCCGCGACTTCGACCGCGAGTTCCGTGCGCAGCTGGCGCAGATGACCGCCGGCCTGGCGCCGACGGCCTTTACCACCGCCTGGGCCGACTGGGCGATGCACCTGGCGCTGTCGCCGGCCAAGCAGATCGAGTTGCAGCAGCAGCTGATGGAGCGCGCGCAGGACACCTGGAGCTTCGCGCTGCGCGCGCTGTCCGGCGCGCCGCTGCCGCCGTCCGAAGGCCGGCCGGGCGCGCCCGACCGGCGCTTCGCAGCCGCCGACTGGTCGCAGTTTCCGTTCAACATCTACGCGCGCGCCTACCAGAACACCGCCGCGCTCATGAACCACGCGGTCAGCGACGTCGGCGGCGTCAGCGACTACCACGCGCAGCTGCTCGAGTTTGCCGTGCGCATGCTGCTGGACGCGGGCTCGCCGGCCAACTACCTGGCGTCGAACCCCGAGCTGCTGGCGCTGACCAAAGCCGAGCGCGGGCAGAACCTGGTGCGCGGGCTGAAGAACATGGTCGAGGACGTGCAGCGCACCTTGAGGGGCGCGGCACCGGTCGGCAGCGAGGACTTCGAGGTCGGCAAGACGCTGGCGGTGACGCCGGGCAAGGTCGTGTTCCGCAACGAGCTGATCGAGCTGATCCAGTACACGCCGGCGACCAAGGAGGTGCATGCAGAGCCGCTGCTGATCGTGCCGGCGTGGATCATGAAGTACTACATCCTCGACCTGAGCCCGCGCAACTCGATGGTCAAGTACCTGGTCGAGCACGGGCACACGGTGTTCATGATCTCGTGGAGGAACCCCGACGCGGCCGACCGCGACATCGGCATGGACGACTACATCGGCCAGGGGCTGCGCGCCGCGCTGGACGCGGTGGACGCGATCGTGCCCGGGCGCAAGGTGCATGCGGTGGGCTATTGCATCGGCGGCACGCTGCTGGCCATCGGCGCGGCGGCGCTGGCGCGCGAGCGCGACGAGCGGCTGACATCGATCACGCTGTTCGCGGCGCAGACCGACTTCTCCGAGCCGGGCGAGCTGGCCTTCTTCATCAACCCCAGCCAGCTGGCCACGCTCGAGGCGACGATGCACAAGAAGGGCGTACTCGACAGTCGCCAGATGGGCGCCGCCTTCGCGCTGCTGCGCTCGCAGGACCTGGTGTGGCAGCCGGCGGTGGACACCTACCTGAAGGGCCAGCGCCAGTCGCTGATCGACCTGATGGCCTGGAACGCCGACGGCACGCGCATGCCCTGGCGCATGCATTCGGAATACCTGTACCGGCTGTACCTGGACAACGAGCTGGCGACCAACCGCTTCCCGGTGGACGGCAAGCTGATCCGGCTGTCGGACATCCGCGTGCCGATGTTCGTCGTCGGTACCGAGGCCGACCATGTGGCGCCATGGAAGTCGGTCTACAAGGTCGACAACCTGGTGCGCTCGGACGACTTCACCTTCCTGCTGACCTCGGCCGGGCACAACGCCGGCATCGTCTGCGGGCCGGTGCATCCGAAGCGCCACTACCGGATCAAGACGCGGCGGCTGGCCGACCCGTACCTGGCGCCCGACGAGTGGGTGGAGGCCGCCGTGCATCACGAAGGCTCGTGGTGGCCGGCCTGGCAGGCCTGGCTGGCGGCGCATTCCAGCGCCAAGACCAAGCCGCCGGCGATCGGCGCGCCGCGCAAGGGTTATGCGGCGATCGAGGACGCGCCGGGGCAGTACGTGCGGCACAGGTGAGGCGGCGCCCCCGCCTCGTGGCGGCCCGGCGCTTTCTCGAGAACTGGTACTGAAGGGGAGAGAAGGACGACGAGCACGAGCATCAAGCAGCTTCTGGAAACCGCCCACGCGGCGGTGCTGCGCATCACGCCGGCCGGCGCGCAGCGTCTGGTCGCCAGCGGCGGCGCGATCGCGGTCGACGTGCGCGACGCACCCGAGGCGGAATAGAGCGGCAAGGCGGCCGGCGCGCTGCACGTGCCGCGCGGCATGCTCGAGTTCCGCGCCGACCCGGACTCGCCCTACCACGACAAGCACTTCAGCCGCGAGCGGCCGGTGATCCTGTACTGCGCCTGCGGCGGCCGCTCGGCGCTGTCCGGCAAGGCGCTGAAGGACATGGGTCATGCCGAGGTCTACAACCTCGGCGCCTTCAGCGGCTGGGTCGCCAACGGCGGCGAGATCGACCGGCCGATCGACCCCGGCAGGTAAGGCGCGGCTTCACCGGTTCATGAGCAAATGTGGCGCCGCCACTTTGCTCATACCCCCGCGGGGCTGGCCGCCAAGGCCGGCCTGGGGGCGCTCTCAGGCCTCGTTCCAGAGCGCACGCATCGCCGCGGCGAAGCGCGCTGCCACGGCCGTGCGATCGCGCGGCACCCAGCGTCCGGCGACCATCACGTCGCGGAAGGGATCGCCGGGGCTGGAGAACACCAGCGCGTCGAGCAGCCGGTCTTCGGGCATGCCGAGCAGGCTGGCGTCTGCGGTGTCGATGAGCAGCAGGTCGGCGCGCGCGCCCGGCTGCAGGCCCCAGCGGCCGAAGCCCGCCGCCCGGCCGCCGCCGTGCAGCGCGCGCTGCAGCAGCCGCGCCGCGGTCGACGGCAGGCCTTCGGCCGGCGCGGCGCAGACGTTGCGCTGGCGCCGCTGCAGCCGCTGGCCGTAGTCCAGCCAGCGCAGTTCCTCGGGCCAAGCGCGCGTGACGTGGCTGTCGGAACCGATGGCCAGCGGCACGCCGGCGTTCAGCCAGCCGGGCATGTCGGTGAGGCCGTCGCCGAGGTTGGCTTCGGTGCTCGGACAGATGACGATGCCGGCGCCGCTTTGCGCCACTGCGGCGATCTCGGCCGGCGCGGCATGTGTCGCATGCACCAGCTGCCAGCGCGCATCGGGCGCGGCATGCGCGCACAGCCATTCGATCGGGCGCCGGCCGGTGGCTTGCAGGCAGTCGTCGACCTCGGCCGTCTGCTCGGCGGCGTGGATGTGCACCGGCACGTCGCCCAGGCCGTCGAGCAGCGCGGCGATGGCGGCCGGCTCGGCGGCGCGCAGCGAATGGATCGCGACGCCGGCATTCAGCAGCGGCCGGCTCGCACCAGCGACGCCGCGCTGCAGCTCGCGCACCGCGCCCGAGTCGGCAGCGAAGCGGCGCTGGTCGTCGCGCAGCGCCGGCTGCGTGAAACCCGCGCGCTGGTACAGCACCGGCAGCAGCGTCAGGCCGATGCCGGCCTCGGCGGCGGCGTCGGCCAGCGCCCACGACAGCTCGAGCCGGTCGTCGTAGGGCCGGCCGTCGGGCCGGTGCTGCAGGTAGTGGAACTCGCACACCTGCGTGTAGCCGCCGCGCAGCAGCTCGGCGTAGAGCATCGCGGCGATTGCGCGCAGCTGCGCGGGCGTGATGCGCAGCGCCACCCGGTACATGCGGTCGCGCCAGGACCAGAAGTCGTCGGTATCGGACTCGCGCCCTTCGGCCAGGCCGGCGAAGGCGCGCTGGAAGGCATGGCTGTGCGCGTTGACCAGACCGGGCAGCACCGGGCCGGGCAGCACCTCGGCCTGCGCGGGCGCGGTCACGCCGGGTGCGACCTCGGCCCACTGGCCGTCGCCGCCCACGCGCAGCAGCACGCGCTCGGCCCAGCCGCCGCCAAGCCAGGCGCGCGGCGCCCAGTACAGGCTCATTGCGGCGGCTTCCAGTCGAGCATCGTCTGCAACAGCCGGCGCAGCAGCGGCTGCACGCGCGCCGCATGCTCGGCGTCCCAGGTGTAGGGCGGCGTCTCGCGCATGTAGCTGCTCCAGCATTGCTCCAGCTGCACCGCGTGGATGCTGTCGCGAGGGCGCCCGTAATGGCGCGTGATGTGGCCGCCCTTGAAGCGGCCGTCGATGGCCACGCTGTAGTCGCTCTGCGCGCGCAGCACGCCGCTCAGCGCCTGGCGCAGCGAGGGTGCGCAGGACGCGCCGCCGGCCGTGCCCAGGTTCAGGTCGGGCAGCCTGCCGTCGAACAGCCACGGCAGTTCGGACTTGATGCTGTGCCCGTCCCAGAGCAGCGCGTGGCCGTGCGCGGCGCGCAGGCGCTCGAGCTCGGTACGCAAGGCGTCGTGATAGGGCTGCCAATAGGTGGCCACACGCTGCTGCACCTCGGCCTCCGACGGCGCCAGGCCGTCGCGGTACAGCGCGTCGCCGGTGAAGAAGCGCGTCGGGCACAGCTCGGTGTTGTTGGCGCCGGCGTACATCGGCTGGTTGTCGCGGGGGCGGTTCAGGTCGACCACGTAGCGGCTGTGGCGCGGCACGATCAGGCTCGCGCCGAGTTCGGTGGCGAAGGCGTAGAGCCGCTCCAGGTGCCAGTCGGTGTCTTCGGTCTGCAGCGCGCGCGGCAGCAGCGCCTCGGCAAGCGCAGGCGGAATGTGCGTGCCGGCATGCGGCAGGCTCAGCAGCAGCGGCGTCGTGCCGCGCTGCAGCGTGTAGATGGCATCGTTCATGGGTTCGCCTCCACGCCGGCGACGATGCGCCGGCGGCAGGGGTTGCGGCCGAACCAGTAGGCCAGCTCGTTCGGATGTTCCAGGTCCCAGGCGACGAAGTCGGCGCGCTGCCCGGCCGCGAGCGTGCCGCGGTCGTGCAGGCCGAGCGCACGCGCGCCGTGCACGGTGACGCCGCGCAGCGCTTCTTCGGGCGTGAGCCGGAACAAGGTGCAGCCCATGTTCAGCATCAGCAGCAGCGACAAGCCGGGCGACGAGCCGGGGTTGTGGTCGCTGGCCAGCGCGATGGGCACGCCGGCCTCGCGCAACGCCTGCACCGGCGGCAGCCTGGTCTCGCGCAGGAAGTAGAAGGCGCCGGGCAGCAGCACGGCCACCGTGCCGGCCGCGGCCATGGCGCGGATGCCGGCGTCCGACAGCCATTCCAGATGGTCGCAGGACAAGGCGCGGTACGACGCTGCGAGCGCGGCGCCGCCGCAGTCGCTCAGCTGCTCGGCATGCAGCTTGACCGGCAGGCCGAGCGCCTGGGCCGCAGCGAACACGCGCCGCGTCTGCGCCGGCGTGAAGGCGATGTGTTCGCAGAAGGCATCGACCGCATCGACCAGCCCTTCGGCCTGCAGCGCCGGCAGCCAGGCGCAGACGGCATCGATGTAGTCGTCGGCGCGGCGGTCGAACTCCGGCGGCAGTGCGTGCGCCGACAAGCAGGTGCTGCGCACCGTCAGCGGCAGCTCGCGGCCCAGGCGCCGGGCGATGCGCAGGCAGCGCGCCTCATGCGCGGCGCTCAGGCCGTAGCCGGACTTGATCTCCAGCGTGCTCACGCCCTCGGCCATCAACGTGCGCGCGCGTTCCCGCGCCGAGGCGAAGAGTTGTTCGGCGCTCGCGGCACGCGTCGCCGCGACGGTGGCGCGGATGCCGCCGCCGGCGCGCGCGATCTGCTCGTAGCTCGCGCCCTGCAGCCGCAGTTCGAACTCATGCGCGCGCTGGCCGCCGTAGACCAGGTGCGTGTGGCAGTCGACCAGCCCCGGCGTGAGCAGCGCACCGCCCAGGTCGAGCTCGGCATCGGCGCGCAGCCCGGCAGGCAATGTGGCCTCACCGCCGACCCAGCGGATCGTGTCGCCTTCGCTCAGCAGCGCGCCGCGCTCGATCCAGCCCCAGGGCTGGTCGCCGGCCAGCGTCGCCAGGCGGGCGTGGCGCCACAGGGTCTTCATGCGTTCGGCTCGAAGTGCATCCACCAGGCGCGCACCGGCGCGTCGGCAGCGATGCGCCAGACGCCGTGCGCGCCGCCGTCGGCCCAGGCCAGCGCGAAGGGCGGCAGGCGCAGCGCATCGGCGCCGTCGATCTGCAGCGTCAGCGCGCCGGCGCTGAACAGCGCGCGGAAGGCGGCACGCGGCGCGAAGGGTTCGCCGGCCAGCGCCGGCTGCATCGCGCCGCGGCCGGCGTCGCGGCGCAGCATCAGGTTCAGGTCGCGCGTGGCTCCGTCCAGCAGTTCGCAGTGCGGCGCCGCTTCGCCGCGGAAGTGCAGCGGCGCGTCGCCGGCCTGCACGCTCTTGCGGCCTTCGGGCAGCACCAGCCGCACGCCAGCGCCTTCGAGCACCGCGAACCAGCGCTCGACGCCGGGGAAGGCCGAGAACGGCCCTTCCGCGCGGATGTCGGCGACGCTGATGCGCAGCGCCCAGTCGCCGCCGTCCTTGCGGGGTGAGGGCCAGGCCAGCAGCTCGCGCGTCAGACCGCCGCCGTTGCGCCAGGGCTGCGGCTCGACGCGGTCGCAGCGCACCAGGTTCATGCGGCTTGCCACAACACCGGGAACAGCGGGTCGTCCATCGCCGCGCCTGCCGGCAGCCGTTCGGCCAGGCCGGGGAACTCCGGCGACGTGACCCAGCGCCGCGGCGCATGGCGGATGTCGTCGCCGATGAAGCGCACCGAGAACACGCGCCGCCGCCGGTCGCCGTCGACGCCGGCCGAAGCATGCAGCGCCAGCATGTGGAAGCAGACCACGTCGCCGGGTTCGATTTCCCAGCCGAGGATGCGGTGCCCGCCTTCGCCGCGCGCGCGCTGGCCGTCGATGTCGGGCAGATCGGCCAGGCTGCCTTCGGGGAACCACTTGGCCTGGTGGTCCATGAAGCTGCGCGGCATCAGCCACGGCCCGCGGTGCGAGCCGGCGACGAACTCCAGCGTCGAGTGTCGCCGCACCGGATCGACGGCGATCCACATGCTGACGTTCATGCCGCCCTCGATGTTGTAGTAGGGCTGGTCCTGGTGCCAGGGCGTGGGCGCGCGCGTGCCCGGCTCCTTGGTCAGCATGTGGTCGTGGTACAGGCGGACTTGCCGGCTGCCGGTCAGCTGCCCGGCGGCGCCGGGCAGCGCCGAATCGAAGATCACGCGCCGGTAGGCGTCGTTGTGCTGCCAGTTGCAGAAGTCCTCGATGAAGAAGCCCGGGTCGCCGGGCCGGCTGGCGACCTTGGCGCGCGGGCTGGGCGCGGCCAGGTTGGCGTCGATGCCTTCGCGCAGCAGAGCCACCTCGTCGGGCGACAGCAGCTGGCGCACGCAGACCGCGCCATCGCGGCGGTAGGCCTCGACCAGCTCGGGGCTCAGGCATTCGCGCAGGCGCGCGGCGGCAGCAGGCGTCATGGCTTGAATTCTCCTTGCAGCAGATAGCGCGTGCCCGGATGCACCAGCCGCGCCGTGGTAATCGGCAGTTCATGGCCGACGGTGCGGCGCTGCACCACCAGGCAGGGCTGGTCGCGGCCGATGCCCAGCAGCTTGGCTTCGCGCGCGGTCGGCAGGGCGGCCTCGATCGAATACTGCGCCTGCCAGAAGGGCGCCACCTGCAGCAGGTACTGCGTCGGCGTGGTCCGGCGGAAGTCGTTGCCCAGGTAGTCGGGCGCACAGGCCGGGTTGACGTAGCGGTCTTCGCACTGCAGCGGTGCGTCGTCCTCGAAATGCACGATCAGCGTGTGGAATACCGGCGCACCGGCGGCCAGGCCGAGCCGCTGCGCCACGCCGTCGGCGGCCTTTTCCTGCCGTGCCAGATGCACCTGGGCATGATGGCGGTGGCCGCGCTCGCGGATCTCTTCCTGCAGGTCGCGGATGCGCAAGGTGCTGGCCACGCGCATGCGCTGCGCGGCGAAGGTGCCGACGCCCTGCACGCGTTCGACCAGGCCTTCGGCGCGCAGCTCGTTCAGCGCACGCGTCACCGTCATGCGGCTGACGCCGAACTGCGCCACCAGCGCGGCGTCCGACGGCATCGCCGCGCCCGGCGGCCAGCGCCCGCGCGCCAGCTCGCCCTTCAGGTGCTGCTTGATGCGCGCATAGGGCGCCGCAGCCTGGGCCGACCTAGGGAAACCCAGCGCGTTCATGCCTTGAAAGTCTACTTGCATAGACTTGTCTAGTCAACTAAAGTGCACCCATCGCCGCAGACTCCGCGAGGCTCCCATGTCCGACCAGTCGACCGTCCGCCAACCGGCGCAGCCGCGCCCCGTGCGCGCGCCGCGCGGCAGCACGCTCAGCTGCCGCAACTGGCTCATCGAAGCCGCCTACCGCATGCTGCAGAACAACCTCGACCCCGAGGTGGCCGAGAACCCGGACGCGCTGGTGGTCTACGGCGGCATCGGCAAGGCGGCGCGCGACTGGGACTGCTTCGAGGCGATGCTGAAGGCGCTGCGCGGGCTGGGCGAGGACGAGACGCTGCTGGTGCAAAGCGGCAAGCCGGTGGGCGTGTTCCGCACGCATGCCGATGCGCCGCGCGTGCTGATCGCGAACTCGAATCTGGTGCCGAAGTGGGCCACCTGGGAACACTTCCACGAGCTGGACCGCAAGGGCCTGATGATGTACGGCCAGATGACCGCCGGCAGCTGGATCTACATCGGCAGCCAGGGCATCGTGCAGGGCACCTACGAAACCTTCGTCGAGGCCGGCCGGCAACATTACGGCGGCAGCCTGTCGGGCCGATGGATCCTTACCGCCGGCCTGGGCGGCATGGGCGGCGCGCAGCCGCTGGCCGCCAGCTTCGCCGGGGCGTGCAGCCTGAACATCGAATGCCAGCAGTCGCGCATCGATTTTCGGTTGCGCTCGAAATATCTCGATGAACAGGCCGGGGATCTGGACGACGCGCTGGCGCGCATCAAGAAATACATCGGCGAAGGCAAGGCGGTGTCGATCGGCCTGCTCGGCAACGCCGCCGAGCTGCTGCCGCAACTGGTGAAGCGCGGCGTCAAGCCGGACCTGGTCACCGACCAGACCAGCGCGCACGACCTGGTCAACGGCTACCTGCCCGCCGGCTGGAGCGTGGCCAGCTGGAAAGCCGCACAGGCCGACGCCGGCCAGCACGCCGCGCTGCGCGACGCGGCGGCGAAGAGCTGCGCGGTGCACGTGCAGGCGATGCTCGACTTCCAGGCGATGGGCATCCCCACGGTGGACTACGGCAACAACATCCGCCAGGTGGCCTTCGACGCCGGCGTGAAAAACGCCTTCGACTTCCCCGGCTTCGTGCCGGCCTACGTGCGTCCGCTGTTCTGCCAGGGCAAGGGGCCGTTCCGCTGGGTGGCGCTTTCCGGCGACCCGGAAGACATCCGCAAGACCGACGCCAAGCTGAAGCAGCTGTTCCCCGAAGACGCGCATCTGCACCGCTGGCTGGACATGGCGGGCGAGCGCATTGCGTTCCAGGGCCTGCCGGCGCGCATCTGCTGGATCGGCCTCGGCGAGCGCCACCGCGCCGGGCTGGCCTTCAACGAAATGGTGAAGAGCGGCGAGCTGAAGGCGCCGATCGTCATCGGGCGCGACCACCTGGACAGCGGCTCGGTGGCTTCGCCGAACCGCGAAACCGAAAGCATGAAGGACGGCAGCGACGCGGTCAGCGACTGGCCGCTGCTGAATGCGCTGCTCAACACCGCCGGCGGCGCCACCTGGGTCAGCCTGCACCACGGCGGCGGCGTCGGCATGGGCTACAGCCAGCACGCCGGCGTGGTCATCGTCTGCGACGGCAGCGACGCCGCGGCGAAGCGCATCGAGCGCGTGCTGTGGAACGACCCCGCCAGCGGCGTGATGCGTCATGCCGATGCCGGCTACGACAGCGCCGTGGCCTGCGCCAAGCAGCACGGACTGAAGCTGCCGATGCTGAGCCCGGACCCGCGGGGGTCTGCTGCGGACGGCCACGCGCCTGGCGCACGCCCCGGCGCCTGCGCGCGCCAGGCCGCCGGGGCCTGAGGTGCGGCTCGAGCCCGGACGTTTCAGCCTCGAGCAGCTGCAGGCGCTGCACGCCGGCGGCGCGGCGCTCGAACTCGACGCCGCCGCGCACGCCGCGATCGCCGCCAGCGCGGCGGTGGTGCAGCGTGCCGCCGCCGGTGCGGTGGCGGTCTACGGCGTCAACACCGGCTTCGGCAAGCTGGCCTCGACGCGCATCAGCGAGGCCGACCTGGCGGCGCTGCAGCTGAACCTGATCCGCTCGCACAGCGTCGGTGTCGGCGAGCCGCTGGCGCCGGAAGTGGTGCGCTTGCTGCTGGCGCTGAAAGCCGGTTCGCTGGCGCGCGGCGCCTCCGGCGTGCGCCAGCAGGTGGTGGACATGCTGCTGGCGGTGTTGAATGCGGGGCTCGTGCCGTTCATTCCCAGCCAGGGCTCGGTCGGCGCCTCGGGCGACCTGGCGCCGCTGGCGCACATGACGCTGGCGCTGCTGGGCGAGGGCGAGTTCCTGGTGCACGGCACGGCGCATCCTGCGGGGGCCGTGGCCGAACGCCGTGCCGCGGCCGGCGTGCTGCGCGAACACGGCCTGCAGCCGCTGCGGCTGCAAGCCAAGGAAGGCCTGGCGCTGATCAACGGCACGCAGGTCTCTACCGCGCTGGCGCTGCATGCGCTGTTCGCCTTCGAGCCGGTGCTGGAATCGGCGCTGGTGATCGGCGCACTCACGGTCGATGCGGCGCGCGGCAGCGACGGCCCCTTCGACCCGCGCATCCACGCGCTGCGCGGCCAGCCCGGCCAGATCGACGTGGCCATGTACTACCGCGCGCTGCTCGCCGGCAGCGCGATCCGACAATCGCACACCGAAGGCGACGACCGCGTGCAGGATCCGTACTGCCTGCGCTGCCAGCCCCAGGTGGTGGGCGCCTGCCTGGACCAGCTGCGCCACGCCGCGCTGGTGCTGCTGCGCGAGGCCAACGCCGTCACCGACAACCCGCTGGTCTTCGCCGGCGATGCTTCGATGATCTCCGGCGGCAACTTCCACGCCGAGCCGGTGGCGCTGGCCGCCGACGCCATGGCCAACGCCATCGCCGAGGTCGGCGCGATCGCCGAGCGCCGCATCGCCATGCTGATCGACAGCAACGTGTCGCGGCTGCCGCCCTTCCTGACGGCCGATGCCGGGCTGAACAGCGGCTTCATGATCGCGCACGTCACCGCCGCGGCGCTGGCCAGCGAAAACAAGAGCCTCGCGCACCCGGCCAGCGTCGACAGCCTGCCGACCAGCGCCAACCAGGAAGACCATGTGTCGATGGCCACCTTCGCCGCGCGCCGGCTGCAGCCGATGATCGCCAACGTGGCGCACATCCTGGCCATCGAGCTGCTGGCCGCGGCGGAAGGCATCGAGTTCCTGCGCCCGCTGGCCAGCAGCGCGCCGCTGGAGTCGGCACACGCGCTGCTGCGCGAGCGTGTGCCGCGTTTTGCGGTGGACCGCTTCATCGCCCCCGACATCGAACACGCCGCGGCGCTGGTGCGTGCCGGCGCGCTGACCAAGGCCTTCAGGGCGATTCCCGGATTGCCGGCGCTGTGGATCCCGGTTTGAATCGGCGCTTCGACTTGTTTCTTTCCACCCTGACCCTGTTCGCCAAGGAGCCCGCATGAAACGCCTCGCCCTCGCCGCCGCCACCCTCGCGCTGATCGGCGCCGCCCAGGCCCAGGAAACCAAGGTGGCCATCGCCATCTCGGGCTGGACCGGCTTCGCGCCGCTGACGCTGGCCAAGGAGGCCGGCATCTTCAAGAAGAACGGCCTGGACGTGACCATCAAGAAGATTCCGCAGAAGGACCGCCACCTGGCCATCGCCTCGGGCGACGTGCAGTGCGCGGCGACGACGGTGGAAACCTGGGTCGCCTGGAACGCCGCCGGCGTGGCGACGACGCAGATCTTCCAGCTCGACAAGAGCTACGGCGCCGACGGCATGGTGGTCAAGCCCGGCATCGCCAAGATCGCCGACCTGAAGGGCAAGACGGTCGCCGCCAGCGCGCCGGGCACCGCGCCGTACTTCACGCTGGCCTGGATGCTGAAGAAGAACGGCCTGTCGGTGAAGGACGTGAAGGTCGTCAACCTCGAGCCGCAGGCCGCGGCCAGCGCGATGATCGCCGGCAACCAGGACATCGACGCGGCGCTGACCTACGAGCCCTACCTGGGGGCGGTGCGCGCCAAGCCCGAGGCCGGCAAGATCATCGCCACCACGCTGGACTACCCGATGATCATGGACACCTTCGGCTGCACGCCGAAGTTCCTGGAGCAGAACCCGAAGGCCGCGCAGGCGCTGGCCGACAGCTACTTCCAGGCGCTGGAGATGATCCAGACCGACCCGCAGAAGGCCTTCGCCATCATGGGCGCCGACGTCAAGCAAAGCGCCGAACAGTTCGAAACCAGCCAGAAGTACCTGCGCTGGCAGGACCGGTCAGCCAACCAGAAGTTCTTCGCCGCTGAGCACGCCGCCTTCAGCAAGGAAGCGGCCGACCTGCTGCTCGAGGCCGGCATCATCCGGCAGCTGCCCGACATGAGCAAGCTGGCCGACCCGCGCTTCGTTCAATGACCACCCCCGCAGCGGCTGCGCCGCCGCCCTCGAGGGGGCACGGCCAGCGGCCCGGCGAAGCCGGCTCCGCGGCCGTCGCTCGAATCGCAGCACCACGCCGTACGGAGCGCTCACTCGTCATGAAGCCGCTGACCCCGGTGAGCCCCAGCGCGCGCATCGTGCTCGGCATCGCCTTCTTCGTGCTCTTCGCCGCCGTGTGGTCCATCGCCACCTTCGGCGGGCTGGTGCAGAAGACCTTTCTCGCCGACCCGTGGACGATGCTGAAGAGCGGCTGGACGCTGCTGGCCGAACACGGCTTCGCCAAGGACATAGGCATGACGGTGTTCCGCGTGCTCGGCGGCTTCCTCATCGCCGCGGTCATCGCCGTGCCGCTGGGCGTGGCCATGGGTGCCTACAAGCCGATCGAGGCCTTCTTCGAGCCCTTCATCAGCTTCGCGCGCTACCTGCCGGCCAGCGCCTTCATTCCGCTGCTGATCCTGTGGGCCGGCATCGGCGAGGCGCAGAAGCTGGCGGTGATCTTCCTCGGCAGCTTCTTCAGCCTGGTGCTGATGATCAGCGTCACCGTCGGCAATACGCGCCGCGACCTGGTCGAGGCGGCCTATACGCTGGGCGTCGGCGACGCCTCGCTGATCCGCCGCGTGTTGATCCCGGGCGCGGCGCCGGAGATCGCTGAAGCGCTGCGCATGGTGCTGGGCTGGGCCTGGACCTACGTCATCGTCGCCGAGCTGATCGGCGCCAGCAGCGGCATCGGCCACATGATCACCGACAGCCAGGCGCTGCTGGCTACCGACCAGATCATCTTCGGCATCATCGTCATCGGCCTGATCGGGCTGGCCAGCGACCTGTTCTTCAAGTGGGTCAACCGCCGCCTGTATCCGTGGGCACAACTGGGTAGATAGTGGCCCACCCCCTATGCGCTTCGCGCGCCCCCTCGAGGGGGCGTCGCCTGCGGCCCGGCAAAGCCGGTTCCGCGGCGACCGCTTGAAGCTGAGGTTCGCGCAGGTCCGCCTTGCATTTACTGAAGAGCAGTCACATGAACATCCTCTCGATTCGCGGCGTCGAGCGCCGCTTCGACACCACGCTGGCGCTGCAGGCGACGAACCTCGAAGTCGCGGAGAACGACTTCATCACCATCCTCGGCCCCAGCGGCTGCGGCAAGAGCACGCTGCTGCGCATCGTCGCCGGGCTCGACCAGCCGACCGCCGGCGAGGTGCTGCTCGACGGCCGGCGCATCGCCGGCCCCGGCGCCGACCGCGGCATGGTGTTCCAGAGCTACACGCTGTTTCCGTGGCTGACGGTGCTGGACAACGTCTGCTTCGGCTTGGCCGAGCGCGGCCTGCCGCGCGCGCAGCAGCTCGAGATCGCGCACGGCTTCCTCGCCAAGGTGGGGCTGAAGGGCTTCGACAAGCACTATCCGAAGCAGCTCTCGGGCGGCATGCAGCAGCGCGTGGCGATCGCCCGCGCGTTGGCCAACGACCCGCGCATGCTGCTGATGGACGAGCCCTTCGGCGCGCTCGACCACCAGACGCGCGAGCTGATGCAGGAGCTGCTGCTCGGCATCTGGGAGGAGCAGCGCAAGACCGTGCTCTTCGTCACCCACGACATCGACGAAGCGGTGTTCATGGGCAGCCGCGTGATCGTCATGAGCGCGCGGCCCGGGCGCATCAAGCTCGACCGCGAGCTGCCGCTGGCGCATCCGCGGCACTATTCGGTGAAGACCACGGCGCCGTTCACGCAACTGAAGGCCGAGCTGACCGAGGCGGTGCGCGTCGAGGTGCGCGCGGCGCAGGCGGCGATGGCGTGAAGCTCGCGCGGATCGGCGCTTGACCGCGCGCAAACCGCGCCGCGCCGCGCCGCCCTACGATGCCCGACGCACCTGGGAGACATCATGAGCAGCAGCGCCCACGATCCGGCCGACCCTTCGCCGATCGACGACTTTTCGCAATGCCACGCGGGCATCCTCGGCCATCTGCAACTGCTGGGCGATCTGCCGGCGCTGCTGGAGCCGGCGGCGCGCGCGCGGCGCATCGCCGCCGACGCGCTGGGATTCTTCCGCTCGGCAGTGTTCGAACACCACGCGGAGGAAGAGAAGGAGCTGTTCCCGGCCGTGCTGGCCAGTGCCGTCAAGGGCGAGGAGCGCGACAAGGTGCAGCAACTGGTCGCTTCGCTGACGGCCGAACATCGCCAGGTCGAGGCAGTGTGGGCCCGGCTGGAGCCCAAGCTGAAAGCCGTGGCCAAGGGCCGCG
Source organism: Rubrivivax sp. (assembly GCA_036724445.1). Classification (GTDB taxonomy): domain Bacteria; phylum Pseudomonadota; class Gammaproteobacteria; order Burkholderiales; family Burkholderiaceae_C; genus Rubrivivax. Next base: position 25,134 of record DAIMFR010000018.1, on the reverse strand, counting down.
ACACCGATGTCGATCCGGCCGATGTCGCCGCGCTGGTCGCGGCCTACCAGGCGCATGCGCGCTTCGAGGAAGAGGTGTTCCTGCCGTTGTCGAGGACCATCCTCGGGCGCGACAGCAACCACATGGCGGCGCTGGGCATGTCGATGCACATGCGCCACGTTCTGCCCTCGGCCCTGCATCGCTTCGACCGGGGCATCTGACGCGCTTGGCCGCCGCCGCGGCCGAAGCCGCCCGGCGGCTCAGCTGAACTCGACGCGGATGCGGTTGACCTCGAAGTCGTCGATGTCCTCCGTATCGTTGCAGCTGCCGGCGATGAGCTTCAACTCGCCCTTCAGCCGGCCAATCTGCGCGACACTGAATACGAACGGCACCTGCCGTCCGCCGCCCCAGTAGCCGGCGGACGGCGAGACGCCGCCGGACATGCTCTGGGTGCCGGCATCGCCGACGATGGCGATCTGGTTGCGGCACATGTCGCTCTGCCAGCCTTTGGCGTCCAGATAAACCGTGGCCTTGGTGATGCCGGGTCTGCTGACCTGGGCAGCCCAGTCGGAGATCGGCAACACCAGTTCGGCCCCGTCGGTGGCCTTCTGAAACTGCGAGTTGACCGCGCCGTCGAACAAATCGTCGCCCAGGTGCATCACCCTGTCGCCGCCGACGGGAATGCTGACATTCAATGCCAGAGGGATCAAATTGATGTCCTGATAGCAGGTGTTTCCGGCCCGCATCGCCTCGCAGAGTACCGTTTGCGGTTCGTAGCCTTCCTTGCTTACCGTGGCTGCAGGGTATTGCACGCCAGCCACTTCCGTGGCCGGCATGTCGATGCTGCAGTCGCCATTGGCCTTGGTCTGAGTCTGGTACGTCTGCGTCCTGGCCTGGTAATTGACCGTCGCGTCCGCGACAGCCTTTCCGCTCGAGGCGTCGGTCACGTTGCATGCCAGCCGGGCCATTCGCGGGTCACTGGGCGTACCTCCCCCGCCACCGCCACCGCCGCCGCCGCCACCCCCGCAAGACGCCAGAGCTGCTGCGGCGACGGCCGCGGCAGCGAGTGCACCACGCGGAAAAACATTCGACCGAACTGCCATGATTCTCCTTCGTGGCGGGAACTCCGCCGATTGTTGGTGTCGGCTGACACCCATCCGGCCAGTTCCCTCTCGAGGAAACGTGGCCTTGCCGCTTTTCTTGACCCCTGGGGCGGGAATGACGAAGCCGGATCCTGGGGCTGCCCGGATGCTAATTGGAACCCGTGCCCTCTGCGACGTTCAACCCCCTCACTCGGGGAGCCCGAGCCCAGCCTTGGCGAGCAGGTTTTCACAGTTCCGGGACGTGCATCGGATCGAAAACTGCAGCGCGAGTTCCGCCAGCGGCGGGGCCGAGCGGGTGGCAAGCCGCCTCGATGCGCCGCTGCAGGCGCAGCCGCCGCCGCCGCCCTCGGGAGGCGATCACGGCGCCGCCCGCAACGGCGCGAGCGCCGTGCGCAGCGCCGCACTCGCGCGCAGCGCGCCGACCTCGATGCCGTTCCAGTTCCTCAGCACCACCTCGCTGAGCGAACGCATCAGCCGGGCCTCGCCGTCGTCCAGGGCGGCGCAGGCTTCGATCAGCGCCGCCATCGCCACCTCGGCGGCGCGCGCGTTGTTGCCGTCGTCGACTTTCAGCGCCACGCCCAGGCCGCGGTCGGGAAGCGCAGCGCAATAGACGCCCTCCGCCCCGACCTTGCAGCACACGCGTTCGCCCAGCCGCTGCATGACGCGGGTGTCGAAGCGGTCGGTGCCGCCGACCATGAACGGCGCCCGCGCCACCGCCCGGCGCAGCCGCCGCGCCGCGCGCGCATGGTCGGCATCCAGCCCGGCGCCGCTGCCGGCGCGCGCGAAAGCCAGCGCCAGATGCCGCAACGGGATGCCGAAGGTCGGTATCGAACAACCGTCGATGCCTTGCGGCGCGCTGTCCAGGTTCCAGCCGGTGGCTGCCTGCAGCGCCTGCGTCACCTCGCGCATCACCGGGTGGCTTGGCTGCACGTAGCCGCGGACGAAATCGGCCAGCGCACGGCCGCCGGCGCGGTGGCAGGCCAGGCAGATGAAGCCGGCGTGTTTGCCCGAACAGTTGTTGTGCAGCGCGCCGGGCGTCTCGCCGCGCGCCGCCATCTCGCGCTGCAGGGCTTCGCGGTAGGGCCAGTGCGCGCCGCACTCCAGCGCGGCGGCGTCCGCGCCCGCCTTGGCCAGCATCGACGCCGCCGCGGCCACGTGCGCCGGCTCGCCGTTGTGCGAGGCGCAGGCCAGCGCCAGCTCGTCGTCGCTCAAGGCCAGCGCGTCCGCGGCGCCGCTGGCCACCAGCGGCAGCGCCTGCAGCAGCTTGACCGCGGAGCGCGGGAAGACCGGCCGCTCGATGTCGCCGAGCGCCAGCACGCAGCTGCCGTCGGCATCGATCACCGCCACCGCGCCGCGGTGCGCGGATTCGACGCTGCGGCCCCTGCAGGCCTCGACCAGTACCGGGTTCATGGGCATGTCTCGCGCTGCTGCATCGGATCGCCGACTGTACCGGCGCATGCGCCGGCGCCGCGACAATCGGATGATGCATCCCTTGTCCGCGGCGGCCATGCGCTGCATCGGCGTCGACTTCAGCAGCCGACCGACACGCCGCAAGCCGGTGCTGCTGGCCGAAGGCGAACGTCGCGGCGCGCAGCTGCAGCTGCAGGCGCTGCACCGCCATCCGGCCTACGACGGTCTGGCCGCCGCGCTGGCCGCGCCGGGACCGTGGGTCGGCGCCTTCGATTTCCCCTTCGGGCTGCCGCGCGAGCTGGTCGAGTCGCTGCGCTGGCCTACCTCGTGGCTGCCGCTGATGCGCCACTATCGAAGCCTGGACCGCGACTGCATACGGCTGCAGTTCAAGGCCTTCTGCGCCGGCCGGCCGCCGGGGGCGAAGTTCGCGCACCGCGCCTGCGACCGGCCGGCCGGGTCGAGCCCGTCGATGAAGTGGGTCAACCCGCCGGTGGCCTGGATGCTGCATGCCGGCGTGCCCTTGCTGATCGATGCCGGCGTGCACCTGCCGGGGCTGCACGACGGCGACCGCGGCCGCGTCGCGCTCGAAGGCTATCCGGGGCTGCTGGCGCGCGAGCTGATCGGCGCGCGGTCCTACAAGGCCGACGACGCGGCGCGGCAGACGACCGAACGGTGGGTCGCCCGCCAGGACATCGTCGCCGCGCTGGAACAGGGGCGCACGCGGCTCGGCCTGCGCCTGGCGCTGCCGCCGGCGCTGCGCGAGCGGCTGGTGGAAGACGCGTCGGGCGACAGCCTGGACGCCGTGCTGTGCCTGATGCAGGCCGCCTGGGCCAGCGGCCGGCCCGGCTGGGGCCTGCCGGCGCACATCGACCCGCTGGAAGGCTGGATCGTCAGCGCCTGAGACGCCCGTGCCGCCGTGTGCAGAGCGCTTTTCGCGAACGCTGAGCACGCAGAAGCCGGCCGACCGGCTGGCGCGTGTGCTCGCAGATGCCGAAAAGGCCCCTGGCTGCGCCGGCACCGGCGCGCCCGGGTGCGGCATCGGTCACGGCCGCGCGGCGTGGCGGCGGCGCAGAATCGGCGCGATGCAATCCTGGATCCTGAGCCTGTGCCTGCTGCTGACCACGCTGGCCGGCGCCGCCGCCCCCGGTCTGCTCGAAGGCACGGTCAGCCGCGTCGTCGACGGCGACAGCCTGTGGCTCGAGCCGGCCGCGCCGGCCGCGCCGGTGGAACTGCGGCTCGAAGGCATCGACGCGCCGGAGATCTGCCAGGCCTGGGGCGCGCAGGCGCGCCAGGCGCTGAGCGAGCTGGTGCTGGGCCGGCAGGTCAGCGTCAAGACCGTCGCCCGCGACAACTATGGCCGCACGCTCGGCACCGTCTACCTGGGCACGCAGAACATCAACAAGCTGATGGTGCAGGAAGGCCATGCCTGGAGCAGCCGCTACAAGTACGACCGCGGGCCCTATGTCGCCGACGAGCGCATGGCGCGCGCGCTGAGCCGCGGCCTGAACCGCGACGGCGGGGCGGTGATGCCGCGCGACTTCCGGCGGCTGAACGGGCCGTGCCATGCGCCGGCGGCGCCGACCGCAGCGGCCACGCCGAAGCTCGCGCCGGCGGCAGCCTACCGCTGCGACGGCCGTACGCGCTGCGCGCAGATGAGCTCCTGCGACGAAGCCGCCTGGTTCCTGAAGCACTGCCCCGGCGTGCAGATGGACGGCAACCGCGACGGCGTGCCCTGCGAGCGCCAGTGGTGCCGGCCGTAGCCGCGCCGACTTGATGCCGCTGCGGCAAGATCGGGTCTCGCTGCCCGGACCCTGCCGTGACATCACCGAGCGCTGTTCCTCCTCCTTCTGGTCCTGAATTCACCCCGCGGCTGCCGCGCGACCCGCTGCGCGAGGCCATCGGCGCGCTGACGCGCCGCCCCGAACCCGAGCTGCTGCCGGGCCTGCTGCAGGCCGCACAGCTCGATCCCGCGCAGGCCGAGGCCGCTCAGGCGCTGGCATTGAGGCTCGCGCGCACGCTGCGCGAGCGCAAGCCCGGCGTCGGCCGCGCCGGGCTGGTGCAGGGGCTGCTGCAGGAATTCGCGCTCAGCTCGCAGGAGGGCGTGGCGCTGATGTGCCTGGCCGAGGCGCTGCTGCGCATTCCCGATGCGGCGACGCGCGACGCGCTGATCCGCGACAAGATCGCGCGCGGCGACTGGCGCGCGCACCTGGGCGCGAGCCCGTCGCTGTTCGTCAACGCCGCCGCCTGGGGGCTGCTGCTGAGCGGCAAGCTGGTGGCCACGCACAGCGACGAGGGCCTCGGCGCGGCGCTGAAGCGCGTCGTCGGCCGCGGCGGCGAGCCGTTGATCCGCAAGGGCGTGGACCTGACGATGCGGCTGATGGGCGAGCAGTTCGTCATCGGCGAGACCATCGGCGGCGCACTGGCGGCCGCGCGCAAGCGCGAGGCGCAGGGCTTTCGCCATTCCTACGACATGCTCGGCGAGGCCGCGCTGACCGACGCCGACGCGCGCCGCTGCCTCGCCGCCTACGAGCAGGCGATCGACGCCATCGGCGCGGCTGCGGCAGGACTGTCGGCACGCCGCGGGGCGGCGTGGGGCGGCATCCACGACGGCCCGGGCATCTCGATCAAGCTGTCGGCGCTGCACCCGCGCTGCGCGCGCGCGCAGCTCGAACGCGTGTTGGCCGAGCTGTACCCGCGGCTGCGGGGCCTCGCGCAACGCGCACGCGCGGCGGACATCGGGCTGAACATCGACGCCGAGGAATCCGAGCGGCTGGAGCTGTCGCTGGAGCTGCTCGAGCGCCTGTGCCGTGAGCCGGCGCTGGCCGGCTGGCACGGCATCGGCTTCGTCGTCCAGACCTACCAGAAGCGCTGCCCGGCGGTGGTCGACTGGCTGATCGAGCTCGGGCGGCGCAGCGGCCACCGGCTGATGGTGCGGCTGGTCAAGGGCGCGTACTGGGACAGCGAGATCAAGCGCGCGCAGGCCGACGGCCAGGCCGGCTACCCGGTCTACACGCGCAAGGCCCATACCGACCTGGCCTACCTGGCCTGCGCGAAGCGGCTGCTGGCCGCGCCCGACGCGGTGTTCCCGCAGTTCGCCACGCACAACGCGCACACGCTGGCCGCGGTGCATGCGCTGGCCGGGCCCGACGCCGGTCCCGAGCGCTACGAGTTCCAGTGCCTGCACGGCATGGGCGAGCCGTTGTACGAGCAGGTGGTGGTACCGGTGTGCGAGGGCGGTCTGGGAAGAGCCTGCCGCATCTACGCTCCGGTGGGCACGCACGAGACGCTGCTCGCCTATCTGGTGCGGCGGCTGCTGGAGAACGGCGCCAACACCTCCTTCGTGCATCGCATCGCCGACGCCGGGCTGCCGCTGCGCGAGCTGGTCGAGGATCCGGCGCACACGGTGCAGCAGTTGGCCGCGCGCGAGGGCGCCATCGGCCTGCCGCATCCGGCGATTGCGCTGCCGGCCGCGCTGTACGGCAGGTCGCGACTCAATTCGCGCGGGCTCGACCTGGCCGACGAAGCGGCGCTGGCCGAAGTCGCTGCGGCGCTGCAGGCGAGCCACGGACAAGCCTTTACCGCCGAGCCGCTGCTCGGCGTGGACGCGCAGCCCGAGCCTGGACAGCCGGTGTGCAACCCGGCCGAGCGCGGCGACGTGGTCGGCAGCGTGCGCGAAGCCTCGGCCGCCGACGTGCAGGCGGCGCTGGCCGTGGCCGCCGCTGCCGCGGCGTCGTGGGCCGCGGTGCCGGCCGTGGAACGCGCGGCGCTGCTGGAGCGCGCCGCCGAGCGGCTGGACGCCGGGCGCCTGACGCTGATCGCGCTGCTGGTGCGCGAAGCCGGCAAGACGGCGGCCAACGCCATCGCCGAAGTGCGCGAGGCGATCGACTTCCTGCGCTACGACGCGATGCAACTGCGCCAGGGTTGGTCCGACCAGACGCATCTGCCGCTGGGGCCGGTGGTCTGCATCAGCCCGTGGAACTTCCCGCTGTCGATCTTCAGCGGCCAGGTGGCGGCGGCGCTGGCCGCGGGCAACCCGGTGCTCGCCAAGCCGGCCGAGCAGACGCCGCTGGTCGCCGCGCTGGCGGTGCGCGCGCTGCACGAGGCCGGCGTGCCGCGCGCCGCCTTGCAGCTGCTGCCCGGCCGGGGCGAGACGGTGGGCGCGGCGCTGGCCGGCGATGCGCGCGTGCAGGGCGTGGTCTTCACCGGCTCGACCGAGGTGGCGCGGCTGCTGCAGCGCACGCTGGCGCAGCGCCTGGGCGCCGGCGGCCGGCCGGTGCCGCTGATCGCCGAAACCGGCGGCCAGAACGCGATGCTCGCCGACTCGTCGGCGCTGGCCGAGCAGGTGGTGGCCGATGCGCTGGCTTCGGCCTTCGACTCGGCCGGCCAGCGCTGCTCGGCGCTGCGCGTGCTGTGCGTGCAGGCCGACGCCGCCGAGCGCGTGTTCGGCATGCTCGAAGGCGCGGCCGCCGAGCTGCGTGTCGGCGATCCGCGCGCGCTGGACACCGATGTCGGCCCGGTGATCGACGAGCAGGCGCGCGCCGCCATCGAGCGCCATCTGCAGCAGATGCAGTCGCGCGGGCGCCGCATGCTGCGTCCGGCGGCATGGCACGCGCCGGCCTCCGGCTGCTTCGTCGCGCCGGCGATCGTCGAGATCGAGGCCATCGCCGAACTGCAGCGCGAGGTCTTCGGCCCGGTGCTGCACGTGCTGCGCTGGGAGCGCGATGCGCTCGACGCGCTGGTGCAGCAGATCAACGCCACCGGCTACGCGCTGACCCTGGGCGTACACACGCGCATCGACGAGACGGTGGCGCGCATTGCCGGCGCGGCGCGCGCCGGCAACGTCTACGTCAACCGCAACATCGTCGGCGCGGTGGTCGGCGTGCAGCCCTTCGGCGGCGAGGGGCTGTCGGGCACCGGGCCGAAGGCCGGCGGGCCGCTGTACCTGCTGCGGCTGCTGCGCCGCTGCCCCGGCGATGCGGCGCGCGCCGCGGTCGAGGCCATCGCCCCCGCCGCCGGCGCGGCGCTGCCCGGGCTGCCGGGGCTTCACTTTGGCGCCGCGGCAGCCGAGGATGCGGTGCCGGCACTGCGCCAATGGGCGCAATCCAGCGGACGCGACGCGCTGGCGATCGCCTGCGGATCTTATGCGCGGCAGTCGCCGCTGCTCGGGCCGCGGCAATTGCGCGGCCCCACCGGCGAAAGCAACCTGTACCTGCTGCAGCCGCGCGCGGCGGTGCTGTGCCTGGCCTCGAGCGACGACGACCGGCTGCTGCAGCTGGCGGCGGTGCTGGCGCTGGGCACGCGCGCGCTGTGGCCGGCCGCCGCCGCGGCGCTGCACGCGGCGCTGCCGCCCGCGGTGCGCGAGCGCATCCGACTGCTGCCGGACGACGCGCTCGGCGACGCGCCTTTAGACGCGGTGCTGCTGCACGGCGATGCCGCGCGGCGCGCGGAGGTCGCGCAGTGGCTGGCGCGCCGCCCCGGCGCCATCATCGGCCTGCAGGCGCTCGAGCCGGGCGACGCCGCCATCGCGCTGGAGCGGCTGGTGGTCGAGCGCTCGCTGTCGATCAACACAGCCGCCGCCGGCGGCAACGCGAGCCTGATGACGATGGGCTGAGCGGCCTGTGAAGCATTCCGCCACGCCCGCTCGAGCGTCCCAGAAGACGCCACTCGTCGTTGCAAATGCTCGCCGCAGCCCGAGCTGCGGCTGTGCTTTGCGCCTGGATTGGCGCCTCCTGGGCCACTCGCTCGGCCGCGCCGGAATACTTCACAGGCTCTGAGCCCGCGCGGCTTCATGCTTCAGGCCGGACAGCGCCTGCGCCTCGGCCAGCGCGTCGCCGCATTGCAGCGCCAGCGCCAGCGCCTGCTGGTGTTCGCGCGCGCAGCCGGCGCCGTCGCCGCGCGCGAAATGCAGGTTGCCGCGCAGGTAGTGGATGTCCGACAGCCAGCGCGCCGCGTGCAGCTTTGCGGCCACCGGCGCGGCGGCATCGAGCGCCGCCCAGGCGGCGTCGACCTGCGACAGCAGCCGGTGCACGCCGGCCATCTCGCAGCTGGCGAGCGCGGCCTCGTGCTCGGACGACGCGGCGTCGCGCGCCTGCGCGAACGCGGCCAGCGCCTCGGTGTTGCGCCCCAGTTCGCGCAGCGTCTCGCCTTGCAGCATGGCCAGCGCATGACGCTCGGCGGCATTGCCGGCACAGCCCAGGCCGCGCTCGGCCAGTGCCTGCGCCTGGGCATAACGCAGCCGCCGCAGCTCGGCGCGCGCCGCGTCGCAGCGTCGCAGAAGGCTGCGGCGGCCAGCGGGCTGTCGGCCAGCGCAAGATGTTCGGCATGCAGCCCGGCGCCGCGCGCTGCGTACCAGGCGGCGAAGCGCCCTCTTCATGCCGATGGCTCGCGTCGCGCCGGGCGGTGCCCGGCAGCGGCTCATACTGCGGCGGTCGTCCCTTCGGGCCGACTGCACTGCGGTGCTCGCCGCGGGGTCGTGCGGCAGAACTCGCTTCGCGCGCTGACGCACGCAGTGAGTTTGGCGCAGGCCCTGGGCGCGAGCATCGCAGGGAAGTCGGCGCAGACTACCGCCTCAGTGAAGCGTCGCGGCCTGCCCGGGCCCGGCTTTGCCGCTGCAGGGATTGCACGCCGGCAGTCGTTGAGCTTCGGCAATGCGCCAAGCGGAAGCCGGTTCCTGTGTATCCGTTCGCGAACCCGTATGAGGCCGGCGGCCTGGGCCGGGCGGGCGATCAGGGCCGAGGCAGCGGCGGGTGCAGCCGGTCGAGCTTGTCGTCCACCTCGCCGACGTAGGCCGACAGCGTGCGCGTCGCCTCGCCGAGCTTGTCCTGCAGCTGCTGCTGCAGCTGCGCGAGGCGCTCGTCCGTCTCGCGCCGGCCGGCCTCGGTCTGCGCCTCGAGCCGGCGCAGCTCGGTGTCGATGAAGCCGCGCAGCTCGGTGAAGCGCGAAGCCTCGGCCTGATCGGCGAGTTCGCGCTGCCCGTTCAGTTCCTTCGACATGCGCCGCGACTCGACCATCTGTGCCGCCTGCTGCAGCAGGATGTAGCCCATGAACAGCAGGCTCACCAGGCCGACCACGCCGAGCAGCAGCAAGCCCAGCGGGGCCTGCACCTGCGTGAAGCCCAGCGACAGGCTCGTGGCCGCGTTGAAGGTCGTCCAGTTCAGCGCGACCACGCCGGCCAGCGCCAGCAGCAGCACGGCGATCGCGGCGCCCCACAGCTTCATCGTCGTCTCCCTCGGCTTGTCGTCGTCGCGCAAGTCTAAGGGCGCGGCGGGGCATCGCAGCTTTCCCGGACCCACTCGGCATAGGGCGCGTAGGCCTGCTCGGTGGCGATCGCGTGAATGGCCGGCAATTCGTAGCGGTGCAGCGCGCGGATCGCGGCCTCGATGTCCGGCCAGCACTCGGCGCGCGTCTTGAAGAGCACGCGAAACTCGGGGTCGCTCTCGACCTGGCCTTGCCAGCGGTAGAAGCTCTCGATCGCCGTGATCTGCGCACAGGCCGCCAGCCGCTGCTCGACCAGCGCGCGTGCCATCGCGCGCGCCTCGTCCAGCGTGCCGACGGTGGTGACGACGAGCAGCGGCGTGCTCGCGGGCTGGCGCTCGTTCATGCGTGGCGTGCTCCGGCGTCTACCGCGCGTGCTGCGGCCGCATCAGGGTCGGCGCAGGTGCCAGGCCTTGGGCCGCGTGAAGGCCAGGATGCCATGCGTGGACAGCGTCAGGCCGACGCCCGAATCGCCGTGGCCCGACCACGGCAGCCGCGGGCTGACGCGGTCGCAGCAGTTCCAGTAGACGCTGCCGGCGTTGACCCGCGCCAGCAGCGCGAGCGCCCTGGCCTCGTCGCGCGTGTAGACGCCGGCCGTCAGGCCATAGCGGGTGTCGTTCATCAGCGCGACGGCCTCGTCGTCGCCGTGCACCTTCTGGATGCCGATGACCGGGCCGAAGCTTTCCTCGCGCATCAGCGCCATCGTGTGGTCGGCGCCGCTGAACACGGTGGGCGCGAACCAGTGTCCCGGGCCGGGCAAGACGCTGCCGCCGCAGTGCAGCCGCGCGCCCTTGGCCAGCGCATCGTCCACCTGCGCCTGCAGCACGGCCAGTTGCGGCGCGCGCGTGATCGCGCCGATGCAGGTGGCGTCGTCCATCGGGTCGCCGATGCGCATCGCCTGGACGGTGGCCACGAAGTGCGCGACGAAGGGCTCGTGCAGGCTCTCGTGCACGTAGATGCGCTCGACCGAGCAGCAGCTCTGGCCGGTGTTGTACATCGCGCCGTCGGCCAGGCTTTCCGCGGCGGTGCGCGGGTCGGCGTCGGCGCGCACGTAGGCCGGGTCCTTGCCGCCGAGCTCGAGCTGCAGCTTCAGCAGCTTGGGCGCCACCGCCTGCGCGATGCGCACTCCGGTGGCATGGCTGCCGGTGAAGAACACGCCGTCCAGCCGCTGCTGCAGCAGCGCGCCGCCGGTCTCGCCGGCGCCCACCAGGCACTGCATCGCGTCGGCCGGCACGCCGGCTTCGTGCAGCAGCCGCGTCAACTGCAGCCCGCTCAGCGTCGCGTATTCGGACGGCTTGTAGAGCACCGCGTTGCCGGCCAGCAGCGCCGGCAGCAGCACGTTGCAGCCGACGAACCACGGGTAGTTCCAGGCCGAGATGTTGGCCACCACGCCCAGCGGGATGTGCGAGATGCGTTCGCGCATCGCGCCGTCGTCGAACACCGGCTCGTCGGCGAGCGTGGCCTCGGTGCGTTCCAGGAAGAAGTCGATGCGCGGCAGCAGGCCGTCGAGTTCGTTGCGCGCCTGCGTGATCGGTTTGCCGACTTCCTGCGTCAGCGTCGCCGCCAGCGCATCGCGCTCGGCGGCGACCGCGGCGCGCATGCGCCGCAGCATCGCCAGCTTCTCGATCAGCGGCACCGCGCTCCAGGCGGGCAGCGCAAGGCGCGCGGCGGCGGCCTTGGCGGCGGCGCCGGCCGCATCGTCGGCCTGGACCTCGGCCAGCAGGGCCCCGCTGGCGGGGTTGTGGATCTTCAGCGTGGGCATCAGCGTGTCTTCCGGGTGTCTTCCGTCTTGCGTGTCGCGCGCGCGGCGTTCAGGAAGTCGCCCAGCAGCGCGCTGTCGTCGAAGGTGCCGAGCGCGGCGCGGTTGTGGAACTCCGGATGCCATTGCACTGCGGCCACGTAGCCCGGGCCGCGCCGGCGGATCGCCTCGATCATGCCGTCGTCGGGGCAGCGCGCCTCGACCTCGAAATCCGACGCCAGGCGCTTGATGCCCTGGTGATGGATGCTGTTGACGCGGGTGCGCTTCACGCGCGGGTACAGCTGCGCCAGCCGCGAGCCCGGCGTCAACTCGATGTCGTGGATGCAGCGCTCGTAGCTCGTCGTGTCGCGGTGCGCCAGCGAATCGGGCTTCTGCGTCGCGATGTCCTGGTACAGAGTGCCGCCGTGCATCACGTTCAGCAGCTGGAAGCCGCGGCAGATGCCGAACACCGGCTTGCCGGCCTTGATGAAGGCACGCACCAGCGCCATCTCGTAGCGGTCGCGCACGCCGTCGCCGGCCCATTCGGGCTGCAACGGCTTCTCGCCGTAGTGTTCCGGCGCCACGTCGTTGCCGCCCTGCAGCACCAGGCCGTCGAGCGCTTCGGCATAGCGGGCCAGGTCGATCTCGAAGCGCTTGACGACGCTGTCGGCCTCCACCGCCGGCACCATCACCGGCAGCGCGCCGCCGCGCGTCACCCAGCGCGCGACCGACTGTTCCAGGTAGTGCAGCGTCTTGGTCCAGACGCCGCCCAGTTCCAGTACCGGGCCTTCGGGGTAGTAGATGCGCGCCGAAACGCCGATCAGGAGCCAGGGTCGTCGATGGGGCATGGTGGTGGGTGTCGTCACATCGCCCGGCGCAGCAGGCGTTCGTAGTCCGCTGCGGTGGCCGGCCGCGGATTGGTTCGGTTGGTGAAGTCCGCCGCTGCCAGCTCGGCCAGGCGCGGCAGCTGTGCCGGCCGCACGCCGTGGCGTGCCAGGCCGCCTTCGATGCCGATGCGGTGTTTGAGCGTCACGAGCCAGTCAACGAAGGCGCGGCCGCCGCCGTTGACGCCGGCCGCGTGCGCCAGCGCGTCGAAGCTGGCCGGCACCGCCTCGAAGTTCCAGGCGAGCACCGTGTCGATCATCAGCGCATTGGCCAGCCCGTGGTGCAGGCCGCAGACCGCGCCCAGCGCATGCGCGCAGGCATGCACGCCGCCCAGGTCCTTCTGGAACGCGACCGCGCCCATCATCGAGCTCATCATCATGTCGGCGCGTGCGGGCAGGTTGCCGGGCTCGGCCACCGCGGCGGCCAGCGCGCGCGCGCCGAGGCGCAGCCCTTCGAGCGCGATGCCGTCGCACATCGGGTGGAAGGCCGGCGACAGCCAGCTCTCGATGTTGTGCGTCAGCGCGTCCATGCCGGTGGCAGCGGTGACGGCGGGCGGCAGCGCCAGCGTCAGCTCGGGGTCGGCGAACACGGCTTCGGCCAGGATCTTCGGGCTGAACACGGTGCGCTTGACGCGGGTGTCGTTGTCGCTGACCACGGCCGAGCGGCCGACCTCGGAGCCGGTGCCGCTGGTGGTGGGCAGCGCGACGAAGGGCGGCAGCGCATGCACGATCGGCCGCGCCTGCGGATGGTCCCACACGTACTCGAGCACGTCGCCGTCGTGCGTGGCCATGACGCCGACGAGCTTGGCCGCGTCCAGCGCCGCGCCGCCGCCGAAGCCGATCACGCAGTCGGCACCGTGCGCCTTGAAGGCGGCGGCGCCGGCCATCACCATCGCGCAGCTCGGGTTGCCGTGGATGCCGTCGAACACCGCCACCTGCAGCTCGCCCAGGTGCGTACGGAACTCGGCCAGCACCGGCAGGCGGCTGAGCGCGCGGTCGGTGACGATCAGCGGCCGCCTGCAGCCGGCATCGAGCAGATGCTGCGCCACCAGCTTGCGCGCGCCGGCGCCGAAGTGGATCGTCGTGGGGAAGGCGAAGCGGAAGAGGGGCATGGGCTTCAGTCGTGAGCTGCCGTTTCGGGATGCCGGTCGAAGCCGCTGTCTGCCCTCAATGCGCACCCAGCCGCTGCACGCCTGGAATCCGCGCCGCGGCGCGGTCGAAGCTGAGCGTCCGGGTGCAGCCGGCGTCCCGGTCGAGCGCGGCGATCAGCGAATCGCCGAAATCCACCGCCAGGGTCTTGTAAATGTCCAGCGCTGCCCACACGGCGTCGCCCTGCTGCACCACGAAGCGCCGGTCGGAAAGCAGATGGTCGAGGATGTCGGCCGCGACGGCCTTTTCGGCGGCGTAGATCGACCTGAGCACCCACACCAGTTCGGCCACGGCAACGATCGATACATGCCCCGGTTGCCCGGCATCGAGTTGTTCGTCGATCAGCTGCAGGGCGGCCGCTGTCTGCCGCGCATCGTCGTGCGCGAAGCAGCGCACGAGGATGTTGGTGTCCAGGCCGGTCAAGCGCGCCTCGCCCGGCGGCGCGCCTTGGTGGCGGCCTGTGCCTGTGCCTGTGCCTGTGCCTGTGCCTCTTCTTCGCTGAGGCTGCCCATCCGGGAGACGGCGCGATTCATTTCGGCAATCGACACCGGCCGCTTGCGCCGCCCTTTCCATGGCTCGCTTCTGCTGAGGAGGTGCAGCATTCTTGCCTTACGCGTCCAAAGCCGATCGGCGCAGCCTCAAGGGCAGCGCCGGAACTTGCCCGCCAGCGCCGGCTTGCCGAACTGCTTCAGCGTCGGGCCGTCGGCCTCGACCGTCAGATAGGGACCGGACCGGTCACCCATCGCGAAGAACACCAGCTGGGCGTTCTGCGCGTCGGCGAGCAGCGCGGCCTCGAAGCCGGCGGGCGGCTGCTGCTGGCCGAACCAGCTGAACGCGGCCATCGGCGGCGTGCTGCTGGTCATCTGCTTGCCGCCGGACTGCAGCGTCAACTTCCTGACCTCCACCCCCAGGCGCGTGCCCGGCTTGGCGCAGTCCACGGCCCAGGTGCCCGCGTACTTCTGCAGCATCTGGATGTCGTTCGGGCTCTGCTGCGCCGGCGCGGGCAGCGCGCCGCACGTCAGGCACAGCAGCAAGGCGGTCTTGCGCATCATGGCCACTCCCCTCGAAAACGACGCCGACGCGACGGCGCGTCAGATGATCTCGAAGTATCGCTTCAGCTCCCAGTCCGTGACGCCGTCCTGCCATTGGCGCCATTCCCATTCGCGCGTGGCGGCGAAATGCTCGACGAAGTCTTCGCCGAGCCAGTCGCGCGCGATCGCCGAAGCGCGGAAGACGCGCGTCGTCTCGATCAGCGAGCGCGGCGCGCGCGGCATGGCTTCAGCGCCGGCATTCGTGCCGGTGATCGGCGGGGTCGTCAGCTTCAGGCCCTGCTCGACGCCGTGCAGCCCGGCGGCGACGACCGCGGCCAGCGCCAGGTACGGGTTGACGTCGGCGCCGGGGCAGCGTGTCTCGAGCCTTGTTGCCTGCGGGCTGCCGGCGATGACGCGGAAGCTCGCGGTGCGGTTGTCCAGCCCCCAGGTGGGCTTGACCGGCGCCCAGAAGCCGTCGACCAGCCGCTTGTAGCTGTTGATCGTCGGCCAGATCAGCGGCGCGAAGTCCATCATGCAGGCCACCTGGCCGGCCAGGTAACTCTCGAACAGCGGGCTCATGCGGCGCGGGCTCTTCGCGTCGTGGAACACATTCGTCTTGCCGTCGCTCAGGCTCTGGTGGATGTGGCCGCTGCAGCCCGGGTACGCCTGGCTCCACTTGGCCATGAAGCTGGGCATCACGCCGAAGCGCTTGCCGATCTCCTTGGCGCCGGTCTTGAACAGGATCGCGCGGTCGGCGGCCTCCAGCGCCTCGCTGAAGGCGAGCGCCGCCTCGTAGACGCCGGGGCCGGTCTCGGTGTGCAGGCCCTCGATCGGCACGCCGAAGGCCGGCATTTCGTCCATCAGCGCGTTGAAGAAGCCGCGCTGGTCGCCCATGCGCAGCAGCGAGTAGCCGAACATGCCGGGCGTGATCGTCGCCGGCGCCACGCCCTGCTTGGCGGCCCAGCTGCCCGGCGTCTCGGCGAAGTTGAACCACTCGAACTCCATGCCGGCCATCACGCGCAAGCCGAGCTTCGCGGCGCGCGCCAGGACGCGCTTCAAGGTCTGGCGCGGGCACAGCGGGTAGGCGCTGCCGTCGGCATTGACGAACTCGCCGAGGAAGAAGGGCACGCCGCCGTCCCACGGCACGCGGCGCGCGGTGTCCAGGTCGAGCCGCGCCAGCGCGTCCGGGAAGCCGTGCTGCCAGCCGGTGAGCCGCGTGTTGTCGTAGCACGCGTCGTGCGCGTCCCAGCCGAAGACCACGTCGCAGAAGCCGAAGCCGCCGTGCGGATGCGGCCGCGCCACGCCGAGGAACTTGTCCCGGTGCAGCAGCTTGCCGCGCAGGATGCCGTCGATGTCGCTGACCGCGACCTTGACCTTGGTGTGGCCTTCCTGCCGGATGGCCTTCAGCGCGGGGTGGTCGGCGTGTCTGTCGCTCGGCATGCCAGGCGCTCCGGTGGTGTCGTCCCGGCATCATGCAACGTTCTGGGCAGATCGTGCGTGCGGCGGCTGCGGCTGCGGCTCGCGCCGGCTGTCATCCCCATTGAGGATCGCGCCGCCCACGCCTTGCACGGCGAGCCGCAGAATGGCCGTGCGACCCGCGCCCTCGACACCCTCCGCGCCACCCTGCAAGGGCCTGGATCGAGCGGCCGGCCGGACCATCCGAACCATCGACCCGTTGCCGCGTCCCGGCAAGGCGACGGGCGCCTACGCCGCCGGCGGCGCCTACGACGTGCACCCCTACGTGCTGCTCAACCACAACGACGCCTACCCTTCGCACGAGCGGCGCGGGCAGGGACAGCCGCTGTCGGGCGCCGCGCTGACGCAGATGTACTGCACGCTGATGAAGCACTATCACGGCGAGGCGCAGGGGGTGATGGTCGTCGACCCGCTGTACTGCAACGAGTGGGCCTACGTGCCCCACTTCTATTTCGGCTTCTACGTGTGGCAGTACGCGAGCTCGATCGCCGGCGCCGCGCAGTTCGTCCAGGCCATCGAGTCAGGCTCCGCCGATGTCGGGCGCGAGCGCTTCCTCGGCATGCTCGAAGCCGGCGGCTGCGCGCATCCGTACGAGCTCTATCGCCGCGCGGGCGTCGATCTCGGCCAGCCGGCGCCGTATCAGGCCCTGTTCCAGCGCATGGAGCGCGTCATGGACCGGATCGAAGCGCTGCTCGGTGAGCCGCGCTGAAGGCCTCGCTGAAGGCCGCGCTGAAGGCCGCGCCGAAGGCCGCGCGCACGGCCGGCCGGCGACCGAGGTTGCGGCTGTCGAAGGCCGCAGCCCGCCCGCATGCGCTGCGCCGGCCTTGCCCGCGCTGCGCACGGCGCGGCGTCGTGCAAACTGCCGGGTCATGCAGCCGATCCTGCCATCAGCCGCCGTCCGTGCGATGCCGCCGCGCCTGTGCGCCGCGCGGCGCCGTGCTCTGCGGGCGATCTGCGTCTCGGCCTTCGCCCTGGCCGGGCTGGCCGCTGCGCAGCCGGCGCCGAAGCGGGTGCTGATCGTGCATTCGTTCGGCCGCGACTACGCGCCCTACGACACCGTGATCGCGAGCTTCAGGCGCGAGCTGGCGCAGCGCTCGCCGCAGCCGGTGGTCTTCCTGGAAGCCGCGCTCGACGCCGGCCGCCCGATCGGCCCCGACGAGGAGCGCGCCTTCGCCGCCTACCTCGGCGCGCGCTTCGCGCAACCGGCGCCGGACCTGGTGGTCGGTTCGGCCGGGCCCGCGGCGCAGTTCCTGGTCCGGCACCGCGAGTCGCTGTTCGCGCACGTGCCGATGCTGTTGACGGCCATCGATGCCCGCATCGCGCCCTATGCGCCACTGAAGCCCGGTGACGCGATGGTGGCCTCGCGCATCGACTTGCGGCGCGCCTTCGAGGCGTTGCTGCAGGCGCGGCCGGACACGCGCCGCATCGCCGTCGTGCTCGGCGCCACGCCGCTCGAACGCTACTGGCGCAAGGAGGTGGAGCGCGAGCTGGCCTTTCTGGCCGGGCGCGTCAGCCTGGTCTGGCTCGACGGCCTGTCGCTGGCCGAGACCGAGCGGCGCGTCGCCGCCTTGCCCGCCGACAGCGCGGTGTTCTACGGGCTGATGGTGGTCGACGGGGCGGGCGTGCCGCACGAGCGGCTCGAGGCGCTGGCCGGGTTGAAGCGCGCCGCCAAGGTGCCGATCTTC
Source organism: Rubrivivax sp. (assembly GCA_036724445.1). Lineage (GTDB taxonomy): Bacteria > Pseudomonadota > Gammaproteobacteria > Burkholderiales > Burkholderiaceae_C > Rubrivivax. Next base: position 7,425 of record DAIMFR010000018.1, on the reverse strand, counting down.
TCGTTGTTCGAGAGCGAGTTGGGTCAGGGCGTCGTCGGCGGGCCGTACCTGTCGCAAGTCCTGGCCGGCGAGGAGGCGGCCCGGCTCGCGCTGCGCATCCTGTCGCCGCCGCCGCCGGCGGCGCCCGAGGTGCTCGTCCTCGACATGAAGTCGGTGGCCTACGATGCACGCGAGCTGCGGCGCTGGCGCATCGACGCGTCGAGGCTGCCGCCGGACAGCGAGCTGCGCTTCGGCGAAGCGACGCTGTGGACGCAGCACCGCGGACAGATCGTCGCCGCCGCGGCGGTGATCGCCGCCCAGGCCGGGTTGATCGCCGCGTTGCTGGTGCAGCGCGGGCGCCGGCAGCGCGCCGAGCACGAGGCGCGCACGCTCGGCGGGCGGCTGATCACCGCCTACGAAGACGAAGGCCGCCGGCTGGCGCGCGAACTGCACGACGACGTCACGCAGCGCCTGGCCGGCTTGTCGATCGAGGCGGCGACGCTGCAGCGGCTGGACGAGCCCGCGGCGCGCGCGGCGGCCGAGCGCTCGATCAGCGCCGAGCTCGCCCTGCTGAGCCGCGACGTGCATGCGTTGTCGTACCGGCTGCACCCTTCGGTGATCGACGACCTGGGGCTCGAAGAGGCGCTGCGCGCCGAGTGCGAGCGCGCGGCGCGCCGCGGCGGCGTCGCGGTGGCGTTCCACGGCGACGCCGCCGGCGGCGACCTCCGCGGCGACCCTGCGCTGTGCCTGTTCCGCGTCGCGCAGGAGGCGCTGCGCAACGCCGTGCGCCACGCGCAGGCGCAGCGCATCGAGGTGCGGTTGCGCCGCGAACGCGGCGGCACCGAGCTGAGCGTGGCGGACGACGGCAGCGGCTTCGAAGTGCAGGGCGAACGCGAGCGCGCCTCGCTCGGGCTGGCGAGCATGCGCGAACGCGTCGCGCTGCTCGGCGGGCGGCTGCGGATCCGCAGCCGGCGCGGCCAGGGCACGCGCGTCGCGGCCTGGGTGCCGCAGGCCGCCGCGCGGCCGGACGGAGCCGCCTGATGCGCGCGCGCGTGCTGCTCGCCGACGACCACCGGATCATCACCGCCGGGCTCGAAGCGCTGCTGGCCGATGACTACGAGCTGGTCGGCCGCGCGCAGGACGGCCGCGCGCTGCTCGAGCTGGTGCGGCAGGTGCCCGCCGACTTCATCGTCGCCGACATCTCGATGCCGGGCCTGAACGGCATCGACGCGCTGGCCGCCATGCGCCGCGAGGGCCTGGACGTGCCGGTGATCTTCCTGACCATGCACACCGAGCCGGCCTATGCGCGGCGCGCGCTGGAGGCCGGCGCCGCCGGCTACGTGCTCAAGCATGCGGCGCCGCAGGAGCTGCTGCAGGCGCTGCGCGCGGCCGCGCAGGGCGGCGTCTTCGTCAGCGCCGAGATCGCCGCCGAGGTCTGCGGCGCGGCCGGCGCACGCGCCGAGCGCGATCCGGCTTCGGGCCTGACGCCGCGCCAGCACGAGATCCTGCGGCTGCTGGTCGAGGGCCATTCGGCCAAGCACATCGCCAGGCTGCTCGACATCTCGCACCGCACCGTCGAGTACCACAAGTACCAGGCGATGCAGGCGCTCGGCGTGGGCAGCAACGCCGAGCTGATCCAGCTCGCCATCCGACTGCAGATCGCCGGGCCTTGACGGCCGCGGCGGCTTGCTGCTGGCCTCGTATTCCTACGAGGTGACGCCGCCGCCTTGCGCCCGCACCATCGCGGGCGCGATCCCGCGAAGCCTCGAGAGGAACGGTGCGCCCGGGGAAACCGTAGAGTTGCAGCCCGGCCGAGAGCTTCACCTTGAAGGAGCAACAAGTGCGATCACGACTTCCCATCCTGCGTCGTGCTGCCTTCGCCGGCCTCGTCGGCGCCGGCGCCTCGGGCATCGTCGCGCTGCCGCTGCAGGCGCAGACGCCCAACCCGCAGCGCAACGCGTACTTCGGCGAAACCCACGTCCACACGAGCTGGTCCTTCGACGCCTACATCTTCGGCAACCACCTCACCGGGCCGGCCGACGCCTACCGCTACTTCAAGGGCCAGCCCATCAAGCACCCGCTCGGCTACGACGTCAAGATCACCACGCCGCTGGACTGGGCCGGCGTGACGGACCACTCGGAATATTCCGGCGTGGTGCGGCTGGCCAACGACCCGAGCTCGCCGATCAGCAAGCTGCCGATCGCCAAGGAGCTCGTCGTCAAGCAACCGGCCGACATCCAGCGCATCTACCTGTGGCTGGGCACGTCGATGATCCAGCAGAAGCCGATCAAGGAACTGGTCGACCCGCAGGTGGCGGGCACGGTATGGAAATCGAACAACGACGCTGCGAATGCGGCGAACCAGCCCGGCAAGTTCACCGCGTTCTGCTCCTACGAGTGGACGTCCACGCCGACGGCGCAGAACATGCACCGCAACGTCTTCTTCCGGGACTGCGCCAAGGTGCCTGACCAGCCCTTCAGCTCGCTCGATTCGCAGGCGCCCGAGGATCTGTGGGCCTGGATGGACGGGCAGCGCAAGGCGGGCAACGAACTGCTGGCGATCTCGCACAACGCGAACCTGTCGAACGGCATCATGTATCCGACCGAGGTCGACTTCAAAGGCCGCCCGATCGACCAGGCCTGGGCCGAATCGCGCGACCGCAACGAGCGGCTCACCGAGATCAAGCAGATCAAGGGCCAGTCGGAAGTCCATCCGCTGCTGTCGCCGAACGACGAGTTCGCCAGCTTCGAGGTGCTGACCTACCTGCTGTCCGACCCGGAAGGCGTGTTCCCGCGCATCCACGGCAGCTACATCCGGCAGGCGCTGAAGGACGGCATCGCGATGCAGGGTGCGCGCGGCTACAACCCGTACAAGACGGGCTTCGTCGGCGGATCGGATTCGCACAACACGGCGGTGCCCTACCGCCAAGGCAATTTCTTCGGCGGGCACGCGCACGTCGACGGCGAGGCGAGGACGCGCATGTCCGGCCAGCTCTTCGCCGGACTCGATACGCGTCTCGAAAACCCGGCCGGCCTGACGGGCGTGTGGGCCGAGGAGAACACGCGCGCCTCGCTGTTCGACGCCATGCAGCGCAAGGAGACCTTCGCCACCAGCGGGCCGCAGATGCGCATCCGCTTCTTCGGCGGCTACCGCTATGCGCCGGGCCTGGTCAGCCGGAAGGACTGGGTCAGTGCAGCCTACGCCGGCGGCGTGACCATGGGCGGCGACCTGCCGGGCAGCGGCCGCACCGCGCCGAGCTTCATCGTCTGGGCCGCGAAGGATCCGGCTTCGGGCAACCTCGACCGCATCCAGATCGTCAAGGGCTGGAGCCAGAACGGCCAGTCCTTCGAGAAGATCTACGACGTCGTCTGGGCGGGCAAGCGCACGCCGGACCGGCAGACCGGCCGGCTGCCGGCGATCGGCAGCACCGTCGACATCGCCAAGGCCAGCTACGCCAACACCATCGGCGCGGTGGAACTGAAGACCGTGTGGACCGACCCGGACTTCGAGCCGGCTGTCGACGCGTTCTACTACGCGCGGGCACTGGAGATTCCGACGCCGCGCTGGACCACGATCCAGGCCAAGGAGCTCGGCATCGCGCCGCCGGACATCGTCGCGCCGACGGTGCAGGAGCGCGCGTGGAGTTCGCCGATCTGGTACACGCCGAGCGCGGACGCGCGCGCGGCGGCGCCGGCCGGCACGCGCGTCGCCGATCTGGTCGCCAAGGGCGCAGTGGCGCTCGGCGACGAGGATCTGCGCAAGCTGCTCGTCGGCAAGAACGTCTGGCTGCGCAACACCGTGACCGGCCAGGTCAACAAGGCGGTGTTCAGCGCCGACGGCCAGCGCCTGATCACCAACGTGACCAGGGGCAAGGTCGCCGAGCAATCGGAAATCGGTGCGGCGGTGCAGAACGGCGTGCTCGGCCTGTCGAGCGCCTACACCATCAAGGACGGCAAGATCGTCACCTACTTCGGCAACAAGCCCTACGAGATGACCGTGCTGAAGGTCGGTGACCGGCATGTGGCCGCGCGCAGCAACGAGTTCGGCTTCGCCAACTACGAGATGGTGCCCGAGCCGAAGCAGCTGCAGCCGCTGAACCTGCCGCCGGGCGTCGGTTTGAATCCGCTCGGTCCGCACGCCGCCGCGTCGGCGCCGGCACGGTAGTGGCGGCGGGAGAAGCAGGCGGGGCGGCGATGAGCGCGTCCCTCGCAGGCGGCGGCGCGGGGGGCGTGCCGCGGGCCGGTGTGCGCAGGTGGCTGCGCGAGCCGCTGCTGCAGTTCCTGCTCGCCGGCCTGGCGCTTTTCGCCGGCTACCGCGCGCTGCATCCGCAGTCTGCCGAGCCTGCGTTGGCGAACCGCATCGTGATCACGCAGGACGATCTGCGCCAGATGGGCCTGGCCTGGAAGGCGCAGGGCCGGCCGCCGATGTCGGCGCCGCAGTGGGCGAGCCTGATCGAGGCCAAGGTGCGCGAGGAGATCCTGTTCCGCGAAGCGCTCGCCCTCGGCCTGGACAAGGACGACGCCATCGTCAAGCGGCGCATGGCGCAGAAGATGGAGTTTCTCGCGCAGGACGCGGCGGCGGCGCGCGAGCCGGCGCAGGACGAGTTGCGGCAGTGGCTCGCCTCGCACCCCGAGCGTTTCACGCTGCCGCCGCGCGTGTCGTTCCGCCACGTGTATTTCGCGCTCGACCGCCCCGGCACGCCGGCGCACGCGGCCGCGCAGGCGGCGCTGCGCACGCTGAGCGCCCACCCGGCGCGCGCGCAGAAGCTGGGCGACCCGTTCATGTACCAGGACGAATACGCCGAGCGCACGCCGGACCAGATGGCCAAGGACTTCGGCCCGGCCTTCGCGCAGGCGCTGTTCAAGCTCCCGGCCGGCGGCTGGCGCGGGCCGATCGAGTCGGGCTACGGCTGGCATGTGATCGAGCTCAGTTCGTCGACGCCGGGGCGAGTGCCCGCCTTCGAGGAGATCGCGCCCGAGGTGAAGGCCGACTGGATTGCCGAGCAGGGCGAACTGGCGCGGCGCCGCGCCTACGAGGCGATGCGCGCCCGCTACGAGATCGTGCTGCCCGATTTTGGCGACTCGAGCGCGCCGAAACCATGAGACGCGCAGTCGGCACCGCGTGGCTGCTCTGGCTGTTGATGGCCGGGGCGGCCGCCTGTCCGATCTGCTTTCGCGACGCGGCACCGACCGTGGCGCAGCAGCTTGCCGTCGCCGACCGTGCCGTGGTCGTGCAGGTGGCGGCCGATGGCGCGCAGCGCGTGGCCGCGGTGATCAAGGGCAGCGAGGATGGCGGGCCGCTCCAGGTGGCGGTGGCGGGTGCCGGCAGCTGGCTGCTGCTGCGGCCGACCCCCGCAGCCGAGTGGACCGTCGTCGGCGCAGTGGCCGCCGAGCGCGCGCCCTTCCTGCAGCGCGTCGCGACCGCCGCGCCCGGCGACGGCGCGGCCGACGCGCAGTGGCCGGCCTACGCCGCGGCGCTGCTGCCCTACCTGCACGACAGCGATGCGCTGGTCGCCGGCATCGCCTACGGCGAGCTGGCGCGTGCGCCGTATGGCGCGATGCGCACGCTGAAGCCGCGGCTCGATGCGGCGCGCTGCGCCGCCGGCATCGACGACCCGACGCGGCAGGCGCTGTTCACGCTGCTGGCCGGCATCAGCGGCGATGCGCAGACGGCGGCGCTGATCGAGCAACGCATCGACACGGCCTGGCGTGCGAAGGACGCGACGAATCTGGCCGCACTGCTCGCCGCCGATCTGGAGCTTCGCGGCCCGGCGCGCGTCGCGCGCATCGACAAGATGTACATCGCCGACCGCGAGCGCACGCTGCCCGAGATCCATGCCGTGCTGCACGCGCTGTCGGCGCACGGCGATGCCGACGCTGCGATACCGCGCGAGCGCATCGTTCGCTCGTATCGCTTGTTCATCCGCGAGCACAAGCCGATGGCCGGCTACGTCACGCACGACCTGGCCGCGTGGCACCGCTGGGACGCGGCGCCGGAGTTCCTGCAGCTGCTCCAGGCCAACGCCTTGCCCGATCCCGCGTCGCGCTGGGCCGTCGCCGCCTATCTGATGCAAAGCCCGCGCGAAGACACGAAGGCGGCGGTGCGCGCGATCATGGGCTCGAGCCGCTGACGCTGATGGCGCGATGAAGCCCTTCCACTGCGCGCTTCGAATACCGGCTCGGCCTGCGCCAGCCGATGGCGCGCCGCCGCGATGCGCCGCCGCTGTGCTGCGCCGCGTGCTTGCGGCGCTGCTGGCGCTGCCGGCGCTGTTGGTCTTTGCACTGCCCGCGCTGGCCCACGAGTCGCGCCCGGCCTACCTCGAGATCAATCAGACCGCGCCTGCCCGCTACGATGTGTTGTGGCGCACGCCGGTGCTGTCCGGCATGCGCCTGCCGGTGGTCCTGGTGATGCCGGCCGGCGCGCAGGACGTGGTCGCGCCCGCCGTGCACCACCTCGGCGATTCGACGATCGAGCGCCGCGTGATCGACCTGCCGGGCGGGCTGGCGGGCAAGCGCATCGAGTTCGCCGGCCTGCCGCTGACCCTCACCGATGTGCTGGTGCGGGTGCAGTTGCACGATGCGCAGCAGACGACGACGCTGGTGCGGCCAGCGCAGCCGTGGGTCGAAGTCGCCGCCCGCGAAGGGCCGCTGGCCATCGCCGGGGCCTACCTGGCGCACGGCGTCGAGCACATCCTGCTCGGTTATGACCACCTGCTGTTCGTGCTCGCGCTGGTGCTGATCGTGCCCAGCCTGCGCGTGCTGTTCTGGACCATCACCTCCTTCACGCTGGCGCACTCGATCACGCTCGCGCTGGCCACGCTCGGCGTCGTGCATGTGCCGGGCGCGCCGGTCGAGGCGGCGATCGCGCTGTCGATCCTGCTGCTGGCGTGCGAGATCGTGCGCGTCCGGCGTGGACAGAGCAGCCTGACGCAGCGCTGGCCGTGGCTGGTGGCCTTCAGCTTCGGGCTGCTGCACGGCTTCGGCTTCGCCGGTGCGCTGTCCGAGATCGGCCTGCCGCCGGGCGACATTCCGCTCGCGCTGTTCGCGTTCAACATCGGCGTCGAGGCCGGCCAACTGGTGTTCATCGGCGCCGTGCTCGGACTGCGGGCGGCGGCACGGCACCTGCGCTTGCCGGCGATGGTGACGCGCCGCGCCGAGCCGGCAGCGACCTTCGCCATCGGTACGCTGGCCGCCTTCTGGCTGCTGGAACGGGTCTTCGCGTTTGTCGCGTAGACGTAAAAGTGGCGAGGCGCGCCGCATCAGAGCCTCGCACAGCACTCTCGAAGCGTGGACTGCGCCTCGTAGTCTTACGAGGTGACGCGCCGGGCGGCGCCCTCCACCATGCGTGCGATGCGCAAGGGCTCGCGGCAACGCAGAGATGGGCATCGCCGAAGCGGGGTGATCCGCAGCTGGGTGATCCGTAGTTGGGTGATGCGCAGCTGGGTG
>DAIMFR010000017.1:0-78387 GCA_036724445.1 Rubrivivax sp. | reverse complement strand
CGTATGACTCTTTCATTCACAACATCTCGCCGGTTTTGACCGGCGCACGGAGGAACACGATGCAAACACTGGGCGTACACAGCGAAGTCGGCAAACTCAGGACGGTGATGGTCTGCCGCCCTGGCCTGGCGCACCAGCGGCTGACGCCGGGCAACGCCGAAGAACTGCTGTTCGACGACGTGCTGTGGGTGCAGGAGGCGCAGAAGGACCACTACGACTTCGTGCTGAAGATGCGCGAGCGCGGCACCGAGGTCGTGGATCTGCACGAGATGCTGGCCGAAACGCTGGCCGACAAGGCGGCGCGCGACTGGGTGCTGCAGCGGCGCATCACCGTCAACGATGTCGGACTGGGCATGGCCGACGACATGCGCGCCTGGCTCGATGAAATGCCGGCGCAGAAGCTGGCCGAGCACCTGATCGGCGGCATCGCCATCCTCGACCTGCCGAAGAGCGAGCGCAAGCTGATGCTGGCCGAGGCCTTCGAGCCGACGGACTTCCTGATCCCGCCGATACCGAACACGCTGTTCCAGCGCGACCCCTCGTGCTGGATCTACCAGGGTGTGACCTGCAACCCGATGTACTGGCCGGCACGCCAGCCCGAGACGCTGCTGCAGCGTGCGGTCTACAAGTTCCACCCCAGATTCAAGGGCGCCGACTTCAGCATCTGGTGGGGCGACAGCGACGAGCGCTTCGGCGCTTCCACGCTCGAAGGCGGCGACGTCATGCCCATCGGCAAGGGCGTGGTGCTGATCGGCATGGGCGAACGCAGCAGCCGCCAGGCGGTGTTCCAGGTGGCCGAGACGCTGATCAAGCAAGGCGCGGCGACGCGCGTCATCGGCTGCCTGATGCCGAAGAGCCGCGCCGCGATGCACCTGGACACGGTGTTCAGCTTCTGCGACCGCGACCTGGTCACGGCCTACCGCGAGGTCGCCGACCAGGTGCGCTGCTACAGCGCGCGCAGCGACGGCAAGGGCGGCATCGAGGTGCATGCCGACAAGGGCCACCTGTTCGACGTGGTCAAGGAGGCGTTGGGCCTGAAGGAGTTGCGCGTGGTGGAAACCGGCGGCAATGCCTGGCAGGCGCAGCGCGAGCAGTGGGACGACGGCAACAACGTCGTCGCGCTGGAGCCGGGCGTAGTGGTGGCCTACGACCGCAACCCGCACACCAATACGCTGCTGCGCAAGGCCGGGGTCGAAGTGATCACCGTGCGCGGCAGTGAGCTCGGCCGCGGGCGCGGCGGCGGCCACTGCATGACCTGCCCGATCTCCAGAGATCCGGCTTACTGATGGCCCACCCCCGAAGCGCCTGCGGCGCTCCCCCTCAAGGGGGCGGCGCCTGCGGCCCGGCAGACCCGGTTCCGCGGCGCCCGCTTGATGGCGCCAGTCTTGCGCGACGATCGCGCGACCCTGCCCACTGAACTCGAGGAACCCACAATGAGCTTCAATCTGCGCAACCGCTCGCTGCTCACCGTCCAGGACGTCACGCAACGCGAGTTCCGCTACCTGCTCGACCTGGCGCGCGACCTGAAGCGCGCCAAGTACGCGCGCACCGAACAGATGCACCTGCAGGGCAAGGAGATCTGCCTGATCTTCGAGAAGACCTCGACGCGCACCCGCTGCGCCTTCGAGGTGGCCTGCCACGACCAGGGCGCCAACGTCACCTATCTGGACCCGGCCGGTTCGCAGATCGGCCACAAGGAAAGCTTCAAGGACACGGCGCGCGTGCTCGGCCGCATGTTCGACGCGCTCGAATACCGCGGCGCCAGCCAGACGGGCGTGGAGACGCTGGCCAAATATGCCGGCGTGCCGGTGTTCAACGGCCTGACCGACGAATACCACCCGACGCAGATGCTCGCCGACGTGATGACGATGCGCGAGCACAGCGACAAGCCGCTGTCGAAGATCAGCTATGCCTTTCTCGGCGACACGCGCAACAACATGGGCCATTCGCTGATGATCGTCGGCTGCCTGATGGGCATGGACGTGCGCATCTGCGGGCCGAAGAAGCTGTGGCCGGCGGACGAGTTCGTGGCCATCGCGCGCGAACTGGAACAGAAATACGGCGCCACGCTGACCATCACCGACGACCCGAAGAAGGCGGTCAAGGACGTGGACTTCATCCACACCGATGTCTGGGTGTCGATGGGCGAACCGAAGGAGGTGTGGAAGGAGCGCATCGAGCTGCTGCTGCCCTACCAGGTGAACGCCAAGCTGATGAAGGCCAGCGGCAATGCGCAGGTGAAGTTCATGCACTGCCTGCCGGCCTTCCACGACACCGAGACCGTGCTCGGCAAGCAGATCGCCGAGACCTACGGCATCAAGGACGGCCTGGAAGTCACCGACGAAGTCTTCGAAAGCGAATGGAACATCGCCTTCGAGCAGGCCGAGAACCGGCTGCACACGATCAAGGCGATCATGGTGGCCACGTTGGGAGACTGACATGGTGCCCGCACGCTCGCTTCGTTCACTGCCCCCCGTGGGGGCGCCAGCGCCCTTCGGGCGGCCGGACGGTCGCTGATGCTGATCGTCACCGCCCTCGGCGGCAACGCGCTGCTGCGGCGCGGCCAGCCGATGACCGCGCAGAACCAGCGCGACAACGTGCGCATCGCCGCGCAGGCGCTGGCGCCGGTCGCCGCCGAACACGACCTGGTGGTCGGCCACGGCAACGGCCCGCAGGTGGGGCTGCTGGCACTGCAGGGCGCGGCCTATGCCGGCGTCGAGACCTACCCGCTGGACGTGCTCGACGCGCAGACCGAAGGCTCCATCGGCTACATGATCGAGCAGGAGCTGGGCAACCTGCTGCCCTTCGAGCGGCCGTTCGCCACGCTGCTGACGATGATCGAGGTCGACCCGCAGGATCCGGCCTTCGCCAACCCGGCCAAGTTCATCGGCCCGGTCTACGAGCAGGCCGACGCCGAGCGGCTGGCGGCCGACAAGGGCTGGGCCATCAAGCCCGACGGGAATAAGTGGCGCCGCGTCGTCGCGTCGCCCGAGCCCAAGCGCATCTTCGAGCTGCGGCCGATCCAGTGGCTGCTGGAAAAGCACACCATCGTCATCGCCGCCGGCGGCGGCGGCATCCCCACCGCCTACGACCCGAACGCCGATCGCAAGCTGGTCGGCGTCGAATGCGTGATCGACAAGGACCTGGCCACCGAGCTGCTGGCGCGCGAGCTGCGCGCCGATTTGTACGTGATGCTGACCGACGCCGATGCGGTGTACGCCGATTGGGGCACGCCTGCGCAGCGCGCCATCCGCCGCGCCTCGCCGGATGCCTTGGGCGCAATGCAGTTCGCCGCCGGGTCGATGGGCCCGAAGGTCGATGCCGCCTGCCGCTTTGCACGCGCGACCGGCAAGCGTGCCGCGATCGGCGAGTTGTCGCAGCTGTCGGCGATCCTCGACGGCAGCGCCGGCACGACCATCGACAGCGGCGCCAACGGCATCGTCTATGGCTGAGGCTTCAGGCCACGCGCACCGTGCTGCCGTAGCGCGCGAGCTTGGCGTCGGTGCTCAGCAGGATCAGTGGTTCGGATCGGCTCTGCGCCGCCAGCAGGCGGTCGAAAGGATCCTTGTGGTCATCGGCTTGCGGCAGGCCCGCCAGCTCCAGGATGTGACGGTTCTCGATGGCCAGCCAGCGAAAGCCGTCGGCCTCGACGCGTGCGGCGAAGCGCGGCAGATCCAGGTGCAGCTTGCCGAGGCCCTGCTTGATCGCCATCTCCCACAAGCTGGCCCGGCTGATGAAGGTGTCGCCGTCGTTGCCCAGCACCGCATCCACGCAGGCCCGGGGCAGACGCTGCGGCGCGATCTGCCACCAGATCGCCAGTTGCGTGTCGAGCAGCAGGCTCAATCGCGGCCTTCGAAGGCCGCGGCGATGTCGAGCGCATCCAGCGCGGCGAGGACGTGGTCATCGCCAAGGCAGGCGTTCCGGTGGCGAGGCTCACGGCATACACGGCACCGAGGCCGCGGATCGGCGCGCCCGGCGGCATGCAGGGCGAGGGCTTCTGGGTGGCGCCCGATTTCGACGCCGCGCTGCCGGACGGTCGCCTGCAGAACCATCTCCGACAAGTGAAGGACCCGCCATGAATGCCCTCGCGCCCATCTCGAGACGGCTGCTGATCGCGGCCATGGCATCGGCCCTGCTGCCCGCCGCCGCGCTGGCGGCCGACCGCGCGGCGCTCGACCGCGACGCGCGCGCGGCGCTGCAGAAATTGACGAGCACCGTGCCCGCGGCGAAGTCCTTGTCCACGTCGGCGGCCGCCGTGCTGGTGTTCCCGAAGGTCACCAAGGCCGGGCTCGGCGTCGGCGGGCAATACGGCGACGGCGTGCTGTTCCGGCAAGGCAAGGTGGCGGGCTACTACAACACCGCGGGCGCGTCTTTTGGCTTGCAGGCCGGCGCGCAGCAGTTCGGCTACGCGATGTTCATGATGAACGACAAGGCGCTCGGCGCGCTCGGCGCCAACGAAGGCTTCGAGGTCGGCGTCGGCCCCAGCGTCGTGGTGGTGGACGAAGGCAAGGCCAAGTCGATGACCACCACCACTGCCAAGGACGACATCTATGCCTTCATCTTCGGCCAGAAGGGCTTGATGGCCGGCCTGGGCATCCAGGGCAACAAGATCACCCGGCTGAAGGATTAGGGATAGGGGCGCCCTCGATGCACACCCAGACCCACTTGCTGCGCCTGGCCCTCGCCGCCGCGCTGGCGCTGTTGGCCGGCTGCGTGGTCGCGCCTTACCCCACCGCCTACCCGACCACGGTGTCGTCGCCGCCAAGCTTCGACCGCTCCTGGGACGCGGCACTCGGCGCGGCGGCGGACGCCGGCATCCAGATCAGCAGCGCCGACCGCAGCAGCGGGCGCATCACCGGCAGCAAGGCCGGCGCCGCGGTGACGATCGAGCTGCGGCCCCAGGCCGACAACACCCTCAGAGTGAGCTTCGACGCACCGGATGCGAAGGAATCGAACCCCACCCTCGGCGACCGCTGGCTGGCCGCGTACCAGCGGCGCATGGGCCGCTGACGCCGCGGCTCAATAAGGCGGCGCGACGACGACGTACTGCGGGCCCTGCGGCTGGTACCAGGTGGAACCGCACTGCTGGTAGACGATGCCGCCGTAGTTGACCGGCACGCAGTTGGCCGGCGGCTTGTTGACGATCGAGCCGATGACCGCGGAGGTGACGGCGATCGTCGCGCCGACCGCCGCTGCGGTGGCGACCGGGTGATCGTTGTCCCAGCCGTTGTGGCAGCAGCCGTCGTTGTCGACGTTGACGTTGACGTTGCGCTCGACGTTGACGTTGTTGACGCTGGTATTGCGCACGTTGTTGGTGCGCGCGTCGGCCTTCGCGTTGTTGACCGTGGCGGTGTTGCGCGTGGTGTTGGCGGCGGGTGCCGCGGCCTTCGCCGTGCCGCTGCGCTGGCCGGCCTTCGCCGCGTCGCCGCGCTGGCCGGCGTGCGCGCCCTGGCGCGCTGCGCCGCCACCGCCGCCGCGCTCACGCTGTGCCTGCGCCGAATCCGCCGCCGCGAAACAGGCCAGCACGCCCGCCACCAGCACCGTGGCCTTCCAACCTCTGTCGATCGTCAACATTTTCGGCTCCCTGTCATTTGGTCTTGCGCGCCACCCATTCGACCTTCGTCGCGCCCGCCGGCGGCACGAAGTGGAAGACCGATTCGGAAAAGCGCGGCATCAGGTTCCAGTCGAGCAGCGTCACCGACTGCGGGCGCGCCTCGTCGGCGCGGCTGGTGACGACGATCTTGCGCGGCAGCGGCCGCCGGCCGACCGCGATCCAGATCTGCCAGTCGATCTTGCCCTGGCGGAAGGCATAGTGGTCGCACAGCTCGTCGCCGACGAAGGCCTGCCCGGCGTTCATCGCCGATTCGAGACGGTCGAGCGGTGCTTCGGGTGTGCCCCAGCGGAACAGGTCGGACAGCGGCACCTGCACGCCGTAGTGGGCTTCGAGCCGGTCGATCAGGCTGCCGATGTTGCCGCTGTATTCGACCGTCGAGTAGTACTGCTGGATCGGCGAATACAGCGTCACCGAGCGGCCGTCGAAGACGAGTTGCCGCTCGGACGCCGCCGTGCGCATCAAGGCCCGCAACCTGTTGGGGCGCTCGACATCCAGCGTGGCGCTGGCGCTGTGCTGCAGCTTCTGGCCGTCGGCGAGCACGCGCTCGCCGGTGACCGCGCTGTGCACCGCGAAGCGCTGCAGCGTCTGCAGATACGCGCCCATGTCGCGCAACGCCTGCACCGCCGCGGGGTCGACCGCCGCCGCCGCGGGCGGCGACGCGGCGGCCGTCTGAGCCTGGGTCTGAGCCTGGGCCTGCGCCTGTGCCCCCGATGCGGCCCCCGATGCGGCGACCGCCAACGCGACCCAACAGATCGTCATCCATCCACGTGCCATGTCTGCCACCCTCCTGAGCCCCACAGGGCCGTTGCTCGAGTCCAGTTCGACCAGCGGCGTCAGCCGGATTCCGGCTCGTCGACCTCGTCCGCCACCGGCTGTGAAGCTGGATTGTCCTGCACCCAACCCATGAAGATCTGGTAGCCCAGTGCGAGCAGCGTCGAGCCGACGAACAGGCCGAGGATGCCCGCGGTGGCCATGCCGCCGAGCGCGCCGAGCAGGATCACCGGCATCGGCGCATCGACGCCGCGGCCCAGCAGCAACGGCTTGAGCACGTTGTCGGCCATGCCGGCGACGAACAGCAGCGCCGACCACAGCAGGGCTTCGCCGCTGCCGTAACCACCACTCATCCACAGCCAGGCGATGGCCGGCAGCGTGACCAGCAGTGCCGGAATCTGGGCGATGCCGAGCACCAGCACCACGCCGGCCAGCAGCCCCGCCAGCGGCACGCCCGCGAACAGCAGGCACAGGCCGACGGCGAGCGCCTGGATGAAGGCGATGCCGATCACGCCCTGCGCGACGGCGCGGATCGTCGCGGTCGACAGCGCGGCGAACGCGGCGCCGCGTTCGGCACCGGCGATGCGGCGGAAGATCGCCAGCGAGGCCCGCGCGCCGCCTTCGCCGAAGGCCATCAGGATGCCGGCCACGATGAAGGCGGCGACGAACTTCAGGATGTCGCCGCCGATGGCGGCCACCATGGCCAGCGCCGTCTTGGCCAATTCGCCGATCTTCGGCTGCAGGCTCTTGATCAGCGCCGGCAGGTCGGTGTAGGCCTTGTTCCAGACCGCATGGACGCGCTCGCCGACCAGCGGCCAGGCGGCGACACGCTCCGGCGGCGGCGGGATCTGCAGCGTGTCCTGCTGCACGTCGTGGATCAGCTGCTGCACCGAGTCGCCCATGGAACCGGCGAGCACGGCGGCCGGGGTGACGATCAACGCGATGCCGAGCAGCGTGATCAGCGCCGCCGCCCACCCTGGCCTTGCGCCGAGCCTGCGCGCCAGCGCGCGATGCAGCGGATAGAGCGTCACCGCCAGGATCACCGCCCAGGCCATCAGCACGAGGAAGGGCGCAAAGACCTGGTAGCACAGCCAGACCAGCACCAGGATCAGCCCGGCACGGATCAGCACGTCGAGCAGGCGTTCGGAGCTTCTTCGATCGAGTTTGTCGTCGCTGTTCATCGCCGCCTTCTGCGACACCACGTTCAGAGATTGTGGTGAGCGGCAGGTGCGCGGATATTGACGCCGCGCAGGCGCGCCCCATCCGAGCGCACGGCATGATCAGCGCCTTCAACCAAAGTCAGGTTCATGCAATCGTCACCGGCATCCGCCGCCTCAGCCTGGCGTCTCGACCTCACGGCCGGCCTGACCGCGGCGGCCGTGGTGCTGCCCAAGGCCATGGCCTATGCCACCGTCGCCGGCCTGCCGGTGGCGGTGGGCCTGTACACCGCCTTCGTGCCGATGCTGATCTACGCGCTGCTGGGCAGCTCGCGCGTGCTCAGCGTCAGCTCCACGGCGACGCTGGCGATCCTGGTCGGCGCGCAGCTCGGCACGGTGGTGCCCGACGGCGATCCGGCGCGTCTGGCCGTGGCCACGGCCACGCTGGGCGTGCTGGTCGGGCTGCTGCTGATCGCGGCGCGGCTGCTGCGCCTGGGCTTCGTCGCCAACTTCATCTCCACGCCGGTGCTCACCGGCTTCAAGACCGGCATCGGCCTGGTGATCGTGCTCGACCAGCTGCCCAAGCTGCTCGGCGTGCACATCCACAAGCAGGGCTTCTTCCGCGACGCCATCGCCATCGTGCAGCAGCTGCCGGCCACCTCGTGGTTGACGCTGGCGGTGGCCGCTGCCAGCTTCGCGCTGCTGCTGTTGCTCGAGCGCCGCAAGCCGCATTCGGCCGCGCCGCTGGTGGCCGTGGGGCTGGCCATCGCCGCGTCGTGGTGGTTCGGCCTGCCCGGCGCGGGCGTGGCCGTGGTCGGCGAGATTCCGCGCGGCCTGCCGGCGCTGGTCTGGCCCGATGCCGGCTTGGTCGCAGCGCTGCTGCCCGGCGCTTTAGGCATCGCGCTGATGAGCTTCACCGAGACCATCGCCGCGGCGCGCGCCTTCGCCGCGCCCGGCGACCCGCCGGTGGACGCCAACCGCGAGCTGGTGGCCACCGGCGCGGCCAACCTGGGCGGCGCGCTGCTGGGCGCGATGCCGGCCGGCGGCGGCACTTCGCAGACCGCGGTGGTGCGCTCGGTTGGCGGGCAGTCGCAGCGCGCGTCGCTGGTCACCGCGGCGGCGGCGCTGGCGACGATGCTGCTGCTGGCCCCGCTGCTCGGCCTGCTGCCGCAGGCCACGCTGGCGGCCATCGTCATCGTCTATTCGGTGGGCCTGATCGCACCGGCCGAGTTCCGCGCCATCCGTGCGGTGCGCACGATGGAGTTCCGCTGGGCCTTGGCCGCCGCCTTCGGCGTGCTGGTGTTCGGCACGCTGCAGGGCATCGTCGCGGCGATCGTGCTGTCGATGATCGGGCTGGTGAGCCTGAGCGCGCATCCGCGCGTCTACGTCATCGGCCGCAAGCGCGGCGCCGACGTGCTGCGGCCGGTGTCGGCCGAACATCCGGACGACGAGACCTTCCCCGGCCTGCTGATCGTGCGCCCCGAGGGGCGGCTGTACTTTGCCAACGCGCAATACGTGGCCGAACGCATCGACGCGCTGGTCGCCGAACACCAGCCGCGCGTGCTGGCGCTGGACCTGAGCCGCGTGCCGGATGTCGAATATTCGGCGCTGCAGGTGCTGGCCGAAGGCGAGCGGCGGCACGCCGCGGCCGGCGTCAGCGAATGGCTGGTCGGCCTGAATCCGGGCGTGCTCGAAGCCGTGCGCAGCAGCGGCCTGGACCGCCAATACGGACCCGAGCGCATGCTCTTCAATGCGCGTGCCGCCATCGCGCGCTGCCGGACAATGGCCGCCGGAACGATGCCCCCCGACCCGCGTCCATAGACCAAGGACCGACCATGGCCAAGCCCAGCCGGCGCAAGACCGCAGCCCCCGCCGAGCCGCCGGCGCGCAGCTTCCGCACCGCCGACGAGCGCCGCGCCCAGGGCCGTGCGCTGCGCGACGCGGTGCCGCGTGCCGCGCATGCCGAGTGGAAGCCGCCGGCGGACCGGCCCGACGCGGTCGCGCTGCTGCAGGCCTCGAATGCCGACCGCATGCCGGCGCTGATCCCGGTGCGCTTCGGCCGCATGTCGGCTTCGCCCTTTGCCTTCTACCGCGGCGCCGCGGCGCTGATGGCCGCCGACCTGGCGGCGACGCCGAACACCGGCATCCGCGTGCAGGCCTGCGGCGACGCGCACCTGATGAACTTCGGCGGCTTCGCCACACCCGAGCGCAACGTCATCTTCGACATCAACGACCTCGACGAGACGCTGCCCGCGCCCTGGGAGTGGGACCTGAAGCGCCTGGCGGCGAGCATCGTCATCGCGGCGCAGCACCAGCGCCTGGCCGACAGCGACGCCGCGCGCGCCGCCCGCGACGCGGCGCGCGAGTACCGCGAGCGCATGACCGACTATGCGGCGATGCGCGTGCTCGAGGTCTGGTACGACCGCATCGACCTGCAGCGCTATCAGGACCGCTCGGCCGACCCGGCGGTGATGGAAGAGGTGCGCAAGCGCATGGAAGAGCGCGTGGAGGAGGCGCAGCGCAAGTCCGAGCCCGAGCACCTGTTCCCCAAGCTGGTCGCGCTGCAGGGCACCGAGCACCGCATCAAGGACGAGCCGCCGCTGATCTTCCATCCCGACGAGGCGCTGGCCCCCGGCCTGCGCGACGGCTATGCCGGCGCCATCGCCGACTACCGCGAATCGCTGCCGGCGCACGTGCGCACGCTGTTCGACCGCTACCACTTCTGCGACCTGGCGATGAAGGTGGTCGGCGTCGGCAGCGTCGGCACGCATTGCGCGGTGGGGCTGTTCATGGCCGAGGAGGACGATCCGCTGTTCCTGCAGGTCAAGGAAGCGCGCGCCTCGGTGCTGGAGCCGTATGCCGGCAAGAGCGTGTATCCGAACCACGGCCAGCGCGTCATCGTCGGCCAGCGGCTGATGCAGTCGGCCAGCGACGTCTTTCTCGGCTGGACCGAAAGCCCCAGCGGCCGCCACTTCTACGTGCGCCAGCTGCGCGACCTGAAGATGTCGGCCATCGTCGAGGACATGGACTTCGGCCTGCTGCGCCAGTACGGGCGCATGTGCGCGCACGCGCTGGCGCGGGCGCACGCGCGCTCGGGCGACGCGGCGCTGATCGCCGGCTATGCCGGCTCGGGACAGGTCATGGACGACGCGATCGCCGACTTCGCGGTGGCCTACAGCGACCAGAACCGCGCCGACTACCGCAGCTTCGTCAGGGCCGTGCGCCAGGGCAAGGTGGAGGTGGTGGTCGAGGTCTGAGGCAAGGTCTGAAGCTCGGGTCTGCGGGTGGGTCCGAGGGCCCGGGGCGGCGCCTTCCGGCGACCCTGCTGCGACGCAACATCGATCGTGCCGGCGCAACGATAATGGCGGCCACGCGCCGCGCTGCACCTTGCGGCGCCACGCGCCATCCGCGCTCCGCCGTTTCACCCGCTTCAGCACCATGGCCCAACTGCCCTCTCCCTTCGCCCCCTTCGCCCCCTTCGATGCCGCGACAGCCGCCTGGCCGCTGCAGCAGATCGCCGGCGCCACCGCCGAATATTGGATCGACGCCTGGCAGCGCTCGATCCTGACGCTGGACGTGCTGCGCGAGCGCGGCAATCAATATCTCGAACACGAGAAATCCGGCCAGCCGCCGGTGCTGGCCTTCGACTACACGATGGTGCTCGACGGCCGCAGCTTGCCGAAGCCGGCGAACTACGCGCTGGTGCGCATCACGCCGCCGGCCGGCTGCCCGGCGCCCGATGCCGCCAAGCGGCCCTTCGTGGTCATCGACCCGCGCGCCGGCCACGGTCCCGGCATCGGCGGCTTCAAGCTGGACAGCGAGATCGGCATCGCGCTGAAGTTCGGCCACCCGTGCTACTTCGTGATGTTCTTTCCGCAGCCGCTGCCGGGGCAGACCATCGAGTCGGTGTGCGCGGCCGAGATCCGCTTCCTGCAGCACGTCAACGAACTGCACCCGCAGGCCGACAAGCCCTTCGTCATCGGCAACTGCCAGGGCGGCTGGGCGCTGCTGATGGCCGCCGCGCTGGCGCCTGAAGCCGTGGGGCCGCTGCTGCTGGCCGGATCGCCGATCTCGTACTGGGCGGGGGTCGAGGGCAAGAACCCGATGCGCTATTCGGGCGGGCTGCTCGGCGGCACCTGGATGGCGTCGATGGCCGGCGACATCGGCCACGGCATCTTCGACGGCGCGTATCTGGTCAACAACTTCGAGAACCTGAACCCGTCCAACACCTACTGGAGCAAGCTGTACAACCTGTACGCCAAGGTCGACACCGAAGGCGAGCGCTTCCTGGAATTCGAGAAGTGGTGGGGCGGCCACTACCTGATGAACAAGGAAGAGATGGAGTGGATCACGCAGAACCTGTTCGTCGGCAACAAGCTGGCCAGCGGGCAGGTGCAGTCCTTCGACGGCCGGCACCGCGTGGACCTGCGCAACATCCGCACGCCGATCATCGTCTTCGCCTCGTGGGGCGACAACATCACGCCGCCGCAGCAGGCACTGAACTGGATCGCCGACCTGTACGACAGCGTCGACGACATCCGGCTGAACGAGCAGACGCTGGTCTATTGCCTGCACGACAAGATCGGCCACCTCGGCATCTTCGTCTCGGCCGGCGTGGCGCGGCGCGAAACCTCCGAACTGGCCAGCGCGCTGGAGCTGATCGACACGCTGCCGCCGGGGCTGTACGAGGCGCTGATCCAGGACACGACGCCGGACATGCCGGGGCTCGAATATGTCGAAGGCCGCTACCTGATCCAGTTCGTGCCGCGCACGATCGGCGACATCCTGGCGCTGGACGACGGCCGCCAGGACGAGCGCGCCTTCGAGGTCGCCGAGCGCGTGGCGCAGGTCAACCAGCAGCTGTACGAGCGCTTCGCCTCGCCGTTGGTCAAGCTGCTGTCCAGCGAGCCGGCGGCGCGGCTGATGCGCGAGACCAACCCCGCGCGCGCCGAGCGCTGGTGGTTCTCCGACGCCAACCCGGCGCTGTGGTGGCTGCGCTGGATGGCCGACACGGTACGCGCCCAGCGCCAGCCGGTGGCCGCGGACAACCCGCTGCTGCAGGCCGAGCGCGACATGTCCACGCGCATCGAGCAGTCGCTCGACCAGTATCGCGATGCGCGCGACGCGGGGGCCGAGCGCTTGTTCAAGGCGATCTACGAATCGCCGTGGCTGGCGGCCGCAGTCGGTTTGAGCGAACCCGGCAGTGGCCAGCACGCCGCGCGCAGCGCCACCTGGGAACAGGACGAGTTGCGGCGCCTGAAGCGCCGCGAGGCCCAGGCGCATTTCGACGAAGGCCGGCCGATCGACGCCTGGGCGCGGCTGCTGCTGTACGTGGGCCGCGAGGAGAAGGTGGTCGACGAGCGCCCCTACAACCTGATGCAGGCGCTGGTGCGCGAGATGAAGCCGGCGAACCTGCCGGCGCCGGCCACGCTGAAGGCCGCGATCAAGCGCCAGGCCTTCCTGCTGGCGCTGGACGAGCAGCGCGCGATCGAGGCGCTGCCGAAGCTGGCGCCCGACATGGACGAGCGCCGCCGCGGCTTCGCCGCGGCACGGCACGTGATCAGCGCGCGCGGCGCACCCACGCCCTACCAGGAACAACGGCTGCAGCGCGTCGCGCAGCTGCTCGGCCTGGACGCGCCTGTACCTGCACCTGCGCGCAAGCGGGCACGCGCCGCTTGATCTTTGCCGCCGCCATCGTCACGAAAGGAGCCGCGCGATGAACGAGCTGATCCTGGTGCTGAACGCGGGCTCGTCGAGCATCAAGTTCTCGCTCTTCGCCGAGACCGCCGAGGCCGCCGGTGCCGCCGACGCCGCCGGCGCACTCGAGCTGTTCGCCAGCGGCCAGGTCGAAGGCATCCACACCCTGCCGCGCTTCGTCGCCAAGGACGCCAGCGGGCGGCGCCTGGACGACCGGCGCCTGAACGACGGCCAGCCGCTGGGGCACGACGCCGCGCTGCAGCACATCATCGACTGGCTGCTTGCCAACCGCAGCGAGGGCCAGCGGCTGACGGCGGTGGGCCACCGCGTCGTGCACGGCGGCACCGAGTTCGCTGCGCCGGTGCGGCTGGACGCCGCGATGGTCGAGCGCCTGCGCAAGTTCGTGCCGCTGGCACCGCTGCACCAGCCGCACAATCTGAACCCGATCACGACGCTGCTGCAGCGTGCCCCCGATCTGCCGCAGGTGGCCTGCTTCGACACCGCGATGCACCGCAGCAACCCGCCGCTGGCGCAGATGTTCGCGCTGCCGCCGGAGATCACCGAAGCCGGCGTGCGCCGCTACGGTTTTCACGGCCTGTCCTACGAATACATCGCCTCGGTGCTGCCGGGCATCGACGCCGCGGCGGCACGCGGGCGCACGCTGGTGCTGCACCTGGGCAACGGCGCCAGCATCTGCGCGCTGCAGGGCGGGCGCAGCATCGCCACCACGATGGGCTTCACCGCCGTCGACGGCCTGCCGATGGGCACGCGCTGCGGCGCCATCGACCCGGGCGTGATCCTGTACCTGATGGACGAGCGCGGCATGGATGCGCGCGCCATCGAGAAGCTGATCTACAGCCAATCGGGCCTGCTCGGCGTGTCCGGCGTGTCGAGCGACATGCGCACGCTGCTTGGCTCGAAGGAGCCGCGCGCGCAACTGGCCATCGATCTGTACGTCTACCGCATCGGCCGCGAGCTCGGCTCGCTGGCCGCGGCGCTGGGCGGGCTGGATGCGATCGTCTTCACCGCCGGCATCGGCGAACACGCCGCGCCGGTGCGCGCGATGATCTGCCGCGCCGCCGCCTGGCTGGGCGTCGAGCTCGACGAAGCCGCCAACGCGGCCGGCGGCCCGCTGATCAGCAGCGCCGCCAGCCGCACCCGCGCCTGGGTGATCCCGACCAACGAAGAACTGATGATCGCGCGCCAGACGCGCGACCTGCTTGCCGCACCATGACCACCAAAATCGGCCCCATCCCCACCCCCGCGCTGTCCGGCCGCAAGGCGCTGGTCGTCGGCATCGCCAACGAACATTCGATCGCCTACGGCTGCGCGCGCGCCTTCCACAAGCTGGGTGCCGAGCTGGCCGTGACCTACCTGAACGACAAGGCGCGGCCGCACGTCGAGCCGCTGGCGCAGGGCTTGGGCGCGCCGCTGTGCCTGCCGCTGAACGTCGAGCAGCCGGGCGAGATGGAAGCGGTGTTCGACGCGGTGCGCAGGCAATGGGGCCGGCTGGACATCGTCCTGCATTCGATCGCCTTCGCGCCGAAGGCGGACCTGCAGGGCGGGCTGCTCGACTGCTCGGCGGCCGGCTTCCAGCGCGCGATGGACGTGTCGGTGCACTCCTTCGTGCGCATGGCCAAGCTCGCCGCGCCGCTGATGGACGACGGCGGCACGCTGTTCGCGATGAGCTACCTGGGCGCGAACAAGGTCGTGCCCAACTACAACGTGATGGGCCCGGTGAAGGCCGCGCTGGAAGCCAGCTGCCGCTACCTGGCGCACGAACTCGGCCCGCAGGGCATCCGCGTGCACCCGATCTCGCCGGGGCCGCTGAAGACGCGCGCCGCGTCGGGGCTGAAGGATTTCGAGCTGCTGCTGAACGAGGCCGCCAGCCGCGCGCCGGTGGGCGAGTTGGTCGATATCGACGACGTCGGCTTCACCTGCGCCTACTTGGCCATGCCCTATGCGCGCCGCCTGACCGGGCAGACGCTGTACGTCGACGGCGGCGTGAACATCATGGGCTGAGGGCGCGTGTCGAGCAGGGGTTGCGGCGCATTGCGGGCGCTCGGGGCGGCGTGCTGAACTCACGCTTGCGACCCATCAGCGACGTGCGCAGCCCTGAACTCGTCGCCCCGAAGCGGCCGGCCGCAGGAGCGTCTGCTCGAGTTGCTGGAAGTTGTCTGTTGAGCGTCTGCTGGCTGCGATAGCGCCCCTCGGCGTCCACGCGCCGGCCGTCCGGCGCGTGCAAAGGCGTCAGCAGCTCCCAGCCAATGGACAGGTTGGCCCCAGCGTCAATCATGGGTACTGCAGCGCACAGAGAGATGTCGCCCTCGAGCGCTCGCCAAGCTCTTCACTCCTGCGTCTACATCGTCGCTACGGGCGTCACCGGCGACCCTACGGCCCCTGGTAGACGAAGCGGTGGCGCCGTCAACAGGAAGGCGGAACGACCGTTTCGCTGCAGCGCATCGGCCAGCTGCTTGAAGTACCACAGTTCGCCCAGCGGGATTCCTTGCTTGAAGAGGCAGAGCTCATGCAACGGCAGCCGGGGACCGCACTCGTGCGGTCCTGCGGCAGGAATCTCCTCGACGCCGTAGTTGTCTGCGCATAGAGCCGCGATCCCGCTGTCGATGATCCATTGCAGCAAGCGCTCGTCCTTGCCGTCGAGTACCGCGCACAGCGAATCGCGCAATGCTGGGGCGGGTGTGCCTGCCATGTCCATGACGAGGTCGGCGAATCCGGTGTACAGGCAAAGAATGTCCCCTTGCCGCAGTTCAACGTCACAGGCTTCCAAAGCGCGCATGAACGGGTCGTATCCGACACGAACCCGTGCCGAGCCGGCGACCGCTTTCAGGTCAACCAGCACCCCCCTGCTCTGAATGGCCTTCTCGGCGAACGAATCGATGCCAAGACGATGGGCGCCTGCGGACCTCCCTTGGGCATCGTTCGGGCCGATAAGGTCGACGCCCGCCCGATACCCGTTGTAGTAGACGGGTCGAGGCGTACCCGTTGCATCGGCGTCGAAGAGATGGCCGACGTGGGAGAAGCCGTCCCATTGCGTCGAATACTGGCTGTGGATCAGGAAGGCGTCGTCACACAGCACGTCGGTTTGGCCGAGTGCGGCATTGCCGATGGGCAGGTTGAACACGGGTACGCCGTCCCGCATCACGGGCTGCAGCTTCGGTGGATGGCGTCGCGGATTCAGTACGTTTCCGCCGGGCAGGTTCAGGGGCAGGCTCAGGCAGAAGCTCTGGCCGGAGCGAACCTCGCGGATGCCGCGAAGCACGCTCTCCGGAGTGATGAAATTGAGTCGCCCCAGTTGGTCTTCGTCGCCGAAGTCGCCCCAGTTCGATTGGGACGGCCTTTGACGCCAGCGGCGGGATCCTGCCCGCTTTGTTGTCATGCTTCGCCGCTTTCCGAAGCCGCGACCGCCATGTCCCAGAGGTCCTGGCCGATGGGGCGGCTGCGCTCCTCGAAAGCATGCGCCACCAGGCCGGCGACGCGACCGATGAGCGTCAGCGCCTTGCCGAACTCCGGGCTGAGGCCCAGGTCCAGCAAGACTGCAGCCTTGCTGCCCGTGGCGTTGAGAGGCATGGGACGTCCGACCTGGGCCGACAGCGACTGCGCCAGTTGCAGCGCGAACCGGAAGTGTCGTCCGAAGTAGCCTTCCTGCTCCGCGATGCGTTGGGCGCGCAGCGCGCGCGGGTCGCCGTTGACATGGATGGGATGGCCAAAGCCGGGAATCTTGCGCCCGGCGGCCCGACTGCGTGCAACAACCGCGTCCGCAAGGACGCAAAGCTGCTCGTCGCTGGGCTCGCCAGCGCCGTCCAGTTCGGATATCGCCTCCTTCATGAAGCGGGCACTGACCTCGACCGTGCCGAGAAACCGGCTTCCTGCGCCAAGCAGGCCCGCTGCGACCGCGCCTTGGAGCGACTCGGGCGCTCCGTGCAGGGTCAGCCGTGTGGCCAACGCGCTGGGTGTCAACCCATGGTCGATCGACGTGACCAGCGAATTGTTGACCATGCGCCGCATCCTCTCGTCGGGAAAGCGACCGAGGATGGCCAAACAGAGTACGTCGACGAAGTCGTGTTTGTCCAGCAAATCGTCGACCAGGTCATAGCCGCGAATCCTGATGTGGTCGGCATCGCCGCCGCCGATATGGCTTTTGAGCATGTCTTGCCGTGCCTTGCCTCAGCGGGCGTCTGCGTCCGCAGTCTTCACGATGTCCCGCCAGCGAACCACTTCAGACTCGACGAACGCCTGGAAGGCGCCATCGGCGAGGCCCATCGGATAGCTGCCGATCTTGGCCATCGCCGACTTCACGTCCGCGGCCTCGGTCCCCTTGGCAATCTCGCGTGCCAGACGCGCGACGATGGCGTCGGGCGTGCCGCGCGGCACGAACACACCGGACCAGCCTTCCAGCGCCGCATCGGGGAAACCCAGCTCGCCGACCGTCGGCACGTCCGGCAGCGCTTCCATCCGGCTCTTGCCGTTGATGGCGAGCGCGCGCAGGCTTCCGGCGGCGATGTGCGGCATCACGCTCTCGGCGTAGCTGAACGTAAGGTCGATCGTGCCGGCGAGAAGGTCGGTCATAGAAGACTTTCCCGAGTACGGCACGTGCGTCAAGTTCACGTGGGTGGCACTCTGGAACTTGGCTGCAGCAAGGTGAGTTTGGGTGCCTATGCCGGAAGAGGCATAGCTCAGGCCGCCGGGAGTCTTGCGGGCGGCATCCAGCATCTCCTGCAGCGTGCGCCAGGGGCGGCTCGCGGGCACGACCAGAACGGTGGACTGGCGGAACAACGAATGAACCGCTCGCAGATCGTGAGCCGGATCGACGCTGCCTTTGGGGTAGAGGGCGGCATTCGCCGCTTGGGTACCGTGAGTGCCGTACAGGAGCGTGTAGCCGTCAGGCCGAGCACGCGCGACCTGGGCCGTTCCAATGGAGCCGCCGGCGCCCGGCTTGTTCTCTACCACGACGGGCTGCCCCAGCGCGTTCTCCAGGTAACGGGCAATCATGCGTCCCTGGTTATCGGCAATGTTGCCGGTGCCGAATGGAACCACGATGGTGATCGGCCTCTGCGGGTAGTCCTGGGCTCGGGCCACACCCAGACCCAGACCCAGACCTAGACCCAAGACGAGCGAAGCGCACCATCCGAGGGTCCGGGTGAAGAGGGTCTTGTGCATCATTTGGCTGTCTCCTTGGTCATCAGTACGAATGGCGGCCCGCCGTGGCACCGGCGTCCACCGGAAGAATCGCGCCGGTAACCCAGCCCGATTCGTCGCTCGCGAGGTATCGAATGGCATGCCCCACGTCCCATCCGCTGCCTTCGGTCTGGAGGAAGGAGCGCTTGCGCCTGGCTTCGCGGATCTCCTCGCTCATGCCTCGGGCGTAGACCATGGGGGTGTGAACCATGCCGGGGGCGACGCAATTGACGCGGATGCCCTGGCTGCCATGGTGCGCCGCCATGGCTCGCGTCATGTTGACGACGGCTCCCTTCGACGTGGGATAGAGCAGGCTGGGATGCCCGCCGATCAAGCCGGCCACGGAGGCGACATTGACGATGGCCCCCTTCTCTTGGGCAAGCATGTGGGGGATGGAGTGGCGTGCCATCAGCATCATCGACGTGACGTTGATGCGCAGGGCCTTGTCCCACCCCTCCAGGTCGAGATCGACTGCCGTGCCTTGGGGCCCGCCGATGCCGACGTTGTTCACCAGGATGTCGACGCGTCCCCATTGCCGCACGGCATGCTCGACCGCGGACCGGCAGTCGTCGTCGCGACTCACGTCGCACACGCAGGCTGTGGCTTCTCCGCCTTCCGCGGCGATCATTTCGCGGGTCCGCTGCGCCCATTCCTCGACGGCGTCGATCAGCAGCACCTTGGCGCCGTCGCGGGCGAGCAGGATGGCCGCGGCGCGGCCATTGCCGATGCCTTCGGCGCGCGAGCCGGCGCCGGTGACGATGGCGACCCGCCCCTCGAGCGAGCGGTCGAAAGTTCGTTCGTTGGAGTTCATCGCTATGGATCCTATGGACCGGTTCAGTGAATCGAGCGCACCTGGTCGCCCCAGTAGCGCTTTCGCAGCGCCTTCTTGTCAGGCTTACCCAGGGCGGTCAGCGGCAGCGCGTCGACGAAGTCCACGCTCTTGGGCGTGCACACGCTCCCCTTGGCATGCCGCACGAGCTCGAGCAGCTCTTCCGATTCGACCTGTGCATTCGGACGCTTCACGACGACGGCCTTGACGGCCTCGCCCCAGCGCTCGTCCGGCACGCCGATGACGGCCACGGCGGCGATGGCAGGGTGTTGGGCGATGACGTCCTCCACTTCCTTCGGATAGACGTTGAAGCCGCCCGAGATGACCATGTCCTTGCTGCGGTCGACGAGGTAGTAGTAGCCGTGCTTGTCACGCCGTGCCATGTCGCCGGTGTGGAGCCAGCCATTGCGCAGCGCCTGGGCGCTCAGTTCCGGCTGCTTCCAGTACCCGTCCATCACCAGCGGGCTGCGCACGCAGATCTCGCCCACGTCTCCCGGGGGCACGGGCCGATCATTCGCGTCGAGCAACGCCACGGTGACGCCGGGATAGGGCATGCCGGCCGAGGCAAGGGTGTCCACGTCGGTGCGGCAGTGGTCCTGGGGCGTCAGTTGGAGGATGTTGCTCGGGCACTCCGTCTGTCCGTAGCTCTGGGACAGCACGGGGCCGAAGCGGGCAATGGCCTCCCGTATGCGCGCAGGGGTCATGGGCGACGCGCCGTAGGACAGGAGGTCGAGGGACGAGAAGTCGGCCGTGGCGCTGCGTGGATGGTCGAGCAGCTTGTAGATCATCGTCGGCACCAGGAAGGCCGAACCGATGCGGTGACTCTCGACCGCGTCGATGAATCGGTCCGGGTCGAATCCGCGCTGCAGCACGAACGTGCCGCCGAGCGCCAGTGTGGGCACGATCATTGCGCCGGCCCCATGAGAAATGGGTGTGGGACACAGGACGCGGGCTCCCGGCCTGGGCCCGCGGGCTGCCATCAGCAGCACCGCCTGCATCCATACGGACCGATTGGCAAGCATCACGCCTTTCGGCTTGCCGGTCGTCCCTCCGGTGTACGCGAGGCGGATGATGTCGGTGCTGGCGGCATGCGACATCAGAGGGGCGGGATCCCGGGTGGCGGCCAGTTGCCAGAAGTCGTCCAGACCGTCGCAGTTTCCGTGAGCGAACCAGTGACGCACGCGTGGGCAACCCGCACGCAAGGCGGATGTCCGCTGTTCGTATGCAGACTCGGAGATGAACACGGCAGGCTCGGCGTCCTGCACGATGTATGCGTGATCATCCCAGCCGCCCATGGCGTGCAGCGTCACGGAGCGCAGCCCGAGCATGTAGGCCGCCGCCATGACGACGAATACCTCTACGCGATTGCCGCAGAGCTGCATGACGCCGTCGCCGCGCCGCAGCCCCAGCGAAGCGAAGGCTGTCATCGCCCTGCCGATCAGCGTGCCCAGTTCCGAGTAGGTAATCGATCGCTCGCCATCGATGAACGCGACGCGATCGGGGAACCGGCCGATGGCCGCGATGATGATGTCGCCGATGGTTCCGCCTTCATGAGCGGCGGTGGCGGGCGACAGGGCCGCACTCGACGCGGGAGCACTCATTCCTTGGACACTCCGGCGGCGGCCACGGCGCCTTTCCAGGTCGCCAGTTCCTGCCGAATGAAGTCGCCGAACTCCTGGGGGGTGCCGCCCTTCAACTCGCTGCCGCTGTCAGCGGCGCGCGCCACGACCTCTGGCGAACGCAACGCCTCGTTGGCGGCTGCATTCAGCGCCTGGATGATCGGGGCCGGCGTACCCTTGGGCACCAGGAAGCCCCCCCATGCGGCGACGTTGTAGCCTGCGACACCCTCGGCAGCGATGGTCGGAAGGTCCTGCAGGGCGGGTGAACGTTCGAGCCCGCTCACTGCAAGACCGCGGAGCTTTCCGCTTCGCACATGGGGCAGCGAGGCCGACAGAGTGTCGATCATGAAGTCCACCTGACCGCCGATGAGGTCGGTGAGGGCCGGCGAGCTTCCTTTGTAGGGGATGTGCACGGCATCGATCCCCGCCTTGCTGCAGAACAATGCGCCCGCGAGATGCTGCGTGCTTCCGAGCCCTGCGGACGCGTAGGTCAGCGTCCCGGGCTTGGACCGGCCCCGCTGGATCAGTTCCCGAGTCGACTTCACCCCGAGATTCGGCCGCACCAGCAATACCAAGAGCGTGCGGCTGACGTACATCACGGGCTCGAAGTCCGCCACCGGGTCGTAGGGGAGCTTGGCGAAGACGTTGGGGTTGATGCCGTGGATGGTGCTGGTCGTATAGAAGAGCGTGTAGCCATCGGGCGCGCTTCGAGCCACTGCCTCGGCCGCGATGTTTCCCGAGGCGCCGGGCCGGTTCTCGACGACGATGGGCTGCCCGAGCACTGCAGCCATCTTCTGCGCCACCAGGCGGGCCGAGTTGTCGGTTGCGCCACCCGGCGGGAAGCCGAGAACCAGTTTGATCGGACGCTGAGGAAAGCCGGCGCCCGAAACTTGCTGCTGCGCGGAAGCGAAGAGGGGAATGCCCCCCAACGCGGCGGCCAACAGCGAGCGGCGAGAGATCCCATCTACACCTGCGTCGCCCAGAACGAACGCAGGAGGCGTTTTAGTGAATCGATTCATCATCCGCTCATGATAGATGGTGAATCGATTCATCATATAGGGGTTTCTACGGAGTCGGGCACGGAGCGGGGTGCCCTGCCGTGCTGAAATGGGTGTCCGTATAGGAACAGGCAGGATCGTGACGCGCATGCATGGGAGGAAGGTTCGGATTCAAGACGTGGCTGCCGCGGCCAACGTCTCGGTCGGCAGCGCATCTCGCGTGCTCAACCGCGCTGCCAACGTGTCGGCAGAGGTGCGCGAGCGGGTCGAGCGGGCGATGGCCAAGCTCCAGTACGAGCCGAGCCACACGGCCAGGGCTCTGCGCTCCAGAAGCAGCCACACGATCGGCTGCATGTTCTCCGACGTGACCAACCCCCTCTACGCCAGGGCGTTTCGAGCGCTGGAAGAGAGCTTCCGAGCGGACGGCTACATGTTGCTGCTCGCACAGGGGCTGAACGACGTTCAGCGCGAGGTCGACACCTTGCGCACGTTCCAGGCGCGTGGAATGGACGGTGTGATTTGTGCCCCCGGCCATGAGCGGGCTCCGGCGCTGGTGGCCCAGATGAATTCGATGTCGATGCCCATCGTTCTGTACGACCGCGAGATGCCGCACACGCGGGCCGACGCACTGTTGTTCGACCACGTGAACGGCATGAAGCAGGCCTGTGGCCGGCTGTTCGAGTTGGGACACGAGCGCATCGCATTGGCGCTGTGGAATGCGGGCAGCCGGCCCGTTCGAAAGCGGATCGAAGGCTACCGGGCAGCCTATCGAGAAGCGGGACTCCGGTCGCCGGAACTCATCCTGCGTCAGGCGACGCCGACCGGCTCTGTGTATGAGGAACTGCTTGCCATGCTCGACGGCCTGTCGCCACCGACGGCATTGATCGCTCAAGGTACGCACATCCTCGTGAGCGCACTCCGGGCTGTCGCGAAGACAGGTCGCAAGATTCCCGAGGACTTCTCGGTCGTGAGCATCGGCGACAGTGATTTCACTCAGACGCACGACCCGGCCATTTCGGCTCTGCGGACCAATCCAGAGTTCGTCGCGTCCCAGGCGAAGACTCTGCTGCTGAACCGGCTTGCCGATGGCGCGAACCTCGTGACGGCGCCGCTGCGGGTTACGGCTCCCTATGAGTTGATCGAGCGCGGCTCGTTCGGGCCGCGAGTCGGTGCCACCTATAAATAGGTGCCCTTTACGGTGGAGGCGCTGTCGCCGGGAGCCACGAGCTGACCGTCACGGACGACGGGGATTGGCCCGGAGGAAATGTCCAATCCCGTCGCTCCATGGCACGCTGTGCGCCGCAAGCAGCCGCCACGCCCGCCGCAAGAGCCGGCGCACGCTACTCCGAACGCAGCGCCTGCACCGGGTCGAGCCGCGCCGCGCGCCGCGCCGGCAGCACGCCGGCCGCCAGGCCGATCAGCGCACTGCTGGCCACCGCCAGCAGCACGTACGCCAGCGGCGTGCTCACCGGCAGCGCCGGCACGAACAGCCGGATCAGCTGCGCCAGGCCGAAGCCGATGGCCACGCCGAGCAGGCTGCCCAGCAGCGCCAGCACCACCGCCTCGCCGAGGAACAGCCGCAGCACCGTGCCGCGGCGGCTGCCCAGCGCCAGCAGCAGGCCGATCTCGTGCGTGCGCTCGGCCACCGCGATGGTCATGATGGTGACGATGCCGACCGCGCCGACCAGCAGCGAGATGCTGCCCAGCGCCGCCACCGCCATCGTCAGCACGTCGAGGATGTTCGACAGCGTGCTCAGCATCTCCTCCTGCGTGACGACGGTGAAGTCGGCGCGGCCGTGGCGCGCCTCGAGCACGGCTTCGGCGGCAGCGGCCACCGCCTTGGCCGACGCATCCTCCGCATAGGACAGGTTGATCTCGGTCAGGCCCTCGCGGTTGAACAGTTCCAGCGCGCGCGCCGCCGGGATGAAGGCGGTGTCGTCCAGGTCGATGCCGAGGAACTGCCCCTTCGGCGCCAGCACGCCGACGATGCGAAAACTCTGCCCGCCGATGCGCAAGCGCTCGCCGAGCGCGTTGTCGTTGCCGAACAGCTCCTGCTTCAGCTTGGCGCCGAGCACGGCGAAGCCGCGCGCCTGCTGCGCGCCCTCGCCGGGCAGGAACTGGCCGACGGCGACGCGCATGTTGAACACCGGCAGCGCCGCCGGCGACACGCCGTAGACCGTGGTGCGGCGCACGCGGCCGCGCGCCTGCGCCTCGGCATTGCCCCAGGCGACCGGCACCACGCCGATGATGCCGGGCAGGTGCTGCAGCGCCTGCGCATCCTCCAGCGTCAGCGGCCGCACCGAAGTCGGCAGCCCGCTGGGCGCGCCGCCGCGCGCCGTGGTGCGCCCGGGCGAGATGCCGACGACGTTGGTGCCGAACTGCGAGAACTCGGCGAGCACGAAGCGGTGCACGCCCTCGCCGATCGAGGTCAGCAGAATCACCGCGGCGATGCCCACCGCGATGCCGGCCAGCGTCAGCAGGCTGCGCGTGCGCTGCGCGGCGATCGCGCGCCAGGCGTAGCGGGCGGCATCGGCGGCGATCATCGTGCGTTCATCGTTTCGCCAGCGCCGCCACCGGGTCGAGCCGCGCCGCGCTGCGCGCCGGCAGCACGCCGAACAGCAGCCCGGTGAGCAGCGCAGTACCCAGGCCGGCGAGCACGGCCCAGTCGGGCGGGTAGGCCGGGAACACCGGGTACAGCGCGCGGATCAGCGCCGCGCCGGCCAGGCCCAGCGCCCAGCCGACCAGCGCGCCGGCCGCCGACAGCAGCGCCGCTTCGACCAGGAAGGCGACCAGGATCGTGCGCCGCGTGCCGCCCAGCGCCTTCAGCAGTCCGATCTCGCTGCGCCGCTGCGACACCGACACCAGCATCACGTTCATCACCAGGATGCCGGCGACGGCCAGGCTGATCGCGGCGATGCCGGCCACGCCCAGCGTCAGCGTGCCCAGCAGCCGGTCGAAGGTGGCGAGCATCGCGTCCTGCGTGATCACGGTGACGTCCTGCTCGCCGTCGTGGCGCGCGCGCAGGATCTCGCTGACCTGGCGCTTGGCCGGCTCGATCGCGTCGCGGCTGCGCGCCTCGACCAGGATGCGGAACAGCGTATTGGTGTTGAACATCGCCAGCGCCGTGGCCACCGGCACGATGGCCAGCTCGTCGGTGTTCATGCCCAGCCCGCTGCCGCTGGCGGCGAGCACGCCGATGACGCGCAAGCGCCGGTCGCCGACGCGCACGAACTGCCCCAGCGCCGGCCCGTTGGGGAACAGCTCGGCGCGCAGCGTGGCGCCGATCACCATCAGCGGCGAGCCGCGGTTCCAGTCCTCGCTCGGCAGGAAGCGGCCCTGCGCCAGCCTGAACTGGCGCACCTCGACGAACTCGGCGGTGGCGCCCAGCACCATGCCTTCGCGCAGCCGCCCGCCCGCCGACAGCTCGGAGGTGCCGGCGGTCATCGGCGCGACGCGCGGCACCGCCGGCGCGGGTTGCAGCGCCCGCGGGGCGTCACTGGTCAGGTCGCGCGGCGTGCTGCTGACGAAGCTGCCCGGGTTGATGCCGCCGGTCTCGGTGCGGCCGGGCAGCACGATCACCAGGTTGCTGCCGATGGCGCTGAACTCGCGCACCACGTAGCGGCGCGCGCCGTCGCCGAGCGCGGTCAGCGTCACCACCGCGGCCACGCCGATGGCCATGGCCAGCATCAGCAGCGCGGTGCGCACGCGGTTGCCGCGCGCGGCGCCGAGCGCGAAGCCGAGCAGGTCAGTCGTGCGCATGTG
The DNA here is from genome assembly GCA_036724445.1 of Rubrivivax sp. Lineage (GTDB taxonomy): Bacteria > Pseudomonadota > Gammaproteobacteria > Burkholderiales > Burkholderiaceae_C > Rubrivivax. The sequence goes on along the minus strand of DAIMFR010000017.1, from coordinate 52,744 downwards.
CCGCGGCGGGGGTGTCGCGGCGCTCGTCGCGCCGGATCGCGCCGTCCTCCATGCGCAGGCAGCGGCGCGCGCGCGCGCCCAGCGCCGGGTCGTGCGTCACCACCAGCAGCGTCACGCCCTCGACATTGAGCTGCTCCAGCAGCCGCACCACCTCGTCGCCGGAGGCGCGGTCGAGGTTGCCGGTGGGCTCGTCGGCCAGCAGCAGCGCCGGCTGCATCACCGTGGCGCGCGCGATGGCCACGCGCTGGCGCTGCCCGCCCGACAGCTCGTCGGGCCGGTGGCCGGCTCGCGCCGCCAGGCCGAAGCCCTCGACCGCGCGGCGCACGCGCGCCTCGCGCTCGCGCGGCGCGATGCCGGCCAGCACCATCGGCAGCGCGATGTTCTCGGCCGCCGTCAGCCGCGGCACCAGGTGGAAGCTCTGGAACACGAAGCCGACGCGATGGCTGCGCACCCGCGCCTGCTCGTCCGGCGACAGCGTGGTCACGTCGCGGCCCTCGAGCCGGTAGCGGCCGGCATCGGGCCGGTCGAGCAGGCCCAGCACGTTGAGCAGCGTGGACTTGCCCGAGCCCGACGGCCCCATCACCGAGATGTACTCGCCGGCCTCGATGCGCAGATCGACGCCGGCCAGCGCATGCACCACGCTGTCGCCGAGGTGGAACACGCGCTCGATGCCGTCGAGCTCGATCTGCGCCGCCATCGCACCTACTTCGCTACTTCGCTACTTCGCTGCTTCGCTGCTTCGCTGCTTCGCTGCTTCGCTGCTTCGGCGCCGCGGTGTCCTCCACCGCGGCGGCGCCGGCCGCGACGCCGCCGCGGTCGAGCGAGGTGACGATGCGCTCGCCGCCCTGCAGGCCCTGCGTGATCTCGGTGTGCTCCCAGTTGGCCAGGCCGGTCGTCACCGGCCGCTCGACCAGCTTGCCGTCCTGCAGCAGCAGCACGCGGCCTCCCTGCAGCAGCGCCGAGCTGGGCACGCGCAAGACGTCCTCGCGCACGGCCAGGATCACTTCGACGTCAGCGCTGTAGCCAACCAGCAGCCGGCCCGCCGACTGCGGGTCGGCGAAATCGACCTCGATCTCGACCGTGCGCGCCTGCTTCTCCACCGCCGTCACGTAGGGTGCAACGCGCCGCACCTTGCCGGCGAAGCTGCGGCCGGGCAAGGCGTCGAGCGTGATGCGCACCGGCTGGCCGACGTGGATCTTCGGCGCGTCGACCTCGTCCATCGGTGCGTCGACGTACAGGCAGGAATCGTCGATCAGGTCGATGGCCGGAGGCATGGCCACGCCCGGCGGCGACGGCGTCGAATATTCGCCGACCTCGCCGACGATCTTGGCGACCACGCCGTCGAAGGGCGCGACCAGCACGCTGCGCTGGCGCGCGGTGCCGACGAGCCGGATGCGCGCCTGCGCCTGGCCGACGTCGGAGCGCGCGGTGGCGCAGGCCGCCTGGCGTGCCTCGGCCTGCGTGCGCAGGTTGTCCAGCGCGCCTTCGGAGATGAAGCCCTGCTGCTGCAGCTGCTCCTGGCGCCTGAATTCGCGCTGCGCCAGATCGGCCAGCGTGCAGGCCTCGGCGACGCGCTTGCGCGCGGTGTCCAGTTGCGCCTGCGCCAGCGCCTGCTCGGCCTGCTGGTCGTCGTTCCACAGCCGCATCAGCAGCTGGCCCTTGCGCACCTGGTCGCCTTCCTTGACCGCCAGCACCTCGATGCGCCCGCCGGCAATGGTCGACAGCCGCGTGCGCTGGCAGGCCTCGACGCTGCCGGCGCGGGTGTTGGCCACCGTGGCCTCGACCGTGCCGCGCGCCACCGCTTCGACGAGCACCGGCACCGGCTTCGGCCGGCCCAGCCACCACAGCGCCGCCGCAGCGCCGCCCAGCAGCAGCAGCGCGATCAGGGCACGGCGGATCCAGCGGCGCGCGGCGCGTTCGGGCATGGCGCCAGCTTAGCCGAGCGCCGCGGCGCGACGCTTGACCGCGCGCAGGGCCGCGCCCGAGCCGGCGCCGCCCAGCCGCGCGGCGCGCCGGACTGGTCGCCGAAACGCTGGCGCAGACGCTCGACGATGCCGCCGATGATGAGCATCGTGTCGGACTCGCCGATGGCCGCGCTGCGGCGCTTGCGGCGCACGATCAGTCAGATGGCGTGGCGGGGCCTGGCGCCGCCGTCACAAGCGCCAGCATGCGAGCGTCGGACGCACGCGGCGGGGCAAGACTTCGCAACCCGGGCCGCACCGGCCGTCGCAGACACCACACACATCAACACGGGCTGCGCTGCCAAGTCGCAGGCGGCGCTGCGCGACTTGGCGGTCCGATGCCGCAAGCCCACGGGTTAACACCGAGGACGTAGTCGCCAGCGAGCGTGGCGAGCGCTGAAGGGCCTGCCGCAGCAGCATGGCGCAGCGTCGGCCCTGGGCGCCCTCACTGCAGCGCACCGTCGAACGATTTCGGCGCCGGCGCCGCCAGCGGCGACCCCTTTTCCGACTAGGGTTCGCAGCGTCTATGCGCGCACGGTATTCGCGGTATATCTCATGTCGCCGGTTGCCGGCGCGCCGGAGACGGCGCCGCAACTGCTGACATCTCTCGGTGCTCCCTTGTTTTCACCGGCTTTCACTCACCCCGACACAGAGGACGACACACCATGATCCTGAGCAAACCGCTGGCCGCCTTCGCGCTGGCCGCCGCCGCGTGCGGCACATCCTGGGCCGCCGACCCGGTCAAGATCGGACTCGTGCTGCCGATGTCGGGTCCCTTCGCGGCCTACGGCAAGCAGATCGAAAACGGCGTCAAGCTCTACCTCGCCACCCAGGGCGACACCTTCGCCGGACGCAAGGTCCAGTTGATCCTCAAGGACGACAGCCCGGGCACCGCCGGCGACGTGAGCAAGCGCCTGGCGCAGGAGCTGGTGGTCAAGGACAAGGTCGACATCCTCGCCGGCTTCGGCCTCACGCCCTCGGCCTTTGCCGTGGCGCCGGTGGCCACCGAGGCCAAGACGCCGATGGTGGTGATGAACGCGGCCACCTCGTCGATCACGACCAAGTCGCCCTACATCGTGCGCGCCTCGATGACGCTGCCGCAGAACAGCGCGCCGATCGCCGACTGGGCGGCCAAGAACAACATCAAGAAGGTCTTCACCCTGGTGGCCGACTATGGCCCTGGGCATGACGCCGAAGCCCAGTTCAAGAAGACCTTCATCGCGGCCGGCGGCCAGATCGTCGGCGACGTGCGTTCGCCGGTGCGCAACCCCGACTTCGCCCCCTTCCTGCAGAGGATCAAGGACGCCGCGCCAGATGCGGTGTTCATCTTCCTGCCCCCGGGCGCCGAGACCATCTCCTTCATGAAGGGCTTCAACGAGCGCGGCCTGGCGGCCGCCGGCATCCGGCTGCTGTCCACAGGCGACCTGCCCGACGAGGACATCCTCGACGCCATCGGCGACCCCGCGCTCGGCCTGGTGACCTCGTTCCATTACTCCGAGGCGCACAAGTCGCCCGAGAACCAGGCGTTCACCGCCGCCTACTACAAGGCCTATCCCAAGGACCGTCCGAACTTCATGGCGGTGGGCGGCTACGACGGCATGCGCCTGATCGCCGAGGTACTGAAGAAGACCGGCGGCGACACCAACGCCGACAAGTTCATCGAAGCCGCCAAGGGCATGCAGTGGATGAGCCCGCGCGGCCCCGTCAGCATCGACCCGGCCACGCGCGACATCGTGCAGAACATCTACATCCGCAAGACCGAGCGCGTCGACGGCAAGCTGCAGAACGTGGAGTTCGACCACGTGGCCAACCTCAAGGACCCGGGCAAGCAGTAAGCTGCACCCCCGCGGCGCGGGGCGGCAGGCCAGCTGCCTGCCCCGCGCGTCCATCGAGCACGAGAACAGGGGCTGGAGCACCGCATGACGATACTTTTCGACGGCATTGCGTCGGGCGTGCTGCTGTTCCTGATCAGCGTGGGCCTGTCGGTCACGCTGGGCTTGATGAACTTCATCAACCTCGCCCACGGTGCGTTCGCGATGCTCGGCGGCTACGTCTGCGTCGTCATGCTCAACCGCTTCGGCGTACCGTTTCTCGCCTCGCTGCCCATCGCCGCGCTGATTTCGGCAGCGGCCGGCGTGCTGCTCGAACGCACGCTGTATCGCCGGCTGTACGGCGCCTCGCACCTCGACCAGGTGCTGTTTTCCATCGGTCTGGTGTTCGTCTCGATCTCCGGGGCGCACTACTTCTTCGGCGCCCAGCAGCAGCCGCTGCAGCTGCCGCCCATGCTGTCGGGCCAGTTCAACCTGCCGGGCGGCCTCGACGTCGGCATCTATCGCCTGTTCCTCATCGCGGTCGGCTTGGCGCTGGCGTTCGCGCTGCAGTGGATGGTGGCCAGCACCCGCTTCGGCGCCAGGCTGCGCGCCTCGGTGGACAACCCTCGCGCCGCGCGCGGCATGGGCATCGACGTCGACCGGGTGTTCCTCGCCACCTTCGCGCTCGGCTCCGCGCTGGCGGGCCTGGGCGGCGCGCTCGGCGTCGACATGCTCGGCCTGGACCCTGAATTCCCGATCAAGTACATCGTCTACTTCCTGATCGTCGTGGCCGTGGGCGGCAGCGGCAACATCAAGGGTTCGCTGTATGCGTCGCTGATCCTCGGCGTCTGCGATGTCGCCGGCAAGTACTACGTGCCGCAGGTCGGCGCCTTCGTCATCTACGCGGTGATGGTGGTCACGCTGATCCTCCGGCCGCAAGGCCTGTTCGGCCGTTCGGCAGCGAGGTGAGCGGCGTGAGTTCCAGCCTGCACGCCGCGCCGTCGACGGCCGGTTTCGACGCCGGCCCGCTGCTGCGCGCCTCGCGCTGGCGGCTGCCCGAATACGGCTTCTGGCTGATTCCGGTGGCGGGCTACTTCCTGTTCCCCTCCGACCTGGGACTGCTGTCGCAGATCGCGATCACCGCCTTGTTCGTCCTGTCGCTGGACCTGATCCTCGGTTATGCCGGCATCGTCTCGCTCGGCCATGCCGCGTTCTTCGGCGCCGGCGCCTACGCGGCCGGCCTGGCGGCGCGCTACGGCTTCGGCGATCCGCTGCTCGGGTTGGCGGCCGCCGCGGCGTTCGCCGCCGCGCTCGGCTTCATCACCAGTTTCCTGGTCCTGCGCGGCGCCGACCTGACGCGGCTGATGGTGACGCTGGGCGTGGCCTTGATGCTGTTCGAGGCCGCCAACAAGGCGACGCCCATCACCGGCGGGCTCGACGGCCTGTCGGGCATCGAGATCAAGCCCGTGCTCGGCCTGTTCGCATTCGACATGTTCGGCAGGACGGGCTACATCTACAGCGTGGTCGTGCTGTTCGTGCTCTTCCTGGTCGCGCGGCGCTTGGTGCATTCGCCCTTCGGCCTGTCGCTGCACGGCATCCGCCAGAACGCGTTTCGCATGCCGGCGCTGGGCACACCGGTCAATTTGCGCCTGATCGCCGTCTACACCGTGGGCGCGGCCTATGCCGGCGTGGCCGGCGCCTTGCTGACCCAGACCACGCAGTTCGTCTCCATCGACGTGCTGAGCTTCTCGCGTTCGGCCGAACTGCTGCTCATCCTCGTGCTCGGCGGCACCGGCAGCCTGTACGGCGCGATGCTGGGCGCCATCGTGTTCATGACCGCGCGCCACCTGCTGGCGGACATGAACCCGCAGTACTGGCAGTTCTGGCTCGGCCTGGTGCTGATCTTCGTCGTGCTGTTCGCCCGCGACGGCCTGATGGGCGCCTTGCGCGGGCTCGCCAGGCGATTCGCCAAGAAGGGCCAAGCATGAGCTTCGCGCTGCAGACCCGCCACCTCACCAAGAACTTCGGCGGCTTCTTCGCCGCCCGCGACGTCACGCTCGACATCGCCACCGGTGCGCGCCACGCGCTGATCGGCCCCAACGGCGCCGGCAAGACGACGCTGATCAACCTGCTCACAGGCTTTCTCGAACCCAGCTCGGGCACGGTGGTGCTTGAGGGCGAGGACGTGACCGCACGCTCGCAGCACCAGCGCGTGAAGCGCGGGCTCGCGCGCACCTTTCAGATCAACCGTCTGTTCGCCGACATGACGGTGCTCGAGTCGGTGACGCTGGCGGCGTGCGAGCGCCGCGGCCTCGGCGCACGCTTCTGGAAGCCCGTGGGCGCGCACCGCGAGGCCATCGACGACGCGGCGGAACTGCTTGCCCGCCTGCATCTGCTCGACGTGGCGCACCAGCTCACCCGGGACCTCGCCTACGGCAAGCAGCGCCTGATCGAGATCGCGCTCGCGCTGGCGGTACGCCCGCGCGTGCTGCTGCTCGACGAGCCCGCGGCGGGTGTGCCTGCCGGCGAGAGCCGCGAATTGTTCGAAACCATCGCGCAACTGCCGCGCGAGGTGACCATCCTGCTGATCGAGCACGACATGGACCTCGTGTTCCGCTTCGCCGACCGCATTACGGTGCTGGTCGGCGGCGAACTGCTGACCGAGGACGTGCCGGCGGCGATCGCGGCTGATCCGCGGGTCAAGGAGGTCTATCTGGGGGAGGCGCAGCATGGCTAGACTGCTCGAGGTCGCCGGCGTGCATGCCGGCTACGGCAATGCGGCGGTGCTGGAAGACATCTCGTTCGAGCTCGACGCGGGCGCGAGCCTCGCGCTGCTCGGGCGCAACGGCATGGGCAAATCGACTCTGCTGGCGACACTGATGGGTGCGACCCGGCAGACGCGCGGCAGCATCCGCTTCGATGGGCGGGACCTGAGCGTCGTGCCCAGCCATCGCCGCGCGCACGCCGGGCTCGGCTGGGTGCCGCAGGAGCGCGACATCTTCGCCTCGCTCAGCGTCGAGGAGAACCTCACGGTGGCCGGACGGCCCGGCCCGTGGAACCTGGCGAAGGTCTACGCCACCTTCCCGCGCCTCGAGGAACGCAGCGCCAACATGGGCAACCAGCTCTCGGGCGGCGAACAGCAGATGTTGGCCATGGGGCGCGCGCTGATGCTCAACCCCAAGCTGCTGCTGCTCGACGAGCCGCTCGAGGGCCTGGCGCCGCGGATCGTGCAGGAGTTGCTGGCCATCATCTCGAAGATGGTGAGCGAGGGCAGCCTCGCGGTGATCCTCGTCGAGCAGCATGCGTACCAGATCCTGCCCATCACCCGCGAGGCCATCGTGCTCGAACGCGGGCGCATCGTGCATCGCGGCGCCAGCGCGGCGCTGGCGGCCGACCCGGGCATGCTGGACCGCTGGCTCGGCGTCGCAGCGCACTGAGCGCCTACGGGGCCGGGCTGCGGACCTCCTCGAATCGAACGCCAGAAGAACATGGGCGATCGCGTCGAGTTCGTGAAGTCCCTTTGCTTCACCCTGCACCCGGCGAACTTCATCGATGCCGGCGATACCGTCATACCGCCGTCGTGACCGTGGCTGCCATCAGAATGTCAGGACCAGGCGCCCCCGCACGCCGCCCGCCTCCAGACGACGATGTGCTCGAGCAGCCTGCTCGGCGGGATAGGTGTCCGCGACCCGAAGAGTGACCTGGCCGGACTCGACCTGCCGGCAGAGCCGGTCGAGCTTGGCCTGCTCCGTCACGTACTCGGAGACGAAGATCGGGTACCACTTGATTCCACGCTCGCTGGAACCGGTATAGGCGCGCACGGTCACGATACCGCCGCCGTCACGGACGGCCCCGACCACGGCGTCACCCTGAACGGATCCGTCCACCAGAGCGTCCACTCCCTCCGGCACGACGTCCCGAATCCGCTTGGCGACATCGGGGCCCCGTTGCACCACCACGTCTGCGCCGAGTTCCTTGATCAAGGCCTGATCTGCTTCGCTGGCGTCCGCGATCACTCTGAGGCCGTCCGCCTTCGCCAACTCGATGACGTAGCCGCCGAGCGCTCCTGCTGCGCCGGTCACCGCCAGCGTGGCGCCCGCCGGCAACGCCAGCTTGTCCAGCGCCAGGCGCGCGGTCAGCCCATTCATCGGCAAGGTGCAGGCAAAGACGTGATCGGATTTCGAGGGCGCAAGGGCTGCCGACTCTACCGGCGCAACCAGGTACTCGACGTAGCCGCCCTTCATGGCCGTCGGATCCGCAATGCCGACGACGCGGTCGCCGACTCGCAAAGCGGTCTGCGTGCCGGGTCCGATTTCGTCGATCACGCCCCCAACGTCCCAGCCGACTACATACGGCGGCGGCGGGTACTCGAAGTCCGGAATGGCCTTCAGGATGAGGTCGCGAGCGGCCCCCGAGCGGCTCAGAGTGTCGGACGGGCTCACCGACGCCGCGTGTACCTTGATCCGCACTTGGCCCTGTGCGGCGTGGGGTTCGTCGAGATCCAATTCCCGCAACACGTCTGGACCACCGAACTCCATGAAACCGATCGCGCGCATATGCAAACTCCTGTGTGGCAGCAGTCTCGCACAGACCTACTGAGCGCCCCCAGGGCCGGGCTGCGCCCAGCCCGCCCCCCCCCGTGGGCGTCAAGCAAAGTGGCAAGGTCACATTTGCTCGAGGAAGAGGCAGTTCTCCCGAGTTCCGCAGACGGCCCTGCCCTCCCGGGGCGGGCCTTTACGTTTCGAGCAGCCTGCGCGCGATGTCCTGGCCCTCCGTCGCACGCAGGTCCAGCACGATCGAGCACTTGTTGCGCGACTGCACCTGCTGCCCCACCGGCGTGCTTTCCTGAAGCAGCCGCCAGCCGCGCGCCACCGCCCAGCAGCAGCAGCGCGATCAGGGCACGACGAATCCAGGCGCGTGCGACAGGCATCGGCCCGGCTTAATGTGGAAGTCTTCCATGATCCGGGGCGTTGCCCCGCACCATGAAAGTTAGCCGGGCACCGCGGCGCGGCGCTTGACGGCGCGCAGGCCGCCGCTCAGCTGCGCGGCGTGCCGAGCTGGTCGCCGAAGCGTGCGCGCAGCCGCTCGACGATGTCGCCGATGATGAGCATCGTCTGCGCCTCGCCGACGGCCACCACGGCCCTGTCGCGCACCGAGTAATGCATCATCAGCAGCTGGCGCAGCTTGTCGAAGGCGCGCGCGTTCTGGTGGCCGCAGACCAGCGCGTCCTTCTGCAGCACGCGCTCGATGACGCCGGGGTCTAGCAACGGCACCTGGCAGACCTTGGACAGTTGCGCGATCTCCTTGTCGATGGCCTCGAAGTGGTCGCTCCAGCGTTGGGTGCGGTAGTTGGGTTGGTCGCTCATCGTCTGCTCTCCGCGGGCATCGCTATCGTGCCGGCCGGCTATTTTGCATGCGCGTCAGGGCATCGGCTGGCCGATCACGCGGCTGCGCTCGTGCGGCTCCTGGCCGCGGCCGAAGGCCTGGGCCTCGCCGCGCGCGCTGCTTGCCGCCAGCGCGGCGGCCTGCGCATAGGGCAGCGGCTGGCGGCGCTCGGCGATGCGCAGCAGCCGGCTGTCGGCGTCGATGCGCAGGCCGTAGCGCGCGAGCTGGTACAGCAGCTGCATCGCGAACAGATTGTCCTCGTCCTGGTACTCGCCCTGCTCCTTCAGGAAGTCGCGCGACAGCACCGACGGAAACCGGTCGGGCAGGTCCTTGAAGGCCACCGGCTCGTCGTCCAGCGGATCGATCCAGCTCGAGCCCTGGAACTTGCGGTACAGCACCACGTCCATGCGGTAGCCGCGCTCGTGCCAGGCGCGCAGCAGCTTCATCGCCATGTCGCTGGGCACGTTGGCGGTCAGCGCGCCGACGACCCTGGAGCCGAGCAGCAGGTTCACTTCCCTGACCTCGAGATCGTCGTAGCCGGCCCCGCGCTTGAAGGCCATGCCGATGGTCTTGGCGCAGTTCAGGCTCAGGTAGCCGTACTTGACCTCGGCGCCGTGGTAGTCGGTGTAGCGGGCGCGGCGGCGATAGTCGTCGTTGACGCGCGCGAAGAAGGCAGCCAGCGCCCGTTTCTGGTCCGCGGGCACGCCGAACACGCGCACGCCGACCACCGAGCGCTTGTAGACCTCGCCGAAATCGAGCCCGAACGAGGCCTTGTCGCCCAGCGATGAGCGCGTGCCGTACAGGTACTCGGCCTTCGGCACGCGCAGCATCAGCTCGTCGACATAGGCGGCGCGCGCGTGCTCGGGCTCGCGGTCGGCGTAGAAGTTGGCCGAATAGACGAGTCCGTCGTCGCCTGCGCCATCGCGGATGGCCAGCGCCAGATGCCCGGCCGAGCCGCCCTTGGAGGTGCCGAAGCTGATCAGCAGCTCGAGATCGTGCGCGTCCTCGCGCAGCAGCGCCATCGCGGCGCCGAGGTTCGCCGGCTCCGCGGCGCCGGGCGTGCCGAAGCCGGCCGCTGCAGCGCCCCCGGCGGCCAGCGCCGCGAGCACGAGGACGGGCACCAGCGCGCAGCGCAGCGCCGCACCCGCGCGCACTAAAACGGCTCGGCGATGTAGCGGAACGGGTAGTCGGCCGCCTTGTGGCGGCCGATCTTGCGTTTGGGCAGCACCACCTTCTCCTGCGGCAGGGCCTTGTAGGGCACGTGCGCGAGCAGGTGGCTGATGACGTTCAGGCGCACGCGCTTCTTGTCCTCGGAGCGCGCCACGTGCCACGGCGCCCAGGACGTGTCGGTGGCGGCGAACATGTCGTCGCGCGCCTCGGTGTAGGCATCCCACTTGTCGAAGGACTTGACGTCCATCGGCGACAGCTTCCAGAGCTTGCGGCCGTCGTCGATGCGGTCGCGCAGCCGGCGCTCCTGCTCCTCGGGGCTGACTTCTAACCAGTACTTCAGCAGGATCACGCCGGAGTCGACGATGGCGCGTTCCACCAGCGGCACGCCCACCAGGAACATCTTCGACTCCTGCTCCGAGCAGAAGCCCATCACGCGCTCGACGCCGGCGCGGTTGTACCAGCTGCGGTCCATGATCACCACTTCGCCCGCCGCCGGCAGATGGCCCACGTAGCGCTGCAGGTACATCTGGCTCTTCTCGCGTTCGGTCGGCGCGGGCAGCGCGACGACGCGAAAGACGCGCGGGCTGACGCGCTCGGTGATGGCCTTGATCGTGCCGCCCTTGCCGGCGCCGTCGCGGCCCTCGAAGACGATGCACACCTTCAGGCCCTTGTGCACCACCCACCGCTGCAGCTTGACCAGCTCGACGTGCAGCTTCTTCAGCGCCTTGTCGTAGGCCTTGGCCGACAGGGCGGCCGGCGTGGCCGGCTTGTCGGCTGCGGCGGCGGTGTCGCCGGGCTCCGCGGGCGGCGCGGCTTCAACGGCATCGCGCGCTTTCGACTTGCGTTCCTTGGCGGGCTTCATCGCAACATCTCCGGTTGATTCGCGCCGCGGCAGCGGCCGGCTGCATTGTGGCAGCGCCGCGCCGCGGCTTCAGCCGATGCAGGTGCGGTTCTTGCCGCTGTGCTTGGCTTCGTACAGCGCCTCGTCGGCGCGCTCCAGCGCCAGCTCCAGCGTCTCGTCGCCGCGCAGCGCAGTGACGCCGGCCGAGAAGGTGACGAAGACCTCCTGGTTGTCGTGCATGAACAGGCTGGCGGTCAGCTGCCGCTGCAGCCGCGTCAGCACCTGCTGCGCCTCGGCGGCGTCAATGTCGGGCAGCAGCACGACGAATTCCTCGCCGCCGAAGCGCGCCACCGTGTCGCGCGGGCGCAGCTGCTCGCGCACCTGTGCAGCAAGCTTCTGCAGCGCGGTGTCGCCGGCCGCATGACCGAGCGTGTCGTTCAACTTCTTGAAGTTGTCGATGTCGATCAACCCGACCGCCAGCGAGGCCGGCGCGGCATCGTGGCGCGCGCGCTGCAGCCGCGCGCGTTCGACCTCGAAGGCCTGCGCCAGGCCGCGGCGGTTGGCCACCTGCGTCAGCGCGTCGGTCGAGACTTCGTCGGACAGCCGGCGCAGTTCGCCTTCGAGCTCGCGCACGCGCAGCTGCATCGCGCCGGCCTTGGCCTGCTCGGCCTGCAGCCGGTGCTGCGTGCGGCTGACCAGCGCCTGCACCTCGGAGCTGTCGTGCAGCATCTCGCGTACCACGCCGGCCAGGCTGCCCAGCGAATCGGCACGGGCGATGGCCTCAGCATGGCGGCCGACGTTGGCATGGAAGCGGCCGGTGTGTTCGCTGAGATCTCCCAGCTCGCTGAGCATGCCCTGGATCAGCTCCTTCAGCGCATCGCGCGCCAGGTTGCGCTCGCTGCGCAGCAGACCCTGGCGCTTGCGCGCATTGGCCAGCAGCTCGCTGGCGGCGCGCACGCTGCGCACGTTCAGGCCTTCGGACAGGCGCGAGCGCAGCATCTCGCACTGGCCGCGCGCCCAGCTGTCGTCCTCGGCCAGATCGCTCAGCCCATCACTCAGCTCGATACACAGCTTGCCCAGTTCGTCCAGCAGGTGGTGGCGATGCGCGAGCAGCCGGCGCGCATGCCGGCACAGCTCGTCCGCCTCGCGCACCAGCGCGGGGGTCGCGCCGTCGGCGGCGATCTGCTGCGACAGCAGGGTCAGCGCACCGGCGAGTTCGCCGGCGCGGCTCTCGCCGGCAGGCAGCGCCACGCGCACCGTATGCTCGAACCCGCCGAGCAGCGCCTGCCAGTTGCCGACCGTGCCTGCTTGCGCAGGCGCCGGCGGCACGGCCACGCTTCCCGCCGGCGCCACGGCATCGAGCACGCCGTGCGCGCTGTCGATCATCGGCTCGCCGGTCTCGGCTTCCCACGCGCCCAGCAGATGGCGCACGCGCTCGCGCAGCCGCCGCGGGTCGCCGCGGCTGCCGCCGAGCACGCGCGCCAGGCTGTCCTTCTTGCGCGCCGCGGTCCACAGCCGGCTGCCGCGCTCCAGCCCCTGCGCCAGGCGCTGGAACAGATCGCACCAGTCCTGCGCCTGGCCCAGCGACTGCGTGGCCGCCTGTTCGAGCAGCTCATCGGCCGCGGCCCAACGGCCGGCCATCAGCGCTTGCACCAGCGCATCGGCGCCGGCGGCGTCGTGCGTCAGCGGCGCGGCCAGCCGCTGCAGCAGCGGCCGCGCGCGCTCGGGCAGCGTCTCGGCGCACTGCCCGCCTTCGGCGGCGTAGGCGCGGGCGTAGTTCTGCGGCGTCGGCTCGACCTTGTCCAGCGCCAGGCGGCGCAGTGCCGCCTTGGCCACCTGCACCGACGGCGGCGCCGCGGCGAGCTGCGAAGCGCCGTGCGACAGGTCCATGGCGCGGTCCTTGTCAGTACGGCCGGCCGCCGGCCGAGCGCAGCGGCACGCCGCCGAAGTCCAGATCGCCGGCCTGGCCGATCCACGGCGCGCGCCGCGGCAGCACCGTCTGCTGCAGCCAGCGCTCCAGGTCGTCCGGCGGAATCGGCCGGCTGAACAGGTAGCCCTGCATCAGGCTGCAGCCCAGCCGGTGCAGCACCTCCATCTGGCGCAGGCTCTCGACGCCTTCGCCGATGACGCGCAGGTTCAGCGATCGCGCCACGGCGATGATCGCGGTGACGATGCCCGAGCTCTGCGGCGTGACGCCCAGGTCGTGCACGAAGCTGCGGTCGATCTTCAGCTCCGAAATCGGCAGCGTCGTCAGGTAGGCCAGCGACGAATAGCCGGTGCCGAAGTCGTCGATCGACACCTCGACGTTGATGTCCTTGAGCTTGTGCAGCGACGGGATGACGCTCTGCAGCTCCTTCATCAGCCCGGTCTCGGTGATCTCCAGCTGCACCATGCGGTGCGCAATGCCGTAGCTGAGCGCGTTCTTGTGGATCTGGTCGACCAGATCGGAGCGCTCGAACACGCGGCACGGCAGGTTGACGGCGATCGAGTCGCTGAAGCCGAAGCTGTTCTGCCAGATGCGCGCCTGGCGCGCGGCCTCGCGCAGCGCCCATTCGGAAAGCGGCAGGATCAGGCCCGACTCTTCGGCCAGCGGGATGAAGTCGCCGGGCGGCACCAGCGTATTGCCGCGCTGCCAGCGCATCAGCGCCTCGGCGCCGACCATGCGCGCCGAGCGCACGTCGACCTTCGGCTGGTAGTGCAGCACCAGTTCGTCGCGCTCGATCGCCTTGTGCAGCGCGCTTTCCAGCTCGAGCTTCTCGCGCCCGCGGCCGGCCAGCTGCGGGCTGTAGATCGCCGACGCGTCCTTGCCCTGCGACTTGACCGAATACATGGCCACGTCGGAATTGCGCATCAGGTCGGCCACCGACGCGCCGTCGCGCGGGAAGATGGCGATGCCGACGCTGGCGGTGACGAAACACTCCTGGCCGCCGACCCACACCGGGTCGCGCATGACCTCGAGGATGCGGTCGGCCACGCGCTGCGCGTCGCGCTCGTCGCCGATCTCCGGCAGCAGCGCGATGAACTCGTCGCCGCCCAGCCGCCCCACCGCCTCGAGGGTGCGGTGCGCGCGCGAGCCGACGGCCTCGAGTGCGCCTTCGGTCACCTGCTCGCTGTGGCGCACGCAGGCGCGCAGCCGCTGCGCCACCTCCATCAGCAGCTCGTCGCCGGCGGCATGGCCGAGCGTGTCGTTGATGATCTTGAAGCGGTCCAGGTCGATCAGCAGGAAGGCGCAGGCGTGTCCCAGGCGGCGCGCGTGCTCGATGGCGCGCTCCATGCGCCACACCAGCTGGCGGCGGTTCGGCAGGCCGGTCAGCGAATCGAAGTTGGCCAGGTGGCGGATGCGGTCCTCGGCGACGCGCCGGTCGGTCACGTCCTGCACGATGCCGGTGTAGCCGGCGCTGTGGCCGTGTTCGTTGAACTCCGGTTCGGCCTCGACATGGATGATGCGTTGCCGCCCGTCGCGCAGCGTCACCGGCACGTCGGTGGCCAGCACCGAGCTGTGCTGCACCACGCCCTGCAGCAGACGCAGCACCGCGCGCCGCTCGCTGCGCTGCACCAGGCGCAGGAAGGCGCGCAGGCTGACGCTGTCGCCGCTGCCATGGCCCAGCACGCGCAATCCCTGCGGCGACAGCACCAGCGAGCCGCCACCGCCGCTCGAGTGGCTGCGCCGCCAGTCGAAGCTGCCCATGCGCGCCAGATCCTGCGCGCGCGCCAGCTTGGCCTGGCTGCGCTCGAGCTCGATGCGCGTACGCGAGGCGCGCAGCAGGTATTGCAGCCGCCCGGCGAGCAGGCTCCACTGCGCGGCCTTGACGAAGAAGTCGGTGGCGCCGGCCTGGTAGGCGCGCGCGATCGACGCGTCGTCGTCCAGGCCGGTGAGCATCAGCACCGGCACGTGCTCGCAGCCGGGCATCGCGCGCAGCCGGCGGCAGGTGGCGAAGCCGTCCAGCCCCGGCATCATCGCGTCGAGCACGACGATGTCCGGCGCCCAGTCGGCCAGCAGCTGCAGCGCGTGCTCGCCGCCGCCGGATTCGGTGATGTTGAAGCCGCGTTCGCGCAGCGCCGCGGCAGTCAGCAGCAGGTTGACCTCGTCGTCGTCGACGAGCAGCACTTCGGGCGGTTTGGCGCCGGCGTCGTCGCCTGGGAAATGGGCCGATGCCATAGCCTTGGGACGGTTTCAGTCGTGCAGCAGGCCGCGCACCGCGAGCAGCACGCGGCCGCCTTCGGTTTCCAGCTCGCGCAGCATGCCGCCCAGCCCCTCGACCTGCTGCGCGCGCAGCCGGTTCTCGATCTCGCCGCAGCCGCGCGACAGCTCGAGCGCGCCGACGCTGGCCGACGAGGACTTCAGCGTATGCACCGCGTGGCGCACCGCCTCATGGTCGCCCTGCGCCAGCGCCTGCTGCGCCTGCGGCAGCAGCCGCGCCAGCGAGGCCTCGAAGGCGCGCAGCACGCGCTCGACGACGCGGTTCGTGCCCTGCGGATCCAGTTCGTGCAGCCGCTGCAGCGAGGCCGGGTCCAGCACGGGCGCAGGCACCGGCGCGAGCGCCGGCGGGGACGGCATAAGGACGGCAGTCATGGCAAGCATGGATGAAGGCGATGATAAGGACGCCCGCCGCCGCGCATCCCCGCAAATGTCACGCTATTGCCCGGCTGCTCCGGCCTTTTGTCCCACTGCCTGGGCGATCGCAGCTGCCGCGGGCGGCCAGTGCCGCCGGGTGCCGCCGGGTGCGCTACATACAATCGTGCCATGCCCGTGTCCAGCCAAGCGCCCAGCGCAGCCTTGTGGTTCGTGGCCGGCCTGGTGGCGCTGGTGCTGGCAGCCGCGGCCTACGGCTTCGGCCGGCTGCAGGAGCGCACGCGCCAGCGCCAGGCCTTGCGTGAGGCGCGCGCACAGGGGCAGCTGCTGGCCCAGCTGCTCGACGTCTGGCGCTGGCAGACCGACCGCCATCACCGGCTGGTGCGGCTGCAGCCGCCGGCCGGGGCGCCGCCCGCGGCCTGGAACGGCGGCGACTGGGGCGGCCGCCCGTTGTGGGAGCGTTTTGCCGCCGACGGCGATGCGCTGCGCGCGCCGCTGGAATCGATGATGGGCTTGAGCGACGTGCCGGTGCGTCCGGTGGGCGCGCCGGACGGCGAAGGCTGGTTGTTGCGCGGTGTGCCGCGCTTCGACGGCGAAGGCCAGTTCGAAGGCTACGTCGGCACCGCGCGCGCCGGCGCCGCGGCGGCGGCCGTTGCCGGCGCCGCACCCGGCCTGGCGCTGGACAGCGCCGACACGTCGGAGCTGCTCAGTGAACATGCGGCCTTCAGCTACACGGTGACGCACGACCTGCGCGCGCCGATCCGCGTCGTCGAGGGCTTCGCGCGCATCCTGAAGGAAGACTACGGCCGCGTGCTCGACCGCATCGGCAACGATCATCTCGACCGCGTGCTCGCCGCCGCCGCGCGCATGAACAGCATGATCGACGCGCTGCTGACGCTGGCCAACCTGTCGGCGCAGCCGCTGGCGCGCCAGCCGGTGAACTTGTCGCAGTTGGCCGGCTTCGTCGTCGACGACCTCGAGCGCGCGTCGCCCGAGCGCCAGGTCGAGGTCGACATTGCCGCGGGACTGGTCGCCGACGGCGACCCGACGCTGCTGCGCCTGGTGCTGGAGAACCTGCTCGGCAACGCCTGGAAGTACAGCGCGCGCAACCCGCAGGCGCGCATCCAGTTTCACGCCGACCTGCAGGATGGGCGCCAAGTGCTGCACGTCATCGACAATGGTGCCGGCTTCGACATGCGCAATGCCGACCGGCTGTTCGGCGTGTTCCAGCGGCTGCACAGCGCCAACGATTTCCCCGGCACCGGCGTCGGGCTGGCGTCGGTCAAGCGCATCGTGCGCCGCCACGGCGGCGACATCTGGGCCGAGTCCGAACCGGGGCGCGGCGCCCGCTTTCACTTCACCTTGAACTAGACCACCCCCTACGCGCTGCGCGCGCCCCCTCGAGGGGGCACCGTCTGCGGCCCGGCAGAGCCGGTTCCGCGACGGTCGCTGGGAAGGTCGTGCGCGCGACTTGCGGCCGGCGCCTTGCAGAACTCAGGCGGCGCCGGGACGCGCCAGTTCCTCGACCGCGCGCACCAGGCGCTCGGCCTGCTCCGGCAGCGGCACGCTGGCGGCGTCGGCGATGCGGCGCAGCCGCGCCAGCGCGTCGCGGCGCGACAGCGAATAGCGGTGCATCAGCACGCCGGTGGCCAGCGACACCACGTCGGCCGCCGGCAGCGCGGCCTGCGGCGCGGCCGGCGGGGACCGCTGCGCGCGCAGCCGCTCGAACGCGGCCTCGACGGTGGGCACGATCTGGCCCACGTCCAGCGGCTTGACCATGTAGGCCACCGCGCCCAGCGCCGCCACCTGCGCCACCGTGTCGGCGTCGGCGAAGGCCGACAGGAAGATGAACGGCACGCGGCCGTAGTCGCGCAGGTACTCGGCGACGTCGAAGCCGCTCTTGCCTTCCATGCGGATGTCCAGCAGCGCGAGTTCCGGCTTGTGCTGGCGCGCCAGCAGGATGGCGTCGTCGCCGTTGTCGGCGTCGATGACCTCGTAGCCGGCCTGCGTCAGGCCGTGGGTCACGGTGGCCAATACCAGACGGTCGTCGTCGACGACCAGGATCTTGCCCTTGGCGTTCATCGGGGGTGATGGCTCTTGGCGGCGTTGTAATTGGGCGGCATTCTCGCTCGGATCAGGGCGCGCCGGGCATCACGCTGGGCGGCCTGAGCACGATTTCGGTCAGCACCTCGCCGCCCTGCTGCGTCAGCGTGAACGCGGCGCTGCGCCGCGGCAGCAGCGCGCGCACCAGCCCCAGCCCGGACACGCCGCCGGGGAACTGCGCGAGGTCGAAGCCGGCGCGCAGCCGCCCGAGGTTGCGGATGGCCACGCGCAACTCGCCGCCCTCGCAGCTCAGCCGGCAGCGCACGTCGCCCTGCGGGCTGTGCTTGACGGCGTTGGTCAGCAGCTCGTTGATGGTCAGCGCGATCGGGATCGCCTCGGCCTCGGGCAGCAGCATGCGCCGCGGCGCGCCGCCGTCGACCTGCACCTGCACCGTGCGGCCGAAGGTGCGCTGCACCGACAGCGCGATCGCTTCCAGCACGCCGGCCACGCGCAGCAGCCCGCCGGCGCCGACCTGCAAGCCGTAGACCTGCGCGATGGCCTGCACCTGGCTGACCGATTCGCTGAGGATCGACGCCACCTGCGGATGGCGCGCGGCGTTCTGCTGCAGCAGCCCGGCCACGCCCTGCAGGTTGTTCTTGATGCGGTGGTGCACTTCCTTGACCAGCATCTCGCGCTGCGCCAGCGCGGCGTCGAAGCGCGCCTGGGCCTCGGCGCGCTGCTCGGTCACGTCGCTGGCCACCAGCAGCACCTGCTCGCGGGTGCCGGCACCGCTGGGCAGCGACACCACGCGCGTGTCCCACAGCCGCGCACCGCCGGCCTCGGCAGGGCTGTCGAGCCGCAGCTCGCGCTTCAAGGTCTCGTGGCTCGCCGCCGCGGCGCGCAGATCCTGCTCCAGCGTGTCGGCCGCGGCGGCGCCGAACCAGTCGTGCAGCGTGCCGCCGGTCAACTGCCCCGCGGCGCGGCCGAAGAAGGCCGCCGCCGCCTGGTTGGCCTGCAGCACGCGCCGCGTCTCGGCGTCGAACAGCGCGATGGCCAGCGGCGCGGTCTCGATGATGCGCTGCAGCGAGGCCTGCGCCTGCGCGATGCTGATCTCGGCCTGGCGGCGCCGCTCGATGTCCAGCAGCGCGAAGGTCAGCTGCCGGCCGTCGTCGCCGCCAGTAGGTACGACGTTGCCGACGACCCAGAACTCGCGGCCGTCGCGTGCCTTCAACCGGCATTCGAAGCTGTGTGCATGGCCCTCGGCCAGCGCATGCAGCCAGTCGGTGCGGCGCAGCGGATGGTCCGCCTCCGGCGTGGCCACGGTGGCGATCGGCTCGCCGACGAAGTCGGCCAGGTCGCCGGCGAACATGCGCCGCGCCGAGCGGTTCATCCATTCGATGCCGCCGTCGCCGACGGTGACGATGCCCACCAGCACCGAGTCGAGCATGGCGCGCGTGCGCCCGGCCTGGCGCAGCAGCTCCTCGCGCGCGCGGTGGCGCTCGTCGACGTCGACGAAGGAGCAGATGCGCCCGGCCATCTCGTCGGCCTCGTCGACCAGCCGCTGCGCCACCTGCACGCGGATCAGGCTGCCGTCGCGCCGGCGCAGGCTGCGCTCGCCGTGGTAGCGGCCCTGCTGGCGCAGCATGCGCAGCTCGTCCTGCTGGTGGCGCAGGTGCGTCTCGCGGTCCGGCGCCAGCTCGGCCGGGTCGAGCGCGGTCAGTTCCGAATCGGCATAGCCGGTGAGCGCGGCCATCGCCTGATTGGCGCGCTCGATGCGCCCGCCGCGCAGGTAGACGATGCCGACGTCGGACAGGCTGAACATCAGCTCGCGCTCGCGCAGCAGCGCTTCCAGCTCGCTCTGCTGCGACTTCAGCCGCGAGATGTCGCTCAGCACCGCCACCGCCTCGTGCTCGGCCGGCGCGGCCTCGGCGCGGCGCACCGACAGCGAGGCCCAGGCCACGCTGCCGTCGTCCTGCGGCAGCGCCAGCTCGGTCTCGAAGCTTTGCCCGGCCTGCAGCGCCGCCAGCGCCTGCGGGAAGCGGCCGAACAGCTCGGCCACGGTGGCGCCGGCCGCGGCGCCGGCCGGCAGGCCGAGCAGCGCCTCGAAGCGCCGGTTGCAGCGCACCAGCAGCGCGCCGCGCAGGTAGGCGATGCCGGCGGTGGTGCCGTCGAGGATCGTGGTCAGCTCGCGCAGCAGCTGCTCGCCGTGGCGCTGCGCGCTTTCCTGCTCGGTGACGTCGACCGTGACCACGGTGCGCCGGCCGGCATCGGCCTCGCCGGGCTCGACGCGCGTCAACAGCCAGCGCCGCCCCAGCTCGGCATGATGGACCGCATAACGCACCTCGGTACGCTGGCCCAGGCGCAGCGCCTGCTGCAGCCGTTCGTATTCGGGCAGCGACGCCGGCTCGACGATGTCGCGTGCGATCGACTGCAGCCCGGCCGACTTGGCCGGCGCGCGCCGCCGCTGCTCGCGCGGGCGCAGCCAGCCGCGCGCGCTGTCGAAGGTGGCCACGCCGACGCCGGCCGTGTCCATCAGCGCGCCGATCTCCAGCTGCGCCAGGTCGCGCTCCTCTTCGGCGCTGCGGTCCTCGACCACGGCCATGAAGCGCTGCTGGCCCTGCTCGGTGGCGAAGCCGCGCACGCGCGCGCTCAGGCGCTGGCGGCGGCCGTCGGGCAGCGGCACCAGCTGGTGCGTCTCCAGCGGCGCCGCACCCGGCCGCAGCTCGGGCCGCGGCGCGCCCTGCTGCCAGGCGAGCAGCGCCTGCAGCTCGGCCGAAGCGTCGGCGAGCAGCACCGGCACCTGGCCGACCAGCGCCTCGAAGGCCGGGTTCGAGCGCACGATCAGCCCGGCTTCGTCGAACACCAGCATGCCGGTCGGGCTCAGGTCGAACCACTGCGCCAGCTCGTCCAGCGAGCGGTCGGCCTGCGCGCGCGCCACGTGCTCGGCGGTCGAATCCTGCAGCACGCACAGCAGCAGCGGCTGGCCGTCTGCGGCCGCCAGCGGGTAGGCCGAGACGCGGCTCCAGCGCTCGCGCCCCGAGGCGTCGATCAGCCGCTGCTCGCTCAGGCGCGGCACGGGCTGGCCGGCCAGCCAGGCCGGCAGCTCGCGCCGCGACTCGATGTGCGCCGCCTGGTCCTCCAGCGGCTGCTGCAGCACCGGATCGGTGCCGATCAGCGCCTCGCGCGTGCGCCCGCTGAAGTGCAGGTAGGCGTCGTTCACCGCCAGCAGGCGAAAGCGCGAGTCCTGCAGCGTCGCCGGGAACGGCATGGCCCACAGCATGCGCAGCATCTCCAGCGCCGGGCCGGGCTCGAGCGCCGGCAGCGCCGCCGCGGCCGGCACTGCCGGCTCGGGCTGCACGCGCAGCGCCAGGTCGCGGCCGATGCGCCAGCAGCTCAGCCGCGCGCCGCGCGCGCCGGGCAGCGTGCAGCGCAGCTGCGCTTCGCCGGCGGCACGCTCGGCCAGCCGTTCGCTCAGCCAAGCCACCGCCGCGGCACCGAGCACGGTTTCGAGCTGCACCACCGACAGCCCGGGCTCAGCGCCGAGCAGGCGCATCGCCTCGCGGTTGCAGAAGCTCGTGCGGCCGAGGTCGTCGAACAGCAGCAAGGGCTCGGCCACGCCGTCGAGCAGGCTGGCCAGCGCCGTGCGCGGCGGCAGCAGCGCCGGCGGCGCGGTCGGAGAGTAAAGGTGGGCCATCGAAAGCAGACAGCGGGACGACGGTCCCGGCCCGCGATGATCGCTCATGCGCAGGGCTCGCCGCTTCGTTCGCCCGGCCCGAAGCTCACTCCAGCTGCCGCGCCGCGGCCAGCGCACGCAGCAGAGCGCGGTTGACCTCCGCCGCCGACAGCATCAGCGACTCGGCCGCGCCGCGGATGTCGAACAGCGACTCCTGCTCGACCGCGCGCACCAGCTCCAGGTACGGCTGGTAGCGGCCGCTGCCGCGCACCAGCGCGTCGTGCACGTCCTGCGGCACCGGGATGCTCTTCAGCAGCTGCTCGAAGGGCTGGCCCATCATGATGTCCAGCAGCGAGAACACGCCGCAGATGAAGATCTCGCTGCTCATCTGCTCGTCGCCGGTCGAACGCACCAGCTCCTCCATGAACAGCCCGCGGCGCACCGCCGCGAACATCACCGGCCGCATGTTCGGGTCGGTGCTGGCCGAGGCCAGCAGCAGCGCCAGCCAGCGCTCGAGCTTCTGGTAGCCGAGCATCATGATCGCGTGGCGGAACGAGCTGATTTCCACGCGCAGCCCGAAGGCCGCCGAGTTGATGTAGCGCACCAGCCTGAAGGCCAGCGTCGGGTCGTTCTTCAGCACCGCCTCCAGCCGGTCTATCGATTCCTGGCGGTCGACGCGGTTGATCAGCTCGACGATGACCTTCAGGTCCGGCGCCACCGCCTTGCCGCTGCCGCGGCCCAGCGCCTCGTCGATCGGCCAGCCGAGCACCGCCGCCGCGCCGCGTGCGAAGCTCTGTTCGACTTCCGAAGCGCGCGTCACGCCCGACTGCACGAAGCCGAGGCTGCGCGTGCCGCCGCGGGTGTCGGGCGCGTCGCGGCGGTCGTCGCCGAATTCGACGATGGTCAGCTTGAAGCACTGCAACACGGTCTGCGGCAGCTCGCCCGCCGGCCGGCCCTTCAGCAGCAGCAGGTTGCCGCGCGCATGCAGCGCGGCCAGCGCCGGCCCGAGCTGCGCATCGGCGGCCATGAAGGCCGGCAGCTCCAGGCTGATGTGCAGCGGCGGCTCGGCGCTCGAGATGTCGCGCAGCAGCCCTTCGCTGGCGATGTTCAGCTGCAGCGGCTCGCCGCCTTCGGGCCAGCCTTCAGCCAGCGCCTGCAGCAGCTCGCGCGCGTCGGGCGCGGCGTCGGGGCGCTGCGGAAAAACCGTCAGCCGGGTCGCGCTGATCTTGCGCTGCCGGTCGATCTGCGGGCAATAGCCCAGCACCACCTGCGCCAGGACCGGATGTTCGTTCATCGATTGAGCCGGGAAAACAACGGCGTGCGCGGCACGCCTACAGGTACTGGAACAGCGACATCTTCTGCACCAGCGCATAGGTGCTCAGCGCCGCTTGATAGCCGGTCTGCTGGGCCTGGAAGTCCGACAGCGCCTGCACCATGTCCAGGTCCTCGGCCAGCGAGCGCTCGCTGTGGGCATGCAGCTTGCTGTCGGCGATGCGCGACTCGAGCGCGTCCAGCCGGTTCAGGCTTTCGCCGGCCATCGCGCGCTGCAGCGTCAGGCGGGCCGACACCGCATCCACGTCGCCCAGGCCGCTGGCCACCGTCTGCGCCACTTGCGCATTGCTGCGCCCGGGCGTGCGCAGCTCGGTGGCGACGCGGTCCAGCACGTCGAACAGCGACAGGTTCGGCGCCGGCGACGTGTCGCCCAACCAGGTGGCGCCGCCGTCGTGGGTCATCGGCAGCAGGTGGGTACTCTGCACGTTCGCTTGCCCGGCGGTGCCGTCGAAGGTGACGCCGCCGGCGCCGTCGACGAAGGGCGGCTGCGCCGAGCCCTGGCCGCCGAACAGGTAGCCGCCGGCACCGTCGCCGCGGTTGGCGATGGCCAGCAGCTGATCGCGCAGGCCGCGGATGCGGTCGCCCAGATTGGCGCGTTCGGCGTCGCTGTACGTGGCGTTGCCGGCGGCGACCAGCAGTTCGCGGATCTGCTGCATCGCCTCGGTGGCGTCGCCGAGCGCGCCTTCCACCTGCTGCATCGCGTTGCGGCTGGCTTCGACGCCGCGCTGGTCGGCCTTGGCGCGCTCGCTGCCGGCCAGCGCGCGCTCGGCGCGCGCCGCGGCGGCGGGGTCGTCGCTGGCGCGCTCGACGCGCTTGCCGCTGGTCAGGCGGCCTTGCGCCAGGTTCAGGTCCTGCTGGCGGCGCTGCAGGTTGTCGACTGCCGTGTTGTAGGCGTTGGCGGTGGTGATGCGCATGGTCTCGAGGGATGGCGGCGTCAGGCTCCGGCGGCGTCGAGCAGCGTGTCGAACACGCTCTGCGCCACCTGCAGGATCTTGGCCGCCGCTTGGTAGGCCTGCTGGTACTGGATCAGCCGCGCCGCCTCCTCGTCGAGGTTGACGCCGCTCCTCGCGCTGCGCGCGGCTTCGGCCTGCGTGGCCACCGCGCCGGAGATCCGGGCCGCCGAGCCGGCGCCCTGCACGCGCACGCCGACATCGGCCATGGCCGCGGCGTAGGCGTCGGTCAGCGTCGCGCCGCCGGCCAGCGCGGCGTCGCGCAAGGCGCTGAAGGCCAGCGCGTTGCCGTTGTTCGAGGCCGGGTACAGCGTCTTGCCGACCACGAAGGAGTCGCCGCTGGCGGGCACGCCGGCCAGCTCCAGCTCGAAGCCATTCAGCGCGATCGGCGTTCCGGCGGCCCAGGCGCCGGCGCCGCTGGCCGGCGTGGCACCGGGCAGCGTCCAGTTGTAGCTGCCGCCGCTGCCGAAGGTGATGGTCGCGGTGAGCGTCGGGTCGGCCGTGCTGCTGACGACGCGCAGTGCCGCCACGCTGGCGGTGCCGGTGTTGGCGCTGTCGACCGTGGCCGTCAGCGGCGACGCTGCGGCGATGCCCTTGACGTCGTCGAGCACGCGCTGCATGCCGTTGGCCGCGCGCGTCACCGGCTGCAGCAGGAAGCGGTCGCCCGCGGCCGGTCCGGCCGCGCCCAGGTCGATTTCCAGCCCATCGACCACGGTGGTGCCGGTGCCGGCGAGGGCGGTCACGCTCCCGTCGCTGAGCCGCGTCAGTTGCCAGGCACTGCCGTCGAACTGCAGCGCGTATTCGCTGGCCTGCAGCTGTGCCGGATCGGCCACGCGCATCGACACCGCAGCGCCGCTGTTGTTGGCGTGGGCAACGGCCTGCGTGGCCACCACGTCCGCAAAGATCGGCGCGCCGCTGCCCGGTGGGTTGCGCAGGTCCAGCCCCAGCGCCTGCTGCCCGTTGACGGCGCCGGCCAGCGCCGCCGCCAGCTGGCCCATCAGCGTGCGCGCATCGACCAGATCCTCGTTCTGGAAGCGCAGCAGGCCGGCGACCGCGCCGCCGCCCAGTTCCTGCGACGGCAGTTGGCGCATCACGCCGCCCTCGCTCAGGCCGAGCGCGCTGCGGCTGGGGTCGGCCGGATCGGCGATCACCGTCAGCGTGCGCGCCTGCGTGCCCAGCACCAGCGTCTGGCCGCCGGCAGCGAACACCGTGACGCTGCCGTCGTCGGCCGCCACGGTGCTGACCTGCAGCTTCGCGCTGAGCTGCGACAGCGCCTGGTCGCGCTGGTCCAGCAGGTCGTTGGGCGCATGGCCCAGGCCGCGCGCCGCGGCGATGCGCTGGTTCAGCTCGGCGATGCTCGTGGACAGCTGGTTGATGCCGGCGGCGTTGGCCTTCAGCTCTTCGCTCACCGCCAGCTGCAGCTGGTCCAGCTGCGCACCGGCCGCGGCGAAGCGGTCGGCCACCTGCGCCGCACGCGCCAGCACCACCTGACGCGCGGCGGCGTCGGCCGGGCGCGCGCTCAGGTCGACCATCGCGTTCAGGAAGGCGCCGGCCGCATAGCCCACGCCCTGCTCGCCGGTGGGAAAGACGGTTTCCAGCTGGTTCAGCATCGCCAGCCGGCTCTGGTCCATCGCCGCCAGCGAGCCGGCGCTGGCGGCCTCGCGCGTCAGGAAGGCGTCCCAGCTGCGCGTCACCGTCGTCACGTCGACGCCCTTGCCGAAGTAGCCGGCGCCGCTGTACTGGCCGGGGGCCGTGGCCAGCTCGACCTGCTGGCGCGAGTAGCCCGCGACGTTGGCGTTGGCGATGTTGTGTCCGGTGGTAGCCAGCGCGGCATAGCTGGCCGTCATCGCCTTCGTGCCCAGCGAAAACAGCGAGGACGCGCTCATGTTCGCTTACCCCGCCCGCTGCAGTTGCAGCGTGGCATTGATGACGCGCGTCAGCTTCTGGGCGTAGGCCGGGTCGGTGGCATAACCGGCGCGCTGCAGCCCGCTGGCGAAGCTGCCGGCGTCCTGCGCCTGCGCCAGCACCTGCTGGTAGCGCGGGCTGTTCTTCATCAGCCGCGCATAGTCGGCGAAGGATTCGGCCGCGCTGGCATAGGCGCGAAAACGCGCCACGGTCTTGAGCGCGCGGCCGTTCACGTATTCGGTGGTCGTGGTCTCGGCCACCGGGCCCTTCCAGTCGGCGCCGGCCTTGATGCCGAACAGGTTGTGCGACGAACTGCCGTCGGCATGGAGGATCTGTCGCCGGCCCCAGCCGCTTTCGTGCGCCGCCTGGCCGATCATGAACGCCGCCGGGATGCCGGTGGCCGCCTCGGCGGCCTGCGCCGCTTGCGTGTGCTGCTGCACGAAAGCGGCGGCACTCTTGTCGGGGATGCGCGTGGCGCGCTGCGCGGCCAGCGGATCGGCGGTCGTGGCCGACGTGGTGGCCGCAGCCGTGCCGGCCGGCACCGGCCCCATCTGCTGCTGCAGCTGGCGCGCGATGGCCTCCGACAAGCCGCCGGGCAGGCCGGTCAGCTTGGCCGCGAACTGCTGGTCGAGCAGGTCGGTGCCGAGCTTGCTGCCTTCGTTGTCGAGCATGCCGGACGACAGCGTCGCCGCGCGCATGCTCTTCATCAGCTCCTGCATGAACAGCGCCTCGAACTGCCTGGCCGCCTCGCGCACCGCGGTCTTCGGGTCGCTGGCCGCCTGCGTGCGCAGCGCCGCCAGCGACTGCGCATCGCCGGCCAGGCGAGCCGTTGACGTGGGTGCAGTCATGGCCTGTCGCAGGTACGGCGCGCCGCAGCGCGTGCAGAGAATGGGAGCAGCCACGGCGCAACCGGCTTTGCCGGGCCGCTCGTGGCGCCCCCCCGGGGCGGAGCGCCGCAGGCTGCCACGAGCCATGCCGCACGTCGGAGCAGCCACGGCGGAACCGGCTTTGCCGGGCCGCTCGTGGCGCCCCCCCGGGGCGGAGCGCCGCAGGCGCTTCGGGGGGGGGTCATATGACTTCGATCTCGGCGTGCAGCGCACCCGCGCTCTTCATCGCCTGCAGGATCACCAGCAGGTCCTGCGGTGTCGCGCCCATCGCGTTCAGCGCCTTGACCACGTCGCTCAGCCGTGCGCCGGCCGGCATCTCGATCATCGCCTTGCTGCTGGTGCTGATGGCGATGTCCGACTGCTCGGTGACCACGGTGCGGCCGTTGGCGAAGGGCCCGGGCTGGCTGACCGTGGGCGTGGTCGAGATCGTCACCGACAGGTTGCCGTGCGCCACCGCGCAGGCGCCCAGCGTCACCGATTCATTCAGCACCACCGAGCCGGTGCGCGCATTCAGGATCACCTTGGCCGCCGGCTTGGCCAGCTGCACCGGCAGGTTCTCGATCTCGGCCATGAAGGCCACGCGCCGCTCGGCTTCGGGCGGCATGACCACCTGCACCATGCGGCCGTCGATGGCCGTGGCCGTGCCCGGGCCCTTGGCCTGGTTGATGGCCGCCGCTACCGCGCTCGCCGTCTGGTAGTCGCTGGCGTGCATCGCCAGCTGCAGGCTGTCGCCCTGCAGCGCCAGGTTCGGCACGCTGCGCTCGATGGTCGCGCCGGCCGGCACGCGGCCGCTGGACAGCTGGTTGATCACCACCTTGGAGCCGTTGGCCGCCGCGCCGGCGCCGCCGATCACCAGGTTGCCCTGCGCCAGCGCGTAGATCTGGCCGTCCACGCCCTTCAGCGGCGTCGACACCAGCGTGCCGCCGCGCAGGCTCTTGGCATTGCCGATCGACGAGACGTTGACGTCCACCGCCTGCCCCGGCATCGCATAGGGCGGCAGCGTCGCGGTGACCATCACCGCCGCGACGTTGCGCAGCTGCATGTTGGTGCCCGGCGGCACGCTGACGCCCAGCTGCTGCAGCATCGAGATCAGGCTCTGCGTGGTGAAGGGCGCGGCGGTGCTCTGGTCGCCGCTGCCGTCCAGGCCGACCACCAGGCCGTAGCCGCTGAGCTGGTTCGGGCGCACGCCGGCCACCGACGACACCTCCTTGACGCGCGCGGCATGCGCGGGCAGCGGCCACCACAGCGCGGCGCTGGCCAGGAAGACGGTGAGCCACAGCAGGCGGCGCACGAGCCGGTCAGCAGCGGTGTCGACTTCCTCGGCGGTGCTGCGCAGCCGTCGATACGGCGTGATCTGCGGCCGCCAGGCGACCGCCGCGGAACCGGCTTCGCCGGGCCGCTGGCGGGCCATGCTGGCCGCGCCAGGCGAGGACGCCCGGCCGCTCGCCCAGCACAAGAGGTCCACTGGAGCTCTTGCGTCGAGGCTCGCCCCCCTCGGGGGGCGCGCGCAGCGCGTAGGGGGGGTCGTCATATCGGAAGAATGTTCAGGAAGAAGCGGCTCAGCCAGCCGATGGTCTGCGCGTCGGCCTGCTGGCCGCGGCCGCGGTGCTCGACGCGCACGTTGGCGATCTGCACGCTCGGAATGGTGTTGCCGCGCTGGATCAGCAGCGGATCGACCTGGCCCGAGAAGCGCAGCACGTCGACGTTGCTGTTGACGCCGATCTGCTTCTCGCCGGCGATCAGCAGGTGGCCGTTGGGCAGCACGCCGGTGACGAGCACAGTGATGCTGCCGAAGAAGTCGTTGCTGCTTTCGGTGGCGCCCTTGCCGGCGAAGCTGTTGCTGCTGCTGCCCTCGGCATTGGCGCGCGTCAGCCGCGACGGGTTGATGCCCGGCAGCGCCGTCACCGACGCATCGACCTTGCCGCTCTTGTCGACCGAGCTGGTCGACTTCTGGCTGGCCACCACCTTCTCGACGATCTGCACGTTCAGCGTGTCGCCGCGGTGGCGCGCGCGGTAGTCCTCGAACAGCGGCCGGTACTGCGCGGCCTGGAAGATCGCGCCGTTGGCCGCCGCCGGCGGCGGCGGCGCCGGCGGGATGACGTTGGTCGGCTCGGCGATCTCGACGCGCGGGTTCATCGTCGCGCAGCCGGCGAGCGCGGCGCATAGAAGCGGTACGAGCGCGATGCGCATCACAGCTGCGCCAGCCGCGCCAGCATCTGGTCGGTGGTCTGGATCGCCTTGGAATTCAGCTCGTAGGCGCGCTGCGTGGCGATCATCGCCACCAGCTCCTCGACCACGTTGACGTTGCTGCCCTCGACATAACCCTGCATCAGCGCGCCGCGGCCATCGTTGCTCGGCGCGCCGGTGCTCGGCGTGCCCGACGCAGCAGTCTCGACGTACAGGTTCTGGCCGCGCGGCTCGAGCCCGCCCGGGTTGACGAAGGTAGCCAGCTGCAGCTGGCCCAGCGACTGCGTGCTGGCCTGCCCCGGCACGGTCACGCCGACGCTGCCGTCGGCGGCGATGGTCACGCTCTGCGCATTCGCCGGAATGGTGATGCCCGGCTCCAGCACGTGGCCGTTGGCGTCGACGATCTGCCCGGCCGGGTCGAGCTGGAACGAGCCGTCGCGCGTGTAGGCGGTGCTGCCGTCGGGCAGCTGCACCTGGAAGAAGCCCTGGCCCTTGATCGCCAGGTCGAGGTTGTTGCCGGTCTGCTGCAGGTTGCCCTGGCTGAAGTTGCGCGTCGACGCCGACACGCGCGCGCCCAGCCCCACCTGCAGCCCGGTCGGCAGCTGCGTCTGGTCGGAGCTGGCCGCACCGACCTGGCGCAGGTTGTCGTACATCAGGTCCTCGAAGACCACGCCGCCGCGCTTGTAGCCGTTGGTGGCCACGTTGGCCAGGTTGTTGGCGATGGTGTCCAGCTTGAACTGCTGGCCTTCCATGCCGCTCTTGGCGATCCACAATGAACGATTCATCGGCCGGCTCCCGAGGTTTGCAGCCAGTGTCGGGCGAAGGCGCGGGCGCCGGCGGGATGAAAAGGACGGGGTTCGGGGCTCTTCTCTCGGGTAGAGTCGGGCGGCCGAAGGCGCCGTGCGTGCCGTCGCCGCCGCGCCGCAAGGCGGGCTTTTTCGGGCGTCGGGCGACACCCGTCACGCGGCTTAATCCGGCCCTAAGGCAACCCCCATACCCTGTCGGCATGAACCGGCGCTGCGGCGTCATCCCGGCTGGTCAGGACGGAATCGGCACGTTTCGATCGCGACGGGCGTCGACCTCGATCCGATCTGCCGCGAACCAAGCCGGTCTCAGCCCGTGCCCATGGCCGTGCCAGCGAACCCGCCTGCGTGTCCACGCGATGGACAAGGAATCGCCATGCCCGAATCCAGCGTCATCAGCGACGAGTACCGTGCGTTGAATCATGCGCTGCACTGCAGCGACGCCACCTACGGTACGAGCGGCCGGCGGTGGGCGCCGCTGGTGCGCCAACTGGTGGCGCGTCATGGCCTGGCCGACGTCCTGGACTATGGTTGCGGCAAGCAGACGCTGGCGCGCGCGCTGCCGGATATCGAAGTCAGGGGTTACGACCCTGCTTACGACGAGTTGTCGGCGCCGCCTGCACCCGCAGACCTGGTGGTGTGCAGCGACGTGCTCGAGCACGTCGAGCCCCAGCACATGCCCGCGGTGCTCGACGATCTTGCGCGATGCACGCGCCGCTTCGCCTTCCTGGTCGTGGCGACGCGCCCGGCACGCAAGCAACTCGCCGACGGCCGCAACGCGCACCTGTGCCAGTGGCCGGCGAGTGCCTGGCTCGCCTACATCCTGCCGCGCTTCGACCTGAGCTTCATGGCGGATCATTTGCCCGAGTTCGAGGATCGCGGCTGGAAGCAGCGTCTTGCGCGGTGGGCGTTGCGCGACGTGCGCATGGCGACGCCTCGGCGCGGCGAAGTCGTGTTCCTGCTGTCGCGGAAGCACGGTCCGAACTGAGAGCCTGTGAAGCATTCCGCCACGCCCGCTCGAGCGTCCCAGAAGACGCCACTCGTCGTTGCAAATGCTCGCCGCAGCCCGAGCTGCGGCTGTGCTTTGCGCCTGGATTGGCGCCTCCTGGGCCACTCGCTCGGCCGCGCCGGAATGCTTCACAGACTCTGAGCCGGGTCTGAGCCGACTCGAGCGTGCGGCCCGGCCGCGCCGGAGACCTGCGCGGCTCCTGCGTGCGCCGCCCGGCATCGGCCTCTCGCCACGACGGGGCGATGATCTGCTCCGCCGCGCATCGCATCGTCATCGGGACGTTCGCCGCCTCGGGCTGAGCGGCCTGCAGCATGACCTGCGTTTCCTGATGCGGCTAGTGCAGTGTTCCACGCTGTGCGGCACTCGAGAAAACCGATGGACTTGTCGTCCTGGCTAGGCGCAAACCGCAGTGATACCCGTAGGTATCACGAGGATTTGCAACGACGCCAGGGCGGCAAAGCCGCGGCTTTATGTGCTGCATAGCGTGGAACACTGCACTACGGGCGCATCAGCGAAGACAGTCCGGCCACCACCATCGCCACGCCGGCCGCGCTGAGCAGCAGCAGCACCACGCGCCTGAAGGCCAGCGGGCTCAGGCCGTGGTAGATGCGCGCGCCGATCAGCGACGGCAGCAGCATGGCAGGCGCGACGATCGCGAACTTCGGCCACATGTCCGGCGTCAGCGCGCCCGAGGCGGCGTAGGCGAAGAGCGTGGCCGCCAGCGCGGCGAGGCTGAAGTTCTGGATCACGCCGCGCTGCAGCTCCTTGTCCCAGCCGCGCAGCGTGACCCACAGCGACGGCAGCACGCCGCTGAAGCCGGCGATGCCGCCCATCGTGCCGCCGAGCAGGCCGATCACGCCGTCGGCCCAACGGCCGCCGGCGCGGATGCGCGGCAGCCGGTGCGCGAACAGCATCGGCGGGCAGCACAGCACCAGGCACAGGCCCAGCGTCAGCTTGAACAGCGCCGGGTCGAAGCGCGGCAGCGCCCACACGCCGAGCGGCACGCCGGCCAGACCGCCGATGACAAAGGGCAGCAGCGCCGCCGGCTGCAGCGCGCGCCTCACCGTGAAGACGGCGATGCACTGGCCGAGCAGCCCGCCGCTCACGGCCATGGCCGCGGCCAGCCGCGGCTCGACGCCCCAGACCCACACCGACATCGCCACCATCGCGAAGGCGAAGCCCGAGATGCCCTGCACCAGCCCGGCGAGCGCGGCGCCGCCGGCCAGCAGCAGCAGCTCGGGCGTCATGGACGGGCCGTCGTCGGCTCGGCGTCCAGGGCCTGCACCTGCAGCAGCAGACGGTGCAGATAGTCGTCGCGCAGCCCCAGGTGTTCGAGCTGGCGCACCAGCTGCTCCAGGTAGTGGCGGTTGCTGCCGAGCACGCCGCTGGCGCGCGCGATCACCGCCGCGGTATCGCGCAGCGGCAGTTCGCCCACGTGGTCGGCATGCGCGGCGTTGGCGGCGAAGACCAGCGCGCGCACCTCACCCTGCGGCGTGCGCACCGGCAGCAGCTGCGGGCTGTAGATGCCGCGCAGCATCTCGCGCCGCCACAGCAGCGCCGATTCGTGCTCGGCCAGGGCGGCGTCGATGCGAAACGCCAGGCCGGTGCAGCCGCCCTCGCCCGGCTCCAGCGACAGCATCAGTCCCGGGCACTCGGGCGAGCCGCGGCCCATCTCCGTGCGGTGCGAGAAGCGGCGCCGGTGGCGCGGCAGTTCGGCCAGGCGCAGCTCGCTGAAATGAATGCCCGGGTCCCACATCAGCGAGCCGTAGCCGAAGACCCACAGGTCCTCGCCCTCGTCCAGCGGGCCGAGCAGCGCCAGCCGCGTGGCTTCGAGCTGCGCGTCGCACAGGCGCCAGTCGGCACCCTGGCCCTGCGCCAGCGCGCGCTGGTCCCACAGCGCCATGACCTGAGGCGTGACGCGCAGCGCCGAAGTCGAAGCCGGCGCGATGCGCTCGCGCAGCTGCGGCAGGTGGCAGTAGGCGTCGCCGCAATCAGCCGGCGGCGGGACCGGATCGTGGCGCATGGCGGCGGTTCTGCGGCGCATCGAAGCAACTTTCCTGACTGCCGAAGCCCGCAGTATCCCAGCCCGCGCGCCTCAGTCCGAGCGTTCAGCCGGCATGTCAGCCGACACTGTTGGACAGCAGCTTGGCCGCCGCCTGCTCCTTCTGCTCAGCGGTCTGCAGCATCTTCATCTGCTGCTCGAACTGGCGCGCGGCCGTGATCATCGCCACCATCGTCTCCACCGGGCTGACGTTGCTGCCTTCGAGCGCGCCCTGCTGCACGCGCGCCGCCGGGTCGGCGTCGAGCTCGCCGCCGGGCGCGCGGAACAAGCCGTCGTCGCCGCGTTGCAGCCGGCCTTCGGGCGTGACCAGCTTCAGCCGGCCGAGCAGTTGCGCCGGCTGGCTGCCGACCTTGGCGCTGACCGTGCCGTCGGCGCCGATGTCGATCTGCGCATTGGCCGGCACGTTGATCGGGCCGCCGTCGCCGAGCAGCGGCAGCCCGCTGCGCGTGACCAGCTGGCCGTCGGCGTCGACCTCGAGCGCGCCGCCGCGGGTGTAGGCCTCGGTGCCGTCCAGCGCCTGCACCGCCAGCCACGACTTGCCCGACACCGCCACGTCGAGCGCGCGGCCGGTGGTCTGCACCGCGCCCGGCGCGTCGCTGTGGCCGGGGGTGGATTCCAGCGCGTAGACGCGCGTGCTGGCGCCGTCGCCGCGCACCGGCACCGCGCGGAACGCCGCCAGCTCGGCGCGAAAGCCGGTGGTCGAGGCGTTGGCCAGGTTGTGCGCCAGGATGTCCTGACGCTGCAGCGTGGCCTTCGCGCCCGACATCGACAGGTAGATCATGCGGTCCATCGGAACTCCTTTGCGCTGGGGCGCGAATCGGTCGGTTGAGCGCATCGGTCCGGATCACGCAGACGATTGCTGGACCGGTCAGCCCCCACGACGGAACTCCAGGGTGTAGTTGTCGCCATCGAACGCAGTGACTCGACCTTGAACGTCTTCGCGGACGTGGAATGTCTTCTTGACTTTGCTGGCGTCGAGACAGCCCACATGGCATTGACCGGCTTCGCGCCGAACTTTGCAAACGCTTCCTTGAAACCGAGCTCAGCCACGGAATCTCCTGTGCGGCCTAGCGTCGCGGCTCAGCGGCAGACCGCGGACGGCGAAGTTGGCCGAGCGCTGTGCGCTGCAGCTGCTGTTGGGCGTCATTTGCCGGCAACTTCAAGAAGTGCCTTGGGATTGCGGCTGGCAATGACCAGAAGCGTCCGCGCGGCTCCACTCGGCTGCTTGCGCCCCTGTTCCCACCCCTGAAGCGTGCGCACCGATACGCCCAGCAAAGCTGCGAACTGTGATTGCGAGAGCCCGGTCTTTTTGCGGGCCTCGATGACGGGAGACGTGACGACCCGAACCTGTCCAGTCTTCATTTCGCCTACGGCCTGCAACACATCCGCCGCGAGGTCGCGCTTCGCCTCGTAGGCTGCGAGATCCTTCGGGCTGAGTGGCTTACTCTTCGAGGGCACGACGAATC
Organism: Rubrivivax sp.; assembly: GCA_036724445.1. Classification (GTDB taxonomy): domain Bacteria; phylum Pseudomonadota; class Gammaproteobacteria; order Burkholderiales; family Burkholderiaceae_C; genus Rubrivivax. The sequence continues at coordinate 18,686 of DAIMFR010000017.1, read as the reverse complement.
TCCTTCAGCTTTGGCCCAGTGAGGTTGTCGGTCTTGGACTTCGCGTACAGCGTGAGCAGGATCACCTCGCCTTCGGCAGAGCGGGTGAAGTAGATGATCCGCACGCCGCCTGACTTTCCCACGCCCGCCAGACGCCAACGAACCTTTCGGATCCCACCGGACTCGGGCACCACGTCTCCCGCGGTCGGATGTTCAGCGATGTACGCGGCGAAAGCTCCACGCTCATCCTCGGTCCAGTAGAGCGGCCACTGCTTCTGGAGGAGAAGCGTTTCGACAACCGTCAGCATCTATGGCGACTATACGCCGTAGGCGTATGCATGTCGACGGCGTTGCTCGTGCCTCCCGCAATCGCGATGCCGCGGTCCAACGCCGAACTCGCATGCTTCCGGCTCCTTGGGCTCTGCCCGCGGCACGCCAACTGCCGGACCGCCGAAGTGCCGCTCGCACCCACGGAAAACGCCGCACGCTGCTGCCATCGTGGCCGCGGCCTGGCCCAGCCGCGGACGGCGGCGGCATGGCGCTCGCCGAAAACGCCGCGTACGTATTCATCACCTCAGATTCACCAGCGTCTGCAGCACCTGGTCCTGCGTCTTGATGGTCTGTGCGTTGGCCTGGTAGATGCGCTGCGCGGTGATCATGTTGACCAGCTCGCCGGTCAGGTCGATGTTGCTTTCCTCCAGCGCGCCGGCCTGCAGCACGCCGAACTTGGCGTCCCCCGGCACGCCGTAGATCGGGTCGCCGGACGCATAGGTGCGGGCCCAGGCGTTGTCGGCCAGCGGCTGCAGCCCCTGCGGGTTGCGGAAGGTGGCCAGCTCGATCTGCCCCGCGGGCTTGGACTGCCCGTTCGAGTAGCGCGCGGTGACGATGCCGTTGGCTTCGATGGCGATCGAATTCAGCTGCCCGGCGCTGAAGCCGTCCTGGCGCATGTCGGTGATGCCGTAGGCCGAGCCGAACTGCGTCACGCCGCTGAAGTCGAACAGCAGGCCGCTGATGGCCTCGGTCTGGGCGCCGGCGGCATTGGTCGAGGCCGGGATGTTCAGCGTCACCGGCGCGTTCGGCGAGATCGGCCCGCTGCCGTCGCTCTGGAAGCTGATGCTGGTGATCGGCAGCGGCGCGGCGGCGGTGCCGCCGACCGTCGTGCCGTTGGCCGTGGCATAGACGTCCCAGGCATCGTTGCCGGTCTTCTGGAAGTACAGGCCGAGCGACACCTCCTGTCCCTTCATGTCGTACAGCGTCAGCGAGGTGGCGTTGTTGTAGGTGTTGGCGCTGGCGAAGTCGATCAGCGGCGCCGCCGCCGGCTGCGTGACCGCCTTGCGCGAATCGAAATTGAGCTCGATCTCGGCGCGCGTGCTCGGGTTCGGGTCGATGCCGCCGGTGGGCAGCTGCAGCGGCACCAGCCGGCCGGGCTGGACCATGCCGTTGTCGTCGGCGGCGTAGCCCATCAGCCGGTCGGCGGCGTTGTTGACGATGTAGCCGTCGCGGTCGAGCTTGAACTGGCCGTTGCGCGTGTAGGTGACGGTGCCGCTGTTGTCGCTGACCTGGAAAAAGCCCGAGCCGTTGATCGCCAGGTCCAGCGGGTTGTCGGTAGTCGACACGTTGCCCTGCGTGAACTGCTGCGCCACCGCCTGCAGCGCGGTGCCGATGCCTACCGTGCTGCCGCCCGAGCCGTTCAGCGCGGTGGCGTAGACGGCCGAGAATTCGGCGCGCGCCATCTTCGAACCGTAGGTATTGGCGTTGGCGATGTTGTTGCCGATGACCTCGAGGTTCTTGCTCGAAGCGTTCAGTCCGGACAGGCCCTGCTGGAAGCTCATGCGTGGCTCCTGGTGAGGTGAGGAGGTTCAGTTGAAGGCCTTGACGGCGTCGTAGGACACCCGGCCCGAGTGGCGCAGATCGAGGCCCAGCGAGCTGCCGCCGCCGGTGACCGCGTCGACGTGGTCGCGCATCAGCGTGCCGCCGAGTACGCTGGCGCTGCCGCTGGTGGCGCTGACGCGGAAGCGGTAGCCGTCCTCGTCCTGCACGCTGCCCGAAGGCCAGGTGAAGGCATGCTGCCCGCTGCCGAGTGCGCCCAGCTCCAGGCTGCCGGCGACGATGCCGGCGGCGTTGAGGATCTCGATCTTGACGCGGTCGGCCGGCGAACTCAGCTCGAAGCCGCCGGCGCCGCTGCCGCCGGCGACGGACAGCCGGTCGCCGGCGACGGTGACGTCGCGGCCGACCAGCGTCGCGCCCTGCAGCGCCTGCAGTTGCACCAGCTGGCCGTTCAGCCCGGCGACGGTGTTGTTCAGCTTGTCGATGCCGCTGACCGTGCTGATCTGCGCCATCTGGCTCGTGACCTGCGCGTTGTCCAGCGGGTTCATCGGGTCCTGGTTCTGCATCTGCGCGACCAGCAGCTTCAGGAAGCGGTCCTCGCCGCCGGCGGCGTTCTTGGTCGTCGCGGTGTTGCCGGACGCGGCGTTCATGCTGTCGGCCAGCGCCGAAATACTGCTCATGCGACCCCCAAGGCGCTGCGCGCCACCCCCCCGAGGGGGAATTCGCGCTTCGGACGGCCGTGCGCGCTCACTGGGGTACCCTCCGCGCTGCGCGCTCCGGGATGAGCACTTGGGAGCGGCCCGGCGTGCTCATGACTGCCCCATCTGCAGCGTCTTCAGCAGCAGGCTCTTGGCGGTGTTCATCACCTCCAGGTTGTTCTGGTACGAGCGCGACGCCGAGATCATGTCGACCATTTCCTCGACGCTGTTGACGTTGCTGTAGGTGACGTAACCCTCGGCGTCGGCGCCGGGGTGCTGCGGGTCGTGCACGCGGCGCCCGGCGGTGCTGTCCTCGCCGACGCCGGCCACGCGCACGCCGGCCGCGCCTAAAGCGCCCATCAGCTCGGTCTGGAAGACGACGTGGCGCGCGCGGTAGGCCTGGCCGTCGGGGCCGGCCACGGTGTCGGCGTTGGCCAGGTTCGAGGCCACGACATTGAGCCGCTGGCTCTGCGCGCTGACCGCGCTGCCGCTCACGTCGAAGATCTTCAGCATGCTCATCCAGCAACTCCTCAGCCTTGCTGATGCGACTTCATCGCGTCCAGCATCGTGCGCACCTGGCCGTTGATGAAGCGCAGCGTGGCTTCGTACTTCACGCTGTTGTCGGCGAAGGACGCGCGTTCGCGGTCCATGTCCACCGAGTTGCCGTCCAGGTTGGTCTGGCTGGCCGCGGCATAACGCAGCTGCGGCTCGGCGCTGCGGCCGGCGTGGCCCGGCAGCGCCGCCAGTTGTTGGTGCAACGCCTGCAGCGCCGGCGTGGCGGCATCGGCCATGCCGGCAGCCTGGCGCAGCGCCGCAGCGAAATCCATGTCGCGCGCCACGTAGCCCGGCGTGTCGGCGTTGGCGATGTTGCTGGCCAGCAGCCGCTGGCGCTCGGCGCGCAAGCTCAGCGCCTGGCTCTGGAAATCGAGACTGTCGCTGAGGCGGTTGATCATCGTCGCTGCGTCGGCGGGGTGGATGCCGCGGCATTGTGGGCAGCGCTGCAGCGCGACATGAGCGCGAATAACGCGGCGAAGGCCGGCCATTTCCCTGCGCCGGGTGCAGCCGCGCCGCCCTAGAGTGCGCTTCGTGAGAAAGCCTCTGCGAACCCCTCTTCACACACCTCGCACGCGCCGCACGCGGGCGCGCCTGCGCACCTGGGCCGCCGTGGTGGCAGCCGCCGCCTGGGCATCGGCGGCGATGGCGCAAAACACCCCCGCCGCGGCGGAAGGCGCGCTCGACGGCGACACGCTGCAGCGCATCCAGGCGCTGGGCGAGCAGGCCGGCGCCGGCCTCGCGGGCAGCGGCATGCGGGTCGAGATCGAGCCCGGGCGCCTGGATCCGCGGCTGAAGCTGGCGCCGTGCGAGCGCATCGAGCCCTACCTGCCGCCCGGCGCACGCGCCTGGGGCCGCAGCCGCATCGGGCTGCGCTGCGTGCAGGGGCCCAGCGCCTGGAACGTGTATCTGCCGGTGACGGTGCGCGTCTTTGCGCCGGCCTGGGTGGCGACGCTGCCGCTGGCCGCGGGCAGCGTGCTGAACGAGGCCCAGCTGCAGCAGATCGAGGTCGACTGGGCCGCCGCGGCCACGCCGCCAGTGGCCGATCTGGACCAGCTGGTCGGCCGGCAGCTGTCGCGGCCGCTGGCCGCAGGCGCACCGGTGCGCGCAGCCGACCTGAGGCAGCGCCAGTGGTTCGGTGCCGGCGACACGGTGCAGCTGGTGGCGCGCGGCCAGGGCTTCAGCATCAGCGGCGAAGGCCAGGCGATGGGCCCGGGCATCGAAGGCCGGACGGTGCGCGTGCGCATCGACAACGGCCGCGTGCTCAGCGGCCAGCCGGTGGGGGCCAACCGGGTCGAGGTGCAGCTTTGAGCACCGCCGCCCGCTTCACACCGGCGCTGCGCCCAGCGAACCGGGGGTCGATGCAAAAATCGCGGCGCGCCGGCCTCAAGTTCGTGCGTACCGCGTCCGATATCCGGCGCATGCCCTATACCTCTAGCCTATAAGCAGGCCAAGGCAGGCCGTCCGGCCATCCAGGAGTTCGCCATGAAGATCGGTCCCGTCGACAACCACAGCGCCATCCCCGCCACCGCGGTCGAGCGCAAGGCCGCCCCCGAGCCCGTGGCTGCGGCCGAACCCAGCGCACGCGTGCAACTGTCCAGCCAGGTACGCGCTGGCGGCAGCGATGCCGGCCGCGCCGATTTCGACACCGACAAGGTCGAGCGCATCGCGCAGGCGATCCGCGACGGCAAGTTCCAGATCAACGCCGAGGCCATCGCCGACCAGCTGATCGCCAACGCGCAGGAACTGCTGCCCAAGAGGCACTGATCACCCGCATGAGCTTCCCCGACGAACTGGAACGCTCGGTCGAGCAGGTCGAGCTGCGCCTGCTGGCGCTGGGCGAGGCGCTGCGCGTGCACCGCGCCGAGGCGGTGGAAAGCGAAGCCGCCGAACTGCAGCGCGCGCTGGCTGCAGCGGTCGAGCAGCTCAAGCGCAGCGCGCGCGACGGCCAGTTGTCGCCGCAGCTGCGCCAGCGCCTGGCACAGGCCAGCGGACGCGTGGCCGCGCAGCGCGAATCGCTGGCCCGCGCCAGCGCCGCGCTCGACCGCGCGATCGATGTGCTGCTGCCCGACCCGGCGCCGCGCGGCGCCTATTCCGCCGCCGGCCTCAGCGAACGCCCCACCCGCAGCGGCCTGCTGCAGGCCTGAGCCCAAGCGCGGCGCATGCCGCGCCCAACCCCACTTTTTCTCGCCGCGGCCGCGCGTATGCGGGTCGCTGCCGATCCGGCACCGGCGCCAAACAGGGATACTCGGACCCGCCGTCCGGCGGCACAGGCTTGCACAGCCCGCGCCGCCGGGACCGGCCGCGCCGCGCCCGCGCAGACGGACGGCCGCGCACGACGGTCGAACAACAAGTCGTTGGGGTCATGAGCAAACGCCTGCCCGCTCGAGAGCCGGGCCACGCCAGCGTGGACCCATGGGATCCGGCCACCCGCCCGCCGCGCGGCGCGCTGCCGCGCTGGCTGCTGCCGCTGGCCGGCGCCACGCTGGCGGCGGCCGGCGGCGCGCTGCTGTGGTGGCAGCTGCCCGAAGCCGTGCCGCTGCAGGCGCTGGCGGTGCTGACGCTGCTGGCCGCCTTGCTGCCGGCGCTGCACCTGTCGGGGCGGCAGCGGCAGCGCATGCGCGATGCGCTGCGCCGCTTCTCCGATGAACTGGATCCGCGCCACTGGCGCCACGCGGTGCAGCAGCTGCGCGAGGACCGGCTCGGCGCGCCGTCGGCCTTCGACGCGCTGGCCAGCGGCATCGAAGGCGTGCTCGGTGAATCGGAACGGCGCTGGCAGGCGCTGGCCGACCTGTCGGCCGACTGGTACTGGGAGACCGACCGCCAGCACCGGCTGAGCTGGCTGTCCGGCGCGGCGCCGCAAGCGCTGGCGCCGGGCATGGACGCGGCCACGCTGCTCGGCCGCCGGCTCGACCAGATCGGCTGGTTCCGCGCGCCCGAGCAGGGCTGGGCCGCGCTGATGAACCGCATGACGCGGCTCGAAGCCTTCCGCGACGTGGAGATCCGCGTCGGCGCGCGGCGCTGGATCTCGATCAGCGGCCGGCCGCGGCAGGATGCGTTGCAGGCCGTCGTCGGCTACGAAGGCGTGGGCCGCGACATCAGCGAGCGCCGCCAGGCGCACGACCAGCTGCGCGCCAGCGAGCAGCGCTGGTCGATGATGGCGCGGCTGGCCGCCGACTGGTACTGGCAGACCGATGCCGAGCACCGGCTGCTGCCGCTGAGCGGCGAGCAGCAGCAACGCCTGGGCGCCGAGCTGCTCGAACGCCTGCAGGGCCGCACGCGCTGGGACGCGCACCGCGAAGCGCTGAGCGCCGAACAATGGGCCGAGCACCGCGCCGACCTGGACGCGCGCCGGCCGTTCCGTTCGCTGCAGTTCGAGATCGAGGCCGGCGAGGGGCGCTGGCTGTGGATCTCGATCAGCGGCGTGCCGCGCTTCGACGCCGACGGGCGCTTCGCCGGCTACCACGGCGTGGGCCGCGACATCACCGCGCGCCAGCAGGCGCAGGCGCTGCTGCTGCGCCACAACGAGGCGCTGCAGCGCGCGGTGGACGAGCGCACGCGCCACCTGCAGCAGGTGAACCTGGACCTGGACGCCTTCGCGCGCCAGCTGGCGCACGAGCTGCGCACGCCCATCGGCCACGTGCAGGGGCTGGCGCAGATGCTGGCCGAGCGCGGCGCACCGCGCCTGCTGGCCGAGGACCAGGAATTGCTGCAGATGCAGGTGCAGGCGGCGCAGCGCATGCGCGAGACCGTCGACGCGCTGCTGGCGCTGGCGCGCTCGACGCTGCAGACGATGCCGCTGGAACGGCTGGACCTGAGCGCGCTGGCGCACGAGGTGGCGGCCGAACTGCCGGCGCTGCCGCGGCGCGCGCCGCTGCGCTGGGACATCCAGCTCGACATGCAGCTGCAGGCCAACGCCGCGGCGCTGAAGATCGTGCTGCTCAACCTGATGGGCAATGCCGCCAAGTTCACGCGCGACGGCGCCGCGCCGCGCGCGCGCGTCGGCCTGCGCGCCGAAGGCGCGGCAGTGCGCGTGATCGTGCAGGACAACGGCGTGGGGTTCGACAACGCGCGCGCCGCGCAGCTGTTCCGCCCCTTCAGCCGGCTGCACGCGCGGGACGACTACGCCGGCAGCGGCATCGGCCTGAGCATCGTGCAGCGCATCGTCGAACGCCACGGCGGCAAGGTCGAAGCGCACGCCGAAGCCGGACGCGGCGCGAGCTTCGAGTTCACGTTGCCGTGCCCGGCTGAGCCCCAGCCGGCGCTGTCGCGCGCCGCGGCTGAAGCGGTGGCTTGATGCCGGTCCGCTGACAGCGACGCGTCGAAACCAGCGAGGAAGCTCGATGGCACTCTCGGACTACCGGACTACCTCAGGGGTCCGGCCCACAGGCAACGGGCAGACAAACTTGCGGTCCAGACTTCTCAACTGCAGGAGCGCTGCACGCAGCTGCAGGCACTCGCCAAGAAGTACGGCGTCGTGGATGTCGCGGAAGTCCAGGGGCTGATCAATCGATCAATAAGAAGACAGCCACGCTGGAATCGCTTGGGATCGCAGCCGGCTTGGTCGGACGACGCGAACGCGCATGCGCTCGCGCTGGGAGCACTTCGAGCACAGCGCCTACATCGGCGTGCGTGGCTTCTGTGCGTCGGCTGCTGCAGCGTTCGCTTACGCCGCTTGCTTGCGCACCCAGGTCGGCGCCGACGGGGGCGATCGCGCCGTACCGCGATCGTATGGGGCAACCCCCGATCGGCGAGCAGCCCGCGCGTGCGAGGATGCGGTGGCAGGGGTTTGCCGCGTGCCTTCAGCCGCCCTCGCAGCGGCGTTCGCCGGCGTGCAGCTCGAGCCGGAAGCCCGCCTTCTCGATCACCAGGTCGTTGGCCGCGTGCGGCCGCTGCGCCAGACCCTGCAGCAGCTCGAGCACCGGGCGCAGTGCCGGCGTGTAGTGGCGCTTGGCCGGGCCGGCGGCAAGCATCGCGTCGACCTCGCCGGCGGGCATGGTGGCGCGCAGCAGCAGCTCCTCGTCGGAGATGCCGGGCTTGAAGCGCTTGCGCAGCTCGGCAGGCGACGCCGGGTCGGGCTCGTTGGCCAGCTCGCGCGCGCGCGGCCGGTCGAGGATGCGGTCCAGCACGTTCGGGTCGAGCCGGCCGGTGGGCCGGCCGAAGCGGCCCAGCACGTAGCGGATCACCTGGTCCGACACGTTGCCGTAGCGCTCGCCGAGCAGGTTGTGCAGCGCCTGCGTGCACACCATCTGCGGGAACGGCGTGACCATGATCGGATGCCCGAGCTCGGCGCGCACGCGCGTCACTTCGCGCATCACGTCGTCGAAGCGGTGCTCGAGCCCGAGCTCGCGCAGCTGGCGCCGCGTCGTCGTCATCACGCCGCCGGCCACCTGGTGGCGCAGATAGGCGGCGTCGTAGTCCTGCGGCCGGCCGACGGGCAGGCCTTCGGCCGCGGCGAGCGCGTGGAAGTAGTCGGCCACGCGCGCGAGCGCCGCGTCGTCGATGTCGACCGTGTGGCCGAGCTCGCGCAGGTTGGCGACGACGCGCTGCGCATCGGGCAGCGAGCTGCCGTTGGCGAGCGGCCCGCACGCCACCTGCAGCGCGTCGATGCCGAGCTCGGCGGCCACCGTGTAGCTGACGGCCGACAGGCCGATGTTGCAGTGCGAATGCAGCTCGAGCGGCTTGCCGCCGAGCTGCGCGCGCACCGCCGGCAGCAGCGTGCGCGCGCGCTCGGGCGTCAGGAGCCCCGCCGGGTCCTTCACGTAGACGCGGTCCATGTCGGCGCACGCCGCCATCTGCGCCGCCAGGCCGGCGTAGAAGGCGTCGGTGTGCACTTCGCTCAGCGTATAGGTGAGCGCCGCGATCACTTCGGTGCCGCCGGCGCGGCGGATCATGCACGCCGTCTCGCGCGCGGCGTCCATGTCGTGCATCGGCTCGAGCACGACGAAGCGCGACATGCCGTTGGCGACCAGCCGGTCGTAGACCAGCTGCATGAAGTCGGGGTGCTGCCCCTCCCACGAGATGAAGCGCAGGCCGGTGCCGATGAACTGCAGCTGCGTATGCGGCATCAGCGCATGCGTCAGGCGCAGGCGCTCCCACGGGTCTTCCTTGAAGGTGCGCACCGACACGCCCATCGCCGTGCTCGAGCTGTAGTCGAGCGCGCGGAATCCCACGCGGTCCATCCACGGCGCTGCCTGCAGGATCTGCGGCGTCGACAGGCCGGTCGCGCTCCACAGGCTCTGGTTGCCGTCGCGCAACGAGACGTCGACGAGCTGGATGCGGCTCATAGCACGCCCTCCTTCTGGCAGCGCTCGAGAAAGCGCGGGAACCACGCCGTCGTGATGCCGCCGGCCGAGAACGCCGCGTCGGCCATGATGCGCCGGTGCATCGGCAGATTCGCGACGACGCCTTCGATGCGGCACAGCGCGAGCGCGTCGCGCATGCGCGCGACCGCCTCGTCGCGGTCGCGGCCATGCACGATCAGCTTGCCCATCAGCGAGTCGTAGTACGGCGGCACGCTCGCCGCCGGCTGCATGTGCGTGTCGATGCGCACCCACGGCTGCGCCGGCAGCACCAGCTCGGTGACGACGCCCGGGCTCGGGCGGAAGTCGTTCGCCCAGTCCTCGGCGTTGATGCGGCATTCGATCGCGTGGCCCGCGAACGTCACGTCCTGCTGGCGCAGCGCGAGCGGCCGGCCCTCGGCGACGAGGATCTGCTCGGCCACGAGGTCGAGCCCCGTGATCGCCTCCGTCACCGGATGCTCGACCTGGATGCGCGCATTCATCTCGAGAAAGTAGAAGGTGTCGCGCTCGCAGTCGACGAGCAGCTCCACGGTGCCGAGCCCGCGGTACTGCAGATGCTCGGCGAACGCCACTGCGGCGGCGTGCATCTGCTCGCGCAGCCGGTCCGACAGCAGCGGCGCGGGCGCCTCCTCCACCAGCTTCTGGTAGCGCCGCTGCACCGAACAGTCGCGCGTGCCGAGGTGGATCGCGCGCTGGCCGTCGCCGAGCACCTGCACCTCGACGTGGCGGCCCGCGGCGACATAGCGCTCGAGGTAGACGCGCGGGTCGCCGAACGCCGCCTGCGCCTCGGCCATCGCGAGCTCGATCGTGGCCTGCAGCTGCGCCGGCTCGTGCACCTGCTTCATGCCGCGGCCGCCGCCGCCGCCCACCGCCTTCACGAGCACGGGCCAGCCGACTTCGGCGGCGAGCGCCGCGGCCTGCCCCGGCTCGCTGATCTCGCCGCCCGGCACGACCGGCAACCCGGCGGCGAGCGCGTGGTGGCGCGCCTTCAGCTTGTCGCCCACGGCGTCGAGCTGCTCGGACGTCGGGCCGATGAAGACGAGCCCCGCCGCCGCCGCGGCACGCGCGAGCTGCTGGTTCTCCGACAGGAAGCCGTAGCCGGGGTGGATCGCGTCGGCGCCGCCCGCGACGGCAGCGCGGATCACGGCGTCGACCTCGAGGTAGCTGTCGACCGAGCGCGCCGGGCCGATGCACACGGTGCGGCCGGCGAGCCGCGCGGCCATCGAGTCGAGGTCGGCTTCCGACGCCGCGAGCACCGTCTCGATGCCGAGCCGATCGCAGGTGCGGATGACGCGCACCGCGATCTCGCCGCGGTTGGCGATCAGGATGCGGCGGATCGGCTTCATGCCCCGGCGTCCGGCTTCACGCGCACGAGCACCGTGCCCTGCTCGGCGAAGGTGGCATCGCCGAGGCAGATCTCTGCGACGGTGCCGTTGATGCCGGCGTACACCGAGGTCATCAGCTTCATCGTCTCGATCAGGCCGACGACGGTGGTCTCGTCGACGCGCGTGCCGATCTCGACGAAGGCCGGCGCGCCCGGCTTGGGCGCGACGTAGAAGGTGCCGAGCAGCGGCGCGGCGACGTTCACGAGCCCCGGCACCGTCGTCGCGGCCGGCGGCGCGGGCCGCGCGTCGCCCGCCTGTGCCTTCGGCGTGGCCGGCGCGCCGCCGAGCGGCACGCGGTTCGCGTTGGCGAGCACCTGGCTCGACTGCGTCCACCGGCCGTCGCCGCCGCGGCGCAGCTGCAGCGAATAGCGGTCGGTCTGCAGGTGCAGCTCGCGGTATTCGGTGGCGTCGAGCAGGGCCAGGATGTCCTGCACGTCTTGCGGGCTGAGGTTCATGGCGTGGCGGTTCCGTAGAGCGGCCCGTGGTCGCGGGCGTAGGCGGTGAAGACGTCGAGCGCGGCCGGGTCGCGCATCGCGCTGCGGTTGGCGGCGCGCTCGGCCGGCAGGCCCATCAGGATGCGCCGCACCGGCACTTCCATCTTCTTGCCGGTCAGCGTCATCGGAATCTCGGGCACGGCGACGACGACGTCGGGCACGTGACGCGGCGTGTACTGGCGGCGCAGCTCGGCGGCGATGCGCCGCTCGAGCTCGGGCGTGAGGGCCGAGCCCGGACGCAGCTTGACGAACAGCGGCATGAAGAAGCGCCCGCCCGGCAGGTCGAGGTTGACGATCAGGCCGTCGACCACGTCGTCGACCGCCGCGAGCGCCCGATAGATCTCGGCCGTGCCGATGCGCACGCCCTGGCGGTTCAGCGTGGCGTCGGAGCGCCCGAGCACGAAGCAGCCGCCGCGCTCGTTGACGCGCAGGAAGTCGCCGTGGCGCCACACGCCGGACCAGGTGTCGAAGTACGACTCGCGGTAGCGAACACCGTCGTCGTCGCCCCAGAAGCGCACCGGCATCGACGGCATCGGCTGCGTGATCACCATCTCGCCCACCTGGTCGACGACGGGCTGGCCCGCGTCGTCCCACGCCGCGATCGCGACGCCGAGCGCCGGCGCCTGGATCTCGCCGGCGCGCACCGGCAGCGTCGGCACGCCGCCCACCAGGCCGGTGCAGCAGTCGGTGCCGCCGGAGCCGGTGGCGACCCAGAGGTTGGACTTGACGTTGTCGTAGAACCAGGCGGTGCACTCGGGCGACACCGGCGAGCCGGCCGGCATGATGCAGCGCAGGCTCGACAGATCGTAGCGCTCGCGCGGCACGATGCCGGCCTTCCTCATGATGTCGACGTAGCTCGGGCTCGCGCCGAAGAAGGTCGCGCGGCTGTCCTGCACCATCTGCCACAGCACGTCGGGCGCCGGGTGCGCCGGGTTGCCGTCGTAGAGCACCGGGCACGCGCCCACCAGCAGCGAGCTGACGAGAAAGTTCCACATCATCCAGCCGGTGGTGGTGTAGAAGAAGGCGCGCTCGCCGGGGCGGAAGTCGTTGAGCAGCTGCAGGTGCTTCTGCATCTCGAGCAGGATGCCGCCGTGGCTGTGCACGATCGCCTTCGGCAGCCCCGTCGTGCCCGACGAGAACAGCACCCACAGCGGGTGGCCGAACGGCAGCTGCTCGAACGCGAAGTCGGCCGCCGCCACCGGCGGGCGGTCGAGCAGCGCGTCCCACGCGACCGACTGCGGCGCGATCGGCTCGGCCGCCGCGCCGCCGAGCTGGCGCAGCTCGACCACCAGCTCGAGCGACGGCAGCTTGGCCACGATGGCGCGCAACTCGGCGCGACGGTCGAACGCCTTGCCGCCGTAGCGGTAGCCGTCGACACACAGCAGCACCTTGGGCGCGAGCTGCGCGAAGCGGTCGAGCGCGCCCTGGCTGCCGAAGTCGGGCGAGCAGCTCGCCCACACGGCGCCGATGGCGGTGGCGGCGAGCATCGCCACCATCGTCTGCGGCAGGTTGGGCAGGTAGGCGGCGACGCGGTCGCCCGGCCGCACGCCGCGGCGGCGCAGCTCGGTGGCGAGCGTGCGCACCTCCGACGCGAAGCGCGACCACGGGTAGCCTTGCAGCGGCACGTCTTCGCCGAGATGGAGCAAGGCGTCGGCGCCGGGGCGCTCGGCGCGGAGCACGTGCTCGGCATAGTTGAGCCGCGCGCCGGGGAACCAGTCGGCGCCGGGCATGCGGCGCTCGGCGAGCACGGCCATCGGCGGCACCGACGCGCGGATGTCGCACCAGTCCCAGATCGATTGCCAGAAGGCCTCGATCTCGGTGGTGGACCAGCGCCACAGCGCCGCATAGTCGGCGAACGCGAGGCCGCGCTCGCGCTCGAGCCAGTGCAGGTAGCGCGTGAGGTTGGTGTCGACTATCCACTCGGGACTCGGGGTCCAGAGCAGCTCGCCCTCGGTGATCGTACGTTCCACCACGTCAGTGTGCCGTCTGGCCGCCGTCGACGACGAAGCCGAGCGCGACGGCGCGGCCGATGCCGGTCGCGCCGCCCGTCACCAGCGCCACCTTGCCGTCGAGGCCGAATGCGGACTGCGTCATCACAAGCTCTCAGGCCACCGCCGGCTGGCGCGCCGCCGTGAACTCGAGCACCTTGGCGACGATCGCGTCGGCGAACGCGGCGTCGTTGATGTGCGCGTCGAACTCGACCACCGGCACGTTGGCCGGCGCGGCCTTGCGCATCGCCGCGGCGAAGACGGGCGGCAGCGACGTGTCGTGCAGGTGGCCTTCGGGGCTGTCGTGGTGCGAGAAGCCCTTGAGCGGCACGAAGAAGGTGGCCGGGCCCTTGGCGTCCTCGAGCAGCCCGCCCATGTGCTGCGCGAGCTTCTCGAGCTCGGGCGCCTCGGTGCGCACCGCCGTCAGCGCCGCGTTGTGGATGTGATAGCGCTTGCCGGGGAACTGCTGGCGCGCCATGTCGATCGGGCCGGCGACCATGAAGTCGGCGTTGCCCGGCGCGAAGATCGTCGGTACGCCCTTGGCGAGCGCCGCCTTGGCGCGGTCGGGGCCGGCGCTGCACAGGCCGTTGTTGAGGAAGTCGTTGATCTCGACGAGCGACAGGTCGACCACCGCCGCGACGTCGCGCTCGCTGACGATCTGGTCCATCGCCGCACCGCCGGTGCCCAGCGTGTGGAACACCATCACCTCGAAGCCGCGCTTGTTCAACTCTTCGCGCACGCGCACCGCGCAGCGGTCGGTGGTGCCGAGCGTCGTCATCGCCACCAGCGGCTTGGGTTCGGCGCGCGCCGGGCTGTAGGCCCTGGCCATCGCGGCGACGGCGATCGCGCCGTTGCGGAACACGTCGCGCGTGATGCTGTTCAAGCCGGCGATGTCGCACACCGGGTTGACCATGATGATGTCCTTGGCGCCGACGAAGGGCTTGGTGAAGCCCGACGCCATGGTCGAGATCAGCACCTTGGGCAGGCCGTAGGGGAACGAGCCCATCACGACGCTGCACAGCGTGGTGCCCATCGAGCCGCCGACGCCGATGATGCCGGCGAGCTTGTGCTTGGCGTCGGCCTCGTGCGCCATCTTGACGGCGCCTTCGATCATCACGGCCTGGCACTTGCCCTCGTGGCGCAGGTCGCGCACCTGCTGGATCGTCTTGCCGGCCGCCTGCGCCACCTGCTCGGGACGGATCTCGACCGTGTCGTCGACCGACGCGCGGATGCTCGCGTCGAGGTGGATCACGTCGACGCCCTGCTCCTCGAGCACCTGGCGCACGAAGCGCGCCTCGACCGCCTTGGTGTCGAGCGTGACGATCATCAGGACCTTGGGTTTACCGCTCATGCTTCGTCTCCTTCGGTGGAATCGCGCTGTCGCCAGCGCGTGCGTTCAGGCCAGCAATTCGACCAGGCGGTCCACGCCCGGCAACGACAGGTGCGGCCGGCCGTCGGCCGGCAGCGCCGCGAACGACGATGCCGTGCCGAGCCCGGTGTGCACCGCCACCGACAGCGCGCCGCCGCGGTGCGCCATCGCCACTTCGAGGCTCGCGTCGTCGCCGACGATCGCCATCTCGGACGGCTTCACGCCGAGCCGCGCGCTCACGCAACGCAGCGCCGGCAGCGACGGCTTGCCGATCACGGTGGCGCGCTTGCCGGTCACGTTGCGCACGCCCGCAGCGATCGCGCCCGAGACGCCGATCGTGCGGCCTTCGCGGCTCGCGACGTAGGGCGCGACCGAGGCGGCGTAGAGCGCCGCGCCACCCCACACGGCGCGGCACGCAGCCTCTAAATCCGCCAGACCGAACTGCGGATACCAGCCGATCAGCACCACCTGCGCGTCGTCGCGCCGCTCAGGAGCCACCGTGACCTCGATGCCGACGTCCTGCAGCGGCCGCCACACACCCTCGACGCCGAGCACCAGCGCCGTGCGGTACTTCTTCGCGCGGAAGTGGTCGGCCGCGACGCTGATCGGCGTCAGCGTGTGCGCCTCGTCGAACGGCAGCCCGACGGCCTGCAGCGCCTTCGATAGTTCGGCCGGCGTCTTGGTCGAGCCGTTGGTGAACGCCACGCAGGGAACGCCGCGGCGCTGCAGCGAGGTCACCAGCTCCACGGCGCCCGGCAGCGGCTGGTAAGCACCCAGGTTCTTGTCGGCGAGCGCGAGCGTGCCGTCGACGTCGAAGACGAAGCCGCGCGCGCGCCGCAGCGCCTGCAGTTCCTGCGGCGTCGGAGCCTTCGTCATGATTTGCTCGCCTTCCCTGACCTGGTTTGTGGAATGCACCGAGTGTTGACCGGCTTGCCGCACGGGCGGTAGGATCGCCCGACACGTTTTCTCCAGGTGAAACTTCGTGCGCACCTACAAGATCAAGACGATCCGCGCGCTCGACCGCGGGCTCGAAGTGCTGGGGGTGCTGCAGAGCACGCGCGGCGCCAGCCTGCACGAGTTGCACCTGGCCACGGCGCTGCCCAAGGCGACGCTGATCCGCATCATCGCCACGCTCGAGGGCCGCGGCCTGATCTGGCAGCGCCTGGCCGACGGCGCCTACCTGCCGACGCACACGCTGCTGCCGCGTGCGCCGCAGATCAACGACGAGAACCGCCTCGTCGAGGCCGCCTCGCCGGTGCTCGAACGCCTGAGCCGCAAGGTAGCGTGGCCGTCGATCCTGTCGGCGCCGCGGCTGGCGTGGATGGAAGTGATCGAGACCAACCGGCCGAAGTCGTACTTCGCCTATATCTCGCATTCCCACGTGGGCTTTCGCATCAACATGCTGCGCTCGGCGAGCGGGCGCGCCTACCTTGCGTGGTGCGGCGAGGAGGAATTGCAGGCCGTGCTGCAGCGGCTGCGCGCCGGCGGCGATCCGGGCGACTTCCTCGCCCACCGGCCGGCGACGGTGGCGCGGCTGCTCGAAGAGACGCGCCAACTCGGCTACGGCATGCGCCACGCCGGCTTCGGGGGCCACTTCCAGCTGTCGCGCAGCCAGTTCGACGACGAGCGCGATTCGGTCGCCGTGCCCGTGATGGTCGGCTCCGACGTGATCGCCGCCGTGAACCTGACCTTCCTGCACAAGATCATGTCGCCCAAGGAGTTCGTCGCGGCGCACCTGGTCACGCTGCGCGACGCCGCGAGCGAGATCTCGCGGCGGGTGCAGCGCGCGTAGCGGGTCAGTCCGCCTCAGCCGGCCCAGCGCAGGTCGGGCTCGCGCCGGTGCCAGTCGGTGGCGCGCTGCCAGGCACAGGCCAGCGCGAGCAGCCGCGCCTCGGCGCCGGCGCGCGCCACGAGCTGGATCGCCAGCGGCAGCCCCTGCGCGTCGAAGCCCGCCGGCAGGCTGATCGCGCAGCCGCCGACGAAGTTGACCCAGCGCGTGAACTGGCCGAGCGGCGGCGTGCTCTCGTCGACCTCGGCCAGCGCCGGCGCGGTGCGCGGCACCGTCGGCAGCAGCAGTGCGTCGCACTCGCCCATCCAGCGCTCGAAGCGCTGCGCGGCGCCGGCGCGCGCCGCGCGCGCCGCGGCGACGGCGGCGGGGTCGAGGTCGCGCGCCTGCGCCATGCGGCGGCGCAGTTCGGTGCCGAATCCGCCGGCCGCATCGCCTTCGAACAGCGCGTGGTGCGCCTGCCAGGCCTCGGCCGAGATCAGCGTGCCGGCGTCGCGCGTGAGGCTCGCGATCGAGAACGGCGCCGCCGACTCCGCCACCTGCGCGCCCAGCCGCGCGAACCCCTGCGCCGCGGCGTCGAGTGCCTGCTCGACCGCGGGATCGACCACCACCGGATACGACGCCGCGGCCAAGCGCGCGACGCGCCAGCCGGCGATCGACTCGGCGCGCGCCAACGGCGCCGCCGCCATCACCTCGAACAGCCGCGCGCAGTCGCTCGCGCTGCGCGCCATCGGGCCCAGGCTGTCGAACGACGGCGCGAGCGGATAGACGCCGTCGACCGGCACGCGGCCGGCGCTCGGCTTCAGACCCGTGATGCCGCACAGCGCCGCGGGCATGCGGATCGAGCCCGCCGTGTCGCTGCCGAGCGCGGCGCGCGCCAGTCCGGCGGCGACCGCCACCGCCGAGCCGCTGCTCGATCCGCCGGGCAGGCGTGCGACGCGGCCGTCCCAGGGGTTGCGCGGGGTGCCGAGCACGGCGTTCAGTCCCCAGCCGCCGAAGGCCAGCTCGACCATCTGCGTGCGCCCGACGAGCGTGGCGCCGGCGTCGAGCAGGCGCTGCACCGCGCTCGCCGTAGCGGCGGCGCGGCGTCCGGCGAGCACCGCGGTGCCCACGCCGGCGCAGTCGCCGGCGACGTCGACGCAGTCCTTGATCGCGATCGTCATGTCCTCCAACCCGTGCCCACCGGGCGTGCCGGGACGCAGGCCGACGCTGACGAAGGCGTTCAGCGCCGGCTGCAGGCGCTCGATGCGCGCCACCACGGCGTCGGGCGCGTCGGGGGTCGGGCGGTCGTGCCGGGTCATGGGTGCGCGCGCGAATCAGGAGCGCCGCGGTCCAGCTTCGCGGCGCTGCGCGGCATGAAGGCGTCGCCGAACTGCTCGAGCTTGTCGTACTGCATGCAGGCCCGAGTCGATGCGGATCGCGTGCGTCGCCTCGTTGGCCAGGTCGCGCAGCACGCGCTCGGCCAGGCTCAGGTCCTGGTGCAGCAGCGTGCCCGGCGCGGAGTTCTGCGCGCGCTCGCGGATCAGGCCCCAGGTCTTGCGCAGATAGGCGATGTCGTCGGCCAGTTCGGCGTCGGTGGCCTCCTCGGCGTTGGTGCGCAGGATGAAGCCGCCGCCCTTGCCGTGCTCGCCTTCGCCCACCAGCGCATGCATGCGCGTGCGCAGCTGTTCGCGCAGTTCGGCCGAACCGATCTTCTGCGAGATGCCGATGTGCTTGTCGTGCGGCAGGAAGACCAGCATGCGCCCGGCGATCGACACCTGCGCCGACAGCCGCGCGCCCTTGCTGCCGATCGGATCCTTGATCACCTGCACCGTCAGCGGCTGGCCTTCGAAGATCTGGCGCTCGATCGGGGTCGCCGCGGCGTCGCGTCCGCTGCCTGCGCCTGCCCCGTTCGCCGGCGGGTTCAGGTCGGCCACGTACAGGAAAGCGGCGCGGTCCAGCCCGACTTCGATGAACGCGCTCTGCATGCCCGGCAGCACGCGCGCCACCTTGCCCACGTAGACGTTGCCGACCAGCCCGCGTTCGAGCGCGCGCTCGATGTGCAGCTCCTGCACGGCGCCGTTCTCGGCCGTCGACGTGCCCGATCCAGGCGGCTGCCCGACGAGCGCATTGAGCTCAACGCGGCAGGGCAGGTGGAGCTCGAGCTCGAGACACCGTGGCGCGGCGGAACGACGCACATTGTGATGAGCCCGCTCGATTTCATGCAGCGGCTGGCGGCGCTGGTGCCGCGGCCGAGGCTGCACCTGATCAGCTTTCATCCTATTTTCCTCAGTTAACCCGTTGGCATGGCGGCTGGTGGTGAGCCT